>JAUZSH010000009.1 GCA_030949605.1 Ghiorsea sp.
TTGACACCACTACTTTCCATTAACGCTTTAATATGAATCATTATTTTATTCCTATCGTTTGACATAGAACTTTCTTAACATCCCCAATTTGAAAGGGCTTAGATATAAAACCATCAGGGGTCATCCAAACCTTCTTCATTCATCACATCCCGTTGGGTATAACCCGATAGTAAAATAATAGGCACACTGGCATCACAATGACGCATGTTCATCATAGCCTCTACCCCTCCCATTTTAGGCATGGTCACATCCATCAATACGACTTTTAAATCTTGATGGTGTTTTTATACAACCAGAACAGCCTCTTCGCCATCACACGCTGTGATCACCTTAAAGCTCATTTCTTGGACAAAAGAAGCCAAAACCTCTTGAACCATGTCCTCATCATCAACAATCAGAGCCAAGCTGCCACCTGCCCATGCTTCGATACCTTTGTCTTCATGCGAAAGAATTACAGCTTCTTTTTCACGTTCGGCAACAGGCAAATAGATAGCAATGGTTGTGCCTTTTTTTTCTTGGGACTGCAACTTCAAACCACCCTGGTGCGCCTGCACAACACCAAGCACTGCAGATAAGCCCAAACCTGATCCTGTTGCTTTGGTGGTCACAAAGGGGTCGAATATTTTCCTCTGTAAATCTCTAGACATGCCACAGCCTGTATCACGGACTTCAAAGACTGCATATTCACCAGCCTTGATAGCTTGACCATTAAACAAATCCTTAAGCTGCTGTTGATCAAGATAAGTGGTATAAGTCCGAAGATCAATTTCACCATCTCTTTGCCCAATAGCCTCCACAGCATTCACGATAACATTTAACACAACTTGCTTAATTTGTGTGACATCAGCTTTCACTGTGACCAATGATGCTCCCAGTAAATCCATGCGAATTTTCACATGACTATCAGCCGATGATTGAATCAGAGAACCCATTGAATCAACCAGCTCACTCAAGTCAAATGCACCCACAGCAAGTTTACTTTGACCAGGATACGCCAGCATTTGCCGACATAAGTCAGCAGCATAACCGCAACTTTCATCAATATAGTTGAGGTATTTATCTGCATGTCCAATCTCCGAAACTGTCATCCGTAACATCTCAGAATTCCCTGAAATCACAGTTAATAAGTTATTAAAGTCGTGAGCAATACCTCCCGCCAATATACCCAATGATTCAAGACGCTGCGTTTGTGCCAATTGCTGCTCATGGTCTTTTGCTCCTGCTCAAGCCGCTTGAGTTCAGTAATATCTCGGATATTAATCAAATTGGATGCTTCGCCATCAAAAACAATAGGTGATGCACTCACTTCGGCAACAAAAACAGAGCCATCTACGCGTAAAAATTTTTCTTCAATGATGGATAATGTTGCTTGGTGATACTTGAGTTGCTTGGTTCTTTCTTTAACAATCGCCCACGAATCTGGATGCACACTATCCATCATCGGTTTACCTTGAAGCACCTCGAATGAAGATGCACCAAACAACTTTAAACAGGCTGGGTTTGCATACGCCCATCGCCCTTTTTGACTCACCGCAACCGCATTCATGGAAGATTGCAAAAGCGTGCGGTACCTCGCCTCATTTTCTTCAATAATTTTAATGTCTTGCACAATAATCTTCTGCGCTTGTATGAAATCTTTGAGATATTTTTCTAAATTTCGAGCAAACAATGCCGCAAATATAGCTGATAACACGTATGGCATCATCAAATATGGCGCAATATCCCAAGACCAATATAAATCTATACCCATCAGAAACAGACTTACACCAAGAGCAATCGCTACTATAAAAAAAGAAACAGACCAATATATAGAAGCTCTTGAACCAGCAATATAACTTATAAAATAAGGCAGCCCCATGGCCCAAACATAGGCATTTTCACCCACCGTTGGGAGAAATACAAAAGCAAGAAACAACAACGAAATATAACCTACACTCACTTGCATCAGAACATGGCTATTTATCCTTTCTCTGAATAAGTATGTCGCTGTCCCCAATAAAAATAAAATTAATTCTAAAATAGCAATCGGCATATAATCCGACATAAAATTAAATATTGAAAACACACCAACCAGCGGTAAAAAAGGTAATAAAAAACATGCAACTTATCAAAGAAAAGTATTCTATCTCCCATACTTTCTGGTGGTGTCACTTGAAATTGAGAGGTATGTGTATGATCACTATTCATAACTTTTAATTTAAACCCAGCATTTCACGCATGGCTGCCATATGCGCATCCACCTCTGCTTTACTTTCTGCTTTATCTTCTTCCGACCCTGAATCTTTATCCACCCAGTTCAGTACATCAGCATCAATTTCTTTCAAGAAAGGTGATGGTCCCATTTGCTCAACCTGCCCAAATTTCTTTTGCGATTTAGCGAAGCTGAGGGTCAAACGGTGACGCGCCCGTGTCATTGCCACATACATCAAACGTCGTTCTTCTTCCAAGCGATTTTCTTCCAATGCACTTTTATGAGGGAATGTCCCTGCTTCCATACCAACCACAAATACATGTGAAAATTCCAAGCCTTTCGCGGCATGTACAGTCATCAAACGAATTTGACCTTCAGGGTCATCATCTTTATCATCTGCTGCCAAATACACATGCTGCAAAAAGGATGCTAAATCGCCCCCGCTTTCACTGTGACGCAACCACCACCTGCGCAAACTCATCACATTACCCATGCGCCGTTCGGCTTCATCCTCATCTTCGGCTTCGCTGCGAATGGCTTCTTCCAAACCTGATTCAGAAAGCAGTATATCAAAAGCATCATCAGCTTCACCGTATAAAAACACATGCTCAATATCCACCAGCATTTTAGCAAAAGCACGCAGGACATGTGCTTTAGGATGGTCAAAATCATCTTCCAAAGCAGCCTCTAACAATGAACTTTGCTTTTCATGAGCAAGTTGCCCCAACACTTCTAAGGTTTTACTGCCAACACCCCGCCTTGGGCGAGAAATCGCCCGCATCAATGCCAAATCATCGGAGAAATTGCCAACCAATTTCAAATACGCCAGTAAATCTTGAATTTCTGCGCGGTCAAAAAAAGACATACCCCCACTCACATGATACGGAACACCCGCTTCTCGCATGGCCATTTCAAAAGCTCTGGCGCGGAATGATGCGCGATACAGCACACAAAAATCGTCCCACTTCAGCTTGTTTGCAGCGTGTTGCGCTCTGATTTCTGCAGTGACCCGTTCGGCTTCTGCGTCGGCTGTTTCTGCCTGCCAAACCCGAATCTTTTTCCCCACACCCAAATTGGAGCGCAATGTTTTACCCAACCGCTCGCTGTTGTTGGCAATCAAACTGTTTGAACCTTGTAAAATCGAACCTGTGGAGCGGTAATTTTCCTCCAACTTAATCACCTTCAATGTGGGATAATCACGCTCCAATTGAAATAGATTTTTAATTTCAGCACCCCGCCAACCATAAATGGACTGGTCATCATCACCCACCACAGTGAGATTGGCATTGCCAGGGGCCAACAAACGTACAAAATCATACTGCATTCGACTTGAATCCTGGTATTCATCCACCAAAAAATGGCGGCATCGGCTTTGCCACAAAGCTCTAGCATCTGTATCTTCATTTAAAATACGAAGTGGCAAACCAATGCAATCATCAAAATCCACAGCATTCATTTTTTGTAAAAGTGCATCATACTTATCAGCAATCACGGTTATAGCATTGTCTTGTCTTTCAGCCATCCCACTTTTGAGCATGGATACCTTCTGCAACACTCTATCCACTTGATCGCCATCAGTAGGCAGCTTCAAATCGGTAAGCACCGAACGCATGGCAGACTTTTGCTCAGGCACAGCAAAAATAGACATCCGCGCCCTGCGCCCCACAAGTTCGGCATGCTCTCTAATTATCATCAGCCCCAAAGCGTGAAATGTACAAATACGCAGTCGTTTAACCTTATTTTCGCCCAAGCGTTTTTCCAATCGCTCACGCATTTCTCGCGCAGCTTTGTTGGTGAATGTCACGGCTGTAATCGCATCTTCAGGCACGTCACGTTCCACCAAAGCACCAATGCGCTCGGTAATCACCCGTGTTTTCCCCGAACCCGCGCCCGCCAGAACCAACAATGGTCCACCCCGATAATGTACTGCTTCGTATTGCTCAGAATTTAACTGATTTGATGTCACTTCATTCATGAGCGCACGATAGCAAGAATATCTCACTTACTCCATAATCTATCAGAGACCTCTGCACCGTAGTGGTTTTTTGAGAGAATCAAGGCGAAAACAAGGGTGAAACCACAGTTTATTGGTAATAAATGAGGACTGAAGGCTTATTTTTAACGCAGATGCAGCCGAGGTCTTTAACCCGCATTATTCATAAATCGTCGTGATGATTGCGTAGAACCTTTGTTTGCAACGAATTTTAAAGAAATCGCTCGTAGCCGCGCTTACTAACGATTGATGAGAGATTTGTTGCGAATAAAGGGGCAAGCAAGGGCGCGGCTGTATTTGTGAATAATGCGGGTTAAGAGGTATAAACAATGGATATTCATGGAACCTGTATCTCATCAACAGCAGATGAGCACGGCTCAATGACAAAAAACCTGCTTAGCAGTTTTCCCGAATTAAATGTACACGCCGTTGAATACCGTGAAGCAGTGGTGAAGACCGCAAAAGAACATTTTCACTTGCCCGACACACATCGCCTTTTCATTCATATCGATGATGCTGCGAACCACATAAAAAACACGACCATCAAAAGCGATATTATATTTTCAGATCTATACAACGCCGAAGGCATGGAACCTAAACAAGTGCAATCATCCTACTTGCGTGATTGTAAAAACGCACTCACCGAGCAAGGTGTGCTCGTGCTCAATATATGGCATACCTCACTCCAATTACGCGAAGCGTTAAATGAATTACTCGCCCACGAATTTAAAAACCAACTGCTTAGTTTCGAAGTAAAAAGTGGCAATACCATCATACTCGCATTTAAAAATGACATTCCCTTGATAGAAAGAGATGCACTGCTTATTAGACATCTTTCCTAAATAAACCCATATCTCATATTGACTAAAGCCGCCACGACCCGCCAATTTATGCCATAGTTTTTGTGTTTCCCCCGATATACCTCTTTGACTATTCTGAATATTTTACAAAATCGGTTAATGTTTTCAATGAGAATACTTACATTGAGCGGGTATTCTTAAGAGGAATTTGATATATATTTCCCACTGTTTTTCCAAATAAAAGTAATATTTTTTGATGCAATGGCGTAAGTCCTTCAATTACCTGCTCTGTTTGATGTTGCGTGGTAATTTTAAGGCAATGAATGCCATGTAATAGCTGAAAAACCCAACGTAAAGTTGGCTTAGCAGTCGCTTGATTAATTTGATTGGGTAATGTTTTTTTTTGCTCAGCAAGGCTGGCTCGCATTCGCCTTTCTGCAATACCATAAACAAGTAATGAAAGCAGCATGACCATTAATAATGCCATGATTCGCCTTGGTTTTTTACAAATAATGTAGATGTGAAAAACAATGGATCTTTGAGAAAACGAAAGCCTCGTTCAACTTGGTTTTGCTCTTTATAAGCCAACACCACAGCTTGATCACTAAGCTCTTTTGGGTCGGTATTGCTACCAATAATATAATGAGCTTCTTTCATTTTTGTGCGTTCAATTTTATTCACATCCTGTTCATTTTCAGCGATAGCCTGATACTTTATACCTGTTGGTGCCTGATATTTTTTTGGGCGACCTTTGCCTTCATAGCTTAAATACTCAATGATTTCAATATCTTTAAGCTTATGGAATTTCCATTTCTTGGCAATTTCTTCTACTGCTTCTGTGGCATCCACGGCACAATTGAATCGTTTGGCTTGCAGGTGAAAAAGCTGCTTCTCAATGGTGATCAATGCCTTGGCTACTTTTTTATCAACTTGCTTTATTGCCCGCTGTTTTGATGTTTCAGAAGAAAGTACATGCCACCGCTGTTTGATATCATAATGCTCGATTTCAACAGTTTTCATCATCCGACCATCATCCAATTTTTGCCAATCGTTGGATGCAGCAAGGGCTTGCTCAATGATTTCATTGACGCGTTTAATATTGCTAGGAATGCGTGTTATAAACAGAATCTCCTTTAGATTGAGGGCATTTTTCTCGGTGTAAAGCTTGCAATCAGCAATCAGATAACGTGGTGTTTCTGAAGCTTTAAAGCTTTCGAGTAATTGTTCGCTACGCTCTTTAAAAACAGTATTATCTGAGGCATTTCCATCTAATGCCTTACCGATCAACGGGATGCCGCCATCCTGACTGACCATCATCTCCAACATGACTTGTTTCAAATCAGGGCGATGATCCTTGGAGTACCCTAATTTAATCGCAACGGTTTCATCATCCGTTTTTTCCAAATAATCACCAGACAGCGTAAAACTGGTGCTATCAAGGCTATTAAAACGCGTATCAACCTTCTCCTGACGGCAAACATTCAAAGAAATTTCACTAAACAACAGTTCAGTCCCATAACCATGACAGCGATCCAGTACGCGCCCTAATTTAAAACGATTAAAATCCTCCGCTTTTACGCCCTCACGAAAAAGCAGTGATAAAGGTATTTTCTTGAAGAATAATGGCGTTAAACTCAATGGTTTATTAGAAAAACCCAACCCATTCATCATCATGCCGGCCACAGTTTCCCCTGCTGATAAGGTCTCACCTTGAAAAGAACCAAGTCGCTTATCAATAAGCTCAACAATATTCAAATCTTTGATGACACCAGCAATGATACCTAAGTGATCTAAACGTTCTATTGAGTAGCTGTTTGTATTAATAGCTCTATACCTACCTTGTGAAATTAGAGGCGAAGCATAAATGATTTTTTGAATAAAGTTACCCACTCAATGTAAGTCGGTAGGTTTGGCTATTATATTTCTGGTCGTAAAAGGCACTTAGACTAATGTAACATTGAATAAAAGCACTTCGTAAAGTTGAAGGAATCGAATCGGTTGTGTTGGAATGAAAGACAATCCTCAGACATTTTAGTGATAACGTAAATGCGGCGAAAAACGTTGGGAACACAGCATAAATTGCTTAACTTAGTGCCATTCGGGTCAGAGCCCTTTAACAGTAATCCACCGTTATAAAATGAACATTGGGGTCAAGTCTTGCAATCATACATTTACCCTCCTTATGCCCATGCCTACCTTAATTCAAAATGAAAAAACTACAATAAAATGTCGTATTGCAAGACTTGACCCCGGTGTTCTCTTTAGCATCCATTTGCCTCATTAAAGGGTAGCGTCCCCTTTTCCCATATCTTAACAAGTTCATTTATATCAGGTTAAGGGGTCAGAGCCCTTTAACAGTAACCCACCGTTATAAAACAATAAAATTACCATATCACCACCCCCAAACACACAAAACCTTTACCCTATCCTATAAGCAAACATGCCTACTTATCCTTATATAGCAAAAGTGCAATCTCTACCCAATCATTATAAAAAAGTTGCTCTGGGCGTTTTTTTGGGTCTATGCCTATGCTTAGGTAGTCTTCTTGGGTGAGTTGTCCGCGAAATTGGTTGTAGATGGTCTTGCGGCGGTGAGCGAAACCTTGGCGCACTGTTTTTTGCAAGGCTTCGTAGCTGCATTTGGGTGTGTTTCCATGCGGTAAAAGCTGAATCACCATAGAGTGCACTTTGGGTGGTGGGTTAAATGCACCTGGGGGTAAAACAATCAGCCTTTTCGGCGTATAATAATGGCGAACCAATACGGATAAACCACCATAAATTTTAGTACCTGCATCAGCGGTAATGCGTTGCCCTACTTCCTTTTGATACATCAACACCATGCCGCCCGACAATGAAAACGAGGCCAGCAATGCCGTTAAAGGCCCACTGATATTGTAGGGTAAGTTGCCGACTATCCATTGGGGATGTTCAGCTTGAACCACATCCGCCAACACTTGCATCACATCACCATGCGCCACTTTCAAGTTGGGATATTCACCTGTTTTTTCCTGCCAAAATTCGGCAAACCGATCATCCTTTTCAATAATCGTTAGCTTAGACACCCTAGCCAACACCGCGCTTGTAATCGCGCCTGGCCCTGGTCCAATTTCAATCGCGCTCTCGCCAACTGGCACGGCTTCTGCAATAGTGCGAATGGCTTTTTGGCTGACAAGAAAGTGTTGACCCAGTGCTTTGTTGGCGCGAAATTTGGCTTCATGTGTTGATTTTGACATGGGGCGACTATACCCATCAAGGAGTAAACATCTATGCAACATTGGTTTTTTCTTATCTCTGCCATTTTGCTTGAAGTGGCTGGCACAACGGCTATGAAGTTTTCCGAAGGCTTTAGCAAAACCTTACCCTCTATTTTGATGGTCGTACTTTTCATTGCATCGCTGGCTATGCTTACCCTTGCCCTCAAAAAGTTTGAAATCGGCATGGCTTATGCCATTTGGTCAGGGCTTGGCACTGTCTTGATTGCGGTGTTGGGTGTTTATTTATTTGATGAAACTGCAAGTTTGATGAAATTTTTGAGCATTACTTTAATTATTGCAGGTGTCGTTGGGCTACACCTAAGCGGAGCGAAACATTGAACAATCCTTTGATATTTAACCATAACTTTACGAAAAATTTACCCGCTGATTCGGAGACAGACAATCATACACGGCAAGTGTTTGAAGCATGTTTTTCATGGGTCACTCCCGAACCCACCAAAAAACCACAACTTCTTATCGCCAGCCCTGAAACGGCTGCTTTATTGGACTTAAATGAAGAACATTGTCAGTCCGCATGGTTTACACAGGTCTTTTCAGGCAATGCCCTGCTTGATGGCATGAAACCTTATGCCATGTGTTATGGTGGGCATCAGTTTGGTAATTGGGCTGGGCAATTGGGTGATGGTCGCGCTATTGTATTGGGTGACATTATCAATCAACAAGGCGAACGCTGGAGCTTACAACTCAAAGGAGCAGGGAAAACACCCTATTCTCGAACTGCCGATGGCTTGGCTGTGCTTCGCTCATCAGTGCGTGAATTTTTATGCAGTGAAGCCATGTTTCACTTGGGCGTACCGACCACGCGAGCTTTAAGCTTGTGTGCCACAGGTGACCAAGTTTGGCGGGATATGTTTTATGATGGCAACCCTGATGATGAACATGGGGCTGTGGTCTGCCGCGTTGCCCCAACCTTTCTTAGGTTTGGTAGCTTTGAAATTTTTAACAGCCGCCAAGACATCAAAACACTGAAAACCTTACTGGATTTCACCATCACCACTTATTTCCCACATTTGATTGAGGATAACATCACAACAGAAACCTATGCCAAGTGGTTTACTGAAGTTTGCGGCACCACCAAAGATATGATTGTACATTGGCAGCGGGTTGGCTTTGTGCATGGGGTGATGAACACGGATAACATGTCTATTCTCGGACTGACCATTGATTATGGCCCTTACGGTTGGCTGGAAGATTATAATCCTGATTGGACACCCAATACCACCGACGCTCAATTTCATCGCTATGCTTATGGTAAACAACCATCCATTGCCCATTGGAACTTGATGAAACTTGCCCAAGCCATTGCACCACTTTTTGACGATGTGCAGCCCTTGCAAATCATCTTGGATGATTATGCCGTGCAATACAAATCAGCGTGGCAAGATATGATGCGCCAAAAGTTGGGATTGAATCAGTTTGATGAGGCTTTGGTAGAAGCCTTGATGAACAAGCTTGAAATCATGGAAACAGATATGACGATTTTCTTCCGCAAGTTGGCAAATATTGAGGCAACAGACACCCCAGAGGCATGTATCCAAACCATTAGCCCCGCATTTTATGTGGATGATTGGCAAAACAAAGCCAACGAAGTATGGCATGGTTGGTTTGAAGCTTATTTAGGGGAGCTTCAAACCCATGCTGTAAAACATCGCAAAGAAGCCATGAATCAGGTCAATCCCAAGTATGTCTTGCGCAATTATCTGGCGCAACTTGCCATTGATAAGGCAAATGAAGGTGATTTAAGCACATTACATGAATTGTTTGAGGTCTTAAAACAACCTTATGCTGAACAACCTAAATTTGAGGAAAAGTATGCACAAAAACGACCTGATTGGGCGCGAGAACGTGCAGGTTGCTCTATGCTTTCATGCAGCTCTTAAAAGGTTTGGTACTCCTCTTTGAGGATTTCAACATCAGCTTCATTCAACAAGCTTTCAATCCAAGTATTTAACGCTTGTTTTTCAAGGATACCTTGAATTTCAACGCTTACATCTTCCAAGCTTGATGTTTGTGATTTTCGCTCACCCAGCCACTGCACAATATGCCAACCAAACTTGGTCTTAATCGGCTGACTTAGTGGGTTTTTCTCATCCAAGGCAAAGACTGCCTTGTCAAAAGCTTCAACCATATCACCTTGAGAAAACCAGTTTAAGTCACCACCTCTGCCCTTGGTACTGTCATCAATGGAAAATTGTGCGGCTAATGTAGCAAAGCTTTGCGGCTTGGCTTTTAATTGCTTTCGAAGCTCCAAGGCTGCTTGTTTATCTGCCAATAAGATATGCCGTGCATGAATTTGTTTAGAGATAAAAAAGTCTGAAATATGTTCCTTATAATACTTTTGAATATTTTCATCTGCCGTTGGCTTAACACCCGTATGCTGCCAGTTACGCATGCCCTGAATTAACACTTCATTTTCAGCTTTTCGCATTCGATATGCAATCAAAGGATCAAAATGAAGACCCATTTCTTTTGCCTTTTGCGCCACAACCTCTCGTTGAATCATCACGTTCAAAATTTGAGCCCTGGCTGCATTATCTTGCATCATATAACGCATAGACTGCGGCAAACTCATGATTTCAGAATCAATATCAGCATCATGGAAAACTTTACCACCCACTTGCGCAATCACTGGGCTTGAATCTTGCTGCTCCAATACAATATCAGGCTCATTTTGACATGATAGCAAAGCCAAGAGTATTACTGTAATCATAAAAAACTGTTTCATTTCTGAACCTTCGCATGAAATTATATTTGCGCTAGCGTATCGCCTCCATTTCAAAAATACTATATTTGTTCGCCAAAAGGATTATCAATTATGTCTCCCGCAGTCATGGCTATTCTTGTTATCAGTTTATACCTCACATTCTATCATTTTTATGCCAAACGTGTGCTTGGTCGCAAAGTTTTCGAGCTTGATGACAACAATATCACCCCCGCCCACAGCATGAATGATGGTGTCGATTTTGTACCTGCTAACAAATATATTCTATTTGGACACCACTACGCATCCATTGCGGGTCTTGCGCCTATGCTTGGCCCCGCGATTGCCGTGATTTGGGGTTGGTTGCCTGCTTTATGCTGGGTGGTCTTTGGTACATTGCTCATTGGTGCAGTTCACGACTTCTCTGCTTTGGTGCTTTCTTCTCGATTTAAAGGACAAAGTGTGGGTTCAATTGCCAAAGATGTGATTTCACCACGCACTCGACTCTTATTTTTACTGGTGATATTCTTCCTTGTTGCCTTAGCTATGGGTGTGTTTGTGTTGGTGATTTCAGGGCTTTTTGCTGCTCCTGATGTTGCCAATATTCCTTCCACTTCTCATCCTGAAGCTGTATTCCCTACCTATTCGCTCATGCTGATTGCCATGGTCATTGGCTTTCTGGTTTATAAAAAGAATTTACCTGTTTGGCCTTTGATTGCCTTGGGTTTTGTTGCCATGCTCATCACCACATGGTGGGGATTGGATAACCCTGTTACAGGTTTTACCGCCACAGATTGGACATGGTCACTGCTCATTTATGCCTTTGTTGCCAGTGTCTTGCCTGTTTGGTTATTATTACAGCCGCGTGACTTCTTGAACTCACTTCTTTTGTATTTGGCACTTGCCATGATGCTGGTTGGCTTCTTCATCTTAGACCCTGATTGGGTAGCGCCTGCCATCAATCCCAACCCTGAAGGCGCACCACCTATGCTTCCTTTCTTGTTTATCGTCATTGCCTGTGGCGCAGTATCAGGCTTTCATGGCATTGTGGCATCAGGCACAACCGCCAAACAGTTGGACAAAGAAAGCGATGCCCCCTTGATTGGTTATGGCGGCATGATTGGTGAATCATTGCTCGCACTCTTGGCGGTGCTTGCCACTACTGCTGGTGCATTTTCTAGCCGCGCGGATTGGGAGTCATTTTATGGCTCGTGGAGTCAGGCTGCGGGTTTGCATCAGAAGCTTGGTATATTCATTCAAGGCAATGCTAATTTTATTCATCAACTGGGTGTTCCGCTTGATTATGCCGCCGCATTTATCAGCGTGGTGGTGGTGGGTTTTGCCATGACATCGGTGGACACAGGTGCGCGTTTATTACGTTTTAATATTCAAGAAATTGGTAAAACCATTAACGTCAAGGCCTTGGACAACCGCTATTTAGCCACTTTTTTGGCAGTTTCAGCCATGGGATTTTTTGCCTTCTTTCAAATGGATGGCAAACCCGCAGGTCTCTTTTTATGGACACTCTTTGGCACAACCAACCAAGTGTTGGCAGGTCTAACCTTACTCACCGTCACCATCTATTTATACCGCAAAAAGAAACCTATTCTTTACACTTTATTACCCATGCTTTTGGTACTCGGCACAACCATCGCAGGCATGGTCATGGGCATGATTGGTGCGGTTGAAAAAGAGCAGTGGACAGTCGCAGCCGTTGGCTTCAGCATATTTGCATTGGCAGTTTGGGTGCTCATCGAAGCTTTGTTGGTGGTGCGGAAAATTCACATTGAACGCCAAACCCAGTAAGTCATCATATAACTTTGGAGGATTCATGAGCAAAAACACGCCCTACACCTATGTATTAGATACCAACGTCTTGATTCACGATCCCAACGCGCTGCTGCGCTTTGATGAACATCATGTGGTCATTCCTATCGTGGTCTTGGAAGAGATGGACAAGGTGAAGCGTGGCATGGATGAAATTGCGCGAAACATCCGCGAAGTATCGCGCACTTTGGATGTGATTAGCGCAGGTGATGAGCCGCTTAGCGAAGGGTTTAAGCTCAATGGTGGAGGCAGGTTATTCTTTGAGTTGGATGACCAAACCGATGGTTTACCCAAAACATTTACCCAAGGCATGGCGGATAATCGCATTATTGCTGTGACCATGCGTTTGCAACAAAAAAATCCTGATAAACGCGTGGTTTTGGTCTCTAAAGACATCAATATGCGCATCAAAGCGCGCGCGCTGGGCTTGAACACTGAAGACTATCGCTCCGACCGTGTGGTGGAAGATATTGATGTGCTGTCCACGGGTAATATTCATTTAACCCATAAACAATGGGAGAATATGGCAAAGGATATGGTGGTTTCAGAAATTGAGTATGGCAGCCGTTATGTGGTGCAATGGTCTAAAGATTTACCGCTTCCCTTCATGAATAGCTTTATCAATTTACCCGGTGAACATGAAGTTTCTTTGCGCTGCATCAGTATTGAAGGTGAGCAAGTGACATTGGATGACACGTATGCTTACCGCAGCGACCGCCATGCAATTTGGGGTGTCAAAGCGCGAAACAATGAACAAAACCTTGCCATGAATCTGCTCATGGATGCCGACCTTGATTTGGTGGCACTTATGGGTGTTGCTGGCTCAGGTAAAACATTATTGGCATTGGCTTGTGGTTTACATCAAACCCTAGACATGGGTTTGTATGACAAAATATTGGTCACTCGTGCTACCGTGCCTATGGGTCAAGATATTGGTTTTTTACCAGGTACTGAAAAAGAAAAGCTAGAGCCTTGGATGGGTGCAATCACTGATAATTTATCCTACCTTTTGAATGAACCAACCAGTGAAATCTCTTCATTATTGGGGCAACATCGCATTGAAATTGCTGCCCTTTCTTTTGCTCGTGGGCGCACCTTTAGCCGTACATGGTTAATTGTTGATGAGGCACAAAACCTCACCCCACACCAAATGAAAACATTGATCACACGCATGGGAGAAGGCTCTAAAATCATTATCTTGGGTAACAATGCCCAAATTGACACCCCTTATCTCACCGCGCAAACCAATGGTTTAACCCTTGCTGTTAAGCAGTTTTCTGATTGGGATTATTCAGGGCATGTGATGCTTCAAGACAGTGAGCGTTCGCGGTTGGCAGCCCATGCTGCTGAGGTGTTATAAACTTTGATACACGCGCTCAAAAAAAATCCACTGATGATGGCAGGGGCAATCATTGTTGCCTTTGTCTCTATTGTGGCAATTTTTGCACCTTGGATTGCCCCCTACGACCCTGATGCTATTGTCATTCGTGATATGCTATTGCCACCCTCGCTAGACCATTGGTGCGGCACCGACACTTTGGGGCGCGATGTCTTTTCAAGGCTTTTGTATGGGGCGCGTATATCTTTGCTGGTTGGTTTGGTGGCTGTGGGCATTGCTCTTTTGGTGGGTACAATCTTGGGGGCAGTTGCAGGTTATGCAGGTGGACTGTGGGATAACATCATCATGCGCTGGACAGATATGGTCTTATGTTTCCCAACTTTCTTTTTGATTCTCGCTGTGATTGCATTTTTAGAGCCTTCGATTTGGAATATTATGATTATCATTGGTTTAACCTCTTGGATGGGTGTCACCCGCTTATTGCGTGCTGAGTTTTTAAGCTTAAGAGAGCGCGAGTTTGTGCTTGCCGCACAAAGCATTGGCACGCCTCCTTTGCGCATGGTGTGGTCGTATATGTTGCCCAATGCCATGGGACCATTATTGGTATCTGCCGTGCTTGGCATTGCAGGTGCGGTCTTAATTGAATCAGGTTTATCATTCTTAGGGCTTGGGGTGCAACCACCCACAGCATCATGGGGCAATATGCTCACCGAAGGCAAAGATAACATCCAAATTGCATGGTGGCTGTCCGTCTATCCTGGGTTGGCGATTTTGATTACGGTATTGGGTTACAACTTACTTGGTGAAGGGTTAAGAGATGTGTTTGACCCAAGGTTAAAACGATGAACACAGCTTCTTTAAGCCATGAAGATTATATGTTACTCGCCATCAAACAAGCAGAGCTAGCGGCAGATATAGATGAAGTCCCTGTCGGAGCCGTGTTAATTACCGAAGACGGTCAAACCTTTAGCGCCCACAATGCCCCCATCAATAAGCACGATGCCACAGCACATGCAGAAATTGAAGTCATACGCTTAGCCACCAAAGCTTTAAGCAACTACCGCTTATTAAACAGCACACTCTACGTCACCTTAGAGCCTTGTTTGATGTGTTCTGGTGCTATCATTCATGCTCGCATTGGCACAGTAGTCTATGGTGCAAGCGATGAAAAAACAGGCGCTGTTTCATCCTTATACCAAGTCTTATCCGATAAGCGGCTCAACCATCAACCCACCATCATATCAGGCATATTAAAAGAAGAATGCGCAAGCCAACTTCGCACCTTTTTCAAAAATAAACGGCTCGCTAAAAAACGTGGCTGAACCTTTAAAACATCGGTACAACAAAGCTTTCATCACATCCCTAAGTGATGCCCTTTTAAAATACCATCCAGCATTTGATAGCACACAATTCCAAAAGCTTATTTTTAATGCTGCATGGGAAGCCAAAGAGCTTAAGCAGCGTATGCGACACATTACCGAGAGCTTGTATCAATGTTTACCTGACTATCAACAAGCTATTCCCATACTCAAAGCAGCATCTAGTCAATTCACCAACACCTTTGAGCATATGTTTTTTCCTGATTATGTGGAGTGTTATGGCTTAAATGAATACGGATTATCCATAGATGCTTTAGAACATTTTACAAAATATTCCAGCTCCGAATTTGCCGTACGCCCCTTCATCATCAAATACCCCGAAAAAATGATGCAACAGATGAAACACTGGGCAAATCATGAGAGTGAACACGTGCGCCGCTTGGCAGCAGAAGGCTGCCGCCCTCGCCTGCCTTGGGCAATGCAGCTTCCGATGTTTATCAAAGACCCAACACCTGTGTTGGGTGTGTTGGACACACTTCAACACGACAGCAGCTTGTATGTACGTCGAAGTGTGGCAAACAATCTGAATGACATCGCCAAAGACCACCCACAAATCGTACTCAATATTGCCAAAGCATGGTTGGGCAAAAATAAAGACACCGATTGGCTCATCAAACATGCCTGCCGCACCCTTTTAAAGCAGGGCAACACCGAAGCACTGGCATTGTTTGGCTTCACCCCTGCCAAACACATCAGGATACAAGATTTCCAAGTCTCAACCCAAGTAAACTGGGCAGGCAAGCTGACTTTTCCGCCTCACTCAGCAGCCATAAACCTTTAGGCAAACTACGCTTAGAATTTGCCATCGACTTTATGAAAGCCAACGGCAAAACATCAGCAAAAGTCTTCAAAATCGCTGAATCAAACTACAAAGAAACATCAAAACACATCACCAAAACATTCAGCTTCAAACCCATCTCCACTCGCAAATACTATGCAGGCAAGCACCAGCTTTCATTGATTATCAACGGTCAAACATTGGTCAGTCAAAACTTCATACTTCAACAAAACCAAGGCTCATAAAGATAAATGCCTAGCCGCCATCCTTTTATTATGCCAGCGTTACAAGCTACTTGGAACAAATTCGACTCACGGAGTTTTTTACATGATCGAAATAATTAAAGGAACAACAAAAACTCCAGTTAGTAGCCAACGCTTAGTAAAACTACTTGAGCCAGAAAAAACAATAGATGGCCAGCTCTATATAGGTTATCCAATATTTTCAACTCCAGAGGGTCGTTATCCAATTGATGCTATTTTAATCTCTCCGGTGAACGGAGTTATAGTTTTCCATATTATTGAAGGCATTACCCTTCCAGATGATTACAAAGAAATACAGGATGATATTTATAACAAATTAGAGGCAAAACTTAGAAACCATAAATCTCTTATGAGTGGTAGAAATTTAAATGTCCTAATAAATGTTATTACATATGCTCCTGCGGTTGTGGTTAGTGACAGTGGAGATAAAGAGCATCCAGTTTGCACTGATGATACTTTAATAAAAAACATAACTGAAAAGAAAGACCGATTTGACACTTATCGACAAATATTGTCTGTAATTCAATCAATTTCTACAATACGAAAAGGAATCAAGAAAAGAAAAATTGCAAAAACTGATTCAAGAGGAGCGAAACTGCAAAAACTTGAAGAATCAATTGCAAACCTTGACAATCAACAAAGCAAAGCTGTTATTGAGACTGTTGATACGGTACAAAGAATTCGAGGGTTGGCAGGATCTGGTAAAACAATTGTATTGGCTTTAAAAGCAGCCTACTTGCATTCCCAAAATCCAGAATGGAATCTTGCAGTAACATTCCAGACTCGTTCTTTAAAGGGTCAATTTCGCAAGCTTATTAATACTTTTACAATAGAGCAAACAGGAGAAGAACCGAACTGGGAAAAGTTAAGAATAATTCATGCTTGGGGTGCGCCTGGTGGTGGTGAGCGTGAGGGCATTTACTATAATTTCTGTAAAACAAACGAAGTAGAATACTTTGATTATGGTGGAGCTAAAAATAAATTTGGAAGAGGAAATGAGTTTGGAGGAGCATGTCAACAATCTTTAGATGCTATAAAGCATAATATTGAACCCATGTTTGATGCCATTTTAGTTGATGAAGCACAAGATTTCCCAAGTTCATTTCTTCGTATTTGCTATAGAATACTTGGAGAGAAAAAGCGTCTCGTATATGCATACGATGAATTACAGAATCTAAGCTCAGAATCATTACCCTCACCAGAAGAAATATTTGGTAAAGATAAGAATGGTAGTCCATTAGTTAAATTGGAGAATAAATCTCAGGACATAATTCTTGAGAAATGCTATCGGAACTCAAAACCTCTTTTAACTACAGCACACGCACTAGGCTTTGGAATTAATCGGAAGATAAATCCTAAAACGGGTACGGGCTTGATTCAAATGTTTGAAAATAGCCAACTTTGGAAAGATGTCGGCTATTCCGTTGTAAGTGGGCAGTTAAAAGACGGGAAAAATGTTGTCTTGGAAAGGACAGATAAAAGTAGTCCAAAGTTTCTAGAAGAACATTCTACTATTAAGGATTTGATACAGTTTCATACTTTTAACTCGGTGGAGGAGCAGTCTGCTTGGTTGGTTAAAGAAATTCAAAAGAATCTTTCAGAAGATGAATTGCGAGTTGATGATATTATTGTAATAAACCCCGATCCCTTGAAAACAAAAAAGGCTGTTGGCTCAATACGAGCCGATCTGTTTAAAAAGAAAATAAATTCACATCTTGCAGGTGTTGACACCACTCCTGATATATTTTTCTCGCCTGAAAATAACTCAATTGCTTTCACTGGAATATATCGGGCAAAGGGTAATGAGGCAGGAATGGTGTACATTATTAACAGCCAAGACTGCTATGATTCTTTTGGTAGTCTTGCCACTGTGAGAAATCAACTCTTTACCGCTATTACACGAAGTAAAGCTTGGGTTCGTATTTTAGGTGTTGGTGAGAATATGAAGTTACTCCAACATGAATTTGAACTTATAGAAAATAATGATTTTCAACTGAAATTTAAGTATCCAACTGAAACACTTAGAAAGAAACTTAACATTGTTAATCGTGACATGACAGAAGAAGAAAAAAGGAAAGTTCGTAATGTTGATGATTCTTTAGGGAGGTTAGTGCAAAATTTAGATAATGGTTCAGTTAAGCTTGAAGACCTTGATCCAAAACAGCTAGAAAGACTTAAAATAATGTTAGGAAATAGGGAGTAATAGAGATGATTACTCCTGAAAAAATTAGAGCACAAGTTGAAAGTTTAACAACTGATTTAATCAGGTGCAGTTTGTGTGAGGAACAGAAATTCCCATCTTTGCGAAATGAGCCATCTAATATTCAAAAAATTGATTTTGGGAAATCTGATTTAAGTATTGTCTTGAAAAACAAACCATATCAGGAAATTTATAATGAATTACTAAGAACACAGGCGTATAACTTAAGAATGATTGACGGTGCATTGATACAGATAATGTATAAATTTCACGAAAACTCTTTGCAGAGTCATCGTCTTGCCTTTTTTCCATCTCCATATTTGGAAGAATTTCAAAACAATCCAGAAGTTTATGAAGAAGATTGTATTTACGCAGATATTCTTAAAAAGAATATTGTGCCATTCCCATTAAGATTCGACTTTGATTGTAGAGAGGTTGTTGTTGTTGCTATAGACCACCCTCAATCACATCTTACTTTGGGGCAATATCATAACTGCCGTATTCCTGTTTCTGCAGCACTTACACCATCTATTTTTATAGATTTTATTTTACGTAATTTTTATAATACTGCCTATAATAAATATTCCGAAAAGATAAGTAAATACAATGAAGTTTTCATCAATACTATTGAAAAGTCAGAGCAAAATTTAGGTCATATACAATTACCTTTGGGAGTAAAATAATTGGAAATATTCATAACGAAAAAAATCCAGCAGACGCAAAAAAAATGCGCTGCTGATTTAAGCGTCAGGTTTTCTGCATGGCGCATATGATAAGAGTAGCTATTCATGAGAAAGGGGACGCTACCCTTTTCTAATACTTTAGTGCTGAAGGCATAATCGAAGAAGGAGTGTCGCATGGTTGAAAAAATAGCAGATATAGACATCAACAAGCAACTTCAAACATTGAACCAACAATGCGCTGAGCCTTGGTGCATCAACGATGAAAAACTTCATAAATCATTCAAGTTTTTCAACTTTATTGCAGCTTTTGGTTTCATGAGCCAAGTTGCCATACTTGCTGAAAAAGCCAATCATCATCCTGAATGGCTTAATGTGTATAACCGTGTGGATATTGATTTAACCACCCATGACGTTGGTGGCATTTCACAGCGTGATTTTGATTTAGCTCAACATATTGAGAGCATTTAGACACAACGCTAAAATAACCCTATCATCTTTAAGAAGACAAACCTTAAAATCTGCCTAGAATGCAAATGCGTAGTTATTACACATACTGTTTCTAAGGAGATATTGATGGGATTTTTAATGGATCATAAAAAAACAATCATGGCGGGTTTCGCATTACTTGCAGTGATTTTAGGCGTAGCTGTTGCCAAAGGTGGTGATTTACCTAGCTTATTTGACTTTTCACGCTACTTCCATGTTTTGGCTGGTATCGTTTGGATTGGTTTGCTTTATTACTTCAACTTCGTGCAAGTCCCTTCTTTGGGCGGCGTAACACCTGAAACCAAAGCAGACATCTTCAAAGACGGTAGCATTGTTCGTCGCGCATTGTTCTGGTTCCGTATGGGCGCACACGCAACATTGCTTTTCGGTATCATTTTGTTCGCAAGCTTGGGTAAAGCGATTACTGTTGATATTATGATTGGCGCAACATTCGCTATCATCATGTGGTTCAATGTAACCTTTATCATTTGGCCTAACCAAAAGAAAGTGATTGGTATGGTTGAAGCAACTGCAGATGAAAAAGCAGCAGCAGGTAAAAAAGCATTGATGGCTTCTCGCATCAACACATTGCTTTCAATCCCAATGTTGTTCTTGATGTTCTCATCAACACATTTCCCAATTTTTTAATATCATAGAAATAAAGCCACTACAAATAGTGGCTTTATTTCTACTTTGTATAGCGTTAAGCTTGCATACGTTGGTTCTGACCAACAACAAAATCTAAAGAAAGAAGGTAATCAAATATGAATGTTGATCAACATCTAAAAGTGGCACAATGGCACATGGAACAAGCACGTTTACACGCAACAACAGAGCACACTTGCGGCTGCCCTGTAAACGAAGAATATCAACGTATTATTACTATAATTGAATCAGGCGACAAAATTGAAGAAGATTTGAGCTGTTCAGTACAAAGCTAACATTGAACATGTTTGAACAAGCCGCTCTGGGAAACCATGGGCGGCTTTTTTTATGCTTACATGAATCTCAAAATACATTTTACTATCTTGAATTAGCCAAATATTAGCGAGGCTAAAGCCTCACTTCCAAGGTTGTGCGACTCAAGGTGAAGGCGCAAAGAAACAAGGCAGAGAGAACACTCTGGGGTACGGCATGACAACAAACCTACTTCTTACAAAACACCGAGCCGCGAAAATTGCCTGCCAAATCTGTATAATCTTCAAGTTTCTCTAATGTGTTCGGTGTGGCAGGCATCCCACATAAACCCGATTCCAACACCAGTAACCCACCGTCTTTAAGGTAAAGGTGTCCATCACTGAGCAGCTTATTCAACAAGGTTAAACCCGAAGCCTCATCCGTCAGCGCAAAACGCGGTTCAAAGCTTAATTCCGCTTCCAAATCAAACATTTCATCTTTGCTTACATACGGAGGGTTGGATACCAATACATCAAATTGACTGTCCACAGGCAAAGCTTGATACAAGTCGCCTTGCATAAAATGCATACGTTTGACCACACCCACCTTCTCGGCATTCATCTTCGCCACAGCCAAGGCTTTATCGGATATGTCGCAAGCCGTGATTTCACTATGCGGATACTCTTTCGCCAAACTCACCGCAATACACCCTGAACCTGTGCCAATATCGGCAATGCTTAAGTTTTGTTGTAATTCAGACTGATGTTTTAACACCACTTCAATCAAATGTTCAGTTTCAGGACGCGGCACAAGCACATCAGGCGTAACAATAAAATCATCTTTCCAAAATGCTTTTACACCCAGAATATAGGCTAAAGGTTCACGATTCATGCGCCGCTTGAGCATGGCTTCAAACTTCACAATCACATCTTCAGGCACTTCATCATACGCTTTGATAATTAAGTCTGTCTGCGATACACCCCAAGCAGCCATCAACATTAACTCAGCATCTTTACGTGGTGCATCAACACTTGCTTTCTCAAGTTGTTTCGATGCCGCTTGAATTATTATTTGAACCTTCATAACAACTGGATATTTTAAGCTAGAATAGACAGGGCCGCTTTGGTCGCAACACCTTTAACTAAGTCAACTGACATAGAAATTCCTTTTTCTTTAAATACTGACTTCGTTTTTTCCCAAACTGTATCATTCCGAATAGAATCTAAAAACTCATGCCCTTCCCAGGTTAAACTTATTGCAAAAAAATCGTTTACGTCCGGTCCCATAGTTTTAGCAACTTGACCTTTAATAAGTTCCGCATCTATTAATAGTTCCGCATGATATGAAGCAGCAAGGTGCTTATCATCTGGAAAGTTTGATAAATTAACAACGTCATTATTTGACTCAATATCCTCAACCTTAGTTAGTATTTCTCTAATTAAATCCCAGTCACGCTTCATATTAACCTCGTTTGGTTTCACTTCTACCCTGCAAGCAACTCCGCTTGATGATGTGTAATGAGTGATTCAATTAACTCATCCATTTCACCATTCATGATTTGGTCGAGTTTATAGAGCGTTAAATTAATTCTGTGGTCGGTGACACGACCTTGCGGATAGTTGTAGGTGCGAATGCGTTGTGACCTATCGCCCGAACCTACCATATCTTTGCGTATCTCTGCTCGCGCTGAATCTTTTTCCGATTGTTCTTTATCCAACAACCTTGCTTGCAATACTTTCATGGCTTGGGCTTTGTTTTTATGTTGACTGGCTTGGTCTTGGCATGTTACGACCAATCCCGATGGTGCATGAGTTAAGCGTACTGCGGATTCGGTTTTATTCACATGCTGACCACCTGCACCTGATGCGCGGTACACATCAATACGTAAATCTTCAGTGCGGATATTGATTTCCACTTCTTCGGCTTCAGGAAGAATCGCCACTGTACAAGCAGAAGTGTGAACGCGACCACCTGATTCCGTTTCAGGTACACGTTGAACGCGATGCGCTCCCGATTCAAATTTAAACACAGAAAATACATCTGTACCCGTAACTTGGGCTACGATTTCTTTGTAACCACCAATGCCAATATTACTGCTGGTTAAAATTGAGACTTTAAAACCTTTGCGCTCGGAATATCGGGTATACATACGAAACAAATCGGCGGCAAACAAAGCAGCCTCATCGCCGCCCGTGCCTGCACGAATTTCAAGAATCACATTGCGGTCATCATTGGGATCTTTGGGTAATAATAAAGTGTCTAGGCGTGATTTACTGGCAATTAACTCTTCTTTAAGCTCAATGATGTCCATCTGCGCCATGTCTTTTAGCTCAGGGTCGCAATCATCTTCCGCCATCATTTCTTGATTGTCTTTGATTTGCTGGTCAATCGATAAATAGTGTTCAGCTTCATCAGCCACGGGTTCGATAGCTGCGTATTCTTTGGAAATTTTGGTGTATTTTTTTTGGTCTGATGTGGTTTCGGGGTCTGCCATCATCACAGACAAATCATTTTTTTTTCTTAGTATTTCATCCAGACGCGTGTTCATCGGACTCCCGAGGTTTATCTTTTTTCTTCTTATCGTGAATAGGCTCTGCTGCGAACAACCTGCTTGCAGCCCCCATCAATAGGTCACCTTCAATATCATCAGGTAATGTTTTCAGTGTTTGCATGGTAGGATGCACGAATCGTTTCATCAATGCTTTGCTGAATCGCTCAACCGCTTCAACTTGTTCAGGGCTTAAATCTTTCAAGTAACGCTTGGCTTTAGCCAACTCTTCAACACGCGCTTTTTCTACTTGCTGCTGAATACCACGAATAAGCGGCACTGATTCCAATGATTTCAACCATGTCAAAAATGAAATGGCATCTTCTTCAATCAAGACTTGAGCTTGTTCAGCTTCTTTTTCACGACTTTGTTGATTACCCTGCACAACCTGCTGCAAGTCATCAATATCATACACATACGCACCCGCAATATCAGCAATACGCGGATCAATATCTCGTGGTACTGCAATATCCACCAAAAACATAGGTTCGCCACCACGCTTCTCCATCGCTGGTTCCACATCTTCGGGCAACAAGACATAAGTGCTTGCACCTGTTCCTGAAATAACTATATCTGCCCTATCCATATATTGCGGTAATTCATCCATCGTTAGGGCATGACCTTCAAATTGAACTGCCAGTTTTCGCGCCCGTTCTAAAGTACGGTTAGCTACCAATATTTCGGTGCATCCGTTGGCTTTGAGATGGGTTGCGGCAAGCTCTGCCATTTCTCCAGCACCCACGATCAATACTGTTTTTCCAGCCAAGTCACCAAAGATACGCTTGGCAAGCTCCACGGCACATGATGAAATGTTGACAGCTTGCCTGCCAATCGATGTTTCGCTGCGCGCACGTTTGGCAGCTGCAAATGTCGATTGATATAAACGGTGTAGAATATGACCTGCCGTTTTCGCTTCCAATGCCAGCTCATACGATGCTTTCACCTGGCCTAAAATCTGAGGTTCACCCAATACCAACGAATCCAAACCCGCCGCCACTGAAAACAGGTGGCGGATAGCAGCATCTGTGGTATGTGCATACAAATGCTCAATGACTTCGGACAATGGCATATTGGCTTTCTTAGCAAACCATTCGTGGGCAACGGCAATCGCAGCATCAGGATCGTGGGTTACTAAAGTCATTTCAACACGGTTGCACGTTGATAATAATGCCGCTTCGCGAATGGCAGGGTTGGCTATTTTCGCCTGTAAAATAGATTCTATTTCCGCTTCAGCTACGGCCAAACGCTCCCGCAATGCAACAGGAGCTGTTTTATAATTGAGACCAATATGGCAAATTCTCATGAGCCGAACCTAAACAACTGCGTCTTTCTGTCCATCTTCAATCAAATCCAAGTTGATTTTTTCAACACTTTCAGAACTTTTGTTGCAATGGTATGCCAGTAAATCCAAGCGACCTTTTTCAGATAGGCGCACTTTAAGTTCTATGTACTCATCGGGCATAACATCAACCAATTCGCTTGAAGCAGCGTCCTCTTCAAAATGGAAAAAGCCTAAACATTGAATATCCAAGTCAGACCAAACATCCAATGTTTGCTGAATATCTTCATCTTCTTTGACCATGGCAACTTTTTGAATCGTGGGCATATCCTGAGCCAATGAACCAATCAAACCACGGTAAGTATAGCGTTCATCCGCCACCAAGGCTTGATGAAGTATCCATTGAAAAGCACTGCGTGAAATATAAGTAGGTTTAGGCGTTAATATTAACATAGGTGGCGCAGGATTGAGTGTCTAACGTTTGATGTCAAATAATGATATGAAATCAATCGCACGATTAAACACAGTGCGGCATAATGCACCACTTAAACTTGACGCGAACCATGATAAAATTTAGTAATCGCGATCTGTTTGAAGAATACAAGAGAGGGTTTTACACACGTGAGTCACTTTTCAGTCATGCTACTTCCCGATCATGGGCAAACAAAAACATACCGCTTGAGTAAAGGAAAGATTCGCTTACTTGCCTTATTTGTATTCTTGGTTGTAGCTTCAGGTGTTGCTGGTGCATACAGCCTGTATGTAAGCTACGAGATGCGTAAAGATCTCATCAGCACTCAAGAAACACTTGAAAATGAACGCATTGCCTTTACAAATCAAAAAACAATGTTTGAAGCATCGCTCAAAGCTGAACAAAATAAAATGAATGTATACGCACGCACTGTGGGAGAAATGCAGGCGCGTTTGGCGCGTTTGGACTCACTGGGCAAGCGACTTATGCAAGATTCATCCCTTGATCCTATGGCCTTTAATTTTGACGTACAACCTGCCTTTGGTGGCCCCCGCTCCCCTGTTGACAGTCATATTGTTGACCTTGGTCTTTTCGGGCAGCTTGAAGAGGTGGAATCAAAAATATCAATATTGGACACAAGGCTTGTCGCTATCAATTATTTATTACAAGATGATATTGAAGAAAAAAATGCTCGCCCCCACGCTTGGCCCAGTGAAGGTGGATGGTTAAGCTCTAAGTATGGTATCCGTACTGACCCTTTTACTGCAAAAAAAGCTATGCACAAAGGCATTGATATTGCCAATCGTTTTGGTGCACCCGTACTCTCTGGAAGTCGAGGTGTTGTAGTATACGCTGGAAAAATGCGCGATTATGGCTACTTGGTTGAAATTGAGCATGGTTATGGTTATCGCACGCGATATGGTCACATGTCAGCCATTACTGTCACAGCTGGAGACATTATTGATGCCAATCAAATGGTTGGACGCATTGGTTCATCAGGTCGCTCTACGGGGCCACACTTGCACTATGAAGTGCGTCGAAATAATAAAACATTAAACCCAAGTAACTTTATTCCTAAAAGTTAGAAAAGCTCTGATAAGCAACTGTACTACGCAGGGGGGGATGGGCTTCAGAACCATGACACTTCATTCCCATGCTCCACACAGCTTAAGGTGAAGGCGTAAGCCTGAGAAAGCACCCTGGGGTGTTAGCCTCGCCCAAAAAAAGCCAAGTGTTAGATTTTGTTCTATTTCTGGTGAAGTGATTGAGTATCATTCATCAATGCGAGGCTAAAGCCTCACTTCCAACCTATACGCAACGCTTACCCCATACTTTTTGAGTAAGCTTTAGATACTTACACCTTCCCACGTCACCCCAGTCCCTAAAACATAGAGCGTCTGCCATCAATCTTGCACCATCATTCGAAAAATCACGACAAAAAGGGTATGCATCTAAGATACATACCCTTTTTTAATACAAGACCATCTAAAACTGATTAAGCTGCTTTAGCAACCTTACCTGAACGCAAGCAAGACGAGCACACGCGAATCTTTTTTAGTATTTCCGCCAACAACTGCACGAACATTGTGCAAGTTCGGCAAAAAGCGACGACGGGTTGTATTGTGAGCATGACTCACATTATTGCCACTCATAGGACCTTTATCACAAATTTCACAACGCTTTGCCATGATTACCTCCAGTAAAACCGAGCCGCACTTTAATCGGCACAATAAAGATTACAAGCACTAAATGTACACCACTTCTATCCATAGACGTTTGACCCATCCAAGCTTACGCTTTGGCTTATGGAACAAGTTAAGCAAGCCGTTATTTTAGCCGCAGGTTTAGGCACACGCCTTAAATCATTGACCGAAAATAAACCCAAGGCACTGATGCCCATTGCCAATGAAGCTGCCATTATTCACGTCATTCGACATTTGGTGAAGCAGGGTGTGCATGATATTGCTATCAACCTGCACCACCATGCCGAGCAAATCAGGCAAACATTAGGCAATGGTAACCATTTTAACGCCAATCTCTATTATAGTTATGAAGACACCTTGCTCGATTCGGGGGGTGGCGTACGCACAGCTATGGACTTATTGCCAAGTGGTGAGCTTATCGCCGTCTACAACACTGATATTATCAGTGATATTGATTTGCACCGTTTATCATCATTATGCCCAAAGCGTGGCTGTGCCTTGGCTCTGGTAACAAATCCTAAACACCATCCAGATGGTGATTTTAGCTTGAATGGGCGGCATATCATTCAAAAGACAAGCCCTAGCTATACTTTTTCAGGTATCTCAGTTTGGCACAAGGAAGCATTGCTAACACAACCACCTTTGCAGAAGTTTTCACTCGTTAAACTTATTCAAGAAGCTATCTATAGCCAACAATGTTTGGGGTTTGTACACCCTAGCTACTGGTTTGATATTGGTCGCCCACATGATTTATTCAAAGCCAAGCGTTTTATACGCGAGCATTTCTCATGATACTTCACCCCCAACTCAAAAAAGATTGTTTTATCCTTGGTCGCTTTGAGCTGTGTCTGCTTTTACTGATCAATGATAACCAATACCCTTGGTTTATTCTCGTGCCACAACGTGAAAACATATCTGAAATTCATCAACTCTCTGAAAACGAACAACAGCAACTCATGCGGGAGTCAAGCCTATTGGGCAAGACCATAGAAACAGCCTTTCATGCGGATAAAATCAATATTGCAGCACTGGGAAATATGGTTCCACAACTCCATATTCACCACATTGTACGCTACAAAGATGATGCCGCATGGCCAAAACCAGTTTGGGGATGTTTACCAGCTTCAGCCTACACTCAAGAAGAGCTAAGCATTGTCATCCAGCATATCCAATCTCACTTGCCAACATTGAAAGCGGTGGAGAAACCATGAACATTGAAAGCATCTTGGTCAATATTAGCATTTGGGCATTACCCGTACTTTTGGCAATCGTGTTGCATGAAGTCGCTCATGGTAAAGTTGCCGATATGTTGGGCGATGACACTGCCCGCTGGATGGGGCGTTTAACACTCAACCCTATAAGCCATATCGACCCCATTGGCACAGTGCTTATCCCCTTGGTTTTATTAGTCATGGGCTCTCCTTTTCTCTTTGGTTATGCCAAACCTGTGCCTGTTAACTTTAATAAGCTACGCAACCCTAAGCGCGATATGATCTGGGTGGCTCTTGCAGGACCACTCACCAACCTTGCGCTTGCGCTTGCTTCAACATTGCTTCTTTGGATTGCTTTTCAGATGCCCGAATCCATGCGTTGGTTTGCGGAACCTTTAAGCATGATGTGCCAAGCCAGTATATTAATTAATGTTGTTTTATTCGTATTTAACTTGCTACCTATCCCACCCTTAGATGGTGGACGTGTGGCCATTGGTTTATTACCCAACCATCTTTCCTACCAACTGGAACGCATTGAACCTTATGGTTTTTTTATTGTTATTGGCTTATTACTTTTAGGTGTGTTTCAAACTGTGCTTGGACCTATCATTTATGGTCTTGGCAAAGCCTTGGTGACATTGGCTATCTAGTCGATACCATTCGCCCATGGCAATTCTTAATAAACGTGCGCGGCACGAGTACCACATCTTAGAAACATATGAAGCAGGCATGATTTTGTCAGGTCCTGAAGTGAAGTCTTTGCGCGTAGGGCAAGCCAATCTTAAAGAGGCGCATTGCCTTATTCGCAATGAGAAGATGCTGTTGATTGGTTGCCATATCAGCCCCTACAAACCTGCAGCACGCAATAATCCTGTTGACCCCGCCCGCACCCGTGAATTGCTGTTACACAAAAAAGAAATGAGTAAACTCATTGGCAAGCTCAAAGAGCAGGGTTTAGCCCTTGTTCCGCTCAAAATATTCTTTAATCATCGCGGCTATGCTAAAATTGAAATTGCCCTAGGCCGTGGTAAGAAGCTGTATGACAAGCGTCAAGACAGTAAAGAGCGTGATGTGAAACGCGACTTGCAGCGCAAGTATAAAATGTAACAACATTTATCCATGAGCTGATTATCGTAAGCATAAAATTCAGTTATGATTTAAATCTAGGAGTAAGAAACATGAAGGTATTGGTTATTGGTGGTGGTGGTCGAGAACACGCCCTGTGTTGGAAACTTAACCGTTCTGATTCAGTCAGCGAAGTTGTTTGCGCGCCAGGCAACCCTGGTATCGCCAAAGAAGCGCGTTGTATCGCCATTGGCGCAGAAGACATTGATGCTTTGATGCAATTAGCCCGTGATGAACAACCCAAGCTTGTCGTGATTGGTCCTGAAGTACCCTTGGTGATGGGCTTGGCAGACAAGCTTCGCGCCGAAAACTTCGCAGTCTTTGGACCCGACCAAGCCGCTGCCGAGCTTGAAGGTAGCAAATCTTTTTCCAAAGCTTTGATGGATGAAGCTGGTGTTCCGACTGCATTTTTTGAAACCCACACCGACCCCAAACAGGCTGAAGCTTATATTCGTAAAATTGGCGCACCGATTGTAATCAAAGCATCAGGCTTGGCTGCGGGTAAAGGTGTGATTATTGCCCACACTGAAGAAGAAGCCATTGCAGCAAGCAATGATATGCTGGCAGGCAACAGCTTTGGTGATGCAGGTTCGCAAGTGGTGATTGAAGAGTTTTTAGAAGGTGAAGAAGCTTCATGTTTGTTTATCGTATCAGGTGACACCATTCTTCCTCTAGCATCATCGCAAGACCACAAAGCTCTCCTAGATGGCGACAACGGCCCCAACACAGGCGGTATGGGCGCATACAGCCCTGCCCCATGTGTCACCCCTGAAGTTGAGCAAGAAGTATTAAACACCATTGCCAAACCCATTATTGCCGCACTCAAAAAACGTGGTGCAAACTTTATCGGCACATTGTATGCAGGTATCATGCTCACCAACAAAGGCATCAAAACCTTGGAGTTTAATGTGCGCTTTGGCGACCCCGAATGCCAACCACTCATGAGCCGCCTCCAATCCGATTTGGGCGAAGTCTTATTGGCCGCTGCAGAATCACGTTTGGGTGGTGTCCACCTTGATTGGGATAGCCGCAAAGCCTTGTGTGTGGTGGTGTCATCCGATGGTTACCCTGCGAGCTTTGAAAAAGGGCAAGCTATTAACGGTCTTGATGCCGTTGAAGCTGCTGGTACAACTGTCTTTCACGCCGGCACATCTGAAAAAGATGGCAGTATTGTAAACAACGGTGGTCGTGTGCTCGGTGTAACCAGTCTCGGTGAGAGTGTGTTAGAAGCACAGGAAACAGTTTATAAAGCCTTGGAAAACCTTGATTGGAAAGGTGGTTTTTTCCGTAAAGATATTGGTTATCGCGCCATTAAACGCGAACAAAAGTCTTAACATCAAATTTATGTTTGACAGCGCGGATTTCGACACCATACTCCGCCGCGTTGAAAGACAATGCGCCTATAGCTCAGTTGGTAGAGTAGCGGACTTTTAATCCGTGGGCCCTTGGTTCGAGTCCAAGTGGGCGCACCATTCATAGTAACAAAGAAGACTGATAAGAGCCTGTAAGCCTAGTGTTTACAGGCTTTTTTCTTGCCTTGTTGTTTACTAACGTCCTATACTATCCGACAGAAACCAAGAAAAAAGACGGTATTTTTGACGGTATAAATCACAAAACCACCACCTTCAAAATATTTATACCGTCTTTTTGCTAAAGAGGTATGTCGTGAAGCTAACAGATTCAAGGGTTAAGACCGCAAAGCTTGAAGATGGAAAAACTATGTTAAAGCTGCCAGACGGTGGCGGTTTATATCTGCTTGTAAACAAGTCGGGAAAGTATTGGCGTTATGACTATCGCTTTGCAGATAAGCGTAAAACCTTCTCTATTGGTGTTTACCCAAGCATAAGCCTAAAGCAAGCCCGTAAGGAACTAACGAAAGCTAAAGAGCTACTTACTCAAAATATCGACCCTAACCAATCCAAACAATCAGAAAAAAGAAAACAGCTTAATGACAGCCAAGCAGACACCTTTAAGAACGTGGCTTATGAATGGATTGAGAAGCAAGTCCCAACTTGGGCAACATCCACCCACAAAAGCACAGTGGCACGGTTAGAGCGTCACATACTCCCCTTCATTGGTTCACTACCCATCAAAGAGATTGAAGCTATAGATGTGCTTTCAGTAGCGCGGCGCATTGAGGAAAAAGGAAACATTGAACTAGCCCACCGTATAAAACGCATGTGTGGGCAAGTTTTACGCTATGCCGTGGCTACATGCCGCATTAAAAGCGACCCTTCACGAGATTTACAAGGCGCACTTGCCCCCGTAGTGACCAAGCATAGGGCTTGCATCAAAGACCCCAAGCTTGCAGGTGAACTTATGCGAGCTATCCAAGGGTTTACTGGCACACATATCACGGCATGTGCTTTGCGCTTATCCCCTTATCTGTTTTTGAGACCAGGTGAACTTCGCAAGCTTGAGTGGCGTTTTATTGATTTTGAAGCGGCTCAAATTGTTATCCCAGCCGAAAACATGAAAATGAAGCAAAAGCATGTTGTGCCATTAGCTAAGCAAGCGATGCTAACCCTTAAAGATGTGCAAGCCTTAACAGGGCAAGGCAAATATGTGTTTCATGGTGCAAGGGCTACCAGTCGCCCCATGAGTGAAAACACCATTAACGCTTGCTTACAACGCCTTGGATATAGCACAACACATGACCATTGCGCCCACGGTTTTAGGGGTATGGCTTCCACCCTACTTTATGAGCTTGGCTATAGAAGCGACTTAGTGGAGCGGCAACTAGCCCACAGCGAGCGCAACCAAGTCAAAGCAGCTTACAACCATGCAGAGTATTTAGACGAGCGCAAAGCCATGATGCAGCAATGGGCAGACTACTTGGACGGGTTAAGGGATGGTGCAAAAGTGATACCAATTAAACACCATGGATAAGCATAATAGGTGGATAGAAAAAGGAGTAACCACACTTATTAAGCATTACGAACAAAATTATGAAAATAATGTGAGTAGTGATAACATGATGATAAGCGTTGTGTTATCCGACCTAACACCACTTCAAGCGCATCATGTAAAAGATAAATTTGCCCACTGGCTGCTTGGTAAAAATTATACGTTGCCACCAATTATAAAAAAACACCTTCAAGATATGATAGATGGGAAATCAAAGCCCAAAGTAAATAAAGGCAAAGAGAGACACCGTAATGCAAGGCATGCTGAAATGGTTGCGCTTCTAGTTAAAACATGCGGTATGACAGCGACTAGAAATGATGCTTCGCTACATAATTCAGCATGTGACTTTGTTGCCTATAAGTTTGGGCTAAGTTTTGAAACTGTTAAGAAAGCATGGGAAGAAAATAAAAGTCTAAGAGAGTGCGATTTTAAAGAAGCACTAAAATTTAAAGCTGAACTAGAAGCCGATGGTTACAAATTCCCGTAGATAGCGAAAAAGACGTTTTACGTTACTTTTTCAAACACTTTCCGATATTGTCTTATGCCCCCCATAACTAACCGCTAACCAACAAAGCGGATTTATGGAGGGCATAATATGCCAAAAACAGAAATCACAAAACTACCCGAAACAGGATTTGCAAGACTACCTACCGTCCTATCCTCTATACCCGTAAGCAAGACCGCATGGTTTGAAGGCATTGCCAATGGTATATACCCTGCACCTGTAAAGCTTGGCAAACGAATATCCGCTTGGAAAGTCGAGGATATTCGCAATCTAATCGCAGAGCTTGGTGGGATACCAATGTGTAATTCAATCAAGCGCATGAAAGTAGTAAGCAACCTTCAAAAGACTCTTGATACTTTAAATAAGTTAGAGCTGCTAATTGAAAAACTAAATACGGGTGAAATCAAAGCAAGTGAACTTGTGCCACTTGATAGCAACCTATCATTAAACCAAGCCATGGAAAAAGACTTGTGCCTTGTGAGCAAGGGGGGTGAAGCATGAAATATGCAATGAGTGCAGAACCCCAACGCAACAAGCTTTTGCGATATATCCGAGACCATGGAAGCGTAAATACATTTCAAGCCCGTGAAATCGGCTGCATGTCACCTCCACCACGGGTGGGGGAGCTTAAAGCGTTAGGGTATAATATCGTAGCCAATTATATGACCATTGAAGATAAGGACGGTGTAAAGCATAAAGGCGTTGCCGTTTACACATTAGACGGTGGCAAGCATGAGTAAACCACCCAAAGAAAAAGCGACCCTCCGCCAAGATAAGCCGCTTTATCAAACCACTAGCCGCAGGCCTAACATTGAACAAGCGAGGGCACACCTTTTGGGGGTGTGCCTGCTTGATGTGAGTTACACCGTCTATTTATCAGAGAAAGACCTGCACCATGAATATAACAGGCTTACTTGCGCCATGATAAGCTAAGGCATGGGCATAGAAGCGATTGCAACCCACTTAGAAGCCTACGGGCTAACCAACGCACAAGATATGCTTAATAGTGCGCTTAAAGCCGTGTCTGATGATGCTAACTTATCCCAAGTGTTTTTTGATGCCATAGATGTGATTTCTTGCCATGAATAAGCGAGCGGTTTCGTCACAGATTAAAAAGCGGTTTCGTCACAGATTAAAAAGCGGTTTAGTCACAGCGGTTTAGTCACACATTATGGCAAGTTTGGCTATATGTTTACAACAAAACCCAAGTGCAAAATGGGCAACTTTTGTGCGGTATTTACTAATATCCTTTTTCACTACACCCCCCACTTAGCGAATAATGAAACATATACTTAGCAAAAATAATGCGGTCAAAAAAAAGGTGCAAAACAGGAAGCATAAAACCAAAGCCCCTTTGTTTGAATATGAGGGGGTAAGTTACAAGGTTAATGTGACTGGTTCGGGTGTTTATCGTGAAATCATGCGCCGCATCATTGAACAGATGCAAACAGGGCTTGCCATACATGGGCGGCTTATGGTGGTGAGGTTTGACTTGCATAGCTATAGCTTCAAAGCTGATAATCAAGAAATACGGGCTTTTAGAAGGCGCATCATGATTTGGGTCGAGCGAACCTATCAAACACGGCATATAGGCTTTGTATGGGTTAGAGAACGCGAAACAACCAAACACCAACACTATCACTTTGCCCTATGGATTGACGGCAATAAAATACAATACCCGAACAAGCTACTTGCTCATATCATGACAACTTGGGAAGCAATCGACCCAAGCAGCCACTCTATGCCCTATGTCAAAAAGCCTTTTTACTATATCGAAAGCAGCGAGGACTTAGCCGATGCCGTTTATCGTCTTAGCTACTTGGCAAAGACAAGAGGCAAGGGCTACCGACCCGAACAGGTGAAGGATTACAGCACAAGCCGCTTAAAAATTGAGTGACTATGCACTTACATTGAGCGGGTATCTTTTTTTAAAAAAATGATTTAAAATTGATGTCGGATGATGTTTGTTCTCATCATATTGAATAAAAATAGCCTTTTATGACCGAATCATTTAGCCATTTAATGAAAATTACGGTACCGATTTTCAACTTTTTGCTTAAGTTGGTTGTAGATTGAAATTCGTAGGATAATCAGAATCGTGATGTATATCCTTATCTCATTGATTTATAAGGATAAAATAACCAATAAAACGATAAAACATACCCGCTCAATGTAAGTATGCAGTGATTAAAACAAGGTTTTTCGGATGTTATAATCAGGTTTTATACAAAGGTTTTATTGTAGTCATAATGAGACTTCAAAAAAGGTTTTTTGCCCATCGTAATAAACCCATGAAAACAAAGACTCTATGGGGGTCATAACAAGGTTTTAAAGCAAGGTTTCCTGACAGTCATAATGAGACGGCAAAAGACAAAAGAAATCAGGACTTTTTTTGGCATTATAAAAAGGCGTACTTTTACACTATAAAAAGAGGATATGCCTGATAACTATGCCAAGGTGAGGACAAAGCGCAACCAAACCCAAAATATAGGGGGGCACTTTGAAAAAAGACGGTATTTTTGACGGTATAAATACAAAACATAACAAAATATATTTAACTTTATCAATGCCTTAACATAACTTTTCGAGTCCAAGTGGGATAAACAAAGAAGACCAATAAGAGCCTGTAAGCCTAGTGTTTACAGGCTTTTTTCTTGCCTTGTTGTTTACTAACGTCCTATACTATCCGATAGAAACCAAGAAAAACGGGGGGCTTTTTGGGGGTATAAATCCCAAAATATGGCTTTGTGCTAAAAAAGTACCCCCACCTTGGTACTTAAAGGGCGGTGTAGTATGGCTTTAACAGACCTGAATTCGTATCATAAGTGCAATCGTATGTAATCGCTATTCTTATCAGTTCATTCTGGTGAGGGTGTTGGCTACAAGATAAGGCGATTTTAAGGTACGTGATATGAGATACAAACAATTAAACTTACAAGAGCGTCACTACATTGAACTAGAGCTCAAGAAAGGTACTCTTCAGAAGGATATTGCTTCGGCATTAGGGCGTTCCTGCAGCACGTTGTGCAGGGAGCTTTCACGCAACACAGGGCAACGGGGCTACCGTCATATTCAAGCCAACAATAAGGCTTTCACGCGTCACAAAGATAAGCCGAAAGCAATAGACATCTTTCCTAAATAACGTGATTCTCTTATTGGTTATTAACCCTACCTCAGATACACGGTTTGTGTATGATGTATGCATCATGGAACCCTACAAAGAAATCATCCACTGTAAGCCTCAAAAATTTTTGCGTATGACAGGAATCACGCAAAAAAACTTTTCAGATTTATATGATAAAGTAAAGCAATATATTGAAAATGAAAAGAAGCTTAACCCTCTGAAAAGGCGCGGTCTGAAAAGTTCTAGAGTATCATTGCAAGATTGTATCTTGTTAGCACTTTACTATATTCGCCACTATCCAACCTTTCAAGTTCTTGGCAATATTTTTGGAATACAAGAGTCCTACTGTCACAAGGTATATAGCCGTTATGTGAGGATCATAGCTAACGTTGAAAAACTTCCTAGCCGACTAGATCTTATTGATAATAAAAGGGAAACATTGATTATAGACGTATCAGAACAACCCATAGAGCGTCCTGTAAAACATCAAAAACAATATTACTCAGGCAAGAAAAAACGCCATACGATTAAAGCTCAAATCATAGCTTGCGCTACAACAGGAAAGGTTTTATCGGTTGTTTGTGCAAAAGGAAAAAAGCATGACTTCAGCGTATTTAAAGAAAGTCGCCTTCCTATTCACCCAAATTCTAAACTCTTAGCTGATTCAGGCTATCAAGGGCTTAAAAAATATCATGAGAACTCCATGACACCGATAAAAAAACAGAAAGGAGTTGAGCGTTCAAAGGAAGGTAAGAGCTTCAATAAATCCTTATCAAAGAAGCGTATTCTCATTGAAAACATTAACCGATTTTGTAAAATATTCAGAATAGTCAAAGAGGTATATCGGGGGAAACACAAAAACTATGGCTTAAATTGGCGGGTCGTGGCGGCTTTAGTCAATATGAGATATGGGTTTATTTAGGAAAGATGTCTAATCAAACTTACCAATGATATCAAGACGGTAATATCCGAATATATCGAACAAGACTGGAGTCCTGAACAAGTTGCTGGTCGATTGAAAAAGGATGATGTCATTAGCGTTCATCATGAGACGATTTATCAATATGTTTTAGCGGACAAAAAGGCTGGCGGTGTTTTGTATACTCACCTTAGGCACCAAAATAAAACCTACAGGAAACGTTATGGATCAGCGCATACTCGTCATGGTATCACCAATCGGGTGGATATTGATGAACGCCCTGAAGCGGCTAACAAACGAGAGCGAATAGGTGATTGGGAAGGTGATACAATGATAGGAAAAGAGCACAAAGGCGTGCTTGTAACACTCGATGATCGTCGCTCAAAACTTCGCCTTGCAGCACCGCTTAAGAGCAAGCATGCCAAGGACGTGACAGCAACCATTATCAAGCTTTTGGAGCCAATAAAAGACTGGGTACACACAATCACTTTCGACAACGGTAAAGAATTCGCATTCCATAAGACCATCGCCAAAGCACTCGATTGTAATGCCTATTTTGCAAAGCCCTATCACTCTTGGGAACGTGGTCAAAATGAGAATGCAAACGGTCTTCTACGGCAGTACTTCCCCAAAGCAATGAGCTTGCTTGAAGTGACTACAAAAGAAGTTCTAAAAGCCGTTCATAGGCTTAATAACCGACCCAAAAAGTGTTTGGGGTTCAAAACTCCATACGAAGTATTTGAGGAAAATACAGGCGTTCACATAAAATCGATAGTGGAAATTGCACTTATCACTTGAATTCAGGTTTGGTTCCCGTGAATACACCAGAGCTATTATCCAGCGGCGCAATGCCAATATAACGTGCCAGCGATGCTTCTGTAGCGAAGCGTTGCATGGTGCCTATTTCAGCGGCTAGCTCTGTGGAGCAGACCAAGCCAAAACCTGTAATCGAAGCGATAGTGGTTGCCAGTTGGGATTGCGGCAACAAATCATCCAACTGTTTTCCAAGGCGCTTGATATTGGTGGTTAGTGCCAATATACGTTGTGCATCCTCAATCACCATATCACCCATCATCATCACATCGGTAGAAAGTATTGCAGACTTTTGCCAACGGCGAATCAACTCGAAATATACCTTGCCCACACCTTTAATCTTTTCCACGCTACGACTGTGCATCCGCATCAATTGATCAAAGCTTGGTTTGCTGGTGAGGAAGTTAAGAAACCATTTATTGCTGATGCTTCCAGTCAACTCAATTAAGCCTGGCGCAATGCTTTGTACGTTGCCATACATACGATCTGTGACCATCGAACGCTCATTAACCAACTGTCTGCGACGACGAGTTAAAAGCTTCATATCATGGTTCACTTGAGGTGCAGGCATGACTTCATTGAGAATATCTTTGGCTTGCGGCAACAAAGGACGAAGCCGCATCAATTCAAGGATTTTGCGTGCATCAATGGCATCGGTTTTGGCGGGTGATGGAAAGATCTCTTTGTAGCGAGCAAGCTTGAGATTGTTCACATTTAACAGTGTCCAACCCTTGCCCAGCCGCCATAGCCTTCCATACCTATCGAAACAGGCAGCTTAGCCAGTAATGCTTGCTTCTCAACACGCTTGAAAAAATCATCAGACCCTGCGGGTTGATGCGTCAAATCAAACTGCTCAAGCAGCTCACCATCAGGCATACCAATCGCCACACGATGTTTGCGACAACCGACATCGATTCCCACCAATAATGCGTCCATATCGAACTCCTATCTTACAAGAATTCATCCGATATCACGTCTACTGCACAGAGCCACGATTCACTACGAATTGGCATCATCCCGGAAGACCTTCTCGGATGATACATAGATGGCAGGGGCGGCATTTCAAGGTCGAGAAGAATCTAATAAAAAGACCTACGGACTTACATTGATCGGGTATGTTTTATCGTTTATTGGTTATTTTATCCTTATAAATCAATGAGATAAGGATATACATCACGATTCTGATTATCCTACGAATTTCAATCTACAACCAACTTAAGCAAAAAGTTGAAAATCGATACCGTAATTTTCATTAAATGGCTAAATGATTCGGTCATAAAAGGCTATTTTTATTCAATATGATGAGAACAAACATCATCCGACATCAATTTTAAATCATTTTTTTAAAAAAAGTTACCCGCTCAATGTAAGCTAAACAAGCTTATTATGGTAATATATTGCTTGTGACTTTAGCCCTCATGACAAGAGGATTATTCATAATTTTAGTCATTTACCCTCAAATATACCTTTCATGAGAGGTGGCACAGTTTAGCGAAACAGCCTCATTTTTCTAACCTATTGAAAAATATAGATAAATTAAATAAAGTAATATTGATTTAGGGGTGCGGAATGTCGGGTCATCAATTTTAAATCATTTTTTTAGAAAAAGGTACCCGCTCAATGTAAGTTTGGACCATGCTTTAGAGCTTAATAAACCCCTTGCCACAGCGTATTATATGAAGGAGGAACTCAGGCTTATCTGGCAGCAGAAGAGCAAAGAAGATGCATCAAATCTGCTGTCTGAATGGGTCAATAAAGCAGAGGTATCAGGGATTCGTGTAGTAAAGTCTTTTGCGCGAACTTTGGCTAGGTTGCGCGTAGCAATATTAGCCTACTATGATTTCGATGGTCTTTCATCCGGCAAGATTGAGGGCAGTAACAACAAGATCAAAACGATCCATAAAGTAGCATATGGTTACCGAGATATGGAATTCCTGAAATTGAAAATCCTCTCAATGCATGAAAATCGGGAGGACGCATTGTCCGGATGAACCATAAACAAGACATTTCCAGAAATACAATGAATTGTCCATTTAATCCGACATTCCGCACCCTTGATTTTGATTTTTGGTATTTAATGAAAAGACATGAAAACATAATGTTTTCAACGCTAAACTTACATTGAGCGGGTATGTTTTATCGTTTTCTTGGTTATTTTATCCTTATAAATCAATGAGATAAGGATATACATCACGATTCTGATTATCCTACGAATTTCAATCTACAACCAACTTAAGCAAAAAATTGAAAATCGATACCGTAATTTTCATTAAATGTAAATGATTCGGTCATCAATACCTTCGCCAAGATTCAGCGCGTTTCGCGCAAAGCAAGCGAGTAACCATAACATTCTAGAATATTGTGGTATATTAAAAATAACATCCCCCAAACCCCGATGTTATTTTTAATATACGCTTTCTAAATCAATGTGTTACAAACACTAGGTTTTTTTACCAATGTATTCTCTAAAACTGGCGAAGGTATTGGTCATAAAAGGCTATTTTTATTCAATATGATGAGAACAAACATCATCCGACATCAATTTTAAATCATTTTTTTAAAAAAAGATACCCGCTCAATGTAAGCTAAACAAGCTTATTATGGAGGTAATTGCAAAACTCTTCATTCGTGCCGAATTATCGCTATTTAAAGCGTGAAAAAAAACTCCCTGCTGGTAATATAAGTCATCAACGACACAAACCAACAAGGAGATTATAGATGAACCACCTACATGATGAATTATCGCAAATCTGGCAAAGAATTCAAGGGTCATTATTTCCTTGGCTTGAGGATGAGCTTGGTCCATTGAGCGAAAAGCAGTGTCAACTTGTTAAGATACTTGAGATTATTCGCATCGAGGAACATCTACATAGTTATTATCGCATGACTGGTCGGCCACCTGCAAATCGGGTTGCTATAGCACGAGCGTTTGTTGCCAAAATGGTCTACAACATGCCATTCACTTCGATGCTTGTTGAACGTTTAAAATCGGATAAAACCTTGCGTCGCATCTGCGGTTGGGAGGCGCAATATCAGGTACCCGATGAGTCTACATTCTCCCGCGCTAATGCCGAGTTCTCAGCTAGTCGCCTGCCAGAACGTGTCCATGAAATGTTAATTGTAAAAAAATACACGAAAGAAATTATTGGTCATCTGTCCAAAGATTCAACGGCTATCCATGCACGCGAAAAACCTGCTAAAAAAGAGGCTAAAGCCAAGCCAGCACCCAAAAAGCGTGGTCGTCCGAAGAAAGGGGAAGAACGCCCTAAGCCAATGACTCGACTGGAAAAGCAAAGTGATGGCATGAGCTTGCAGGCGATGTTGGATGACCTTCCTACAGCCTGTGACGTAGGAACCAAGCGTAACAGCAAAGGGCATAAAACCAGCTGGGTCGGTTATAAACTTCATATTGACGCTGCAGATGGCGGAATCCCGATCAGTTGCTTACTGTCATCAGCCTCTATGCATGACTCTCAAGCGGCGATCCCACTGGCAGAAATAAGCAATGCCCGAGTTTCTAGTCTGTATGACTTGATGGATGCCGCTTATGATGCTCCATGTATTCATGCACACAGTCAAAAGCTGGGGCATGTTCCAATTATTGATACCAACCCACGTACCACGGTACGCAAAAAGAAGATTGCGGCGGAAAATAAAGCACGTGCAACAATCAACATGAAGCCTGCTGAAGCAACCCGTTATCACGAACGCAGTACAGTTGAACGTGTTAATGGTCGTTTAAAGGATGAATTTGGAGGACGCTTTGTACGGGTGAAAGGCGATGTCAAAGTCATGTGCCACCTGATGTTTGGCATTCTCGCGCTTACTGCAGACCAGCTTATGCGCATGATCCAATAACGATAACCCCTATCCAGAACACTGAACTGAAAAGCTGCATTTTAAGAATGCAGTGGAATCACTCGCCTTAAAAACCAGAAAATGCTGAAAAATGATATGTTCTGAGAAAAATTGAGGCTCAAAACTAAAACAATTTAACCATATAAAAAATACGGGTTAAGTTTTCGGTTTGGCCTAGAGTTTTGCAATTACCTCTATGGTAATACATTGCTTGTGACTTTAGCCCTCATGACAAGAGGATTATTCATAATTTTAGTCATTTACCCTCAAATATACCTTTCATGAGAGGTGGCACAGTTTAGCGAAACAGCCTCATTTTCCTAACCTGTTGAAAAATATAGATAAATTAAATAAAATAATATTGATTTAGGGGTGCGGAATGTCGGTTAATAGGTTAGAAGCATTTAAATGGCTAATTACTTACATTGAGCGGGTATGCTTTATCGTTTTCTTGGTTATTTTATCCTTATAAATCAATGAGATAAGGATATACATCACGATTCTGATTATCCTACGAATTTCAATCTACAACCAACTTAAGCAAAAAGTTGAAAATCGATACCGTAATTTTCATTAAATGGCTAAATGATTCGGTCATAAAAGGCTATTTTTATTCAATATGATAAGAACAAACATCATCCGACATCAATTTTAAATCATTTTTTTAAAAAAAGTTACCCGCTCAATGTAAGTAATTAAGCCTATTTAACTTAAATCGAAAAACTGGAAATACAGGGTGCGGAATGTCGGAAATAGGAAAGATGGTCGAAAAACCAACAATACGCTGGGTTTTCCAATACTTTCAAAACATTCAGATACTCTATATTCAGCAGGCAAAACCTTGCGTTATAAACCTCAATAAGCAGCATAAAAACTCTTGAAGTTAATGGGAGAATCATACCAAAAAATTTATTCCTGAATCAGGAATAAGGGGTGCGGAATGTCGGATACATGTTAAAAGCTAACATTTTAAACACTATTTAACACCTGGTTAAAGCACATTAAATTGCTTAACTTAGTGCCATTCGGTAGCGTCCCTTTATTTTCGGTTTTGGCATGAAAGATGTTGAAGTGATCTATTTGGATAGCGGTAAACCTGAAATTGTGTTGCATGGCAATGCCGAAAGCCAAGCTTCGCTCTTGGGCATTTCGCATTTACATGTTTCTTTAACTGGTGACGCAGATACAGCCATGGCATTTGTGATTGCTGAGTCAAACAGCTAAGAAACACCTGAACCTTTATTTCCGCTTCTTGTCCGAAGCCTCTTCATCCAATGGTTCAATCTCACCTGTGAATTCGATGTCTATTTCCGTGTAAGCAGTTTTTTCAACCTCAGACTTATCTTCTTTCAGCTCTTCTTCGGCATCAAAATCAATTTCCAACATTAAGTCATCATCTGTCGTTTCATCAACCTTGCCCCATTTCCCAATGTCACCTGTATCCATAAATTCAGGTTCACCCGCGAGTTTGGTTTCAAACGACGGGTTTACAGTGTCGGCATCACTTTTCCACTTTTCTAAGTCTTTTGCGTTCATCACCACAGTTTTATCCATGAAGTCATCAGCATCTTGGTCTTCAGTAGACTTACTTTCATCTTTCGTATCAAGCAGTTGTTGCGACGAGGTTGCTTCCATATCCAAATTTGAAATAGCCAGAAGACTTTCCATCTCTTCCGTCTTCCAATTGGATGCCTTAACGCCTTCAGCCATAACTTCACCTGTAAAACTAATTACGCGCTCATCTTGCAATGCATGCCAGATCTCATCATCAAACAATGAACAAAAGCGGTTCCATTTCACCTTATCGTATGTTTCATAGAAACTTAGAAGTGCCGCGTTTCTATCAACCACACGCTCTTCTTGGTGTAACATTTGAATATATGATGCCTGAATCCTTGGCTGTGTTTGAGCATTCTTAGACATGGCTTGATAATATTCTTCAGCAGCTTGCCAATCTTGTTTCTGCACCGCCACTTCAAAATATGCAGGATAATCTACATATTCCTTTTCACTTTTTTTATCTATGTTTTTAAAACCAAGTGTTTCATTCGCCAACCGCGCATTCGCACTTCCTGCTTTATCAACAACGTCTGTTTCATCAGTGATATCCATTGGATGTTTGGCAACAGAAAAGTCACTTTCTGGCAACTCGTCTGGAGGTAATACGCCATCATCTAAAGTATTATCTGTAAACATGGGCTGTATAATGTCATCAACATTGGAAGTGTCTTTCTTCAACTCAGGTTCAAAGTCATGCTCAGCATAGGTGTTTTTCAACTGCGCCTTTTCTAACTTTTCCTGCCACCGCACGCGCTGCCTTCGGTATAAAAAGAATATCGCCAATGAAACATTGATGGCCAAAAGAAGTAAAAAATACCACCAACCATAACTTTTTTCACCAGTATTTTGAGAGATGCCTGTTTTGGCTAAAGCATCTACCTTTTGATGAAGCGAACGTACTTCTTGGGCAAGATTGTCTACTTTTCCACCAATGCCATCAATGCGAATATTCGATGCCATCACTTGCTCATACAACGGCTCCAACTTTTCTAATCGACTTAACACAACAGCATCGCTGATGGGTGTATCTGTTTGGGATGGCGCATCCAAGCTTTCCGTCATACCCAAAGATACCCGACTACGGTATTTTCTTACAGGTGTTTCATCCTGCAAAACTTTTGCGACTGGTTTAGTTTTGTTTACGTGTTTCTTTTTTTGTTGCAACACTGACTTCAAGTCTTGGAAACTTGGGGATTGTAAAAAGGTTCGTACATCTACCTCGTTAGGCACTTGAAGAAAAGCACCTCGTTTGAGCATATTGATGTTATTGCGTTCAAAAGCCAGCGGATTGCTATGAAAAAGCGTCAACATCACTTGATGATTTGAAAAACGTTTATCTTTGCGTAAGCGGTAGGCAATTTCACTCAAATTATCGCCCGATTGAACAGGCCCGTAACTTGTCCGCCTTGCCCATTCCGATGTTGGCAACGCAATAAGTGCGGGCTGGTTCGCAGCTTGTTTTTGCGCACCTTCACTCGCAATCGGCGTTGATTTTTTAGTAGGGAAAGTCTCATTCGGTGGAGCAACAAGGTTTGCCGCCTCACTCTCAAACGGAACGAGTTTGCGCCACGCTGGGTCCAAAAGCAGTTGAACTTTCTTATAAAAGTTGCCTCGTCCGCGTTGAACCTTTAAAATAATGGTAAGAAATGATTCATCAATCGCTTGAGAAGAAGATACCTTAACCGATAAAAAACCTTCATCCTCAAGCACATCTGCACGCAGCAAGGCATAGGATCGGGGTATATTTTGCTCAAGGATTTGATATTCTTTTCGCGTTGCCAGCGTAACTTGAAACTTGCCTTTGCGTTCTTCATCACTCAAAATTAAGGGTACGCGAACATCCAGTGGTTCACCCAAGTAACTCTTGAATTCGGCATCGCCAAAGCCTACCGCAGAAGCAGTTGAGCTTATGAGCAGGCAGAAAAGAAGTAAACCTATTCGGGTAAACATAGGAGCGAAGCTTACCGAAAGGTAGGCATAAGTCATTGTAAATAATGAATTAATCACTT
>JAUZSH010000010.1 GCA_030949605.1 Ghiorsea sp.
TCGAAGGTGATCTGTGTTTGGTTGCCGTGGGCGTTGTCGGAAATACCGATAGCATTGGTGCGGAAAACACATCCATGAAAGTGGAACGTCAACAAATTGAAGTGGACGATTATTACCGCACCGACCATCAAGGCATTTATGCCATTGGTGATGTGATTGGCGCACCTGCTTTGGCGCATGTGGCAAGCCATGAAGGCATTGTATGCGTTGAAGCCATCAACGGCGGCACACCGCATGTTGTGGATTATGGTAATGTCCCGGGTTGTACATACTGCCAACCGCAAGTTGGCTCATGTGGCAAAACTGAAAAACAATGCAAAGAAGAAGGGCTTGATATTAAAGTTGGGCGAATGTCTTATGCCACCAATGGTAAAGCTATGGGCTTGGCAGAGACTGAAGGCATGGTCAAAACCATATTTGATGCAGAAACAGGTGAGTTATTGGGCGCACATATCGTGGGTGCTGAAGCCACTGAGTTGATTGTATCTTTGCAACTTGCACGCACATTGGAAACCACTGAAGCAGAGTTGGCGCATCATATGTTCCCGCATCCAACATTATCTGAAATGATTCATGAATCGGTACTTGATTCAGATGGTAAAGCGATTCATATCTAAATACCCTGAGAGCCTTCAAAGCTGAAAGAAAATCCAACGTGACAAAGGAATTTCCCATAAAATAAACAGTGGGCATTTCTAGCCCGCATTATTCACAAATACAGCCGCGCCCTTGCTTGTCCCTTTATTCGCAACAAATCTCTCATCAATCGTTAGTAAGCGCGGCTACGAGCGATTTCTTTAAAATTCGTTGCAAACAAAGGTTCTACGCAATCATCACGACGATTTATGAATAATGCGGGCTAGATGAAGCTAAAGAGTTTGGGCTTATCTCACTACTTTCCGACGAAAGTACGAGGCTTTATTTCCAACTCTTTACGTCATTCCCGCGAAGGCGGGAATCCATTGTTTGCAAGGTTTTTTGGATACCCGATAAAAGAACTCGGGCATGACGATATGCGACTTTCGCCGGACAGTAGTGGGCTTATCTGATAAAAAAATGTAACTATTCAGCCTAAGCTTCACTTGAATTCAGGTCAAACTGTTACAGCTCTTTGAGCAACCATAATAAGTAGAGCTTACTCAAAAAGTATGGGGGAAGCGTTGCGTATAGGTTGGAAGTGAGGCTTTAGCCTCGCATTGATGAATGATATTCAATCACTCCACCAGAAATAGAACAAAATCTAACACTTGGCTTTTTTTTGGGCGAGGCTAAAGCCTCACTTCCTATGAAAACAACCGCATAAGTTTCCAGTTATGTGCAAGGCTTTTGTGGTCAGCCTAGTCAAAGCTTTGCACTTTATACGGCTGAAAATATGATATTATTTCAACATATCAATAGAGCCACTTGCAAAACTCATGAGTGGGGAAGTCAATCGCCGCTCATGAGTTTTGCAAGTGGCTCAATAGCTCATGACTTTTTGAGTTTAATCTAAGTAGCAACTCAATTTAAAAAATGTCGGTTTCAGAATCACCAAATTCAAGGCGGCAGAGAGCACGTTACAACCCCCGCTACTCATAACTGATGTTAGACGAAATTCATTCTATCTGCTAACGTATGTTTAGTATGGTAGATAACCTCAGCACGCCACCTAAAAAAATACAACGTACTTCGTTTGTATCTATTATTAGCAGCCTGCTTGGTTATTGCTGGTATGATTTATATCATGCAGTTGAGTGGGCATATTTCGCGTGCACATACGCAGGCATCCAACACCGCAGAACATATTACTGGTGACTTAAGCATTGCTCACCTTTGGCTTGAAGAAATTACCACCAATAAGACATCAGCCAAACCAGAGCTGATATTTACACGCCTCCAACATGTTCAGCGCGATTTACAAGCACTTCGTCATCTTGATCAACACAGTCATACATTTTTTAGTCACCCCGAAATTGACCACCTATCTCTTGTTCACCACAAAGTCGAAGAAACCTTTACGCACTTGCTTAGCATGACCAAACAGCGCCTTTCACAGCCAGACACTTCGGGCATAGGTACCCCCATAGAGCAACAATATGACGATGCTTACAGCCAGTTTATTACCGACATCAATGAAATAAAATCTCGCCTTCAATCTGCACACGAAAAACATTTATCCAATTTAGAAAACACTCAGCTCACCCTTATTATCTTATCTTTCTTTATCATGCTGGTCATGATTCGTGTTTCTGTTCAGACTTTAAAGCAACAGCGCGCCGATTATGAAAACCGCTTGGAAAGCGAAAATCGCTTCAACAAGCTTGTTGAACAATCACCTTTAAGCACCCAGCTCATGCAAACAGATGGCACCATTATCCAAGTTAATCAGGCATGGGAAAAGCTTTGGGGAGTCAAACTAAAAGCACTGGAGGGTTACAACATCCTCCAAGACCAGCAACTTAAAGATAAAGGTATCATGACCTATATCGAGCGCGGCTTTGCTGGTGAAGCATTAGCTCTTCCCACCATCAACTTCAACCCTGAAGACACGCCCAATATAAAAGCGCCTGCCAACCATCAATTTGTTCGCGCCCACATTTATCCTTTGAGAAATACCTCTGGAGAGGTTTATCAAGTCGTGCTATTTCATGAGGATGTGACCGAGGGGTATCTACAAAACTTATTTCAGGTCGGTCAAAGCAACATTCTCAAACGCATTGCCGACCCCGATGTACCCTTTGCTGATGTACTTGCAAAACTCGTGCTTTTCATTGAAGATATATCACCCAACATGTTTGGCTCTATCTTACTCTTGGATGAAAATGGTACTCACCTGCACGATGCCGCTGGTCCTCACTTGCCTGCTGCATACCGTGACACCGTTAACGGGCTTGAAATTGGCCCTGATGCCGGCTCATGTGGCACCGCCGCATACACAGGGAAACGTGTCATTGTTTCCGATATTGCCTCCAACCCACTTTGGGCAAACTTCAAAGAGCTAGCATCCGAATATGGGTTGTGTGCATGTTGGTCTCAGCCTATTTATGATAGTTCAGGAAAGGTTTTAGGCACATTTGCCATGTATTACCAAGAACCTCATGAGCCACAAGACTTGGACATTCGCCTAATATCTGATGCCGCCCAACTTGCCGCCCATGCGATTCTACACAAACAATCCATACAAAAAATCATTGAATCTCAAGCTATGCTTATAAAAGCACAGCGCTTATCCAAAGTTGGCAATTGGGAACTTGATTTAACCAGCGATGAGTTGCTATGGTCCGATGAAATTTACCGTATTTTTGAAATCGACAAAGGTACTTTTGATGCATCATACGATGCTTTCCTCAATGCCATACATCCCGAAGACCGTGATGAAGTCAGTCAGGCATATGCCGAATCATTAGAAAACAAACTTCCATATGAAATCACCCACCGCCTATTGATGCCCGATGGTCGCATCAAACATGTTACCGAACGATGTAAAACCACCTTTAGCAGTGATGGGAAACCACTTCACTCAAGTGGTACAGTACAAGACATTAGCAAGCTTGTTGAAGCTCAAAATGAAAAAGAAATAACCATCTCAAAAATGGAACACCTACAACGTTTGGACAGCTTGGGGGTGCTCGCTGGTGGCATTGCACATGATTTTAACAATATCCTAACAGCAATCATGGGCAATGCTGGTTTGGCAAGCAGTAAACTACCTGAAGCTTCACCCTGTGCATGATTATATTGAACATATTACCCAAGCCAGCCAAAAAGCTGCTGATTTATGCAAACAAATGCTTGCTTACTCGGGCAAAGGCAAGTTTATCATTAAACCCGTACTTCTGAGTGAAGTTGTAGAAGATATGAGTCAGCTTCTTCAAGTGACCCTTGCCAAAAACATTGTGCTTCGCCTCAATTTAAGCCAACAAACCCCTGCTGTAGATGCCGACATCACCCAAATGCAACAAATTATTATGAACTTGGTGATCAATGCTTCTGAAGCTATTGCGGAAAATAGTGGAGCCATTTCTATTTCAACAGGTGTGATGCGTGTGGACACACAGTATCTCTTTTCCACCTTTGTCGATGAAAACCTTGAAGAAGGTCAATATGTTTATTTGGAAGTATCGGATACGGGATGTGGCATGTCTCCTGAGGTTCAAAAGAAAATATTTGAACCTTTCTTCACCACTAAATTTACAGGGCGCGGACTTGGTATGGCTGCCATCTTAGGCATTGTACGAGGACATGGCGGAGCCATCAAAACATACAGTGAAGAAGGTAAGGGTAGCTCATTTAAAGTGTTGCTTCCTTGCTCAAAACACACGCCTATCTCCTTAAAACCTCAGCACAAACCACAACCTCATTGGCATGGCTGCGTATTGGTTGTGGATGATGAAGAGACGATTCGAGAGGTTGCCTCATCCATGCTCAAAGATATGGGGCTAAAATCCCTCACTGCGGCGGATGGTATTGAAGGCATTGAAGTATTCCAACAGCAGCACCAAAATATTAGTGTTGTTCTGCTGGATATGACCATGCCACGCATGGGTGGTGAGGATGCATTTACAGAATTCTGTCGTATCGACCCCAATGTCAAAGTTATTCTAAGCTCAGGGTACAATGAACAAGATGCAACCAACCGCTTTGCAGGCAAAGGTTTGGCTGGCTTCCTACAAAAGCCCTACACACCACAACATCTCTCTGAAAAGCTTGCCAACATTTTTGACAAGACCTAAGCCCTCTCTCAAGGTTAGTATTGCCGCATGAATGTTTCCGACTTTGATTTTACACTACCTGAACAACTGATTGCCAAAGCACCATTACCTGAGCGTGATGGCGCACGGTTATTGCACTTAAGCCAGCCCTTGCATGATACAAGCATCCAACACTTGCCCGATTGCGTGCAAACAGGTGACATCTGGGTGATTAACGATACCAAGGTGATTCCTGCGCGACTCATGGGTAAAAAATCCAGCGGTGGCAAGGTTGAGGTGTTATTGCTTGAGCCTTTAGGGCAAGACAATATTTGGTCGGCTTGGGGCAAAAGCAACAAACCTTTAAGTATAGGAACTATCGTCCATTTTTCAGAGGCTTTTTCAGGCGAAATCATCAAGCGTGATGGTAAACATATAGAAATCAAACTTTTCGCTGATGATGTGGGCAATGCCATTGAAACACACGGGCATATGCCATTGCCGCCCTACATCAATCGCCCTGACTCAGAAGAAGATAAACTACGTTACCAAACTGTGTTTGCTGCACATAAAGGTGCAGTCGCCGCCCCTACGGCTGGTTTACACTTAACCCCTGACTTGATGCAAAAGATGGAAGCCAAAGGTGCGACGTTTGTCCATATCACCTTGCATGTTGGGCCAGGCACATTTCAGCCTATTCAAGTGGACAATACCAATGACCATATCATGCACGAAGAAGCATATATCATTTCTCAGCAAGCCGCCGTACACCATCAATCAAGCCAAACAAGCAGGCAATCGCATAGTTGCAGTCGGCACTACAAGCTTGCGAACCTTAGAGGCTGCAAGCCAAAGCGGCACACTCCAAGCAGGCAGCGACCGCACCGATATTTTTATTACTCCTGGTTATCAATTCAAGATGACCAATGCCCTACTCACCAACTTCCACCTGCCCAAATCAACATTACTGATGCTGGTATCCGCACTTGCAGGGCAAGGTACCATCAAACAAGCCTACCAACATGCGATAAACAACAATTACCGCTTTTATTCCTACGGCGATGCGATGTTTATCCCAAATATTTCTGCTTCAAGAAGCTAAAAAAGCACTGCATCAATCAAGTGTGCTCGACCAAGCCTTCGGCAACATCGAGCACCTTTTTCAACGTCTACCAGCCTTTTAATCCCAAATATAACCTTCTGTTGGTGAAGATGCGCTAGCAAATGCACGTTTAGGCATGCGCCCAGCAAGAAAAGCTTTACGCCCTGCTCGCACTGCATCACACATGGCTTCTGCCATCAAGCATTCATCTTTGGCTTCAGCAATGGCTGTATTGATTAACGCGGCATCTGCCCCAAGCTCCAAAGCTTTGGCTGCATCCGAAGCTGTTCCAATACCAGCATCCACTACGATGGGGACATTCGCCCGCTCTTTAATGACACGGATGTTAAATGGGTTAGCAAGCCCGCGCCCTGAACCAATCGGATTACCCAAAGGCATCACAGCCACGCAACCCACATCTTCAAGTTTGGTGGCTACAATCGGATCATCATTGGTATACACCATCACTTGAAAACCTTCTTTCACCAACACTTCGGCTGCTTTGATGGTTTCCACGACATTGGGGTAAAGCGTTTGTGTATCACCCAAGACTTCAAGTTTCACCAAGTCCCAACCGCCTGCTTCTCTCGCCAACCTAAGGGTACGAATAGCATCTTCAGCGTTAAAACAGCCTGCCGTATTGGGTAAAATGGTATATTTCTTGGGGTCGATATAGTCGAGTAAATTTTCTTTACCCGCCTCAGTGATATTCACCCTGCGCACAGCAACCGTAATCATCTCCGCTTCAGATGCTTCCGTTGCTAACTTCGTAGTTGCAAAATCTTTATACTTGCCTGAACCCACAATTAAACGTGATGAAAATTCATATGTGCCAACTTTAAATGTATCTTTGCTCATGGTTGTCTCCTTATCCGCCGCCAATCATATGTACGATTTCGATGCGGTCGCTTTCTTTTAAATGGATGGTTAGGTATTCACTCTTAGGAACAACCTCTAAATTGCGCTCCACTGCAAGCATGCGTGTTTCCAAGCCCAGTTCTGCAATCAAGTCAGCAATATGTAAAGCAGTTGTACTTCGAGCTTCTCCATTAAGTAGAATATTCATTTTCCTGCCTTTTTTTATCCAGATTTTGCCTTTTTCAACTTATAAACCCACTACTGTCCGACGAAAATCAGTAGGGTCATAAAAAAGGTCTGAATTCCCGAGGAATATGTTAGATTTGTAGTTATTAAGACAGCAAATCAAACGATCGGAGAATCCAGACCATGCGGTACATTAACACAGTATTTTCACAATTACTTTCAGAAGTTCCTCGTTCTATTTTTAAGAGGGTTGTCGACCGCCATCATGGCGACAAACGTGCGGGTAGTATGAGCTGCTGGACGCAGTTTTGTACGATTTTGTACGGTCAACTTTCATCCAAGCAAACACTTCGAGATACCTGCCTATCGTGGGCAAGTCAGAGTCACTTATATTATCATTTTGGAGCCTCAAAAGCTGCGCGTTCGACTTTGTCCGATGCCAATCGAGAGCGTCCATCAGCAATTTATCTTGAACTTTTTTATTGGCTTTTAAATCAGCTGAGAGAAGCAACCATCTCATGCAAAGATGTTGTTCGGTTGATTGATTCGACCACCATTGATCTGTGTAAACAACAATTTAATTGGGCAACATTTCGTAGTGGTAAGGCAGGTATTAAAATTCATACTGTTTACCAATACCTTCGCCAGTTTTAGAGAATACATTGGTAAAAAAACTAGTGTTTGTAACACATTGATTTAGAAAGCGTATATTAAAAATAACATCGGGGTTTGGGGGATGTTATTTTTAATATACCACAATATTCTAGAATGTTGTGGTTACTCGCTTGCTTTGCGCGAAACGCGCTGAATCTTGGCGAAGGTATTGTAATAACGACCAACCGACTGCATGACTTTGCCAATACCATCTTCCGTTTGCGGTGTCATCAGTAAATGAACGTGATTGGTCATCAAAACATAGGCATGGAGTTCACATCCAAACCGAGCGCAAGCACTCTCCAACTTTTCCAAATAAAAATGATAATCATCGTCAGATACAAAAATAACATCGCGGTTATTGCCGCGTTGAATCACATGCTGAGGTTGACCGGGTAATATAAATCGTGGCTGGCGGCTCATCGTTCACCTCCTTTTCACAGTGAAACAAAGCATACACTCCCTTTAAACTTAAATCAATCGAGTCTGACCCGAATGGCACTAAGTTAAGCAATTTCAGCTCTATGCGTATTCCGGTGTTGGGTTATTTTCATTTCGTGTCTTGGAGCTGTTAATAGGTGATGGTTTTTAGGCCTTCGTTTGACAGCTCTTGGCTCACTTCTTCCCACCCTTTCGATGACAACATTTTTAGCAATGGCTTGATATAAAAGTCGAAGCAAACGTTGACGCTCTTTATCTGGCATCTTTTGAGCAAGTTGTATGCTCCATGACCTGATGGTTTGCAAACTTGCCTTAAAACTTATGCGGCGAACTTTCTGTTTGGTGTGTGCAACAGCTTCTACAATAAGGCTTTGTATGCAATTATAAGCAATCAGGTGCATGGTGATTTCTTTCCGAACCATGGCTGGTGATTTGCAGCGTAGAATATCCATATCCATGGTTGTTTTGATATCTCTAAAGAATAACTCTACATCCCAGCGTTCAAAGTAAAGGTCTGCGATTTCATCGGCTGGATACAACACTGGGTCAAGTAAAGTTGTCACAATATAAAACGCTTGAACACGAAACCCTGCTTGGCTTACAGCGACCTTTATTTGTCGCATTGGTAGGCTTTCAGGCAATTGTTCCCAGTCATCTTTTGAGTAACTTGAAGCCTTAGTATGCTTGGGTTTAGGCCATGTTATAAGCAAGTCGTTATGGTCAATAACCTTCACCGCATGAGATACTGAAACAGGTTTGCGGCGTGCCAATGTCACCACAGAATCCACGCCTTTATCTTTAAATGTAGACTGATCGTAGTAGCTACAAAAACCTTTATCGCCGAGAAAAATATCACCTGCTTTAAACGTGTCACTTTGCTGGCGCAACATGGGTAGCTCATGACTCTTCTTATTACCCAACGCATAACTAAGAAGTGCGCCATTATCCAAATTAAAGCAAGCACATAGCGCAGCTTGAGGAAAGCCACATCCCACTTTTTGATGTTTTTGCTGAGGCCATTCCTCTTGGTTCTCCACAGTGTCTGGCATACTCAAGCCTGTTCCATCAGCAACGATAACTCGCCTACCTTGAAGGCTGACTCTTCCCTTAGCATGCGACAACTGTTGCGACAGGTGCTTGAAAATGTTTTCAAGCCAGCTTTCATCTATGTTCTTGCGTGCTTGGCAATATGCAGAAGTGGAGCAGGTAACTATTTTTCCACAACTCTTCGTCATAAAAGCTTGAAACTTCAAGGTAACCTCTTTACAGCCTCCTTCTGCATCCAGCACCTGAGAAAGAAATGCCCAAAAAGTGTTTTGTTTGCTGAAAATACGGTTGCGACTATGCCGACCTGATTTGGATGGTGTAAGAAGGTGGGAAGGAATAAACTTGCCGAAACATTCACCAAGCTGGACGAATGATTTTTGCTTTAACTTCGCCAGTTCACCAGCAAGCTTCTGCTGCACTGAACGCGCTGCTTTTCTTTGTCTTGGAAGGCGTAAGTTTGGTAGGGTTAAAGGTATAAAATACATGTTAAAAGCTAATATTTTAAACGCTACTTAACACCTAGCTAAAGCATATTAAATTGCTTAACTTAGTGCCATTCGAGTCTGACCCTATTGATTTTTGATTAACGTCCGAATCACGCCACTTGATTAAAACGAACTTCCCAACCTGAAATAAAACTGGTTGCCGCCAAGGGTGTCATCCAAACCTTTGGCAATGCCAAGTTGAGCGCGAACAGGGAGGTTATAGAAGAGAATAAAGTCGCCGCCTAATTCTGCACCAATGCCCGTGTAGGTTGTGGCAGTGTTTAAGTCGTTACCTGCGCGCCCTGCATCCGCAAACACCTGCCCAAACAACTGATGAATACCCATGGGTGGTGTCATCCAACCTCGCTCGATTCTTGCGATGGGGAAGCGATATTCCAAAGATGCCAATGCCAACGCACTGCCTGACAATGCAGCATCAGCATAACCCCTTAAACTATATACCCGCTGATTTAATCGTAGGCTTGCTTGCAAGGGATTTAACAAATCTGGAATCAATGTGGCATGGCTTGTGCCACCCAAGGTGAAGGGGCGAGCATTGCTATCACCTTTGCCCAAGTCCAAGCGAAATCCAAGCACTTGCTCATCGCCCAAGTTAAAAAATGTGCGCCCTGAAAGCACCCCTACATTGCCTGTGTATGTGCCACCCAGACCCTTACCCGATTCAACTTGTAATGAAACAATCGAGCCTGTGGATGCCCTACTCACTCCCCTTGGATATGTCACCCTAGAATCATACACCAAAGCAGCACCAGCAAGTGAATCTTGAAAGCTTGTATTTATCCCTGTGTATAGCGGTGCTAACCACACCAATTCATCGCGCCTGTGATTTAGTGCCAAATGCGCAGTCCATCTTGACTGCTGCTTTAACCACGGAAAAATAAGTTCAGCGTTTAAGCTTTGTTGTTCGACAAGCGCAATCAGACGATTATTATGATCTAAACTCGGTGTTTGCAGTTTTTGCGCATTGATTCTCAGCAGAGGTTGCCAGCCATCGTAAATATAATCCAAATTAAACACAGGCGATGAAGACACCGACTGATACCCAGCATACAAGCTATAATTATGCCGATTAAGCACATCTGAACCAAACACCAGTGCGCCTAGCTCCACGCCTTCATTACTTAGTCCAAACAATGGCAGCCACGATGTTGGCAACGCACTATCCCACGCTGAATATGGCTCTGGGTCGGATATTTCAACGTCAGAAACAGGAAACTGTTTGCCCTGAGATGCTTTGGGTGAGTCATCAAAGCTTACCGAACTGTTGAGCAGATTATTCATGCTAACCACATCAAAACCTTGGTTTTGGTAAGCAATCGCCAACAACTCGCCTTGCTGACTTAAATAGGGCGAAAACAGACCACCCAAAACACGCGTAAGCTGCGTTAATTTGCCGTCTTCATGTTGGCGATAGATATTATACACATCATCATAGTCCGCTGAAAATACAATATCATGGCTATTTTGCACAAAGCGGGCATCGATTTGAATGAACATATCATGGGTTGTTTTTGACCATGTTTTGCTGCTCACATCAAAAGTCTCAACATCCCAACCTGTGTGCTGCCGCCAAATACTCGATACCAACAATGCACCATCATCCGACCAATCCAAACCTGATAATGTTTCATCATCTTTGCCTTGCCACAAAACTTCAAGGAGCTCTCCGTTTAAATCCAGCAAATGAATGGCATGTTGCCCGCGGTAATTTTTGATGGCGGCGATTTGAGAACCATCGGGCGACCAAACAGCATCAATATAGCGGGCGCACTCTGTAAGCTGCTCAAGGTGACCATCGTCATCCACACGATAAATATCAAAGTAGCTGTTTGCATTGTCGCAGATATCAGGTTGCACCAAAAGCAAACCTGCTTGTTTATGCCAATCCAGTTTAGCTCCAGCGTTGAGCTCCAATAAAGCTGTGATTTTGCCTTGATACTGCTGCATCAGTTTTGCACCACTTGCCAAGTTGTCGCTGACAAAATATACATGTCCATCATCGGTTTGTAGCACCGACTGCTTAAAATCCCCCGATTGTGTCAAAGCTTGGGCTTGCGTGATGCTTTGCACTTGGAGCTTGCTGATTTGAGGCTTAAACTTTTGCTTCAAATACACTTCAAATTCATCCCAGAGCTGACTTAAATCCTTGCCCAATACCTCTTCATAAACGGTATTGATGGCAAAGGGAAGCCAGTTGTCTGAATAATGATTGACGATTTGTTGCAGTGTATCTGCACCATAAGTGTCGGCGATAAACTGTTCAAAATACACGCCATACAGGTAACGGCTAGTGAGTAGTGGCCAGCTTACCATCAGTTGATTGATTTGGCGCAAAGGTTTGATGCCACTCGCCACTTCCATGCGCATCATCATTTGGAAATAGCTGCTCTGTCCACGACCAATACCCAAGCCTGTATCTGTTTCGTAATAGGTTGCCAAACCTTCATGCATCCACGGTGGCATATATATGTTTGGGAATGCCAAAAGGATGCGCCCAAAAATATTGCGAATGTTTTTAGGTCCTCGCCTTGCTTTATCCAAGTGAAGCGTGTGTACAAATTCATGCAGAATCAGTGTTTCCAGCCAACCTGCATGGTCTTCCAAGCTGTTCACACTGTTGGGGCGGCTGACAAACAAGGTAATGCGGCTGGAAGGGATAGGCATGGCAAAACCATTGCTCATGTCCATTTCATCACTCAACACAATTTCAGTTTTGGTAGCAGGATACCAATCAAAGATAGGGGTGAGCCGCTGATACACGGCTTCGGCAATGTTTAATGTTTCTTGGGCTAAGGTTGCTTCACCTTCGTAAAAGTGAACCCTGAAATGCGCGCTTTCTTGGCTTTGCCATGTTAAATGCGAGCTATGGTTAATGCCTGCCAAAGCAGGCATACCTAGCGTGATTATCATCCAAAATGCAAACCATTTCATGTGCTTATTTAAGCGTGGTTGTTGTTTTTATCAACCACGCAGTGAACTCTGCTATCTATTGACGGGGAGGGTGTCAAACGATGGTTTTAACACCTTGAGGGGTTGCCATAAGAATAACATCAGCACCTTGATGGGAGAAAATACCATTGGTGACAACACCAGGCACCTCATTCAAATCATCTTCAAGCTGACGTGCATTCTTGATGCTTAAACCCACGATATCAATAATAATATTACCATTATCCGTGATGAAACCTTGGCGAACTTGAGCTTTGCCGCCTAGGCTGTTGGCAATGGACATGACCAAAGCTTCAGCCATAGGAATAACCTCAATGGGAAGCGGAAATGCGCCAAGAAAATCAACTTGTTTGCTTTCATCGACAATGCATACAAATTTTTCAGAGCCAGCCGCCACGATTTTTTCACGCGTTAATGCACCACCGCCGCCTTTCGTTAGGTTTTTTTGCGGGTCAAATTCATCCGCACCATCGATGTATACGGATAGTTTTTCCACTTGAGTTAAAGCATCATTGAGTTCAAATACAGGAATACCATGCCCACGCAAACGCTCGGCAGTTACCTCAGAACTGGCAACAGTACCTTTGATTTTATCTTTGATGGTGGCCAGCGCATCAATAAACTTATTGGCGGTTGATCCCGTACCTACACCCACAATCGAGCCTTCAACAACATAAGTCAGGGCTGCCTTTGCAACTTCCTCTTTCATTTCATCTTGTGTCATAGCTGTGCTCCTATGTGTCTTAATATATAGTCATGAAGATGCACAGCTTACTATTAAAAAATAAAATCACCAATGATGGTAAAGCATCAACTTATGATTTGTTGGTTTATAGTTTCCTTGATTCAAGCGGGTTGATTTTCCTTGCGTTTGCTATCAAAAAATGAAAACACGATAGTAAAATACAATACCTTCGCCAAAATTGATAGGGTAGCCACTTTGTCATAGCATGATTTTTTCCTAAAAAACAAATAACCAAACAAAAGAAGCTACCCATGAATGAAATAATGCGCATCCTATCGCCAATAAGCAATACTTTGGATTCAAAAACATTCAAACAGCTTAAAGTAATCACCGAGGCAGCACTCTCTATGACGGGACGAGTGACGATGCTGGGGTTATCTCGCTGGTCAGGTGATGGTGGAAGTTATCGAACGGTTCAACGCTTTTTTGGTCTACTGAATATAGCATGGATGAAAATGAATTGGCATTTATGCCGCTCTTTTCTGCAAGATAAAGACGATGTTATTTTACTCGCGGGTGATGAAGTCACCGTTACTAAAAGCGGCAAGAAAACGCATGGTCTGGACTTTTTTTTTCTTCCGTTCAAGGGCAAGTTGTGCCAGGACTGTGCTTCCTATGCATTAGCCTGATTAGTGTAAAGCGTCGCAAATCTTTTCCATTGCAGATGCACCAGTTAATCAAAAAAGAGCTGACAGGCTGCTCAAAGTATCGCGAAATAAGCACCGAAAAAGAAATTTCTAAAAGCGATGAAAAAACAGTAAAAAACGAGGTCGCCCCAAAGGAAGAAAAAACTTTAATCGCCGTGATGTTGAGTTATCACCCTATATGACTGTTTTACAAGAGAAAATAAGGGAAGTTAAATCACTTATTTCTGATTCATGTGTGCCAAAGTACTTTCTTTTTGATGGCGAGTTAGGCAATAATTTTGCCTTGCAGATGGTGAGGCAGGTCAATTTGCACCTGATTTGTAAACTACGTTATAATTCTCAGCTTTATTTGCCTTGGCAGGGTGAATATTCAGGACGTGGGCGTAAACGGATTTATGGCGAACGGTTACTGCCGCAAAAAATATCTAATGAATATCGCGTGCATGAAACGTGTGAGGATGGTGTACTTACAGAATACTTTCAAATTGAGGCACGGCACAAAAAGTTTCCAGATGCATTGAATGTTGTCATTATAAGAAAAACGTCAGTGAGCAGTGGGAAAACAGCTCATGTTATTTTGTTTAGCTCTGATCTTGCATTGGGATGGGATAAAGTCGTTGATTATTATCGTTTGCGCTTCCAAATTGAATTCAATTTCCGTGATGCTAAACAATATTGGGGACTGGAAGATTTCATGGTTGTAAAAGAAGCCAAGGTTCGAAATAGCGCATGTTTTTCAATGTTTATGGTTAATATGGCATACGCATTAATCGCTCAGAATGACGGAAAAGTCGGCAGAAGTATGCACGATGTGAAGGTGTGGTTTCTGGCGCGCAAGCAGGTACAAGAAACATTAAAATTATGTGGGGAAAATGCCGAACGTATTTTTATTAACGAACTGATTGATAAAATTTCAATGAAATTCATGGTTAATACGAGCTGAATGCGCGCTATTTTGGCGAAGGTATTGAAAATATATTTGACATTGTAAAACGATTTCCTAGAATGCGCGACCCGTTCAGTAGTAAGGTGAGAAACCCTATTGAGTTGGAGAGAAGTTTTTCAGTCTTTTTGATTGGATTTTTGGAGTATCACACATGTCTACTTGGACTGTTCGCCCTGGCGATATTGAACGTAAATGGTATATTGTAGATGCGCAAGATTTGATTCTTGGTCGCATTTCTACTGAAATTGCACGTGTTTTACGCGGTAAGCATAACCCTATGTATACCCCTCATGCAGATTGCGGTGATCATGTCATCGTGATTAATGCTGAGAAAGTAAAAGTTACAGGCAACAAAGAAATGCAAAAAATGTATTATCGTCATAGTCGTTATGCTGGCGGTTTGCACACGATCTCTTTGGAAAAACAACGTGAACGTTTTCCAGAACGTATTATTGAGTTAGCTGTGAAAGGTATGATGCCTAAAGGTCCTTTAGGTCGCAAACAAATGCTCAAGTTGAAAGTATATGCTGGTTCTGAACACCCACATGTGGCACAAGCGCCAGAAGCATTAAAGTTAAACTAAAAGATTAGAGAATAGGTAAATTAAAATGGCAGATGATATGTATCTTGGAACAGGACGACGCAAGCGTAGTATTGCTCGTGTGATAATTAAAGCTGGTAGTGGTCAAATGAGCGTGAATGGTCGCGATATGGAAAACTACTTTCCTATCGAAATTATTCGTCAAGAAGCTGTTCGTCCATTAACACTTGTTGGTCTTACTGATCGCTTGGACATTCGTGTGAATGTGCATGGTGGTGGTGTTTCAGGTCAGGCTGGCGCAATTCGTCATGGTATTGCTCGCGCATTGCTTGAATATGATGCAGGTCTTCGCCCTCAATTGAAAGAAAAAGGATACTTAACACGTGATGCGCGTGTTGTAGAGCGTAAGAAGTACGGCTTGAAGAAAGCACGTCGCGCACCTCAGTTCTCAAAACGTTAATTCGTTTTTGGTTCGATTCTTTAGGGAGAGCATTTGCTCTCCCTTTTTTGTTGGTGGGTGATGATATTCATCCATAGCTGTGTTACGTTTCCCGTAGAATTAAAAGATGAGGTGAATGAGATGAGTGTTGAAGTCGCAATTCTTGGTGCAACAGGTTACACAGGTGCAGAATTGATTCGCCTGCTTGATGTTCACCCTCATTTTGAAATTGAACACTTGGCGGCATTTAGCCAAGCAGGCAAGCAAGTATCAGAGGTGTTGCCCAGTATTGGTAGCCAAAGTGCCAACATGACCTTAGCCAAAGCTGATGATGTTATTCCTGAAAGTGTTGCATTGGTTTTCACAGCTTTACCTCATGCAGCGGCTGCAAAAAGTGTAAAAAAGGCACTGGATGCAGGTAAAAAGGTGGTTGATTTAAGTGCTGATTTTAGGCATCCAAGTTTAACTAACTATAAGGATGCTTATGGTTTAGAGCATCCATTTCCAGAATTGCTAAAAAATTGTGTGTATGGTTTAACTGAACATGCCAGAGCTGATGTTGCCAAAACAAACCTTGTCGCTAATCCTGGTTGTTATCCTACATCAGTACTGTTGCCGCTGCTTCCACTACTGAAAGAAAAACTTATTGATACAACATCCATTATCATTGATGCTAAATCAGGTGCATCTGGTGCGGGAAGAGCAGCCAAAACAGGCTTGTTGTATTGTGAAATCAATGAAAGTTTAGCGGCTTATGGCTTGCCCAAACATAGGCACGCTTGGGAAATGGAAGAATGGTGCAAAACATACACGGGTCAAGATGTGCATGTTCGTTTTGTACCGCATATTATTCCTATGAGTCGAGGTATGTTGAGTACCATCCACTTATCAGGCACAAAATGTGACCAATGGCACAGTATTTTATCCCAGGTTTATAAAAATGAACCCTTTGTGAATATTCTTCCTTTGGGAACTATGCCATCAACGGGCGCAGTGAAAGGAAGTAACCGTTGTGATATTGGAGTAGTTGCCCTGAGTGAAACAGAAGCTGTTGTGGTCAGTTGTATTGATAACCTGCTTAAAGGTGCATCGGGGCAAGCCATTCAAAATGCCAATGTCATGTTTGGTTTTTCCGAGGTTGAGGGTTTGAGTGTTAGTGCTAGCTGGCCCTAGGTTTTTCACATGTCTTTTTGGCTAAAAGTGCGACAAATTGTCATTATGGATGCGCAAAGCTCTGGTCCTGCAAAGGATTTTCGGACGCGCTACATCACATTACTGTTGCTTTTTTTGAGTGTTGTTGCAGGTTCTTTTGCCGTGGGTGTTTGGTATGAACCTGTTCAGAAAGTGCAAAGCATGGTGCCTGAAAATATGCACTTAAAACGTCAAAGTATTGATTTACAACATCAAATTGCTGATGTGCAAACATTGAATAGTTTGAAAGATGCACAATTAAATAGTTTGAAAGAGCAAATTACACTTCAAGAAACAGAAATCGTGAATATTAATAATCAGCTGCATATGTACAAAAGTATTTTGGATCAACGTAAGAAAAAGGGTCTTCATATGCTTGAAAGCAAAGCTTCTTGGGTGAGTCAACGTATTTCTTGGAGCGCACTTTTTGTGAAGGGTGGCAATTACCCACGTTATCTTGTGGGCAGATATAAGCTTTTCGCCTTAGATGACCATGGAAATAAAATTGATTTAAATCAAGAGGTGATGCGCTACCGCATTGAGTCGCATAGCTTCTTGCAAAACACCTTTGCATGGGAAGAATCTTGGCAGCCAAGTCAGTTGGAAGTGATTGTTTATAATTCACGTTTAAAAGAAGTGTTTAGAAAAGTAATAACGATTCAAGGGGTGTAGGGCATGTTTAGTAAAAAAGAACAAAAGCAGGCAAAGTCAATGAAAGAAGCACAACATATCGACACTCTTATTGGAATACACTCTGTATTTACAGGCAACTTATCCTTTGAAGGTGCTGTGCGTATTGATGGTCGCTTTGAAGGAAACATTCAATCTGAGCAAGAAGGGACATTAATTGTCAGTGAGGGAGCTTTTATTAAGGGAGAGGTCAATGTGCCTAACCTTATTTTACATGGTGATATTAATGGCGATGTTAGGGCTAATCAGAGTTTGAAAATTGGTTCTAAAGGTGTACTTAATGGTGATGTTCTTTATAAGGTTTTAAGTTTGGCTGAAGGGGCATCGATGAATGGACGATGCTCACGCATTGACGAAGTTTTAGATAAGGATACTAAGACTAAAAAAAATGATGAAAAAATGATTAAAGTTAAATAATTGCAATGGTATACAGTTACAAAGGTTTCAAACCCAACATTGATGTACGTGCTTGGCTGGCACCCAATGCGGATGTGATTGGCAGGGTTTCGATTGGGGCGAACTCATCGGTATGGTACCAATGTGTGCTGCGTGGTGATGTGAATGATATTCACGTTGGTCAGCGCAGTAATATTCAAGATGGTACGGTTATTCATAACAGTGGCGATGCACCTTGTGTGGTGGGTGATGATGTTACCATAGGGCATAAAGTATTGTTGCATGGTTGTGATATTCAAGATGGCTGCTTGGTGGGCATGGGTTCGATTGTTATGGATCATGCAGTGCTTGAAGCGGGATGTTTTTTAGCGGCAGGTTCATTGGTTCCCGAAGGGAAAATACTCAAAGGTGGTTTTTTGTATGCTGGAAGCCCTGCCCGAGAACGCAGAGCTTTAACGAATGAAGAAAAGATGTTTCTTGGTCAATCGGCAAAACATTATGTGACGCTTGCCCAAGCACACCAAGATACTGCGGTTGTTATTCGTTCATGAAACAAGCCGTGCTGGATATTGGTTCCAATACCATCCGTTTATTGATTGCCGAAACGACTGGAAACCATCATGAAAAATTGCATTACCAACATGCCATTGCTCGGCTGGGTGAAGGTTTGCAGCAAACAGGTGAGTTAAGCGAAGCAGGCATGGCACGAGCGATGGTGATATTTCACGAGTTTATTGCTGTTTGCCAGTCTTTTTCTATTGAGGTTGCAAACATTAAAGCCGTGGCAACAGCAGCAATACGAGAAGCAAGCAATGGGGCATCGTTTGTTGAGTATGTGTTCACAGCGACAGGGCTGAAGATTCAGGTGATTGATGGTGAAAATGAAGCCAAACTTGCACTTTTAGGAGCGCAGTCAGCATTGGCTGATGATATTCAGCAAAATATGCTTCTTTTTGATATTGGTGGCGGAAGTACAGAGTTTAGCAGGGTGTGCCAAGGTCAATTGCTGGATAGTTTTAGTGAGAAGCTGGGGGTGGTTCGCTTAACTGAGTTATATTTACGACAAGATCCACCAAGTCAGGCTGAATACCATGCCATGAAAGTGCATAGCTTGAAACACTTGCAACACGTTGAAAAGTTATGGGCTCATCATAAAACTATGCCATCCTGTTTGGTTGGCACAGCAGGTTCAGTGACAACATTGGCAGCCATCGCCTTGGGTATGCAGCTCTATGATGCCAGTCAAATTAATAATTACCGCATGGACAAGGCAATCTTTTTTGCATTGAAGGATAAACTGTTGCACATGAGCCAAGCGCAAAGGTTAGCTATTCCTGCGCTGGAGAAAGGGCGAGAAGATGTGATTATCGCGGGATTAGCCATTGTTGAAGCTTTATTTGAATATTGGGAATTTGAAGAATTGGTCACGGTTGATGCAGGACTTTTGGAAGGCTTGTTGCTCAATCAAAAATTTTAGTCAGTCATTTCTGATTGCGCAGGCAAATGCTTTGTGTAAAGATTAGCAATCATGCAAATATATTGGAAAATGACCTTTTTTTGTTAAAAACAAAAGGTAAATAAGGAGAAAAATGTGAGTGAAGCAATTAAGAAGGTCTTTGACCTTATCAATGAAAATGACTGTGAATTTGTTGACGTTCGTTTTACAGACACTAAAGGCAAATGGCAGCATGTAACATTTCCAATCCATGAATTAAGCGACGACAGTTTTGAAGATGGTTTTGCTTTTGATGGCTCTTCAATCGAAGGCTGGTGTGAAATCAATAACTCTGATATGGCATTGATTCCAGACCCAGAAAGTGCGCAGTATCGACCCATTCTTTGAAGCATCAACATTGGTATTGGTATGCTCAAGTGGTTGACCCCATCAGTGGTCAAGACTACAACCGTTGCCCACGTCAAGTGGCTCAGCGCGCGCTTAAATACATCAAGTCCGCAGGTATTGCAGACACCGTTTATTTCGGTCCAGAATTGGAATTTTTCGTTTTTGACGGTATGCGTTACAGCAACGAAATGGGTTCTTGTGGTTATACCATTGATTCTGAGGAAGCAGCTTGGAGCTCTAATACAAATTATGAAGGTGGTAACACTGGTCACCGCCCTAAAGTGAAAGGTGGTTATTTTCCAGTTCCGCCAGTCGATACACTTCACGAAATGCGCAATGATATGTCATTGGTGATGGCTGATGTTGGCATCCATGTGGAATGTCATCACCATGAAGTTGCCACTGCGGGTCAATGTGAACTGGCGATGCGTTTTGGTGAATTGGTTGAGCAAGCTGATAAATCACAATGGTACAAATATATTGTGCATAATGTTGCTGATGCACATGGTAAAACAGCTACTTTTATGCCTAAACCTATCTACAATGATAATGGCACAGCGATGCATGTTCACCAATCTATCTGGAAAGATGGCGTAAACCTATTCGCAGGCGATAAATACGCAAACCTTTCACAAGAAGCATTGTGGTATATCGGCGGTATCATTAAACATGCTCGCGCCTTAAATGCGTTCACCAATGCATCAACCAACTCATACAAACGTTTGGTTCCAGGTTTTGAAGCGCCAGTGATGCTTGCTTATTCAAACCGTAACCGTTCTGCATCTATCCGTATTCCAGTGGTCAACTCTGACCCAGCGCGTCGGATTGAAGTGCGTTTCCCTGATTGTTCTGCAAACCCATACTTGGCATTCACTGCCATGTTGATGGCTGGTCTTGATGGTATTGCCAACAAGATGGATCCAGGTGAAGCAGCAGATAAAAACTTGTACGATCTTGCCAGCTGAAGAAGCACTTAAAATTCCAACTGTTTGCTCTAGCCTAGAACAAGCATTGGAAGCATTGGATGCAGACCGTGACTTCTTGAAAGTTGGCGGCGTGATGGATGATGATATGATTGATGCTTACATCGAATATGAAAATGGATGATGTAACCCAACTTCGTATGCGTCCGCATCCAATCGAAATGGAAATGTACTACTCAGTATAAGTCTGTTTCTTGCAAGTAGATTGAAATATAAAGCTTATATAAAAGTCGTCACGAAAGTGGCGGCTTTTTTGTGCTTAAATGTGGCGTAAGCTATGGCTATGAGTATTCATTATGCTGATGATTTACCCAAGGACTTGCGTGTTCGTGTAGAACATCTGCTCGCACACTCTCCATTGTTCACATCACTGATGCGGGATATTTCTGAGGAAGATTACCTCCAGCTACTAAAACCTAAAGGCGAAGCGATATTACCGGAATTGAATGAAGTTTGGTTTCCACACACCACATCAGATAATATTGATGTTTGTATGCAGCATTTACGTCAGCTCAAGCAACATGCCATGCGTCATATCATTTGGTGGGAGCTGGGTTTACATGGTGATATGCAAGATTCTTATCACAGTATTTCTGATACAGCAGCGGCATTGTTATCCCAAGCTGTGGTGATGGCAGAGTGTTTGATTTCACCAAGGTTTGGCAAATTGGGCGATTTCTCATTTTGTGTGATTGGCTTGGGAAAGCTGGGGGGCGCGAGCTTAATCTTGGCTCTGATGTAGACCTCCTTTTTGTTTGGCAAGGTGAGGGAAACACCCAAGGTGGTCGGAAATCCGTTCCCGCTAAAGAATATTATGCACATTTTTCACGCATGTTGATTCGTCTTATTGGTGAAATTACAACCAATGGTTTGGTTTGGCCTGTGGATATGCGCTTAAGACCTGGTGGTGATGGTGCAGCCATTTGCTTTAAACCTTGATGCAACGTTGTCGCACTATTTGGAATACGGTCAAACATGGGAACGTGCCATGTTGATTAAAGCGCGAGCTGTGGCAGGTGACATGGCTTTGGGGCAAGCTTTTATCGATGGTGTCGCGCCTTTGTGTACCGCAAATATTTGGATTATTCCAGTGTGACTGCCCTTGCCGATATGAAGAGACGCATTGATGCTCAAGCGGGTTCGCGAACTATTCAAGCAGGTTACGATGTAAAAAAGGCAAAGGTGGTATTCGTGAGATTGAATTTATGATTCAATCTTTGCAATTGATGCACGGCGGTCGTAATCAAAGATTTAAGAGCAGTTTGAGGGGCAGAAAGGCATTGGACTGCTTTGGTGCAATATGGTCATTTATCTGACGGATGAAGCAGTTAATCTTTTTGATGCATATATCTTCTTGGCGGAAGATTGAACATGCCATCCAAGCGAGAAATGGTGAGCAAACCCAACGCTTACCTGATGATTATATAGATTACTTGCAGCAGGTTTTAGATATAGTTGATATTCAACAACAGATGTTGGCGAATAGTCAGTGGGTTTCTTCCGTGTTTGAAACACGGGTATTGCCGTTAACGGTTGAGGATGAGAGTAAGCAGCATAACTGGTTGCATGATGAAGGCTTATCGGCAGTTGATGGGGTCAGTGATGCTGATAAAACAGCGATAAGGCACACCTTACAACACATAGATAAACAACTGCGGCGTGGTTTGTTGCCTGAACGCAGCTATCATCAGGTAGAAAAAATATTGCAAGTTGCCATGCCGCTTTGGTTGGATAAAGGCAAGGCTGTGGATGCAGTACAAGCCTTTGCTGACTTATTACACGCGATTTCAGGACGAGCAACATGGTTGGATTTGTTGGCAACGCATCAAGGCACGCGGGACTGGTTGATTGATATATTGTCCGCGAGCAAATATTTATCCACGCAAATGATTAAAAACCCAGCGTGGTTGGAATGGCCGCTTGAAAGTGAGCGGGGTGAGCTTGAAATTCAACGTGTGTGTGCTTCCATCAACGACCTAAATGGCTCTGATGAGGAAATATTTTTACGGGAGTTGGGCAGACTGGTTGACCAAGCACGCTTGCAATGTGCTTTGTATATCCATGCAGACCAAGAAAACCCCTTAATCATCGGCGCTTGGTTGGCTGATGTTGCTGATGCTGTAACCCAAGCTTGTTTACGCTCATCATTACAGCAACTCAAACTTCCTGAAACCTTTGCTTTGGTCGCTTTGGCAATGGGTAAACATGGCAGCCGTGAAATGGGTTTGGTGTCTGATTTGGATATGGTGTTTGTGTTGGCTGAAGAGCCTAATCAAGTGATTAATGGTCGCAGCACACGTGAATGGGCACAACGGCTAGGGCGACGTATGATTCGACAGATTACCGCCATGCCACCTTTTGGCGCAGGTTATGAGTTTGATGCAAGACTTCGTCCTTCGGGTAACAGTGGTGTATTGGTGACGACATTAGAAGGATTTAAAGATTACCAATTATCTGAGGCACAAACTTGGGAACATCAGGTGCTTTGTCGTGCGCGGGCGGTGACTGGTTCAAAAATGGCAAGGCAACAGGTGATGGATGTTGTGTTTGAAGTTATCAGCTTGCCCCGTGCGTTTAAAAGTTTGGCAACCGATGTGTGGCAGATGCGGCAAAAAATGCTGGAACACTTGAGCAGTAAAAAGAACAACATCATCAACCTCAAACAAGATAAAGGCGGTTTGGTTGATATTGAGTTTCTTGCCCAGTTTGCGCGTTTAATGTTTGGTGGTAAACATCAAGGTACAGTTGTGATTTTAGAAAATATACCTAGTCATGCCCCAAAGATTTGGCAAGAACATGGTTTAACATTGGCAGGGATTTATCTGCAATACCGACAGCTTGAAAACATTGTGCGGGTTGAATTGTGGGCATCTATTGGACAGTTGCCAGCCGATGCAGGGCATGAAACATGGCGTTGTTTGCAGCAGCGTGCAGCGATTGATTCGCCCCAAATATTACAAAAAACTATGCAAGATGTGCATGGTATTTTTCTTCAATTGCTTGAAATATCAGAGGGTTAAACATTAAAGCGAAGTGCAATAAAAAAAAGCCTAGGGCAGAACCTAGGCTTTTGTAGTTTCTTCTTGTGCTAACAGGAAGTCATCAACCAAAAGATTAAAACTTGATTACTGCACTGATGCCCAAAGCTGTAGCACTTGCGGGGTCGGTAGCACTTTCGATATCACCAAAATCTTCGTATTGCGCGCGAATTGAATATTTATCGCTGATATTATACTCACCGCCTACTGCGAAATACAGAGATGTTTTATTGACGCTACCACTGATGCCTGCATTAGACGTGAGGTCTGCTTTATTGCTAGCAAACCCAATTTTTCCGAGTAAGGATACTTGGTCACTGATAGGATAGCTGCCAACCACTGCCGCAGTAACCGAAGATACGCTTGCGGTTGCTGAAGCAGAACCACCGATCCCAACAACTACAAGTGTTGAGTCACCAAATTGATGGTAGCTAAGCTCCGCTGCTAATGTGGGTGTAAAGCTATAGCCAACTCCCAAATCAACTTTACCTGGATTAGGGAAACCGCCAGTATTTGTATAGGTTGCTGAGCTTAAGCCAGCAGTGACGTAAGTCGTGTTGTCAGCGGCGAATGCCGATGTTGTTAGCGCTGCAGACAAGGCTGCAATTGCAATGATTTTTTTCATATGATGAACTTCCCCAGTGTCTTATTTCCTTATTAGAATCAATAAGTTACGTGGAATTATAGGGGGTAGACAGTGTCAAGGAGTATTTAGAATTTCCTCAAAAGTCTAGCAGGTGTTGATATGTTTATTTGAACCACAGAGAGCGCAGAGGAACACAGAAATTTATGCTATTTTTAAAATTGGAAGTGAGGCTTTAGCCTTGCCTCTCTAAAACCCAAGTGCAAGGGTTTGACCTAGTTTCTGATAGAAAACCTTGCACCTACTCAAGTGCAGGTGAGGGCTAAAGCCTCACTTCCAACGAGTATAAACCTTATCTTCTCTGTGGTTCAAGTGAGCATAA
>JAUZSH010000011.1 GCA_030949605.1 Ghiorsea sp.
TTTGAACCATCACACCCAGTGCCAGACCTAAATGAAGCCAACGTGTGATAGGGTGATAACCCTGCACACCTTCTAAAATATGCTGTGCTTGTTTCAATTTATACCCCTTTGCTACGTACTAAAGTCAACAGAAACAAACAGGAGCGGTACACAAAATACCAACATAAAACAACCGAATGTTGCACCGTACCTCTCCTGTTCATATCCATTCTAAACCACCGTTAATTGCCCCATCATGCCTGCATCTTCATGCTCTAAAATATGGCAGTGATACATAAATGGTGCAGCTGCATTGGCTGCGTAATTGGTGAATTTAATGATGGCTTCAACTCTTGAATTAGCAGGTAAATACACTGTATCCTTCAAGCCTGCTTCAAAAATACTTGGGGCTGCTCCATTGCGTGTTAAGAGTTGAAAAAATGCACCATGAATATGAAAATTATGATCCATGTTTGATGTGTTTTGAATATCCAAAATTTCAATATCATTCAGCGCAAAGGATTCATCAATGCGATTCAAATCCATTTGTTTGTTATTGATATACACATTGCCTTGCCCCATCGACAGTATAAATGGTCGGCTACGTACAGCCTGCGTCCGTGTCAACGGTACGATTGTGGTTAATGTTGTCGGTGTTATTGTGGCTGGAATCGTATTTACCACAACATTCGCTTTGAACAAGCTGGTACCTGAACTGACATCTTGAAACAGCACGCCTTGACCTTGCAGTGCTGAAAAATCCACCACGATTTCTGCGCGTTCACCAGGACTCATAGTGATACTGGTTAAATTGACTGGCGATGCCAACAAACCTTGCTCAGTGGCAATTTGTTTGAAGACCCTGCCACCATCCCATTGAAATGTATAAATGCGCGAATTCGAGCCATTCAACAAACGAAAGCGCACTTCTTTCGCAGGCACATCAAGCACAGGGTCAATCACACCATTCACCATCATGGTCAAACCTTTCTTACCCTGCATAATCTCTTGGTGTGAAGCACTGTATACAAATGTACCATCGGCATTCATATCTCTATCTTGCACAATCACGGGGAAATCATCTGTTCCATAAGTTTTGGGTAAGTCCAAGGCTGCTGTTTCTGCATCATCCACAATCAGCATACCTGCCAAACCTGCATACACTTGTGAGGCGGTTGTCCCATGTGGATGGGGGTGATACCAGTTGGTCGAAGCTTTTTGAATCACAGAATATGCTGCGTTCCACGTCGTATTATTTAAGATTTCTTGGTGAGGGCTTCCATCCATATCCGATGGCACACGCATACCATGCCAATGTAATGTTGTGGTTTGTCCTATTTGATTGGTCACATTCAAATCAACACTATCGCCTTGCACCATGCGAAGGGTTGGCGCAAGGTAATTGCCATTAATACCCAAGGTATTGGTGACACCATTACCTGTAAATTGTTGACTGCCTGCCTGCATAGTCAGGTCAAACACTTTACGCCCTGTTACCGCATTGACTGTGCCTAGTAGCTCTGGTGGTGTAAAAAAAGGGCGTGAAAATAATCCTGAATTTAAGGATGGCTGCAAATCAACGCCGCCCATGCCACCCATGCCGCACCCGCTCAGCAATGATGAGGCTGTTAACCCCGCCGCACCTGCGGCACTGGCTTTTAGAAAAAAACGCCTATCCATATTATTTCTCCTCTTTGTAGTAGACACTGGCTTTATGCTTTTTACCATCTGCTGTTTTGAATAAAATCATGATGCCATGTTTACCATCATGCCCAAGGTCATAGCCCGCCATGTACCAGTCGCCCATTTTCATCAGCATTTTCGACTCTGTGGAATCATTGGGGTGAAATACTTTGGAATTAATCACCACATTGGTCAGTGTTTTGCTACCTTGCTCAACTTTCACCATGAGATTATGCGAACCGCCATGCCCCATACCGTCTTTGGCTGGCATAATGTGAAAACTTACGGTGTAGCCATCCACTTCTTTTTTCTCTAAAAACATGGCCGATGATTTGTCCATCTTCATGTTATCATGCCCACTATGTGCATCATGACCCTTCATCTCAGCGTGACTACCGTCGTGTTGCGCATGTTTTTGCATGTCATGCTCACTCATATCATGCCCTTCATTGGCTTGGGTGGTAGTGGCAAGACCAAATACCATCAAACTTGCTATCATCATTGTTTGTTTCTTCATTTTTTCTCCTTAATGTTTGTGTTCTAAAATGGACTCCGACTGCTCACCCATATTGTGTTCCCATCCGCTACCATCATGAAACATGGCACAGCCACTTAGGCTGACCACGATCCATAACATCAGAACCAACTTACTCATGGTTCATACCATCCATATCCATGCCTTATTCATCATCCGATGAATGCATCATACTGTGCATGGGCATATCTTCATGACCACTCATACCATCTTCACTATCACTAAATACATGTTTCAACATGCAGCCATTGAGTGTTAATAATCCAACCACCAAAGTTGCCATCATCATTTTATTAAGTTTCATTGTTACTCTCCTTATGTTGTGTTTTTTCTTTCCATTGTAAGACCAAGCCGTAAATCACTGGCAAGACCAATAAACTTAAAATGGTGGCAGTAAACATCCCACCAATCATGGGTGCGGCAATCCGCTGCATCACATCCGAACCCGTACCACTGCCCCACATAATCGGAATTAGCCCTGCAATGATTGCCGTGGCTGTCATGGCAATGGGGCGCACCCGTTGCGTTGTGCCTGAGGATACCGCGTGCAGAATATCAGCATTGGATAACCTACCACCTTTTTCAGCTCTTAATTTAGCGACCGACTGGTCGATAAAGGTCATCACCAACACACCAATTTCCGCCGAAACCCCCGCCAAAGCGATAAAACCAACAGCAACTGCCACACTCATATTGTAACCCAAGAACCACACCAGCCAGAAGCCACCAACCAGCGCAAAAGGAATGGATAACATCACCACGACTGGGGAAGTAAGATTTTTGAAATTGAAATACAGCAGCAAGAAGATGGTGAGTAGGGTAATCGGAATCACCACTTTAAGACGCGCATTGGCACGCTCCATATACTCAAACTGACCCGACCAAACCAAGGCATAACCTGAAGGAATATTGACTTGCTCTTCCACCATCTTCTTGGCTTCTGCTACATAACCACCAATATCCGAGGTGGTAATGTCCACATAAATCCAAGCATTGGGCGTGGCATTTTCTGTTTTAATCACAGGTGGGCCACGGCGCAAATTCAAATCCGTGACCAAGGACAAGGGAATTTGTGCGCCTGTTGGTGTGGCAATCAGAACTCGTTTCAGTGCTTGCATATTATCGCGCAACTCACGTGGATAACGCACGTTAATCGGGTAACGCTCCAGCCCTTCCACCGTTTCACTAACATTCATACCGCCAATCGCCGATTGAATCACATCCTGAATATCACCCACTGTAAGCCCATATCGTGCGGCTTCTTCGCGATTGATGTCAAAATCAAGGTAGTAACCACCCGCCGCTTTATCAGCAAAGGCAGAGAGCGTATCAGGGTGATTTTTGAGTACATTCTCAATATCCCCCGCCACTTTCTCCAATACATTCAAATCAGCACCCGACACTTTAATACCAATCGGTGTTTTGATGCCTGTGGACAGCATATCAATGCGCGTTTTAATGGGATAAGTCCACGCATTGGCAACACCTGGGAACTTGATGGCTGCATCAAACTCACTCATCAGTTCTTTGGTCGTTTTATCAGGGTCTGGCCACTCACTTTTGGGTTTAAGGCGAATGGTGGTTTCAATCATGGCAAGTGGTGCAGGGTCGGTTGCTGTTTCAGCACGCCCAACTTTACCAAACACATGATGCACCTCAGGGAATGTGGCAAGGATTTTATCCGTTTGTTGCAACAACTCTTTGGCTTTGGTGATTGAAATGCCTGGATAGGTTGTCGGCATATACAAAATATCACCCTCATCCAAAGGTGGCATAAATTCTGAGCCTGTTTTCATCACAGGATATGCCGTCACAGCCAACACAACCACTGCAATGATTAGCGTAACTTTACGCCATTGCATGGCTAAACCAAGCACGGGTTGATGTACTTTTTTCAAATGTACATTCAACCAATTGTGTTCTTCACTAGGAATTTTACCGCGAATCAACAGCCCCATCAGCACAGGCACAAGGGTGACTGCTAAAATCGCAGCCGCAGCCATAGCATAGGTTTTGGTGAAGGCGAGCGGTGCAAACAAACGTCCTTCTTGAGCTTGTAAGGTAAACACGGGCAAAAACGAGACCGTGATAATCAACAATGAGAAAAACAAAGCTGGCCCCACTTCTTTGGATGCCGTCATCACCGCATCCCAACGGGCTTTCACTCCCGCATCTTCTTTGAGTTTCTCCATATGTTTATGTGCATTCTCAATCATCACAATCGCACCATCAATCATCGCACCAATGGCAATCGCAATACCCCCCAAACTCATGATGTTAGCAGACAATCCTTGCCAGCTCATAATGAGGAATGCCATCAAGATGCCAATCGGCAGACTGATGATGGCGACCAATGCCGAGCGCACGTGCATCAAGAAAATCAAACAAATAATGGCAACCACAATCGATTCTTCGATAAGTTTTTCTTTGAGGTTGTCCACTGCGCGCTCAATCAAATCGCCCCTGTCATACACAGGTATAATTTCTACACCTTCAGGTAAACCTGCTTTAAGCTCTTCTAATTTTTCACGCACCCGCTCAATGGTTGCCAAGGCATTTTCGCCAAAGCGCATGATGATAATACCACCTGCCACTTCACCTTCACCATTAAGCTCTGCCAAACCTCGGCGCAATTCAGGGCCTAGATGAATATTTGCCAATTGTTTAAGAAAGATGGGGGTTCCATTGTCATCCACACCTACGGGAATGATTTCCAAGTCGTGAATCGACTTGATATAACCCAAACCGCGTACCATGTATTCGGTTTCACCCATTTCAACAAGGCGACCACCCACATCATTATTCGAGCGTTGAATCGCATGTTTAACCTTGGCGAGCGGGATATTATACGCCCGTAACGCATCTGGATTAAGTTCAACCTGATACTGCTTCACATAACCACCAATGGATGCCACTTCCGACACACCTTCCACGGTTTGCAGCGGGTAACGCAAATACCAATCTTGAATGGAGCGAAGCTGTGACAAATCATGTTTGCCCGTTTTATCGACCAAGGCATACTCATATACCCAGCCTACACCCGTGGCATCAGGGCCAAGCTTGGGAGAAACACTGGCTGGCAAACGGTCTGCCGCATAGTTCAGGTATTCCAAAACACGAGTGCGCGCCCAATACATATCTGTGCCATCTTCAAAGATGACATACACCATAGAAAAGCCAAAAAATGAATAACCACGCACCACTTTGGTATTGGGCACAGACAACATCGCCGTGGTTAGCGGGTAGGTCACTTGGTCTTCCACCACTTGCGGTGCCTGCCCTTCAAAATCAGTAAATACAATCACTTGCACATCGGACAAATCAGGGATGGCATCCAAGGGTGTATTTTTCATGGCTTGGAAACCTGCAAATGTAATCAGCAAGGTCGCAATCAATACCAAGAAACGATTTTTGATGGATGCTTCAATTAGTGCACGAATCATGATTACATACCATCCATATTCATATCGTCCATCTGCATGTCTTCAGACATATCCATGCCTTCCATCTGCATGACTTCCATATCGGCATCACTATCACTCGGCGCATTGAGGCTTTTCATCATTTTAGCCGTGGCTTCTTGGAGTTTGGACTCGGAATCAATCAAAAATTGCCCCGATGTGACCACTTGTTCACCCGCATTTAAACCACTGATAATTTGCACCAAACCACCCGCTTCGACACCAAGCGTAACCTTGCGTGGTTCAAACTTGCCAACACCACGCTGCACAAAAACCTGCTCTTGCTCCCCTGTGCGTATGATGGCTTCCAAAGGTACAACCACAGCATTAAATTGTTTACTGGCGTTCACAACCACATTGGCAAACATTTCAGGTTTCAAAGCAAGTTCAGGGTTATCAAACTCTAAGCGCACCTTGAGTGTGCGTGTTTGGGCTTCCAAATAGGGGTAAATAAAAGTGACTTTACCTTTAAATATTCGCCCAGGAATGCCTGCAACCTGCATGTTAGCTGTATCACCTTCTTGCACCCAAGGCATATCATCTTCATACAAATCAACAATCACCCAAATCCTTGATAAATCAGCGATTTTATACAATTCAGTATTGGGCGTGATACGCTGTCCGTCGCGCGCACCAATCTTCATCACAATACCATCAAAAGGCGAATGAATATGTAATCCTTTCATCACCTTACGTGTTTTGTTGAGTTGTTTAATTTGATGCTCTGGAACATCCAATAACTGCAACCGTTCACGCGCCGAAACAAGCAAACTTGCAGCACCATCGCGAACATCTTTAAACGGACTATTTTTCAATGCTTCAGCATTATTCAACGCCAATAAATATTCCTCTTGGGTTGCCACCAACTGCGGCGAATAAATCGACATCAGCATGGTGTCTTTGCTGACTTTCTCACCTGTTTTATCAACAAACATCTGCTCGACCCAACCGTCATATTTGGGATGCAATAAGGCGACGCGTTCCTCATCATAAGTCACCCGACCAATGGTGCGAATATC
>JAUZSH010000012.1 GCA_030949605.1 Ghiorsea sp.
AACTTTATGCCACATCGTGGTTTGCAACTGATGATGCGCGACATGAATCACCTGTATAAAGATGAGCCTGCTTTGCATGAAGTCGACTTTGATGAAGCAGGTTTCCAATGGATTGATTGTAATGATGCTGAACAATCCGTACTTAGTTTTAAACGTAAAGACAAACAAGGTAATGCTGTGATTGTGGTGTTGAACCTAACACCCGTTCCGCGTGAAAACTATCGTTTAGGTGTGCCGCAAGCAGGATTATACAAAGAAATCATGAACACCGATGCAGAGGCTTATGGCGGGTCAAACCTTGGCAATAGCGGCAGTATTGAAGCGGATAACCAAGCATGGATGAATCAACAGCATTCCATTGTGATAACCTTGCCACCGCTTTCTTGTGTCATGCTTAAGAAAATTTAGTAACTGCTGTTACGCAGTCGGGCTAAAATTCGTCATTTCCACGCAAGAACACAGAAACGAGAAAATATATAGCAGAAAGTCATGATTGAGGAAGTGCAATTCAAGGTGAAGGCGTAAGCCTGAGAAAGAGTTCTGGGGTGTCAGTCGCGCATGCATGATGGTGCTTCTCATGCGGGGCTAAAGCCCCACTTCCTATATTGAGATCGCAGTATTGCCGTTCATTTTAACGAATAAAGGTAATACTGTAGTTGACGCGCTACAAATGAGAGTGGAGTCATTCTTTCTCAACAAAGTGCGTAACATCGGTTAGTAACTGCTGTTACGCAGTCGTGGCTTTCATTTTCTGCAATTCATCAAATGCCAGTCTTACAGCCTGGATTCTCTGGGGCATTATACTTAAGGGCAGTGGCGCTCCTGCGTGGGAATGCTCATTTCAATCCGTGAACTTTAACCAGCCCAGTACTTTTTGACTCGCTGCTTCATCTGCCCAATGAAGATTACCCATGTGTCTTTGGCTGACCTCCCCTTGTTGATCAATAATAATGGTGGTGGGTAAGCCGCGAACACCCAAACGTGATGTATGACGCATAGAACCCATATTCAGCGGTGCTTGAATACCCTTGGCGGCATAAAAACTCTGGGCATCTTTTTGGTCGTTATCCAATGAAATCATTACCACATGAACATTGGGATGCGCTTTGACCCATTGATCCATAGCTGGCATCTCTGTACGACATGGTGGACACCAGCTTGCCCAAAAATGTAAAATAACAGGTTTATTTTGTAGCGAAGCCAATGTTACAACTTCACCTTCCGCATTTTGCCATTGGTATTCAATGCTTTGCGCGGACAATGGCGCAAACAACATCACACTTAACACAATCCATATATATCGCATATTAACTCCCTTGTTGAGACCTCTGCACCGTGCACTTTTTTGGCTGCATCTGCGTTAAAAATAAGCCTTCAGTCCTCATTTATTACCAATAAACTGCGGTTTCACCCTTATTTTTGCCTTGATTCGCTCAAAAAATGACTACGGTGTAGAGGTCTCTTGTTTGAAAATCAGTCGTAACGTACAACGTAAACTTACGGGAACCTCAAAGAAACACATGCTTTCGTCAAACTTGAACTTTCCAAGCTGGATTTCGCCACCATTGGTATATCAGGATATGGCTCTTGTATATCTGTCATGAGGCTCTAAAGTCCGCGGACTTTCAACTCCCTAGTCAAGAGTTAATCTTAGGTTTTATGGTAACACAATGATTTCTACAACTGGTATCACAATGCAATTTGGGCAAAAGCCCCTGTTTGAAAACGTCACGGTTAAGTTTAGTGACAACAATCGCTATGGTTTGATTGGCGCAAATGGATGCGGTAAATCGACATTCATGAAAATCCTAGGTGGTGATTTGGTGCCAACAGCAGGTTCAGTTCAGCTTGGTGCGCATCAACGTATTGGTAAGTTGCGTCAAGATCATTTTGCTTTCGAAGAATTTAGCGTGATTGACACTGTGATGATGGGCTTTGAAAAGCTGTGGAAAATTAAAGAAGAAAAAGATGCCATTTATGCTCTTCCCGAAATGAGTGAAAAAGATGGTATGCGTGCTGGAGACTTGGAAGCTGAATTTGCTGAGTTGGATGGATACAGTGCCGATGCCAATGCGGGTGACTTGCTACTGAGTATGAATGTACCCATTGAATTGCATGATGAAAAAATGAAATCTATCGCACCAGGCTTGAAGTTGCGTGTATTGCTTGCCCAAGCCTTGTTTGGTGACCCTGAAATTATTCTGCTTGATGAGCCAACCAACAACTTGGATATTAATGCTATTCGCTGGTTGGAAACGGTTATCATGTCGCGCAATGCAACCATGATTATCATTTCACATGATAGACACTTTCTGAATAGTGTATGTACGCATATGGCTGATGTGGATTATGGTGAAATTCGTTTGTATCCGGGTAATTATGATGACTACATGGAAGCCGCAGCCTTGGTGCAAGAAAAACTCTTGCAGAACAATGCTAAAAAAGCTGGTGAAATTGCAGAGCTGCAAGCTTTTGTGCGCCGTTTTTCTGCCAATGCTTCCAAAGCAACGCAAGCGCAATCTCGCGCTAAAAAGTTGGATAAAATCAAATTGGATGAAGTTAAAGTATCCAGTCGCGTCATGCCCTTCATGCGATTCAACCAAGATAAGAAATTATTTAAAATTGCATTAGAGCTTAAAGGTGTGAGTAAAAGTTTTGATAAACAGCAGATTTTCAAGAAATTTGATTTGATGATTCCAGCAGGAGAACGCGTGGCTGTGATTGGAGCCAACGGTATTGGTAAAACCACATTACTGCGCTGTTTGGCAGGTGATTTGGATGTGAATGAAGGGGATATTAAATGGGCTGAAAACGCAAATATTGGTTATTACGCGCAAGATCATACCCACGACTTCAAAGATAATGAAACGGTGTATGACTGGATGGCGCAGTGGAAAAAAGATGAACATGGCGAGCAGGAAATACGTGGAAACTTAGGTCGCATGCTGTTCAGTAAACTTGATATTGAGAAAAAAGTTCAGCAGTTATCGGGTGGTGAAAAAGGGCGCATGCTGTTTGGTAAGTTTATGTTTAAAAGTCCGAATGTGCTGCTTCTTGATGAACCAACCAATCACATGGACATGGAATTTATCGAATCCCTAAATACGGCACTTGAGCATTATGAAGGTACACTTATTTTTGTATCCCATGATAGGGAATTTGTATCTTCACTGGCGACACGTATTATTGAAATCACAGAAGATGGTATTACCGACTATCATGGAACGTATGAAGAGTATCTGAAGTCCCAAGGCGTTGCTTAAGTCGAGATTGAGATAGCGTGAGATAGGAAAAATAAGCTTATTTGTCAACCACTTACCACTCCCACGCTAAAGCATGGGAGTGGATAAAAGGTGTTAAACGTTTCGTTGAACGCAGGCTTTTCCTTATTTACCTGCCAACTGATTCATGCGCAAACGAAGTGCATTGAGTTTGATAAAACCGTCTGCATCTTTTTGGTTGTATGCGCCTTCATCATCTTCAAATGTGCATAAACGCTCATCAAACAACGAATTGTCTGAACGGCGACCAAGCACCATCACATTACCTTTGTACAATTTAAGGCGAACATCACCATTCACGGTCACTTGTGAAGCATCAATCGCCGATTGCATCATGCGTGTTTCAGGGGCAAACCAATAACCATTGTAAATCAGTTTGGCATAACGCGGCATTAACTCATCTTTGAGATGTGCCGCTTCTCTATCCAATGTAATAGCTCTCAATTGCCCGATGTGCTTTAAGCATAATCGTGCCACCGGGTGTTTCATAACAACCGCGCGATTTCATGCCCACATAACGATTTTCAACAATGTCGATACGACCAACACCATGTTTATTACCCACGCGGTTCAATTCACGCAATACTTCAGCAGGTGTCATGGTTTTACCGTTGATGGCAATAATATCGCCACCTTTGTAGGTCAATTCAATTTCTTCTGGGGTGTCGGGTGCATTTTCGAGGGAGGCTGACCAACGCCACATATCTTCACCTGGTGCAACCCAAGGGTCTTCCAAATCATAACCTTCATACGAAATATGCAATAAGTTTGCATCCATAGAATATGGCGACTTGGAATTTTCACGTTTGCGCTCAATGGGGATATTGTGTTTATCGCAATATGCCAACATATCATTGCGTGAATTCAAATCCCATTCGCGCCACGGTGCAATCACTTTCACATCAGGTTTAAGCGCATAAAAACCAAGCTCAAAGCGAACCTGATCATTGCCTTTACCTGTTGCACCATGCGATACTGCATCCGCACCCTCGATATTGGCAATTTCAATCATTCGCTTGGAAATCAGTGGGCGGGCAATGGATGTGCCGAGCAAGTATTCGCCTTCATAAATCGCATTGGCACGAAACATAGGGAACACAAAATCGCGTACATATTCTTCGGTTAAATCATCAATATAAATCGCCGATGCGCCACAAGCCTCAGCCTTAGCGCGGGCTTCTTCAACCTCATCACCTTGCCCAATATCGGCGGTGAATGTTACCACCTCACATTGATAGGTATCTTGCAACCATTTGAGAATAATTGAGGTGTCCAAACCACCCGAATAGGCTAAAACAACTTTATTGACTGACATACACACACTCCAAATTTATCAAATTTACTTGAACGCAGGCGAAACCTATCGTTTTTTTTATCTAGGGCTATGACTATCCAAAATCTTATGCGCTGCATCGCAATCTGCTTTGATTTGTGCTGCCAAATCATCGGCAGAGACAAAGGCTCTATCCTCGCGAATGCGTTTGACAAAGTGTACCTTTAATCGCTTACCATACAAATCTTGTTGCGTGTCCAACAGGTGTGATTCAAGCAACAATGTACGCCCATGAAATGTGGGACGATAACCCAAATAAGCAGCTGATTTTATCTTTATACCATCATATTCCGACCATGCCGCATAAATACCCACTGGTGGATGTGTTAAATCTTTCACCTGCACATTGGCTGTCGGGAAACCCATCTTGCGCCCACGCTTTTCACCATGACCCACGCGACCTGAGATGGAATAACAATGCCCCAATAAATCATTCGCCAAATCAAAGTCTGCGGCTTCAATCGCTGAACGAATACGGCTTGATGACACCACTCCACCATCCAGCGCAAAAGCAGCCGCTTCCGTTACCGTAAAGCTATGCACATCACCAAGCTTTCGCATCATATCCGCTTGCCCTTGCCTGTCTTTACCAAAGGCAAAGTCATAACCGACATGAATATGTTTAAAACCCAAGCTATTATAAATATGGCGCATAAAATCTTCTGCGCTCATGGATGCCAAAGCTTGATTGAAATGAAGCAACAACACCGCATCCACCCCCGCATCTTGCAAATCCTCCAAACGTTCATGCAAATGCGACAAGCGGCGTGGAGCTTCTTCGGGAAACAAAAAGGCTCTGGGGTGGGGTTCGAAGGTAATCACTACGGATTTTTTATGACCCAATGCCGCCGCATGACCATTTAATTCCGCCAACACTTGCTGATGCCCCATGTGCACACCATCAAAGTTACCAATGGTAATGGCGCAACCAGCAAGCCCTGCATTTTTTGCAGCATCAAAAGAACGTAAAATTTTCATCACTGAAAGATAAGAAGTGAATCCAAAAGTGTCGAGAAACTTCTAGCGAGACTACTGCATCATACCTACCAAGCAGCCTTATCCACCACCCAGGTTGCATTTTCAATAAACGTAATCGGTAAATCAGCACCCTTACTTATATCTTGAAGCACACCTTTTTTAGATGCACCTGTTGCCAAAATGAAGCATTGTTTGTGATTATTCAAAGCTTTAAAACTCAAACTTACCCGCTCGGATGGGGGTTTTGGGGAGTCAAACTCGGCAACTGCCAAACTGTTGCTGTTTAAGGTGTCATGGTTGGGAAATAAGCTTGCGGTATGTCCATCTTCGCCCATGCCTAACATCACCAAGTCAAAGGTTTTAATCGTGGCTATTTCTTTGGCATAGGATTCTGCGGCGGCTTGTGTACCGTTCGTAAAATCAACGCTATGAATATTCTCTTGTGGAATCGCCACATGGTCTAACAAGGCATGGCGTGCCATGGTTTCATTTCTATCGGGATGTCCTGATTCAAGCGCACGTTCATCACCAAACCAGACATGTACTTTCGCCCAATCCATATCTGCATCACGCAATAAGCGGTAGCACAATTCAGGTGTGCTGCCGCCTGCCAACACCCAATGAAACACACCATCTGTTGCAATCGCCTTGGTACAGGCTTGAATCACTTCACCTGCCACAAATTGCGCGGCTTCTTTAGCTGTGGCGAAGTGTTTGAGCGGGTTGTTGTTAAATAGCATGTTATTTCTTTGCTGGCTTAATTTTGTGCCCACCAAAACCCGCACGTTGTGCATTCACAATTTTACCCGCATACGCATCTTTTTGGCGGCTTCTAAAACGCATTTGTAATGCTAATGTCAACACAGGTGCAGGAATACCCAAATCAATGGATTCGTTGACTGTCCAACGCCCTTCACCTGAATCATCCATCCAATCGGATAATGAAGAAAGATCCACATCTTGATCCAATGCATCAATTGTCAAATCCAATAACCATGAGCTGACCACAGAACCATGCTGCCAAACCCTTGAAATCTGCGCCATATCCAAATCAAATTCTTCTTTGGCTTTCATGATGTCATAACCTTCAGCGAAAGCTTGCATCATGCCGTATTCGATGCCGTTATGTACCATTTTAACAAAATGACCCGAGCCAACAGGCCCCATGTGACCCCAGCCTTTGCCATCATCGGATGCCAAAGTTGTCAGTGCTGGTGCAATCAAATCAATGGCAGGTTTCTCGCCACCAATCATCAATGAATAACCATTTTTCAGACCCCAAACACCACCCGATGTGCCGCAATCGGCAAATAAGATGCCCTGTTCTGCAAGCTCTGCGCCACGGCGTTGTCCTTCTTTATAATTGGAGTTGCCACCATCAATGATTAAATCACCAGCTTCAACGCCAGCTTCTAAAAGCTTGGCAATAGTGTCATCCACATATTCATGCGGCACCATAATCCAAAGCACACGGGGCGCAGAAAGTTTGGCAATCACATCTTTTAAATCGCTGGCAGCTTGTACGCGTTCAAACTCATCGGCTAAAGCTTTGCCTGGTGTCGCATCCACATCAAATGCCACCACATCATGGTCGCCCTGCATCAAGCGTTTGACCATATTGCCGCCCATGCGACCCAATCCAATCATGGCTAATTTCATTGTTAAACTCCTTCTGTATTCTGTATTTCTGCGGATTCTACCCAGTCTTGGGCATCCACAATAATATCATAACGCTCGCGCGCAATTTGTTTCATGGTCTCAGCAAAGATGGGGTTATCCATCAACACACGACAAAAATCGTGCTTGCTCATGGTGTATAAAGCGCAATATGTTTTGGCAAAGGTGTTTGTGCCCAATTGTTCAGCACTTAACAAACTTAGCTCACCAAAAATATCACCCTGTTGTAGTGTCTTTAAGATTTTACCCTTTTTATTACGAACTTCCACTTCACCTATTCGTATAACAAACAACTCGTGGGCTTCACTTTGCGCATCAACAATTTGGTCACCTGCATCAAACACCACTGATTTAAGCATAGAAGAAAACGCACTAAGCATGGCTTCATCACTGCCTTCAAACATTGGAATGCTACGCAGTGCCGCCTTGGATGAGCGGGTTGGCCAACGGCGTTTATTGCGCGGTGATAATAAGTGAAAAGAAGATTTTGGCCCCCATGAACCAAAGGGGTAATTGGGCAAGGTTTCATCTTTTTCTTTGCCCCAAACATCCAAGATGGGTTGCACAATCTTCCAAGATGTTTCCACCAAATCTGAGCGCGAAAACAATGATGGGTCACCGCGCATACAATCAAACAGCATGGTTTCATAACCAAGCCCTGGTTGGGTGGTAAAAACATCATCATACTCAAAATTCATGGTGACTTTGCGCAAGTTCATCGATGGACCAGGACGCTTGGCAAGGAAATGCAGCTCAATGCCTTCTTTGGGCTGAATGCGAAAGATTAATTGGTTGGCTTCAAGTTGTTCGGCAGCAGGTGTGCCTCTAAAGGTGAAGTCGGGTGCTTGTTTAAATTGTACCACAATCTCGGTGGACTTGCGGCTCATACCTTTGCCAGAGCGCAAATATACAGGTACACCATCCCAACGCCAGTTATCAATGCGCAGTTTAATCGCAGCAAAGGTTTCGGTGTTGGAATCAGGGTCAACATGCGGTTCATCGCGGTATGCCTTGGCGGGTGAACCATCGGGGTTCAAACCTGCATCATATTGTCCACGCACAGCATGCTCATGCACTTCATCATGTTTCAAAATACGCACAGTGTTGAGTAATTTATGTTTTTCATTGCGAATAGCTTCCGCATCAAAGGATGTGGGTGGTTCCATGCACAAATATGCCATCATTTGAAACAAATGATTCTGAATCATATCGCGCACAACACCCGCTTTATCATAATAACCACCTCGCCATTCCACGCCAATTTGTTCATTGGCAGTGATTTGGATGTGGTCGATATGGGTATGATTCCACAGGGGTTCAAACATACCGTTCGCAAAACGAAATGAAACCAGATTTTGTACCGCTTCTTTGCCCAAATAATGATCAATGCGATAAATTTGGCTTTCATGCCAATAGGTCAAAATATCTTTATTGAGCTTTTGTGCAGAAGCGAGGTCTGTGCCGAATGGTTTTTCAACCACAATACGTCGCCAACCTTGGCTTTCTTCATTCAAACCCGTGCCTTGCAGACCCTTTGAAATCATACTGACAATCGATGGCGGTGTTGCCATATAAAACAACACATTGCCTTGCGTTTCATGCCGACCATTAAATGCATCAAGAAAACGGCTTAAGTTTTGATAAGTTTTCCCATCTTCAAATGAACCTTGTAGGTAATGAATATTGGCACAAAAGTTGTCCCACGATGTTTCATCAAAGCTTTCCCTGCGCGAATGTTTGTGTACATCCACACTGATTTTTTGGCGAAAAGTTTCCGTGCTAAAGTCATCAATAGACAAACCCAAAATGACAAAGTTTTCAGGTAATAAGCCATCGCTGTAAAGATTAAATAACGATGGAATCAACAACCGTTTGGTTAAATCACCCGATGCACCAAAAATCACAAATACGCAGTGGTCAGGTGTTGCCAAAGGTGTGCTGATGTGGCGTTGGTTCATTAGACTTTGATCAACTTCTGGAAGGCTGTGTGCATATCACTGTTGCCGACCAACACATCACCTTGTTCAAGATTAACTGTTTCACCATTTAGACCTGTGACCATGCCACCAGCTTCTTGAATGAGTAATATGCCTGCGGCAATGTCCCATGATTTCAAACCAGCTTCCCAATAGGCATCCATGCGACCAGCGGCAACATATGCCAAATCAAGGGCTGCAGAGCCACCACGGCGATAACCATCAGCTGCGCGCATACATTTATCCATGCGCTTTTGAAAGTCATCAATACCATCGCGTTGATAAGGGGGGAGACCCGATGCAAACAAAGCATTTTCAACATGTTGGCAGTCACTCACACGCATTCTACGGCGATTAAGGAATGCACCCCCACCATTTTTAGCTTCAAAAGTTTCATCACGAATAGGGTCGTGAACCACGGCAAGCAAAGGCTTGCCTTTTTGCCATGCAGCAATGGAGACTGCGAAATGGGGATAACCATGAATAAAGTTGGTCGTGCCATCGAGCGGGTCAATATACCATTGAATATCGGCATCTGCATTGATACGCGCAGACTCTTCACCCACAATACCGTGATTGGGGTAATGTTTGCGAATTTCACGAATAATGATGTCTTCAGCTTGTTGATCGACTTCAGTAACAAAATCTCGATCTTGTTTTTGTTTGACTGAGTATGAATCTCTTTGTTCATAATGGCGGAGAATTAAATCTCCAGCGCGGCGGGCAGCGCGGACGGCAACGAATAACATTTTCTAAACTCCTGACAGTAAAATTGGTGTATCCGATGCTTTTTTTGCGCGAACCAAGGCAAAAAATAAAACGGAATCAATCAATTTCCAATGGTTGTATGAAACTTAATTTTCAAAGAACTGCCGCAACCTAACATGTTGGGTAGCTTGGTCACTTAATTACTAATGTTACGCAGTAGGGAGTTTTTTCAGGTTTTAAATAGTGGTCATTCAACTCGGATGAAGAGTTTTGCAATTACCTCTACTATCCCCGATTGAGATATCATCATTTGCACAAAGCTGCGTCCCCTTTTAGTATTGCCAAAATGCAAACCATCGAAACATCCAACAAGAAAGAAAAACGCCAAAGCCTAGATACCTTATTTATTCAAACTTATGGCTGTGCCATGAATGTTTATGACAGCTCCCGCATGAGTGATTTGATGCAAGAAGCCTATGGCTTACGCATTGTTGATACTCCAGCCGATGCGGATGTGATTCTGATGAACACCTGTTCGATTCGCGAGAATGCGGAAAATAAAGTGTATTCTGAATTGGGTCGCTACAAAAAAATAAAAGATAAACGCCCTGATTTAATTATTGGTGTGGGTGGCTGCGTGGGGCAACAAGAAGGCGAACGCATCCAGCAGCGCGCACCGTATGTGGATATTGTATTTGGTCCGCAGACCTATCATCGCTTACCTGAGATGGTCAAAGAGATTCGCCGAGACCGTGTGCGTGTCACTGAAATAGATATGCCTGAAATTGAAAAGTTTGACCATTTGCCTAAACCTAAAGTGGAGGGTTTGACGGGTTATGTGACCATTATGGAAGGCTGCGATAAGTTCTGTACCTTCTGTATTGTGCCTTACACTCGCGGCGCAGAAATATCGCGACCACCTGAAGATATTTTAGAAGAATGTCGCCAACTGATTGATGCAGGAGCCAAAGATATTTCACTGCTTGGGCAGAATGTGAATGCCTACCATTGCGAAGATGAAGATGGTGACACGGTTGGTTTTGCCGAGTTATTGCATTTGGTGGGTGATTTGGAGGGTATGCAAAGGTTGCGCTTTTCCACATCCCATCCTATGGAAATGACCACTGAACTGTGTGAAGCCTTTGCTGAAATTCCAACATTGATGCCATACCTTCACTTGCCCGTACAATCTGGCTCTGATGAGATTCTCAAAGCCATGCACCGAGGACACAAACGCGAAGATTATTTCAAAGCCATTGATGAACTGCGTTTGCATACACCTGATATTGCGTTGTCATCTGATTTTATTGTGGGTTTCCCAGGCGAAACGGAAGAAGACTTTGAGATGACTTTGGACTTGGTTCGTCAAGTTGGTTACGACTCTGCCTTTTCATTCAAATACTCACCGCGCCCTGGCACACCAGCCTCCAAAGCAGAAGATGATGTGCCAGAAGATGTCAAAGATGAAAGGTTGCAACGCTTATTAAGCTTGTTGCGCAAACAATCACGCCAACGCATGGAGCAGCAAGTGGGAAAAACATTGGATGTATTGATTGAAGGAAAAAGTAAGAATGATGGTGATTTACGAGGACGAACGCCTGATTTTCGTATCGTTCACTTTAAAGGAAACCCACGTTTGATTGGTAAAACCATGCCTATCCATATCACAGAGGCCTATAATATGTCGTTGCGTGGCGAGTTAATCATTGAAGATTAAAGAACCTGTCTTATTTGAGTGTGCCGAGCTGAATTCGGCAGAATTGGCATTATTTTGTGGTGCAGACAACCTGCATATCCAAAAAATTGAAGCAACTTTTTCTGTCACCCTGCGTGGGCAAATGGGCAAGTGGTTTATTCTGGGTGAGCAGGCTGAAAGTGCTGTGTTGGTACTTGAAGAATTGAAGCAAAACATTAAACGTGGAAGCATAGAGAAGCAGAGTGTGGACGATATGCTGCGCGAATTTCGGAGTGGTGATATGACCCATGAAACATACGATGAAAAAATGAATGCCATCGTATTATCGGCAGGTCGGCGTAACATTCAAGGAAAAACACCCAATCAACGTAAGTATTTACAATTTATTGCAGATAAAACCTTAACCATTGGTGTTGGCCCTGCGGGTTGTGGTAAGACATACTTAGCAGTCGCACATGCCGTAGTTGCCCTGCAAAGCCAACAAGTTGAAAAGATTATTTTAACCCGACCTGCGGTAGAAGCGGGTGAGAACCTTGGTTTTTTACCTGGCGACCTGCAACAAAAAGTTGACCCTTATTTGCGCCCTTTGTTTGATGCGCTTTCGGATATGATTGGTGCTGAGAAAATGGCTGCCATGATGGAGCAAGGTGTGATTGAAATTGCGCCATTGGCATATATGCGCGGGCGAACCTTGAATGATGCCTTTGTTATTCTCGATGAAGCACAAAACACCACCAAAGCACAAATGAAAATGTTTCTCACACGGCTTGGTTTCGGTTCTAAAATGGTAGTCACAGGTGATGTTACCCAAGTGGACTTGCCCAACATCAAAGACAGTGGCCTGCTTCATGCATTAACCGTACTGCAAGGTGTGCATGATATTGGTGTGTGCAAGTTGAGCAGTGAAGATGTGATTCGACATCGCTTGGTGGAAAGTATCGTTAAAGCATATGATAAACATGATTGAAGTGATGGTGGATGAAGGTATTCAAGCCTCATTTTCGCAAAGCATGTTAGAAAAGACGGTTGCAATAAGCTGCTTTGAAGCAAAAAACATTCAACAACCATCTGTTTGCATTCGTTTTTCATCCAATGAAGCGGTGCAGCAATTGAACGCACAATGGCGCAACCAAGATAAAGTCACTGATGTGTTATCGTTTCCCATGCAAGAAGCTGAAGCGTTGGATAGCGATGAAAGCTTGGGTGATATGATTTTAGCCATGCCTTTTGTGCGCGATGAAGCCCAACGCTTGGCAGTGGCAGAAGATGCCCACATCTATCATTTGATTGCACACAGTACACTTCATTTGCTGGGCTATGACCATATATTGGATGCTGATACCGAAAACATGCAACGCTTAGAGAATAATATTCTGATGAAATTAGGCTTGCACAAACCATACCCTGAGTGGGATTAAATGTCTGAATTTAAAGATAATATTAGAAAAAAATTACTGCGCTGGCTTCGCCCTGGCGAAAGCGAAAAAGAACTGCTGCAGATTGTACAAAATGCACCGTTCATTCGCTCGGATGAACAGCGACGTATGTTGATTCAAGCGGTAGAGTTTCATGATACACGGGTGCGCGAAATCATGACTCCGCGTTCAGATGTTACCTACATTGATATTGGTATTTCTGATGAAGACTTGGAAAAAGAAATTTTAAATGCCACCGTGACGAGATTACCCGTGGTTGACGGCGACCTTGACCATATCGTAGGTGTGGTTCATCTGTGGGATTTGTTTGCCAAGAAAATCAAAAAAGAACCGATTATACTCAAAGATATGTTGCGCCCATGTCAACAAATATCTGAATTGCAACGGGTGTCTGGATTGCTATCGGAGATGAAAGAAGGCAGTCATATTGCGATTGTTCAAGATGAATTTGGTGGCACCGCAGGTATTGTGACTTTATCTGATTTACTCGAAGAAATTGTGGGTTTGATTGCAGAAGACCACTCTGAAGAAGCTTCTGAAATTAAACAAACCCAAGATGGAAAGTTTGATGTGGTGGCGCGGGCACATATCGAAGAATTGGCAGAAGCGATGGGTAAAGATTTACCTGAAGGCGGCTTTGATACGGTCGCGGGTTTAATCGTACATGAGCTTGGGCGGATTCCTTTGCGGGGAGAGCGTGTACATGTGGCAGGCTTGGATGTTGTGATTGTTGAGGCAGATCCAAGGCGTATTGTTCGTGTACTCATCACACCCTAATCTTTAATATGGAAGATTTAAGCCTACTCGAAACCATGATGAGTATTATGGCGGCATGGCTGTTGTTGGTGGGGGTGAGCTACTGGGCGCATCGCCAATCTTTGGGTTTATCCAAGTCTATTCTGATTTCCTCGGTGCGCGCTCCAGTGCAATTATTATTGCTAGCCTTGGTATTACACTGGTTATTTGATATTCGTTCGCATTGGGGGCAAGCGGCTGTGATTTTAGCCTTTGCCATTTTTGCAGGATACAATGCGGCATCGTTTCACACCCGCTTTCAACATGCTTGGATTGCGTCAACGGTGGGTTTGATGGCAGCGTGCGCGGTGACTTTGCCGTGGTTGGTTTTTGTAGGTGCATTTGAAGATACATCGCGGGCGATTATTCCTTTAGGAAGCATGATTGTTGCCAATGGTATGAATGCAGTTTCTATTATGTATGAACGTTTAAAACCTGTGAATGGGCAACAAGCTGCTACCGTGAAAGAGGGTTTGCACACCGCCATGATTTCACCGATTAACACACTCAAAGTGGTTGGTTTGGTGCATATGCCAGGTATATTTGTCGGCATGATTTTAGCAGGAAGCACGGTATTTGCCGCTGCATCTGCGCAACTGGTGGTATTGTATATGATTGTCGCATCAAGTTTTACAGCATGTGTGGTCAGCTTTTTGTTGGTCAAACATCTACACAAAGGGGTGGTGGGGTCTTAAGTGAAAAACAATAAAATAGCAGTGATGGCATCGGGTAACGGCAGTAATTTAAAAGTGATTTTAAAGGCGATTGCCAAGGGCGAATGTGCTGCGCAAGTCGAAGTGGTGATTTGTAACAAAGCGGATGCCAAAGCTTTGAACATTGCCAAAGGTGCTGGTGTATCACATGTGTACTTCATGAACCCTAAAGATTATGAAGACCGTGAAGCCTATGATATTGCATGTGCTGAGATTATTCAGTCGGCTGGTTGTGTGTTGATTGTGCTAGCAGGATATATGCGTATTTTATCAGCTTCCTTTATCCACGCTTTCCCCAAGAAAATCATCAATATTCACCCATCATTATTGCCTGCATTTAAAGGCGCTGATGCTGTGGGCGAAGCCCTTAAAGCTGGTGTAAAAGTCTCGGGATGCACCGTGCATTATGTAACAGAAGCATTGGATAGTGGTCAAATTCTTGCGCAGGCTTGTGTGCCAGTTCTTGCTGATGATGATTGGCACGCATTGCATCAACGTATTCAGACACAGGAACATATCATTTATATTGAAGTCATCAATAGCATTTTAAATAACTGATGTTACGCACTTTGTTGAGAAAGAATGACACCATTCTCATTTGTAGCGCGTAGATTTCAGTTTTACCTTTATTCGTTAAAATGAACGGTAATACAGCAATCTAAATATAGGAAGTGGGGCTTTAGCCCCGCATGAGAAGCATCATCATGCATGCGCGACTGACACCCCAGGGTGCTTTCTCAGGCTTACGCCTTCACCTTGAGTCGCACTTCCTCAATCATGACTTTCTGCCATATATTTTCTCGTTCCTGTATTCTTGCGTGGAAATGACGAATTTTAGCCCGACTGTGTAACATCAGTTAAATAAAACAATCGTTACCTCACTTAAGACAGACTCAAAATAGAAGGGTAGCCTGAATAATACGGGCTAGGTGAGACACCAACTTGGATATTCGCATCATTTGTGCAAAGCTTGAAGCTTGATAAGGGAGTTAAGCTATGCAACGTGAAATCTTTGTTTATGATATTGAAACCGTACCTGATGCCGATGCCACACGCCGTTTACTCGGTCAGCAAGACATGGATGATTTTGAAGCCCGTGATGCTTTATCCGCTTATTTTTTAGAGAAAACAAACGGTAAAAATGATTTTCCAAGGCAGCCCTTTCATCAAATTGTCGCTATCAGTTATGTCCACCTCACCCGCGAAATAGGCAAAGAAGGTAGTGAACTTGCTATCAAACGTATTGCCACAGGTGGTACAGCCGATTCCAGCGAAGAAGAGATGTTGCAAGGATTTTTCAACATCATTGAGTCTCGCGCCCCACAGTTGGTCAGCTTTAATGGCAGAGGTTTCGATATGCCTGTGCTTAAATATCGCGCCATGGTGCATGGTTTATCTTGCCCAAGGTGGTTTAAAGAAGGCGATAAATGGAACAACTACGAAACCCGCTATTCACACAATTATCACCTCGATTTACTCGAAGTATTGTCTGATTTTGGCGCATCCGCTCGCTGCTCCATGCACGAAGTCGCTACGACATTTGGCATTCCTGGTAAACTGGACACAGCAGGTGATGATGTGCGAGGCATGTTTGAAGGTGGTGAAATTAATGCGATTCGCAACTATTGCGAAACTGATGTCTGCACCACGGCTTTAATTATGTTTCGTTGGATGTTGTTCAAAGGTGAACTCTCCGAAGGAGCCTATGCGCGTGCTATTCTTGGTATGCGTAACTACCTTGAATCTGAAGCCGAGCAACGCCCTCATTTTGCTGAGTTCTTAACAGCATGGCATGATTAATGACTCTAAAAGGGTGGAAAAGGGGTCGGATTCCTTTTTATCCACACCACAGAATTAATTGGATTAAACTCAAGAAGTCATAAACTATTGAAATAATATCATGTTGTCAGCCGCATAAAGTGCAAAGATTTTACTCGGATGACCACAAAAGTCTTGCACATAACTGGAAACTGATGTGGTTATTTTCATAGGACGCAACGCTTACGCCATACTTTTTGAGTAAGCTCTAATTGCAGAATTCAGGTGTGGCATATGCAAATACAAAAGCTGTCTTTGTTAATGATGTTGTAGATACCCAGTGCGGCATATTTTGCATGATCTCAAAAATAGCCAAGGCTCGTTGCGTTACATTGTCAGAGTAGTTTTCATTGGTATCTTTATATTTGAATGATATTTCGGCAACAACTGGCGTGGTTGAGGTGTTTGTATCATACCAAAGCGTAAGGGAAAACTTGGCTTTTAACTTACCCAAATCAACGGATACACCTTTGTATACTTTTTCCGATATAATGAGATTGTTCACCAACGCAATAGGCTCCTTTGGGTTGAACCCATAAGTAAGCAAGCCCTGATACAAACCGATAGGATCATTCATATCATTTAAATTTTTTCCAGCACCTATGCTTTGCGAGGTTGAATGAGAGTATTTTGAAATGAAGGGAGGGCTAATATCTTCTTCAAACTTTGTGACGGGATTGCGATTTGCATCACCTTGCATGTTTTTATGCCCTGAAATAAAACGATCGTATGACCTGTATTTTAAAGTCACCTCACGCAAATTGTTTTCGACACGCTCACGAAAACTATAACCCTTATTTCTTAATACGCAGCTAGATGGTGTATCATAAAACTTTACGGTACGTTGTTTTTTTAAACGAAATAGACCATTGGTTTCACGGTTAATCGTGCCACTTTGAAGGAGAGTATGAAGTTCATTCCAATAGTTGCTGATAGCAATTTTAGGGGTTGCGCCATTAAACAAGGCAGGATTCAGCATAAGCTTGTATTCACGTGAACCGACAGCTGGTGTGGCATGGCTAAGTGTCGTGAAAAATATTGTGCATAGAATGCTTGTTAGCATGATACATTGTTTCATTTGATGACTCCTTTTCGTTCCTATGCTCCAGAGTGAGCATGCATATTTCCCATACCGTATATATTCCCCCCCGAAGAAGGTAAGCGCGAGAAAAATGTAGCTCAAGCACATTTGAAATGACCCGTTTTTACTTACATTGAGCGGGTAACTTTTTTTAAAAAAATGATTTAAAATTGATGTCGGATGATGTTTGTTCTCATCATATTGAATAAAAATAGCCTTTTATGACCGAATCATTTAGCCATTTAATGAAAATTACGGTACCGATTTTCAACTTTTTTGCTTAAGTTGGTTGTAGATTGAAATTCGTAGGGTAATCAGAATCGTGATGTATGTCCTTATCTCATTGATTTATAAGGATAAAATAACCAATAAACGATAAAACATACCCGCTCAATGTAAGTTTTTAGGTGTTATTCTCATTGGAAGTGAGGCTTTAGCCTCGCCCTCCTAAAGCCTAGTGTAAGGTTTTGGCTTGATTTATGGCAAAACCCTTTTACCTGCTTAAAAAAGGCGAGGCTAAAGCCTTACTTCCAAGCTTGAAAATGGCATTTATGTACGACTTCCTTGGTGGCTTTGTAATTAACTTAAATCGAAAAACTGGAAATACAGGGTGCGGAATGTCGGTTATTTGTTTTTTTAGAAAAAAAATTATACTATGACAAAGTGGCTACCCTATCAATTTTGGCGAAGGTATTGTTTTACTACTTATAGCATGTCCTGAATTCAGGTCATTCCTTTTGGATTTTATTGGTGCTTATGCTATCAACAAATTCTTCAAATATCTCATCAATACAGTCATAATAACCCCACCCTATATCTTGGGCAGATTCGACGACACTTCCCAGCCTAAATACATACTCATCCTGAATGACTTTTGGCTGTTGTCTAAGTATCACAGTTATTTTTTCAAACATTGATTCCAGACTTGAATAAAATGCTTCATCTATATCACCATATTCAACAGTGAATTGATTGCCCATTTCCAAATAATGAAACATCAATGCCAGCTTTCCAAGCTCATCTTTCGTTGCTTTAAAATAATCTGATATTGCTTTTCTACCGACAGCAAGTTTTATGGGTTTATTTTTATAAACATCAGGATAAAGCGAATCTGATATAATCACCTTATAAGGATCGAGTGTAGCCTTGCCAACAGAATACCTAGCATGAATAAAAGTTTTATTGGCAGATCCTAATGCATACAAATCTGAAACCAGCTTTATCAATTCTCGGTTATCTTTCCCAGTTAAAATAGTTTTCACATCTTTCCATGTTGGTTTCTTTACATCTACCATTTTAAAGCCTCACTCATTTTATAATTTTATAAAGGTTAAACACATCAGGTCTACTACCATTGGAGTTTACATAGCAGCCTTATGCCCAAGGTGAAATAACCCAGACATAGGGGCAGGTCTTGCAATGCGACATTTGAGGTAATTGCAAAACTCTTCATTCGTGCCGAATTATCGCTATTTAAAGCGTGAAAAAAAACTCCCTGCTGGTAATATAAGCCATTAACGACACAAGCCAACAAGGAGATTATAGATGAACCACCTACATGATGAATTATCGCAAATCTGGCAAAGAATTCAAGGGTCATTATTTCCTTGGCTTGAGGATGAGCTTGGTCCATTGAAATCAATAGAATCAATAGGGTCAGACTCGAATGGCACTAAGTTAAGCAATTTCAGCTCTATGCGTATTCCGGTGTTGGGTTATTTTCATTTCGTGTCTTGGAGCTGTTAATAGGTGACCTAAATCCTGCAAGTGGCACTTTCAGTGCTAATCCCCAAGAATAACCCTGTTCAATGAAAGTGTACTATTGGTAGAATCGGCTCATATTTCTCGATTTTTTTTCAATGTGATACGTTCTTATGTTAGAATAGATGCACAATCAGGGCTGCTTCTTGAATTTAGCGCGTGCAAAACCATAACTGTCTATCATCAGCCGCTTCCATCTTCATCATGATAAGACGTATCTGAGTTTAAATTAGGTCATGCCAACCCTTAGCCAGCTTTGCCAAGGTTTGGGGTGCAGCAACGTTGTGGGTATTTTCAAAGTCATCTGCCTGCCTCCGCAAACAAGCTTTCCAGCCATACGCACCATAAAAGTACGAATACTAGCCATCTCCCATCGCATCAATTGTTTGTCGCCACTCACCAGTGCCATCCAGCGCACGGTGTTGTAAGCAAGCACCGCGCATTGGAATAATGCGGAGCTGGCTAGGAAATTTTTCGTTTTGATGTGTGCCATGCCCATCTGATTCTTGGCTTCATCAATCCACGTCTCACAGGTTGCACGTTCACCATACTTCTTGTGGGTTTGCCATGGTGTAAGGTTTTCCGTGGTGACATAGCAGAAATAATCATACGACCGCATATCCAGCAGCTTGCCTTGATTGCAGTCTTCATCCTTAAGCCTGCGTACAGCAACAAAGGTTCGTGTGTGCGCCCATGTGCCACAACGATGGGTAAAGCTAGCTTGTTCCCAGCCGTCATGACCAGCCACAGCTTGCCATTGCTGTATTTCAAGCAAACCAACCAGTCCTTTCAGTTTTACTTTGATCAGGTAGCCATCACCGCGTGCATCCAACCAGTCCAGCAGCGCGCCAACAAAATAACCCGAATCACCACGAAAGACCAAACGCATACGATTGGGTAGATGCGCCGCCAACTGTTTCATGAACGCAACGATACCGTTGGAAGTATAAGCGTCACCACAACGCAGCCATGCCTGAAGAATCTCCTTGGTCTCAGCGCAAAATGCCAACTGTGGATGGTAAGAAGGTGCGCCACGTTTGTGCGGGTTGTAACCAACTGCCGCGCCTTCCTGGTGTTTGCCATAAGTCGTTTTGACCGTGGAATCGACATCAATCCACATCGAACCCCGCATCAAGCTAGATGTCAATGCTCTAGCGCGTTTCCAGACGCGACCTCGCATGATGTGGTTAAAGGTTTCCATCTGGTAGATATGTTGTTCTGTGACCGTTTTAAGAATACGCCCCATGGTGGTCGCATTCATGATATTATCCCAGCCGCCAAGCTTTCGCAGCACATTATCTGCCCACACTCGAATACTTTCATCCACACTGCGAGCACCTGCAATCAGACTGAGAACATTTAATTCAACGGCATCAGATAGCTGATAACGGGCATTATGGGCGCGCCGATGCTCAACCGTACGATGGAAAGCCTTGCTAAACCCCAACTTACCAAGAAACCGCATAACTGGAACCAGACCCGCATGGATCGTCAGGTTTTTACCTGTGCTTTCAATAGTTACTTTTCGGGTAGACTTGCGGGTATGTTTTGCTTTAGAGTTTCTCACTGAAAAGGTGACTCCTTTTGTTTTTGATTGAGCTGCTAACTTATGAAGGAGTCTACCTTTTTTGGATTAAGCTGTCAGGGGATTGCAGGATTTAGGGGTGATGGTTTTTAGGCCTTCGTTTGACAGCTCTTGGCTCACTTCTTCCCACCCTTTCGATGACAACATTTTTAGCAATGGCTTGATATAAAAGTCGAAGCAAACGTTGACGCTCTTTATCTGGCATCTTTTGAGCAAGTTGTATGCTCCATGACCTAATGGTTTGCAAACTTGCCTTAAAACTTATGCGGCGAACTTTCTGTTTGGTGTGTGCAACAGCTTCTACAATAAGGCTTTGTATGCAATTATAAGCAATCAGGTGCATGGTAATTTCTTTCCGAACCATCGTTGGTGATTTGCAGCGTAGAATATCCATATCCATGGTTGTTTTGATATCTCTAAAGAATAACTCTACATCCCAGCGTTCAAAGTAAAGGTCTGCGATTTCATCTGCTGGATACAACACTGGGTCAAGTAAAGTTGTCACAATATAAAACGCTTGAACACGAAACCCTGCTTGGCTTACAACAACCTTTATTTGTCGCATTGGTAGGCTTTCAGGCAATTGTTCCCAGTCATCTTTTGAGTAACTTGAAGCCTTAGTATGCTTGGGTTTAGGCCATGTTATAAGCAAGTCGTTATGGTCAATAACCTTCACCGCATGAGATGCTGAAACAGGTTTGCGGCGTGCCAATGTCACCACAGAATCCACGCCTTTATCTTTAAATGTAGACTGATCGTAGTAGCTACAAAAACCTTTATCGCCGAGAAAAATATCACCTGCTTTAAACGTGTCACTTTGCTGGCGCAACATGGGTAGCTCATGGCTCTTCTTATTACCCAACGCATAACTAAGAAGTGCGCCATTATCCAAATTAAAGCAAGCACATAGCGCAGCTTGAGGAAAGCCACACCCCACTTTTTGATGTTTTTGCTGAGGCCATTCCTCTTGGTTCTCCACAGTATCTGGCATACTCAAGCCTGTTCCATCAGCAACGATAACTCGCCTACCTTGAAGGCTTATTCTTCCCTTAGCATGTGATAACTGTTGCGACAGGTGCTTGAAAATGTTTTCAAGCCAGCTTTCATCTATGTTCTTGCGTGCTTGGCAATATGCAGAGGTGGAGCAGGCAACTACTTTCCCACAACTCTTCGTCATAAAAGCTTGAAACTTCAAGGTAACCTCTTTACAGCCTCCTTCTGCATCCAGCACCTGAGAAAGAAATGCCCAAAAAGTGTTTTGTTTGCTGAAAATACGGTTGCGGCTATGCCGACCTGATTTGGATGGTGTAAGAAGGTGGGAAGGAATAAACTTGCCGAAACATTCACCAAGCTGGACGAATGATTTTTGCTTTAACTTCGCCAGTTCACCAGCAAGCTTCTGCTGCACTGAACGCGCTGCTTTTCTTTGTCTTGGAAGGCGTAAGTTTGGTAGGGTTAAAGGTATAAAATACATGTTAAAAGCTAACATTTTAAACGCTACTTAACACCTAGCTAAAGCATATTAAATTGCTTAACTTAGTGCCATTCGGGTCAGACTCGATTGATTTTACTTTCTTGATATTTCTTCGAATTTCTATCACCACCACTCCCTTTAGCCCGAATAATTCATAAATGCTGCCGCGCCCTCGCTTGCCCCTTTACTCGCAACAAATCTTTCCTCAATAGCCCGTAAGCAGTGGCTACGAACTCTTTCAGAAAACCCGTTGCAAACAAAGGTTCTACGTGATTATCACAATGATTCATGAATAATTCGAGTTAGATTGTGCCTAAAAAAAGGGTACGCTACCCTTTAATGAGGTGAATGGATGCAGAAACATATATTTTATAATGATTTATGAAGCCTTATTGATCAGAAAAAAGGGTAGCGTCCCGAATGGCACTAAGTTAAGCAATTTAGCATGGCTCATTCGGAACGAAAAACCTCAAGACTTGTTGAAAAACAACGCTTTATGACTCGGTAGGTTTGACTATTATATTTCTGGTCGCAAAAGGCACTTAGACCAATGTAACATTGAATAAAAGCACTTCATATAGTTGAAGGAATCGAATCGGTTGTGTTGGAATGAAAGACAATCCTCAGACATTTTAGTGATAACGTAAATGCAGCGAAAAACGTTGGAAACACAGCATAAATTGCTTAACTTAGTGCCATTCGGTAACGCCCCCCTTTTTTCGAGGAAACTTTACCCGACAATTTTAACTGATTGATGTACTAAGCTGATGTGGGAGTGACGGGTTTTAGCTCAACGATGAAAGCTTTTTAACTTGACTTTTCTTGACGCAAAAGCCTAACATGCAAACATGTTTGGTCGAATCAAAAATATTTTCAAGCCTGTCAAAGCTTCTGCAAAACGCATAAGCACCTTGGTATTGAGTGTGTTTATGTTGCAAGTGATTGCGGCTGGATTTTGTGTGCCAACGGTGTCTGCGGATCCTGTTTCGCAAGCATCAAACATGGAACATTGCATAGGTTCAAGCATGAGTATGGCAGAGATGCCAAACATGGATAAACCGATGGATGTACATGCTTGCGCCCATTGTGACTTGCCAGATGTCAGTGTTTCATTTGATAAACATGATGTAAACAAGATCAGCTTCGCGGTTGTTTTCGTTGTCGTGGCGATTATGCCTACTGCATTAGACATTGAAACCGCAACATTTGTTGTTTCTCCGCCCGATTTACAAACCCAATACACTTCCCTTACAACTTATAATTTAAACCTTCGCTTCCGCGTTTGATTTAACCTTTTGCTAACGCCATAGCGGTCTTCGCTGTGGTTTTTGTCGTGCATTTTTTCTCAATGAAATTTCCGACATTTAAATCTTAGCAGGAGGTTTGGATGAAATCCTTTCCCTTATATGTTTTACCTTTGATGGGTGTTTGTTTGTGGACTGGTATTGCTCATGCAGAAACAGCACCGTTAACATTAGCGCAAGCCAAAGCTTTGGTGGTGCAATCACCATTGTTACAAGCGCAAAAATCTAGGGCGAAAGCACTGGCTTTTAAACCTGTGCAAGCAGGTAGTTTGCCTGACCCTGTGCTATCTTTAGGAGCCATTAGTTTTCCTGTGGATACATGGAAACGTGGGCAGGAAAATATGACCCAATTCCAAGTGGGCATTAGCCAAGCCCTTCCTTTTCCAGGAAAATTAGGTTTGTTAGAAGACGCAGCACGTTTTACAGCTAAAGCAGGGCAGGAAGATGTTGCAGAGCTTAGGTTGCAACTGATTAGCCAAGTGCAGGTGCGTTGGTGGAACTTATTTTACCTTGATAAAGCATTGGTGATTGTTGAAAAAAATAAAAGTCTGTTAAGGCAGTTTATTAAAATTGCTGAAACCAAATACAAAACAGGCAAAGGTTTGCAGCAAGACGTGTTGCTAGCCCAGTTGGAACTATCCAAGCTTTTGGATAGTCAAATGCAATGGCAATCCATGCGTCAATCTGAGCAGGCAAGGTTGAATGCTTTGTTGAATCAACCCGCTTCAACATCAATCATATTGCCCAACACAGTCGATGAGCTGCTTCATGATTTGCGAAGCCAAGAAGCCTTGTTACAAGTCGCCCAAATCAACCGTCCACTTTTGCATGGCAAGCAGTGGGGTATCGATGCAAGGCAAGCGCAAGTAGCTGTGGCAGAGAAAGATTTTTATCCTGATTTTAAAGTGTCTGCCAGCTATGGAATAAGGGCAACCAATCCTGCTACGGGCTTAAACAGAGCTGATTTAGCCAGCTTAAGTTTTAGCTTTAATATTCCTTTTGGTGATACACAAGATGCACAGTTAGGGCAGCGTCAAGCAGAAGCCATGCAGGCTGAGTTTGCTTATGAAGATGCGCTGGCACAAGTGCAAGCTGAAGTGGGAGTTGCCTTATCCGATTATCAGCGGGCGCAGCAGCAGGCATTGTTATTTAAGCAGGGCATCATTCCTCAAGCGCAACAAACCGTGGCATCCATGCTTGCAGCCTACCAAGTGAATAAAGTGGACTTTTTAAACCTCGTTCGCACCCAAATTACACTCTACAACTATGAAACACAATATTGGAAAGTATTGGCGCAAGCCAAACAAAGTTTAGCACAGCTTGATGCGGCAGTAGGCACAAATATTCACGCCATGACTCAATCAAGCCAAGAAAAATCAGCCAACAAACATCTGGAGAATCATCATGAATAAACAAACCATAACAATTGCAGGCTTGATGTTACTGCTTGGGTTAGGTGCGGGTTATATGTTTGCCCCTTCGTCACCAGATATGCAAGCCAAGCAAGGCGATGTAAAAAAAGTATTATTTTATCGCAATCCCATGAATCCCGGCCATTACATCACCCGCACCCGCCAAAGATGAGATGGGCATGGATTATATTCCTGTATATGCAGAAGTCGGATAAACCTGCGGAGAAAAAAGTCTTGTTCTATCGCAACCCAATGAACCCAGCGATTACTTCACCCGCACCTGCCAAAGATGAGATGGGTATGGATTATATCCCAGTGTATGCCGATGGCGGTAGTGGTGGGGATTCACCTATCGGCACGGTAACGATTGATGGTACTGTGGTGCAAAACATGGCTGTGCGTACAACGATTGCCAAACAGCAAAATTTATCCCGTGATATTCGCACCATTGGTCGGGTGACTTATGATGAGGAACGCGTCGCCTTATTGCATCCCAAATATGACGGTTGGGTCGAGCAGATGTTTGTTGATAAAACAGGTGAGAAATGTCAGCAAAGACACCATGCTGATGTCGATTTATTCGCCGCAGTTGGTGGCAACCCAAGAGGAATATTTATTGGCGTTGAATAATGCTGAAGCATTGAAAAATAGTCCGTTTAAAGATGTGCGCGATGGTGCTGCAAGTTTGCTTGTTTCGGCGCGTGAACGGTTGCAGTTATTGGATGTTCCAGAGCATCAAATTAAACAACTCAACAAAACACGTAAGGTGATGAAAGGATTACATATTCATTCGCCTTTTGATGGTATTGTGATGAAGATTGGTGCGCGCGACGGACAGCGTATCACGCCCAATACTGAATTGTATAAAATCGCTGATTTATCAAGGATTTGGGTGATTGTTGATTTGTATGAAGATGATATGCCTTGGGTGCAAGAAGGTGATACAGCTAACATGCAGGTTGCAGGCATTCCTGGGCGAATATTTAAAGGTAAAGTCACTTTTATTTACCCCTATTTGGAAGCCAAAACACGCACACTCAAGGTGCGCTTAGAGTTTGATAACCCTGAACTTGCTTTGAAACCTGAAATGTTTGCCAATGTGGTTGTGAACGCCAGTAAACAATTTAATGCTGTGGTTGTACCTTTGGAAGCCATCATACGCACAGGGGAGCAAGAGCAGGTTTTTGTGCAGCGTGGTGTTGGCAAGTTTGAACCACGCAAGGTTACGCTTGGTGTCGAAGCGGATGGTTTGGTGCAAATTATCAGTGGTTTAAATGCGGGTGAACAAGTGGTCACATCGGGGCAATTTTTGATTGATTCCGAGTCCAAACTCCAAGAAGCCACGGCTAAAATGATGGAAAGCCTCAATGCGCCGAGTGGTAGTGATGCCGTAGATATGCAAGGCATGGATATGTCTGAAGACATCCAGATGGACGATATGAATATGGATGGTATGTAATCATGATTCGTGCACTGATTGAAGCATCCATCAAAAATCGATTTTTGGTATTGATTGCAACGCTGCTGATTACTTTTGCAGGTTTCCAAGCCATGAAAAATACACCCTTGGATGCCATCCCTGATTTGTCCGATGTGCAAGTGATTGTATTCACTGATTTTGAAGGGCAGGCACCGCAAGTGGTGGAAGACCAAGTGACCTACCCGCTAACCACGGCGATGTTGTCTGTACCCAATACTAAAGTGGTGCGTGGTTATTCATTTTTTGGCTTTTCTATGGTGTATGTCATCTTTGAAGATGGCACAGATATGTATTGGGCGCGCACCCGTGTTTTGGAATACCTGAACTATGCGGCAGACCGTTTGCCAGCCAGTGTTTCTCCCAAGCTTGGCCCTGATGCCACGGGTGTAGGCTGGGTATATGAGTATGCCTTGGTCGATAAAACGGGCAAACATGATTTGTCGCAGCTTCGCTCCATTCAAGATTGGTATTTGCGTTACCCGCTGCAAACCGTGGAAGGGGTGTCGGAAGTGGCATCCATTGGTGGTTATGTGAAGCAGTATCAGGTTGAACTCAATCCTGATGCACTGTTGGCGTATAATATCCCGCTCGCCAAGGTTAAACATGCGATTCAACGCTCGAATAATGATGTGGGTGGTCGCCTTGTTGAAATGGGTGAAACCGAATACATGGTACGCGGTTTGGGTTATATCAAGTCTATTCACGACTTGGAAATCATTCCCGTAGGTGTGGATGACAATGGAACCCCCATCTTTCTTAAACAATTGGCAAATATTCATCTAGGCCCTGAATTGCGCCGAGGTTTGGCAGAGCTTAATGGTGAAGGTGAAGTGGCAGGTGGTATTATCATCATGCGCTTTGGCGAAAATGCTTTGGCAACGATTGAACGGGTGCGTGAAAAATTAGAAGAGCTTAAAGCAGGTTTACCTGAAGGTGTAGAAATTATACCTGTGTATGACAGGGGCGATTTGATTGAGCGCGCAGTGGACAACCTCAAAGAAAAACTCATCGAAGAATCGATTGTGGTTGCCATTATTTGTTTGATTTTCTTGATGCACGTGCGCTCGGCATTGGTCGCCATCATCAGTCTGCCGATTGGCATCTTGATGGCATTCCTCATTATGAGCTGGCAAGGATTGTCTGCCAACATCATGAGTTTGGGGGTATTGCGATTGCCATTGGTGCGATGATTGATGGTGCGATTGTGATGATTGAAAATGCACATAAACACATGGAGAAACTCAAAGAAGATGCGGGAGTGAAAGCCCGTTGGGATGCGGTGATGACGGCATCCAAAGAAGTGGGGCCAGCTTTGTTTTTCTCATTGTTGATTATCACGGTGTCGTTTTTGCCCGTGTTTACCTTACAAGCGCAAGAAGGACGTTTGTTTGCACCGCTCGCCTTCACCAAAACCTATGCTATGGCTGCGGCTGCGATTTTAGCAGTCACCCTTGTGCCTGTGCTGATGGGGCTGTTGATTCGCGGTAAAATTCCTAGTGAAGAACACAATTGGTTGAATGTACATTTGAAAAAATTGCATCAACCTGTGCTTGGATTAGCCATGCAATGGCGCAAAGTTACGCTAATCATTGCAGTGGTTGTGTTGGCTGTGACGGCATATCCTGTGATGAAAACAGGCTCAGAATTTATGCCACCTTTGGATGAGGGTGATATTTTGTATATGCCGACAACCTATCCAGGCATTTCAATCACCAAAGCCAAAGAGTTGTTGCAACAAACGGATAAAATCCTTGCCACATTCCCTGAGGTGCATCATGTGTTTGGTAAAGTTGGGCGTGCTGAAACAGCAACCGACCCTGCACCACTTGCCATGATTGAAACCACCATTCGCCTTAAACCCAAAAGTGAGTGGCCAGACCCTGATAAAACAACCAAAGAACTGATGAGTGAGTTTGATGCAGCCATCAAGTTCCCAGGTGTTGCCAATGCGTGGACTTATCCCATTAAAACACGCATTGATATGTTGTCCACAGGCATCAAAACACCGATTGGTATTAAAGTGTCGGGTGCTGATTTGAATGTATTGGAGAAAGTGGCGGGGGATATTGAGAATGTACTCAAAAATCACCCTGATACGCTCTCTGCCTTTGCTGATAAAGCGGCGGGTGGTTACTACCTTGATTTTGACATCAATCGCGAAGAAGCCGCACGATATGGGCTTACAGTGGGTGATATTCAGGATGTGATTCAATCGGCAATTGGCGGTATGAATGTTAGTGAAACGGTGGAAGGGCTGGAGCGTTACCCGATTAATGTGCGTTATCCACGTGAGTTGCGTGATAATATGCAAGCACTGAAACGAGTTCTGATTGCCACACCAACAGGCGCACAAATTCCCTTGTCCTTGGTCACGGATTTGAATTTGCGCCGTGGTCCACCTGTGATTAAAACAGAAAATGCCACGCCCAATGCTTGGATTTATGTGGACATTACCACCTCGGATATTGGTGGTTATGTGGCAGAAGCCAAGAAAATGGTGGCAGAACAAGTCAATATTCCTGCGGGTTATGCCTTGGTTTGGTCGGGTCAGTTTGAATATATGGAGCGTGCCAATGCCCGCCTTAAAGTGGTGATTCCGATTACCCTACTCACCATTTTCTTATTGCTGTATTTCAACTTTAGAAACTTTATTTCGCCTGTTGTGGTGATGTTATCCATTCCTTTTGCGCTGGTTGGCGGCTTCTGGCTAGTGTGGCTCTTGGGTTACAATATGAGTGTGGCTGTTGCTGTTGGTTTTATTGCGCTGGCTGGGGTGTCGGCAGAAATCGGCGTGCTGGTGATGACCTTTATCGACCAATCCGTTGCCAAGCTTCGCGCTGAAAAAGGTGGCGCGTTATCCAGTGCTGATATTCTGCATGCGGTGTCATCAGGCACAACGCAGCGGGTGCGCCCCATTGCCATGACAGCCACGGCAATCATTGCAGGGCTAATTCCGATTATGTGGGGAAGTGGTACAGGTTCGGATGTTATGCAGCGTATTGCTGCACCCATGATTGGCGGCATGTTTACTGCCACAATTTTAAGTTTATTGGTCTTGCCAGTCATTTATGGCTTGGTCTTACAATGGAAAGAAAAACACATAAAACAAGGAGAAGAAACATGAAATACACTAAATTAATGATGGCAACACTGGTAGTTGGATTACTTACACTCAATGGCTGCATGTTAAAAAATGTATTCAGCGATGATGAAGGCATGAGTGGACATGAAGGTATGCCTATGCACGGCATGATGCATTCATCTGATGATGAAGAGGGCATGGATATGCAAGGTATGAACCATGAGTAAGTTGATATTGGTATTATGGGTAGTGGTCAGCCTAAGTGGCTGTGCTGCCTTTCATGATGGTAGTGGCTGGGAACATGATATGAACTCAGACTCCAGTGAAATATTAGAGCATAAACATTAAATAGGAAAGGAGATAGCGATGAAGAAAAAAATAGCAGTGATTGTGGGAATGATGGCGTTGGCATCTGCGCAGGTTGTGCAGGCCAACGAAGGTCATGATATGAGTGGACATGAGATGAAACAACATGGACAACATGAAGGTAGTCACCATGACATGAACAGTGGGCATGGTGATATGCAGATGGATAAACCATCTGCAATGTTTTTAGAGAAAAAAGAAGTGGATGGTTATACTGTAAGTTTTCACATTATGCCTGCTAAAGACGGCATGGGACATGGCGGTTCGCATAATCTCATGGTCAAAGTTGAGCAAGGCGGAAAGGCATTGTCTGATGTCGTTATCAATTCCAAAGTGTTTCACCCTAACAATTCATCAGAATCCAAAATGTTAATGAAAATGGGTGATTGGTATATGGCAGGTTATGACCTTGGTCATGCAGGTAAACATGGCGTAATGATTTTATTCAAAACAGCAGATGGTAAAAAACATAAAGCGAGCATTTATTATACGGAGGGGAAATAACATGGATAGAAGATCTTTTTTAAAGACAGGTGGCGCAGGTTTAGCAGGTTTAGCGATAACATCATGCGGCAGTAGCGGTGGTGGTGGCATGGGTCGTGGCGGGGTAAGTTTACAGCCTTCGTTGAATACTGGCGTATTTACACGTCCATTTTTTACACCGCCAGAGCTGCTGGGTACAGTGGATGTCAACACAGGTCGAAGTGTGTTTAATTTAACCATGCAAACAGGTACCCAGCAGTTTACAGGAAGTGGTGTGACCAACACCATGGGCATTAATGGCAACTTTTTAGCGCCCACCTTAAGAGTGAAACAAGGGGATGCTTTGAATTTAAATGTCTCCAATCAAATCGGGCAAGAAACAACCTTGCATTGGCATGGTATGCGCCCACCTTCTGATATGGATGGTGGTCCACATCAAGCGATAGCCCCGAATACAACATGGAATGCGGCTTATACTGTCAATCAAAGAGCATCCACCAATTGGTATCACCCCCATCCGCATGGTGCTACTGCACCACAAGTTTATGCTGGTCTAGCAGGCATGATTATTGTTGATGATGCTGAAACACAAGCCTTGAGCTTACCTAAAACATATGGCAGCGATGATTTCCCTGTGATTGTGCAAGACAGAGATATGAATGCCGATGGCACATTTACTTACAGCGCAAGCCAAATGGAAATCATACAAGGTAAAAAAGGTAATACGATGTTGGTCAATGGGGTGATTGACCCTGTACTTGATGTGCCTGCCAAAGAAGTAAGATTTCGTCTACTTAATGGCTCCAATTCACGGATTTATACATTCCAATTTGGTGGTGGTATCACATTCAAACAAATTGCCACCGAGCAAGGTTTATTACCTGCACCAGTCAATTTGACAAGTATCACCATGAGCCCTGGCGAACGAGCTGAAATTGTCGTTGATTTCACAGCTTTACAAGGGCAAGGCATTTTATTTCAAGACGTGGCTTCAGGCACGAGCTTGTTTAAAGCCAATGTGGTTGGCAAGTACGATTACCTGTAACCACAACACCAGCCACTTTAACCAATACGATTGTACCCTTACAGCGCAACCAAGCTGTGCGCACTCGCCCGTTTATTTTATCTATGGGTCAAGGCAATGTGTATATCAATAATAAACAAATGGATATTAATCGCATTGATGAAGCGATGACTCTGAATCAATATTGAGATTCTAGATATTCAGAATACATCGAACATGGATCATAACTTCCATATTCATGGTGCATTTTTCCAATTGCTGACACGAAATGGTGCTGCGCCTCGTGCTTATGAAACAGGTTTGAAAGATACGGTATATTTACCTGCCAACTCGCGCGTGGAAGCCATCGTTCAATATTCACAGGCTACCGTTGTGGGTGCGCCTTATATGTATCACTGCCACATCTTAGAGCATGAAGATGCAGGCATGATGGGGCAATTTACGGTGGTTTAAAATGGATACAAACAGGAGAGACATGGTGCAAAACTCAGTTGTTTTATTTTGGTGTTTTGTTTGTTGCTCCTGTTTGTTTCGTATGACTTTTGTAGGTAGCAAAGGAGTATAAATTGAAACAAACACAGCATACTTTGGAAGATGTGCAGGGTTATCATCCTATTACACGTTGGTTGCATGCCGGTTTGGTCTTGGGTGTTATATTTCAATTAACTGTCGCATCGATGATGACTCATCCCGAGCATCAACATGGTGCGGAGAGTCAGGCTCATGTTCCACCTGTTGCACACGAAAGTAAGGTCGCAAGTGAGACAAAGCATAATGCTCATGAACATGCTGAAGTGAATTTAAAACCTGTTGAAACAACCCATGCAATACAGCAAAACGATGCATTTGGTTCATCATTAATGCAGGCACATCGTACTGCAGGTTTACTGGTTGTTGTTTTTGTATTTTTAAACTTCATTTGGGCGGTTATGCATCGAGGAAGCCCTAAAAAGCGGCAAATTTCTGTCTTGTTTTCGCAAAAACATTGGCGAGAAGCTTTGGTCATCGCCAAACGTCTGCCTCGAATATTCATGGGTAAATCACCTATGGTTGAGCCGGGTAATGCCTTGGCTTTAATCGTTGAAATGTTTGGTTTGCTTACCATGACTGCAATGGCAATCACAGGGCTGATTATTTGGAATATATGGGCAGGGCTTGGTAGTCCAGTTTCAGCTCAGGCTGAGTTGCTGATGCAGGTTCATGGAATGGTAGCGGCTGTACTGTTTGTCTACTTAGCGGGGCATGTTTCGATGGCATTACTGCATGTCCGTTCTGGAGACAGTGTTTTCGCACGCATAGTACCTTGGAACTCAAGTGATAAAGGCAAGAACAAGAAAGATTAGACTGTATGGAGGTGTAGCATGAAAATGGATCCCGTATGTGGTATGGAAGTGAAACCTGAAACAGCGCATTATACAATATACCATGAGCAAGATTGGTTCTTTTGTAGCGCAAAGTGTCAACATAAGTTTGAAGATAGTCCTCAGCAGTACACGGTTGACCCTGTGTGTCAGATGTTTGTTAAACCAACATCAACGCACCGTGTGAAACATGCTGATAAAACCTATCGATTTTGTAGTGAAAAATGTTTATCTAAATTTTCAGCAACACCTGAAACTTATCTCGCTAAACATGAAGATTGTGAACATCAAAAGGCATCAACAACAACCGAGGCTAAGCGTAGTTCGGGTACATATACTTGCCCCATGCATCCAGAAGTGGTGAGCGATAAACCTGATTCATGCCCTAAATGCGGTATGGCTTTGGAGCCTGTGGGTGTGCCTGTCTTGAGTGAAACCACAGAATATGTTTGCCCCATGCACCCTGAAATTGTGCGTGATAAACCTGGGGCTTGCCCAAAATGCGGTATGGCATTGGAGCCGCGTACGGTATCGGCAGAAGATGACAACACAGAGCTGAATGATATGAGCCGCCGTTTTAAGGTGAGTGCAGTGTTATCTATTCCCGTGTTTATTTTGGCTATGGTGGCTGATTTGGCACCATCTTGGTTACCATCAGGTTTGCACATGAGCACAGTGCAATGGATTGAATTTGTGTTGGCAACGCCTGTGGTGTTGTGGGGTGGCTGGCCATTTTTCGTGCGTTTTGTAGCATCCATTCGCACATGGAATTTGAACATGTTTACCCTGATTGGTTTGGGTGTAGGTGTGGCTTGGCTGTACAGCATTGTGGCGTTGTTTATGCCTTCATTGTTTCCACCCATCATGCAGATGGAAGGTGCCAATGGTGAAGCACTTGTGGATGTGTATTTTGAAGCCGCAGCCGTGATTACAACCTTGGTTTTGCTGGGTCAGGTATTGGAACTAAGAGCACGTTCACGCACCAATGAGGCCATCAAACTTTTGCTTGGTATGACACCCAAAACAGCGCGTTTGGTGAAAGATGATGGCACAGAAGTGGATGTGCCTATGGAAGATGTGCAAGTTGGTGATGTGTTGCGCATTCGCCCCGGTGAAAAAGTACCAGTGGATGGTGTGGTGACTGAAGGTGAAAGCCTTGTGGATGAATCCATGGTCACAGGTGAACCTATTTCGGTTGAGAAGTTTACAGGAGAAAAACTGATTGGGGCAACGGTCAATGGCAATGGTTCGCTATTGATGCGGGCTGAAAAGGTGGGTGCAGACACGTTGCTTTCACAAATTGTGAACATGGTCGCTGATGCCCAGCGCTCACGCGCACCCATTCAAAAAATGGCGGATACCGTTGCAGGTTATTTTGTGCCTATTGTGATTTTAATTGCGGCACTTGCTTTTGCAGTTTGGTATTTTGTTGGCCCTGAACCAAAGCTTGCTCATGCTATGATTAATGCAGTTGCCGTATTAATTATTGCCTGTCCTTGTGCGCTTGGTTTGGCGACACCCATATCGATTATGGTGGGTACAGGTCGCGGTGCTACTGCGGGTGTATTGATTAAGAATGCAGAAGCCTTGGAAATCATGGAAAAGGTGAACACCGTTGTTGTCGATAAAACAGGTACACTCACTGAAGGTAAACCCAGCCTGACTACGGTTGTCACAACAGCCGATATGGCAGAAGACGAGGTTTTACTATTGGCGGCAAGCATGGAGCGCGCAAGTGAACATCCGCTTGCTGCGGCGATTGTGGCGGGTGCTGAGAAGCGTAAATTAAAACTTCAAGAAACCAAAGGTTTCACTGCTGTTACGGGTAAAGGCGTACAAGCTGTTGTGGCTGAATATTTTGTTCATTTAGGTAATGCGAACTTGATGTTGGATAATGATATTCAAATTGAGCAGGTCAGTGGACAAGTTGAAGAACATCAGTTGGCTGGTGAGACGGTGATGTATTTGGCTGCAGATGGAAAACTGGTTGGATTCATTGGTGTGTCCGACCCCATCAAAGCTTCAACGCCCGCAGCCATTCAAGAGCTAAGGGATGAAGGTATTGAGGTGGTGATGCTTACAGGTGACAATCACAATACTGCCAAAGCTGTTGCCGAAAAACTTGGCATAGCCCGCTTTGAAGCGGATGTATTGCCCGACCAAAAAGCCAATGTGGTCAAAGCTTTGCAAACCGAAGGTAAAATTGTGGCGATGGCAGGTGACGGTATCAATGATGCACCTGCACTTGCCCAGGCGCACGTAGGCATTGCTATGGGCACAGGCACAGATGTGGCGATGGAATCAGCAGGTGTGACGCTTATCAAGGGTGATTTAACAGGCATTGTACGCGCACGCCGTTTATCGGCTGCAACCATGAAAAATATCCGCCAAAATCTGTTCTTTGCCTTCATTTATAACTCGGCAGGTGTACCGATTGCGGCGGGAGTGTTGTATCCAGTGTTTGGATTGCTGTTATCACCTGTGATTGCGGCTGCTGCCATGAGTTTCAGCTCTGTTTCAGTGATTGTGAATGCACTAAGGTTGAAGAATACAAAGTTGTAAGATTTTGGTGCCAATTCCACGTTCGTTGGTACTGAATATATGATGAGGGCGTGTAGGTCTACAGGAGGCTGGCATGAAAAAAAATAAGTGTTGTTATGATGGCATTGTGTGGTGCGGTAGTTTTCACTGCACCAGCATATGCGAGTGAAATGTCGGATACGGTGCATCGCAAAACGATGGGTGGCTTGCACCACCAAGGGCAAATGAATGAAGACAAAGGTGAAGCATCATCGATGTCGGATGGTGTACACCGCAAAACAATGGGTGGTTTGCACCATCAAAAACAAGAAGAAAGTTCAGATGAAACTAAAACGCCAGCAGTCATGTCGGATGGTGTTCATCGTAAAACGATGGGTGGATTAAAACACGAACAATAATGTGAGTATGTAGTGCATATGTAAGCCTTGTTGCATGTTATTTGGTAACAAGGCTTATGCAGCATTATGCAGTGATGAAGAGTGACAAGTGGGTTTCAATGAAAAATGATATGACACATCGATGTTCAAGTGATGCTGAAGCAAAGACTTTTTTACAAATAACACCTGCCATGAGCACACCGCTGGCTTCTATTTTTGGCAGTGGTTTCTTGGTGATTGTGCCAGTATTGGCAAGCAGTGTTGGTCCGTATTCGGTGTTGGCAATGTTGGTGGTAGCGTTTGTAGCTTTTCAGGCTGGTGCGGTGGTACGACATAATATTTTATGTGCAGAGCCTGTGCTGGAGAAAGGTGAACAGCGAAGTACATTAATGTTAGAGCGGTTATCATCTTTTGCGCTTGTCGCTGCTTATATAGTTTCGATTTGTTTGTATGTGCATATATTAAGTTCTTTTGTGTTGAGTGCTTTTGATATGGATTCGAGTTTTAACAAAAGCCTGTTAACCACAATTATTATTGGCAGCATCACTTTTATTGGTGTGGCAGGTGGTTTAAAACCATTGGAAAAAATGGAGAGCTGGGCGTTGTATATCACCCTAGCCATTTTAACGATGTTGTTGCTTGGTTTTGCGATGTATGATGTTCAATATTATATGGATGCGGGCAGTTTCGTGATGCCAGCCATGCCAGAGCGCTCCACGTGGGAAATGATTACCATTGTCGCGGGTACTTTAATTGTGGTGCAAGGTTTTGAAACTACACGTTATCTTGGCAATGAGTTTGATAGCCAAACTCGAATCATCGCATCGCGTTGGTCACAATACTTATCTTTAACTGTTTATGTTGTTTTTGTAGCCTTGGCACTGCCGATTGTGGTGATATTGAATGGTGACTATGCTGAAAACAGTTTAATTTTATTGGCAGCAGAAGTGTCGGTATTATTGGTTGCACCACTCATTATTGCAGCAGGGCTGTCGCAATTCTCAGCCGCTGTTGCAGATACATTAGCCGCCACAGCCAATATGACAGAAATGACTGTAGGCCGCGTAAATCAGCGTTGGGGTTATGCCTTGGTGGGTGGTTTGGCGATGGCATTGGCGTGGTCAGGGTCAACCTTTGCTATTATTACGTTGGCATCGAAAGCATTTGCCTTGTACTACCTGTTACAATGTTGTGTTGGTTTTACAGTATGTAAAAACCATATGGAACGATTAAGGTTTATCCTTGTCGGACTGGCTTTATTATTTGTACTTGTTTTTGCTGTACCTGCTGGATGATTGAGGGATAACAATGTTACCTGAATTTCGAATTTTTGGACCAGGCATTAGTAATGTGGTTCCCTTAGAGCAGTTGTTTGTGCGAAAAGGTGTGGAAAAAATAAGCAATAGCCAAAAAATCAAGGAAATTAAAGAAAATCATAGTCATGATGGTTCTTGGCTTACATATCATGCTAAAAGCTTACAAGCCTATCAGTCGGCGGACAGTGTAAATGAAAAGAAACATTCACTGAAAGCTTCGCAGGTGATGACTGCGCCAGTTGTAACGCTTGTTGCAAGAGAAGCAGCAGCAAAAGCACTCAATATTTTAGGGCAAGGACGTTTTCGTCATATTCCGATACTGTCTGCACAGGGTCATTTGATAGGTATGATTTCAGATCGTGATATTTATCGGTGCAAATGTGGCACGGGAACAGCTTGTTTGTCTTGTGGGAAGGATAAACACAATGTGTTGGTTGAGCAGGTGATGCAAGACAAAGTGTTAACTGCCAGTGTGGATACCGATGCACGGCATATTGCGCGATTGTTTGTTGAGCAACGTGTGGGTGCTATGCCTGTTGTAGAGGGAGATACACTTGTTGGTATTGTTACGCGAAGTGATATTTTGCAAGCTGTGATGCTGAATTTAGATTTGGATGTTTGGAAGTAAGATTTGATGGAAGAAAGGAGATGAAAATGTGTCAATTAAAGCGATTAAAACTTGTGTTAGGACTATTGCTGGCTCCTATGCTTGTGATAGGTGGATTGACGGCTGAGTCTATTGCAGCAGAAGTGGTGATGTATAAAAATCCAAGCTGTGGCTGTTGCGGAGCTTGGGCGAAACATATGCGGGATGCAGGTTTTGTGGTGAAAGAGGTGCCGCATGAAAACATGGCAGCAGTGAAAGAAAAATACGGCGTATCCGCTGGGTTGGCATCATGCCATACGGCGATTGTGGATGGTTATGTGATAGAAGGGCATGTTCCGGCTTCAGATGTGAAACGTTTGCTTAAAGAGCGACCTCAGGTTATTGGGCTTGCAGCACCTGGCATGCCTATGCAGTCACCCGGTATGCAAGCAACAGGAAAACCGCCCAAACACTATAGTGTATGGGCATTTGATAAGCAGGGTGAAGCTAAAGTTTATCATAGGTATGAGTAGTGTTGTGAGAGAGACATAATATGGCGGGTTGGTTTTGCGTAAATATTTAGCATTAAAAGTTGGGATACTGTTAAGCCTTATCTTTTTTCTGGTGGCAGTATTTGGCTGGGATTTACTCAGTGATATGCGCCATCTGCAACAAGAAGCGGCGGTTGTAGAAAATAGTAATCACCAAAGTCACGATTTACATGCGATTGAAATGGGTGTGTACCGTAATATTAAAGTGGTCAATGACTTTCTTATTACGGGAGATCATCGGGCTGAAAATGTTTTTTATCAATATCAGCAAAAGCTTGTACAAATGATTGAACAATATGAAACAACATACCAAGACAGCAGTTTAACTGACTTGATGCAAAGTGTGAAAAACATCAAAGGTATTGCAGGAAAGGTATTTGTTTTGCCGTTTGCGACAGAAAATATGGAAGGTCCTATTTTTATTGATGAAATAGCGACAGAAGCCAAGCAAGCTGTTGAGCACCTGACCCGTAAACACCATGCTTTAGATGAACAGGTCAACCGTGCTATGCAAATGATGGCGGGTTTGCGAATGGATATGCGCCAAGAAACAGTTGCTTTAATGTTGGTATTATTGCTTAGTTTAGGGTTCTTAGCTTATTTTATTTATAATCAAATCGTACATCCACTTGTGCAAATGAAAAAGGCTGTGCAACGGGTTGGAGAAGGTAGTTTTGATGTGCATTGTGCGGTTGTTTCAGATGATGAAATTGGAGAGTTAGCCAAAGCTTTTAATACCATGGGTGAAGCTCTTCAGGAGCGAGAGCAAAAGCTAAATCGAATCCGAAGCTTGGCTGCGCATCAAGAAAAAATGAATGCTTTGGGTGTGATGTCAGCAAGCCTTGCCCATGAAGTAGGCAACCCTTTAGCTTCGGTAGGCATGTTGTTACACATGGCAAAACGCAAGTTGACGCAACAAGATACGCAAGCAGTGGCTTCACATTTAGACTCAGCCGTCAAAGAAACCGAGCGCATGGAATTGATTATTCAAACAGTGCTGGATTTTGGTCGACATGAATTTGATGTTCGATTTCATGAATTCGCGGTGAGACCTGTGATTGCAGATGCTGTTAAACTGGGGCAAATGTCTCCCCAACATAAACGGGTAGTGATTAAAATCAACGAGGGTTCGAATATACCTTTGGTGTATGCCTCCAGCAGTATGTTGATGCAGGTGTTGATGAATGTCATTCACAATGCTTGTCATGCATGTCGCGAAAGTGGCGAGGTGCATATTCAAACGATTGAACAAGGTGAACATGTTGTGATTGATGTATGTGATACGGGATATGGCATTGAGAAAAACATGCGTGCATCTATTTTTAACCCTAGCGTAACCACCAAAGAAAAAGGGGAAGGTACGGGGTTTGGTTTAGCGATAAGCAAAGAGCTGATGGATGCTATGCATGGTACATTATCGCTGCTTGAGGATGCTGGTCATGGCACATGTTTTCGTATCAGTGTGCCTATTGCGCAACAAGGTAAGGGTATAACATGAAACTATTAGTGGTTGAAGACGAACAATATATTCGCCAAGGCATCGTGGAGCTCTTACGCGAAGAAGGTTTTGAGACCACGGAAGCTTCAACCGTTACTGAAGCATTGGCATGTTTAGACTCGGGCAATATTGATGCTGTATTGTGTGATAACTTTTTACCCGATGGTGAGGGCTTTGATGTGTTGCATGCGATTGAGGATTCTGGGGTAGCGCTTATATTGATGACAGCCTTTGGCAATCGAGATTTGGCATCCCGAGCTTTTGCGGCGGGTGCGTATGATTATGTTGCTAAGCCGATTCGGTTTGATGAACTACTTGCACGGCTACAACGCTTACAAGAGAAGCTTCTTTTGCGAGAAAAAGTGATTGAAAATGAGCAGCTTGTTCAAGACCAAGGTGAGTTGGCAGTGCTTGGTTCTTCGGAAAATATGCAAGCCGTGCAACATTTGATTCAAAAATCCAGTGCCAGTGCTGTGCCTGTGTTATTGCAAGGTGAAACGGGAGTGGGTAAAGGTGTAGTCGCGAGATTACTGCATAGTTTATCCACGCGCAGTAGCCAGCCGTTTGTACGGATTAACTGTGCAGCTATTCCAGCAGAGCTTTTAGAATCTGAGTTGTTTGGTCATAAAAAAGGCGCATTTTCGGGTGCAGATAGCGATAGAAAAGGTTTATTAACAACAGCAGCTAAGGGAACACTTTTTATGGACGAGTTGATTGAATTGCCTATGGCGATGCAATCGAAGTTGTTACATGTGTTTGATGAGAAATGTTTCCGCCCTGTTGGCGGTGATGAAGAATTGCCGTTTCAGGCTAGGGTGATTGCAGCAAGCAATGTTGATTTTGAACAGGCTGTTTCTGAAGGTCGTTTTCGCGAAGATTTATATTTCCGACTCAATGTGATGAAGATAAATATTCCTGCATTACGTGACAGGGGTGGCGATATTACACCGCTTGCTTATCGTTTGTTGGATCAAATTTGCCATGAGTGGAGCAGGCAAGCGCCTAAGATGACCGCTGAACAACTATCATGGTTAGAAACCCAGCCTTGGTATGGAAATGTGCGTGAGTTGAGAAACACATTGGAACGTGCTTTGTTACTGGGTACGGATGACACGCTTACTTTTCTCAGATATGGGAAAACCACAAGAAGGGCATGAATTACCCCTAGCAGAAGCCTGTCATGTATATGAAAAACAGTATATTAAACGCATGATTCAAGGTTGTGGTGGTGATAAAGCCGTGGCAGCTGAGAAATTAGGCATCGGTCTTTCAACCTTATACCGCAAACTAGACGATTAAATTCTTATATGTGAGAGGTTTATGCTTGGCTTTTCTCAATATCGGGAAATGGAAGTATAACCATTACTCTGCGATATATCATATAACCCATTGATATTGATGTTCTTTTCCTGAAATAAAATAAGATGACCGTGTATACGCTGGGTTGGCATCAATGTTTCTCTCTTTAGGTATGACCGCTGATATGCTCAGCAAACATCTTTAAGGAGGGGTATCCCTATGAAAAAAATTCTATATACATTAAGTGGTTTTGCCATGTTGGCGGTGAGCAGTGTCGCACTGGTGCCGACAGAAGCAGAGGCGATACCTGTGTTTGCACGAAAATATGGCATGACTTGTAACGCTTGCCATACCATGTTTCCACAATTATCCAAGATGGGTGTAGCTTTCCGTGAACGCGGTTATCGTTTTGAAGCTGGGCGTGGTGACATTGATAGCCAAGATGATAGGGGTAAAAACTTTGATGCCAGTGATAATGCAGTGTTTGCAGCGGCATTTCCATTTACTGTTCGCACACAAGTCTTATATAGTAATGCAGCACCGATAGAAGCTGATGCAGGTGGTGCAGTCATGCCTGGGCATAGACCTGGTATGTTGGATGGAGCCAAAGACAATGCTAAAATTGGTAATGGTGAATTTGGTTTAATTTCATCAGGTTCTTATGACAACTTCTCATGGTGGATGGATTCCAGCCTTCTTGGTGGCATTGGTATGTTGGAAGGTATTTATTATGTGAATGACCTTGTTAAGGTGCGTTTTGGTCGTGTACAAAACAATGTGGGTTACGGTATGACCATGATGTCTAAGCGTCCTATGGGTTATGGTTGGGCAGATGCTGCACAAATGGCAGGTGCAACCATGTTGATGATGGTGGATGGCGTGAGTGTACATGGTACTACCAATGGTGATTCAGGCGTGGGTACATACTACAACGTGAGTTATGGCCTTGCAGGTAATGATTCAACATCAGGCAATAAAACCTCTACAGTGTATGGTCGTGTAGCCCAAGAAATCATGGATAACCATATTGTGGGCGCTTATACTTATAAAGCAACCAACTACACCAGTGATGTGTTTGGTGGTGAGGCAGCCATGGTTATGGCAATGGGCGCACCTGGTGCAACCAATGCAAACCCTATGGCATTTAGTGATGTGACCCGTTCAGGTATTGATTTTGCGGTGAACTATGGTGAACCCTTACAAGCTTGGGGCGCATATACAGTGGGTAATCAAACCAATCCACTGACCAATACCAAGTTGGATGTCACTGCAATCACGTTGGCAACCGAGTGGATTATGCAAGAAGGCTGGATGCTTGGTGCCAAATACAACTCAAGTAAAGTTGATTTGCAGATGTTAACCAATACGGTTTTAAAACCTGCGGCAACCACCCACACAACATTGTATGGTATTCACCAAGTGGCTGAGAATGTGCAAGCAATCCTTTCCTATACAACAAGTAAGAATGTTGTTGAAAGAATGGGGGCAGGTGGTGGTGCAACCAATGCAACACTGTCTGATTTTAATTCCTTCGTGTTTGCTATTGATATGGCACTGTAATATATAAATAAGGTTGAAAAGGGGAGCTTGGCTCCCCTTTTTTATTTCACAGGAGAAAATTATGGGTATGCAAGTTATAAGTACGGTACGGCATGGGTTGATATTGGGGGTTGCAGCACTAGTGATGGGTGCATTATGGGCAGCATATATGGCAACCCACCATGAAAAGTTACATGGCGCATTTGAACAACAGCAAGAAGCCATCCAGCAGCAGCAAGCACAAAAAATGATGGAAGATATGACCATGGATGCAATGGGTGAGGCGGAGATGGGTCATGCACATGCATCAGGAATAACAGCTAACCATCACGAATCGCCATCTCAGGCGCACCAAGAAGGCAGTGGACACGCTAGTAATGCCCAACATTCACACTCAGGGTCGTTAGCCAAAGATGCCATGCAGCGTTTATTACGCGGTCATATCCATGCGATGGGATTGGGCGTGCTGGTCTGTGTGCTTTTGCTTATCGTTGCCTTCACATCACTTAAAGATGTCTGGAAAAAAGTGTTTGGGCTTACGTTTGGTTTGGGCGCAGTGCTTTATCCTCCAGCATGGGTGATTATGGGCTTTCGCACGGTTGAACTTGGACCAGAAGCGGCAGAAGCCAGTATTATGTGGTTGTTTGGGCCAGCAGTTGGTTTATTGATAGGCTCTATGATTGCGTTGTTAGGTGTATTACTGCTTGAACAGCTTGGCTTAAAAGGTAAAGCCCTGTTTGCTTGGGCTTTTGAGTAAATATGCATAGGAATGTTGATTAAAATCTCTGCACCGTGCGTTTGAAAAAGAACGACGGTGCAGAGACTTTTAATAGGGGGCTTTACCGTTTAAGTGAA
>JAUZSH010000013.1 GCA_030949605.1 Ghiorsea sp.
CCTCGATAAAGTGGATAGTACATTATCTATATTTGATGATGTGGAGCTATCAACACAAAAAATAGACTTTAACTTTACCGCCAGCAAAATCGTACGCCTTTATGAGACTCAGCTTGAAAAATTAGACAACTTTTCAAATATAGATACATTTTTTATCGCATTGCTCAAACAATTTAAGGTCGTACAAAAGACACAAGAAAAATTCACAACCACCGATAAAGAGAAATTGGCTGCAACACTGGAAGATGCGTATCTGGTGGAGCATTTGGAGGTTGTTTACCATGAGTGGGCAAAAGAGTTAGATAACATCAACCAGCTTTATATTCAATTGATTAAAGGTTATTTTATAGGTCAAATATCTCAACATAGCATGTTAGCGCTTTTTACTATTTTACATGACTTAAAAGATGATTTGGAGGATTTTTATCTCACGATTCGTTCGGGTATCATCATCAAATACAAAGAAAACCCAAAGAGCAAGCTGCTACAAGAAGTGATTGTCAAAGATAGAACTTTTAAAATCTACAAAGGGGCTCAACCAAGATTTATAGCGCTGCTGAAAGCTGAAGATTCTAAGGTAGGGTATCGCTTTTTAAATCAGATATTAAGCCAATTGTTAGATTTTAAAATCGAAGAACAAAGCAAGGGTTATGAAGAAATATATAAACAAATGATAGACTTACACGCTTTAAATTTAGAAATATACCTCAATGATATAGAAGTTTATGGCAAAGAGTTAGAAAAGAAAGATTTGGAAATATCAAAATTGATGTTCAAAATGGAAACAGACTTAGAGAAAGAGGGGAAATAAGATGGGATTTTTTAGTAGTTTATGGGATGGTGCAAAAAGTGTCGTGAAGACGATATTTGGAGACCATAGTTCAACAGAAGCAACATCTCATACCAATAGTAGTGTATCTAGCAGTCAAATCATATACGAACCAGATAAAGTAAAAATAGCAGAGCTTGAAAATGGCAGAATGGACAAAGCCATAGAAGCGCAAAAAGAAATTATGCACATGAATAATGAGATGCAATTGTATATCATGGAGGCACATCAAAAGGTTTTGAACATAGCACCAAAATCCTCAAAGAGATGATGCAAAGTTTAAATCAAATTGCACAAGAGCGGCTGATGCTGATCGAAAATGGGCATTTTGAAGTGGTGGAAAAAATAGAAAAACTTTATCTCGGCTTAGAAAACGAAATAAGAGAAGGCAATGATAGCTTTAACATGCGCCAATTACCAAAAATGTTAGAGATGTTAAGTAAGTTTGAAACGGGCAGTGTTCCTGCAAAACTGTATGAAAAATCAGTGGATCAACAGATAGAACTCAACGGCACATTTTTTACGCACAAACTGGCAGCTTTGCATGAAAGGCAAAAACTGATGGTCATGTCGGCGATACAATCCAAAGAGCAAGTATTGGAGCAATCATCGCAAATCGTATTGGATAGGATGAAGTTCTTAGATAAACAACTAGAACATCAACAAAATATGCAATGCATACCAAATCAGCAACAACCACAGCCGATGAAATTAAGTGTATCAAACCCTGATGACATCGAAGTCAAATCAATCGAGGAAACATAATGTCAGTATTAGATTTGTTAAAAAAAGTAAAAGTGCAAACACTGAGCTTTGAAAAGCACCCATGCAGAGAGCTAGAACAAGAACAGATGATACATTATCTCAATGGTCTAGCACTCATCACCAATGAAGATGGAACAGTATGTGAAAAAGAGAGAGAATACCTTTCTATCCTCATCAACAGCTTTGGACTCAGTGAAGAGATGTTAGAAACATTTGTAAACTTCGCAGAAAACCCTGATGAAAAATGATTTTGGATATGATGCAATCCTTTGCCACAAAAGATATAAAATACAACTTCATGGTCGATGCTATGATGATCGCAAGCATAGACGGAAGTTTTGATGATGCCGAAAATGCCATCATAGAGCAGTATTTTGAAATGTTTAAAATTACAAAAGCTGAAGAGAAAGACTTGCGATATATCTATGAGATGTTTTATAAACAAGATGGCAATGCACTGTTTAGATACTTTGGTAAAAAGAACAAAGATGCCATACATATCATCAAACCAGAACTGTTTCAATACCTGCTGGACTACTACAAAATAGATATGGCGTATGAACTACAAGAAGACGAAAAGAAGATACTGACCTTTGAGTTTTTTAAGCCGACTTTTGAAAGAGGTAAACTAGGAAAGGGTGCTACTGAGATCATGACAAAGCCTGTATCGAATGCTCAGTTTTGTATATTTTTGAATGCTGTTTTTATGGATGAAGAGATAGAGATAGATGGAAATGGTAAAGTTGTAGATAAAAAGACAAAAAATTACTTTTTGATCCCAGCAAGAGTAATATTAAGTTAGTAGAAAATAAATTCATTATAGACAATGTAACGAATGAAGATAAGAAAGTTACAGGTTTAAATTTATACTTAGCAAAGTTTTTTATAAAATGGATTATAAAATCAAGTAATTTAAAGTATGTTTTACCACACTTTCATGTTAAGTATCATGTTGATCAAGATTCAGATAATTATATATATGGAAATGTATTTAATAATTATCCTATAGCAAATGAATTTTACTTCACATCAGCAAACCAAAAAAATGATGAAGGCTATAGAATTTCACCAAAAGGCACTAAACCTCATTTTTTGCTTCTAATCCTCAAAAGATTGGTGATAAATCCTCTTCCCTGGCTTCTTTTAGAATGATGAAGTTGCCAGAGGAAAGTAAGTAGAAGTTTTTTATGGAATTGGTTTATTTTTGGATTGAAAAGTATAAAAATATTGAGAAGCAGGGGTTTAATTTTAGCCCCCGCTTTGAGTGCGCGTATGATGATGAAAAGAATACTTTGGTTATAAATGAACATGAAAACCATGAGTCTATTTTTCCTGATAATATAAATGTGACTGCTATTGTGGGTGAGAATGGGAGTGGGAAGAGTAGTATTTTAGAAAAGATAAGTGATAAAGATACTATTACCTAAATCCTGCAATCCCCTGACAGCTTAATCCAAAAAGGTAGACTCCTTCATAAGTTAGCAGCTCAATCAAAAACAAAAGGAGTCACCTTTTCAGTGAGAAACTCTAAAGCAAAACATACCCGCAAGTCTACCCGAAAAGTAACTATTGAAAGCACAGGTAAAAACCTGACGATCCATGCGGGTCTGGTTCCAGTTATGCGGTTTCTTGGTAAGTTGGGGTTTAGCAAGGCTTTCCATCGTACGGTTGAGCATCGGCGCGCCCATAATGCCCGTTATCAGCTATCTGATGCCGTTGAATTAAATGTTCTCAGTCTGATTGCAGGTGCTCGCAGTGTGGATGAAAGTATTCGAGTGTGGGCAGATAATGTGCTGCGAAAGCTTGGCGGCTGGGATAATATCATGAATGCGACCACCATGGGGCGTATTCTTAAAACGGTCACAGAACAACATATCTACCAGATGGAAACCTTTAACCACATCATGCGAGGTCGCGTCTGGAAACGCGCTAGAGCATTGACATCTAGCTTGATGCGGGGTTCGATGTGGATTGATGTCGATTCCACGGTCAAAACGACTTATGGCAAACACCAGGAAGGCGCGGCAGTTGGTTACAACCCGCACAAACGTGGCGCACCTTCTTACCATCCACAGTTGGCTTTTTGCGCGGAGACCAAGGAGATTCTTCAGGCATGGCTGCGTTGTGGTAACGCTTATACTTCCAACGGTATCGTTGCGTTCATGAAGCAGTTGGCGGCGCATCTACCCAATCGTATGCGTTTGGTCTTTCGTGGTGATTCGGGTTATTTTGTTGGCGCGCTGCTGGACTGGTTGGATGCACGCGGTGATGGCTACCTGATCAAAGTAAAACTGAAAGGACTGGTTGATTTGCTTGAAGTACAGCAATGGCAAGCTGTGGCTGGTCATGACGGCTGGGAACAAGCTAGCTTTACCCATCGTTGTGGCACATGGGCGCACACACGAACCTTTGTTGCTGTACGCAGGCTTAAGGATGAAGACTGCAATCAAGGCAAGCTGCTGGATATGCGGTCGTATGATTATTTCTGCTATGTCACCACGGAAAACCTTACACCATGGCAAACCCACAAGAAGTATGGTGAACGTGCAACCTGTGAGACGTGGATTGATGAAGCCAAGAATCAGATGGGCATGGCACACATCAAAACGAAAAATTTCCTAGCCAGCTCCGCATTATTCCAATGCGCGGTGCTTGCTTACAACACCGTGCGCTGGATGGCACTGGTGAGTGGCGACAAACAATTGATGCGATGGGAGATGGCTAGTATTCGTACTTTTATGGTGCGTATGGCTGGAAAGCTTGTTTGCGGAGGCAGGCAGATGACTTTGAAAATACCCACAACGTTGCTGCACCCCAAACCTTGGCAAAGCTGGCTAAGGGTTGGCATGACCTAATTTAAACTCAGATACGTCTTATCATGATGAAGATGGAAGCGGCTGATGATAGACAGTTATGGTTTTGCACGCGCTAAATTCAAGAAGCAGCCCTGATTGTGCATCTATTCTAACATAAGAACGTATCACATTGAAAAAAATCGAGAAATATGAGCCGATTCTACCAATAGTACACTTTCATTGAACAGGGTTATTCTTGGGGATTAGCACTGAAAGTGCCACTTGCAGGATTTAGGTAGTATCTATTTTAGAGTTTAGGTTTTTTCTAAGAGTAAAGTTTAAATAGTTATAATAGCTTGTAAAAAAGAAGTTCTTATTCATAAAATCAAAAAAACTATTATCACCCAGTAATATAGCTCTAAAATTTTTATAAAACTGAGGCTCACTTAAGTCTTCGCTAATATGGATTATATTATCATTAAAACCTTCTATTTTTTCACGTCTATCATTGATAATAATACCTAAATCCTGCAAGTGGCACTTTCAGTGCTAATCCCCAAGAATAACCCTGTTCAATGAAAGTGTACTATTGGTAGAATCGGCTCATATTTCTCGATTTTTTTCAATGTGATACGTTCTTATGTTAGAATAGATGCACAATCAGGGCTGCTTCTTGAATTTAGCGCGTGCAAAACCATAACTGTCTATCATCAGCCGCTTCCATCTTCATCATGATAAGACGTATCTGAGTTTAAATTAGGTCATGCCAACCCTTAGCCAGCTTTGCCAAGGTTTGGGGTGCAGCAACGTTGTGGGTATTTTCAAAGTCATCTGCCTGCCTCCGCAAACAAGCTTTCCAGCCATACGCACCATAAAAGTACGAATACTAGCCATCTCCCATCGCATCAATTGTTTGTCGCCACTCACCAGTGCCATCCAGCGCACGGTGTTGTAAGCAAGCACCGCGCATTGGAATAATGCGGAGCTGGCTAGGAAATTTTTCGTTTTGATGTGTGCCATGCCCATCTGATTCTTGGCTTCATCAATCCACGTCTCACAGGTTGCACGTTCACCATACTTCTTGTGGGTTTGCCATGGTGTAAGGTTTTCCGTGGTGACATAGCAGAAATAATCATACGACCGCATATCCAGCAGCTTGCCTTGATTGCAGTCTTCATCCTTAAGCCTGCGTACAGCAACAAAGGTTCGTGTGTGCGCCCATGTGCCACAACGATGGGTAAAGCTAGCTTGTTCCCAGCCGTCATGACCAGCCACAGCTTGCCATTGCTGTATTTCAAGCAAACCAACCAGTCCTTTCAGTTTTACTTTGATCAGGTAGCCATCACCGCGTGCATCCAACCAGTCCAGCAGCGCGCCAACAAAATAACCCGAATCACCACGAAAGACCAAACGCATACGATTGGGTAGATGCGCCGCCAACTGTTTCATGAACGCAACGATACCGTTGGAAGTATAAGCGTCACCACAACGCAGCCATGCCTGAAGAATCTCCTTGGTCTCAGCGCAAAATGCCAACTGTGGATGGTAAGAAGGTGCGCCACGTTTGTGCGGGTTGTAACCAACTGCCGCGCCTTCCTGGTGTTTGCCATAAGTCGTTTTGACCGTGGAATCGACATCAATCCACATCGAACCCCGCATCAAGCTAGATGTCAATGCTCTAGCGCGTTTCCAGACGCGACCTCGCATGATGTGGTTAAAGGTTTCCATCTGGTAGATATGTTGTTCTGTGACCGTTTTAAGAATACGCCCCATGGTGGTCGCATTCATGATATTATCCCAGCCGCCAAGCTTTCGTAGCACGTTATCTGCCCACACTCGAATACTTTCATCCACACTGCGAGCACCTGCAATCAGACTGAGAACATTTAATTCAACGGCATCAGATAGCTGATAACGGGCATTATGGGCGCGCCGATGCTCAACCGTACGATGGAAAGCCTTGCTAAACCCCAACTTACCAAGAAACCGCATAACTGGAACCAGACCCGCATGGATCGTCAGGTTTTTACCTGTGCTTTCAATAGTTACTTTTCGGATAGACTTGCGGGTATGTTTTGCTTTAGAGTTTCTCACTGAAAAGGTGACTCCTTTTGTTTTTGATTGAGCTGCTAACTCATGAAGGAGTCTACCTTTTTTGGATTAAGCTGTCAGGGGATTGCAGGATTTAGGTAAAACATAATATCCAAGCTTTCAGATTAAACGACCTATACCAAAATCACAAAGACATCGTCCTAGAACTCATCCAAAAAAGAGAAACATACCCTGATAGCTACATAGATGAGCTAGCACATAACTATAGTGGTCTTTTTAAAAACCGTGAAGACTTGCTAAGACTTATTACCGGTGGATATGTAGAAGATAAAGACCTAAACAAGCGACCACTTAGTAAACTTATTAAAGATATAAGTGAAGAGTTGGCGTTGATTTGAAGTGGAGAAAGTAACATGCAAAGAAAATTAATAAGCTTCGATTGGGCAATCAAAAGAATATTAAGAAGTAAAGCCAATTTTGAAATCTTAGAAGGTTTTTTAAGTGAACTTCTTTTTGAAGATATAACCATTTTAGAGATATTAGAAAGTGAATCCAACCAAGAACAAAAAGATGATAAATTTAATAGACTTGATATCAAAGTCAGAAATCAACATGAAGAGATCATCCTTATAGAGATTCAGTACGATAGAGAAATGGACTATATGCAGCGCATACTCTATGCCTCCAGTAAAGCTATCGTAGAACACATGAAAGAATCCGATACATATTCTAAGGTGACGAAAATCATATCCATCAGCATCTTATACTTTGATTTTGGGAATGGTGATGATTATATCTACAAAGGCACCACGAACTTTATAGGACTTCATAACAAAAGCTTATTGCAACTCAATGAAAAACAGCAACAATTATACAAAACAGACAAAGTAGAAAAACTTTATCCAGAGTTTTATTTAATCAAAATAAAAAACTTTAATGATCATTCAAAAGACACCTTAGATGAATGGATAAACTTCTTAAAAAATGAAGAAATTTCAGAACATCCAAAAGCAAAAGGTTTATTAAAAGCCAAAGAAACTTTGGATTATTTAAAAATGGAAGAGAGTGAAAGATTAGAATATAATCAATATCAAAAAAAGCTTACACGACCAAGCCAGTGCTTATGAAGCGACTTATGTGATTGGTAAGCTTGAGGGTAAAATTGAAGGTAAGGCTGAAGGTAAAATTGAGGGCGTTAAACAAGAAAAAATAAATATAGCACTAAAGTCTTTAGAACAAGGGTTGGAGCTAGAAACGATAAAAATGATCACAGGGTTAACGGATATGGAGTTGGAAAATCTAACAAATAACGTAACTACTTAGGTCATCCCTTGATTTGCCCGATTTCCGCGTCAAAAACACTCAAGTGCAGCAGCAACTGAGGTTAAATTGCCAGCATGGGAATAAGATTCTTTATTTCTTTGCGAAAAATGCTATATTCCGCAACCCTTTTTTGCTGGAGTAGCGTAAATGATTAAATTATATTCAAGTGGTATTTCACCCGACTCACACCGTACACGTATTGTGTTGGCGGAGAAAGAATTGCCTGTTGAAGCCTTTGAATTGGATGAAGACAAGCTTCCTGACGATTTTAAAAAAAATCAACCCTTATGGTAAGTTGCCTACCGTGATTGATCGTGATGTGGTCTTTTTTGAACCATCTGTGGTGAATGAATACTTGGACGAGCGTTATCCACATCCTCCACTCAAGCCAGGCTCTCCTGCGGAACGCGCGCAAATGCGTTTGGCTGTGATGCGTATTGAAGAAGAAGTGTATCCACTTCACTACAACTTGGTTCGCTTGAAAAAGAAATCTGAGCCTGCGAAGAAAATGCGTGCATACCTTGAATCATTGGATGGTTACCTTGCCAACCAAGTCTTTTTCATTGGTGAGCAATATACTTTGGCAGACATTTCATTGGCTCCTGTTTTATGGCGTTTGGAATCCAATGGCATTAGCACCATTGATTGGCCACACCTTGAAGCATACATGGATAGATTGTTTGAGCGCCCTGCATTTGGTCGCTCTTTATCTGAACACGAAAAAATGCTTCGTGATAGTTTGTAGGCACTGATTAAAACCCTTTTTAAAGCCTGCATGTTACAAAGCGTGCAGGCTTTTTTATTTTAAAGCTAATGTTCGTTATTCCCGTAAAGGCGGGAGTGACGAGCAAAAAAACATTTGTTGGAGTAAGCATGAGCTATGACATTGCCGCACTAAAACCAGATTTATCGCACCTCAAAGGTGTGCGGGTGATTGCTGCGATGTCGGGCGGTGTGGATTCATCTGTGGTGGCAGCTATGCTGAAAGAAGCGGGTGCAGATGTGATTGGTGTGTTCCTGCATGTGTGGGACTACAATCGCGATGAAGTCTCTGGGCATGGTTCATGTTGCTCTTTGGATGATGCTTATGATGCGCGGCGCGTTTGCGACCAAATTGGTATTCCTTTTTACAACATGGATATGCGCGAAAACTTTCGTAAAAATGTGATTGATCCCTTCATCAATGATTATGAAACAGGGCGCACGCCCAACCCTTGCGAGCGTTGCAATCGCTTTGTGAAGTTTGGCGCATTGCTTGATGCTGCCGATGAGTTGGAAGCTGAGTTTATTGCCACAGGTCATTATGTGCAGCGCAAAGATGATGCGGAAGGTGTACATATTTATCGTGGTAATGACCAAGTTAAAGACCAAAGTTATTTCCTTGCTACCACCAACAAAGAGCAAGTTGCCCGCATTTTATTTCCTGTGGGTCACTTGAAAAAAGATGGCACGCGTATTCTTGCTCGCCATTATGATTTGATGACGGCTGAAAAACATGAATCCCAAGACATCTGTTTTATCCCTGCTGGAAATCGTATTACCTTTCTTAAAAAAGAAGGTGCAGAAGCTGGGTTTCGCGCTGGCGATATTTTAGATAAAGAAGGTAATATTTTGGGTAGGCATCAAGGCATTGCTCACTTTACGTTGGGGCAGCGCAAAGGTCTGGGTCTTCCCAATGGTCCTTGGCATGTGGTTGAATTGGATGGTGTAACAGCAAGGGTGATTGTCGCCCCGCCTGCTGAGGCATTGATTCGTCAAGTATCTGTGGCTGAAACAACATGGCTGCGTGAGCTTAAAGAAGGTGAGCAAATTTTATCGAAAGTGCGTTATCAAATGCGCCCATCATCGTGTCATATTGAAATAGATTCGGACAACACCAAGCTTACCTTTGACGCGCCGCAAAAACCCACTGCACCTGGGCAAGTCGCTGCATTTTATGTGGGTGATGAGTTGGTTGGTGGCGGCATTGTCAGCACGATTATTCAATAGCATATTTTCTGAATTACCGTTTGGTTGGAGCTTTATACACCGCATTACGCCCCCGCTTAGCAACAGCAAGCACCACGACTTCTTTATTCAACACTTCATACACAACCGAAATCCAGATTGACGCAGCTTAATTTTGCAACGGCATTTTGAACCATATAAAGACTACGGGTTAAATTTCGGTTTTGCCTAGAGTTTTGCAATCACCTCAGAAGTTAAGCTTGTCATTCCACGGCTTTCAAACCATCATTTGTGCATGACTTCCATTTATGTAGACCCTGAAGAAATCAAACGCTTTGAAGCGATTGCCGAAGAATGGTGGGACCCTGATGGACGCTTTAAACCGTTGCATCAAATCAATCCTTTGCGTTTGGACTATATTGCACAACGCGTTGATTTGAGTGCGGCCAAAGTTTTGGATGTGGGTTGCGGTGGTGGTTTGCTTGCTGAAGGTATGGCGAGTCGCGGTGCTGATGTGACAGGTATTGACCGCTCACCCAAAGCGCTAAGTGTGGCTGCTGTTCATGCAGAGAAGTCGGGTGTTTCCGTGAGCTATCAAGAAAATGATGCGGAAACTTGGGCGGAAACACATCAGGAAACTTATGATGTGGTGACATGTTTGGAAGTGTTGGAACATGTGCCAGATGTGGAACGGGCAGTGGCAGCATGTGCTGATATGCTGAAGCCAGGGGGCATATTTTTCTTCGCGACATTGAACCGCACCCCCGAATGTTACCTCAAAGCTATTATTGGCGCGGAATATGTGTTGGGTTGGTTGCCCAAAGGTACGCACCAATACAGTAAATTTATTCGACCCTCTGAAATGGTTCAAGCCGTGCGTCATGCAGGTTTGGTTGAGCAAGATATGCAAGGTATGACCTATGCTTTGCTTTCGGGGCAGTTTTCATTATCGCATGACCTAAATGTGAATTACTTGGGTTTTGCCCGAAAATCTGAATAACAGGTCTTCGTGCCTTTTTACGCTTTTTTGATTGCTGCTGCATTCACTTTTCTGCCTACGCCTGCTCATGCAGGTGAAATTGTAGCAGATAGTATCCAACGTGATCCTTATGGGATGATTCAAGCTGAAGGTGATGTTCATTTCACCACGCAAGGTGTTGATGTTCGCGCATCAGAGGTTCACTTTGATGTGGACTCTCAAGCCGCAGATATGGTGGATGCCAAGGTCAAAACTACCGATGGACAATTGCTTTATGGTAAGCACTTAAAGCGGATTGATTTGGAAACATTTGAGGGCGAAGATGTGGTGTATACCCTATGCCCCGAAGATGATTTGGCGTGGGCGATTGTTGCCAGCTCAGCAAAAATGGATGGTGATGCAGGAACGTTCACCGCCAAACACGCAAGGTTTGAATGGGCAGGTGTTCCCGTGCTTTATACACCATATTGGAGCCATGCACTGACACGGCGAACGGGTTTTTTAATGCCCAATATTTCCAACAGTGCGCGACGTGGAACGCAAATAGATATTCCCTTTTATTGGGCTGCTGCCCCTGATTGGGACATGACCTTCACACCTCGGTTGATGTCTTTGCGTGGCACGATGGCAGATATTGAATGGCGGCATCGCTCGGCGGCTGGGAAAGAAGTATTGCAGTGGCAGGGTATTCGAGATTCGGCGACAGGTGAAAATCGGGGAAGTTTATACACAGATATGGGGTGGCGTTTATCTTCATCCATAGATGCAGCTTTAAATATTAACGCGGTGAGTGATGGTTTATACATTGCTGATTATGCACTGTCTGGGGGTGAGCTCGTAACTGCCGCATACTTGACCAGTAGCGCTCATATGACATGGCGTGATGAAAGCGATAGTGTTATTCTAAGCAGTCGATACCAGCAAGTTTTAGGTGGCGCAAGTAATGCGGGAACATTACAAGTGTTGCCGCGTTTGAAAACACGAAACTATTTTAGTGTTGCAGATGAGCAGACCATACAGCTTGATCATGAGACGACCTTGTTTCAGCGTGACACAGGTGTTTCGGGCTTACGCACAGGGCTGCGCCCTTCGTGGTCGTTGCCTTGGCAGATGCAAGGCGGCGCAGTTTCGGCAACATGGTCTATTTTGGGGCAAGGTGTTGCTTACGAATCACAAAGTTTTACAGAGACTTCATCATCTTATGGTGCATTGGCTTCAAGTTTACAGGTGGAGGCTATTTTTGAAAAAGTTTTTGCAGATCAAAAGTGGCGACATGAAATGAAACCTATCATTCGTTTTGACGTGTCTTCAGCTGCAGAGCAAAGCCTCAATCCGCGTTATGATTCAAGCCTTCTTCCTTTGAATTTAAGTAACTTGTTGCGAGGTAACCGTTACTCAGGTTGGGATAGGTTTGAGCGAATGCGTAGGGTAAGCTTTTTACTTGCACAAGCACTACAAACCAAAGAAAATATGCAGGTTCGCAATGTGTTAGAAGTGCAACTGGGTATGGCTTATGATGCTTTGCAGGAAACCGTGGATGCTGCAATAGCACCTGCCGCGACACGAGCAGCATCGAATGTTTTAACTGAGTTTATTTGGTATCCACTGCAAGCGTGGCGGGTCAATGCAGGCGGTCAATTTCACACACCAAGCCATCGCTGGGTTGAGAGTCATGGTGGTATGGCATGGCGCGAACAAGGGCAATATGTTGATGCCTCTTGGCGGCGTACGGAGGCATCTTATTCGCAGGAAGCAGAATCTGTGACGTTGTCGGGCAAGTTAAATATCAGCCAGCGTTGGACCACAGATACATTCAATCAGTATGATTTATTGCGTAAACGCGTGATTCAAACTCGGCTGGGGCTAGCCTACCATCATGCATGTTGGGATTTTAGCCTGCAAGGTTATAAAACCTATCAGGTGGGTAGCAACAGTTTGACGGATATTGGTTGGCGTTTCTTGCTCACGTTTGACGGGTTGGGTAGTTTTGGTGGCACATAATATGAGAGGGTTTATTTTGAAAGCTATGCGTAGAGTAATGATAGGTTTATTGGCAATGTTATGTGGCGTGCAGGTCGTGCATGCCGAGCGTCTGGATGCCATTGCAGGGGTGGTGAATGGTGAAGTGATTACTTGCTATGAAGTCACCACAGCTATGCAAGGATTGAAGGGGCAGCTTGGGCAAGATGGGGCAGCGATACCCAGTGAAACGGTGCTTTATGAGCGGGCTTTGGATTCTCGAATTGTTCGTATGTTACAGCGTCATGAAGCAGAAAACTTAGGTATTCGCATTACCTCCGAAGAAGTCGATGCTGCGATGGCGGATGTGGAAAAACGCAACAATTTGCAACCAGGGCAATTGAGCGAAGTGCTTGCTGCACAAGGAATTGATGTTGAGGTGTATCGAGACACACTCAAAGATAGAATATTAAATGGGCGGCTTGTGAATGCTGCAGTGCGATCCAAGCTGAGTGTAAGTGATGAAGCCAAGCGTGAGTATTATCGGAAACATTTAAAAAACCCTAAACCTGTGCGGGAAGTGAGGACAGCACAAATGTTTATTGCTTTGCCAGCGGATGCCGATGCTGCAACTGTGGAATACAAGCGAGAGGAAGCTGACCTTTATTACCAGCGTTTCAAAGACGGTGAAGATTTTACCAAGGTGGTCACTTTGGAGTCGGATGCGCCCAATGCCAATGAAGGTGGAGATATGGGATGGGTATCGCAGGGCGGTGTTAAAGGCGCATTTACACAAATATTTGAAATACCTGTGGGTGGAATTACGCCACCCATTCGTTCGGCAGGGGGCTTTCATATTGTGAAGGTAGTGGATGAGCGTGTACGTACACCTGAGAATTTAAAACCCTATGAAGAAGTACGAGCAAGGCATATTTTATTGAAAGTTCCTGAAAGCTCTAACTTGAGTGCGCAGGTGAAAATTAGGCAACGTGCTGAAAAAATTGCTCAAGAAATGCAAGGTACATCGGATGAAGCTTTTGCAGTGCGTGCCAAAGAGTTGTCGCAAGGCCCAAGTGCAGCGCGTGGTGGTGATTTGGGTTGGTTCAAGCGTGGGCAAATGGTTCCTGCATTTGATGATGCCGTCTTTAACATGCAAGCAGGCGCAACCAGTGGTGTTGTAGAAACACAATTTGGTTTGCATATTATTCGCTTGGTTGAGAAGCGAAGGGTTGAACCCAATGCCTATGAAGCGCATCAAGCAGGTATTGAGCAGCTTTTGTTGGAAACAGAAATGCAGCAAGAAGTACCGCGCTGGATGAATGGTTTGAAAGCAAAAGCAAAAATCGAAAAGAAAAAGTGCCATTTGTGATTTTTAGATAACTGATGTTACGCACAATACCAAAAGTCTGTCATTCCCGCGAAGGCTTGGAGGTGGGAGTTCATATAGCGAGAGATAGAAAAAGAAAAGCTATTGACCAGTCACTTGTTACATATGTATTCTAGGCAGGAGCATGAGAATGCGTAAAAAAATGTATGTGTAAAGATGGATTCCCGCCTACGCGGGAATGACGAATTTTAGCCCGACTGCGTAACATCAGTTACTCAAAAAGTATGGCGTAAGCGTTTCGTGTAGGTTGGAAGTGAGGCTTTAGCCTCGCCCTCTTGTAGCAGACGCAATAGATTTGAGAATCAGGCGAAATCCTTATGTATAGGCTGAGTTGGGCGAGGCTAAAGCCTCACTTCCGAGGAATAGGTGCGTAACGTCAGTTAGATAAGAGTCAGGATGCATAGAAAATATGAGTAGGTATAAATAAATATGAAACCATTTTTGTTAACATTGGGAGAGCCTGCTGGTATTGGCCCTGATTGCGTATTGTTAGCTTATCAAAATCAGCCCTTTTTGTTTCAAGATATTGTGATTGTTGCCAAAGCATGTTGGTTAGAGCAGCGCGCCAAACAACTGAATATACAGTTATCCATATTGCCCTGTGGTGCAGATTTTCAGCGCGATATAAGCAAGCAAGGGCTTTGGCTGTTTGACCCCAGTGGCGATGTGGCAAGGGATGTGGTCGCAGGAAAACCTGTTGCAATCGAAGCTGAGGCCGTGGTCACATGCATCCGTAAGGCTGCGGAAATGTGTTTAAACCAGCAAGCGTTAGGTCTCATTACAGCACCCATTGAAAAAGCTATTCTCAAAGATGGTGGTTTTGATTTTCCGGGGCATACTGAGTTTTTAGCGGATATTGCAGGTGTAGAAAGAGTGGTGATGATGCTGGCAAGTTCGCAAGTTCGCGTTGCGCTATTAACCACTCATGTGGCGATTGCTGATGTGCCTCATCTTATTAATCAAGAAGATACCAAAAATATTATTCGCATCACCTACCAAGCCATGAAGCAACAAATGGGCATTGAACAACCAAGATTAGCTTTGACAGGTTTGAATCCTCATGCTGGTGAGCAGGGTCATTTTGGGCGAGAAGAAATTGAAGTGTTGGAACCTGCTTTATCTGCTTTAAAGCATGAAGGTATGTGTGTGGATGGTCCACTTCCTGCAGACACTCTTTTCTCAGCGGATATGCGTAAGAATTATGATGCGATTATTTGTTGTTACCACGATCAAGCCCTGATTCCAATCAAGGCATTGAGTTTTGGTGATGCGGTAAATGTGACGCTTGGGCTACCGTTTATACGCACCAGTGTTGACCACGGTACGGCATTAAGTCGTGCAGGCACGGGTGATATTAACTACACTAGTTTGGTGGCAGCGATTGATATGGCAAAAAACATGTTGCAGCGCATGAATGGAGATGAATTATGATTGATGATATTGTAGGAAAACTATTGGTTGCAACCCCGACTGTGGGTGAAGGTTTTTTTCATGATAGCATCGTTTTGTTGTGTCAGCATGATGATGAAGGATCGATGGGTTTGGTGTTGAATAAACCTCAACCTATTAATGTGTTTGAAGTGTTTAATGATATGGGATTGTTTGCGGATGAGCGGAAGAAGGCGATTGCTCAAATGAAATTTGAAGAAAAAATCGTTTATGAAGCAGGGCCAGTGGATGCTTATCGTGGTTTTGTATTGCATGAAATTGATAAAACTTATGATTCAACCATGCGTGTCAGTGCAGATTTTAATTTGACCACATCCAAAGATATTTTGGAGTTGACGGCAGCAGGAAAAGGTCCGAAAAAGTTTTTATTGTTGTTGGGTTATGCAGGTTGGGAAGCAGGTCAGCTTGAAGATGAGTTGATGCAAAATGATTGGCTATTGGCGAACCCGACCCAAGATATGATTTTCAATACGCCCGCAGAACATATGTGGTCTATGGCAGCGCGTAGCATTGGTTTTGAACGCGGACAGCTTTCATCGCAAGTTGGGCATGCTTGATGCAGGTGCTTATTGCTTATCATTCCGACTATCAACAGACCCAAGCTGTGGCAGATGCTGTGGCGGCGGGTGCGAATGCAGCATTGCTTGATGCTGGGGCAACAAACCACACATTATTGAAGCATGTATCTGATGTTAGCCTCGATGATTTGCGAGATGCTGATGTGCTTATTTTTGGCTCACCTGTGCATATGGGAAGCATGGCCTGGCCCATGAAGAAACTGATTGATACTGCTTCCAAGCTTTGGATGTCAGGTGATTTGGAAGGTAAGATTGGTGGTGTGTTTGCCACTTATGGCGGTTTTGGCGGCGCAGGTGGCGGCGTGGAGCAAACACTGGTGTCGCTTCATGCTAACTTTTTGCAACATGGGCTGTTGGTTTGTGGTTTTCCGCGTTCATTATCTGGGTTTGCTGATGCAGGTATTCACTGGGGGCTGGCAGTGCGTACGGGTAATGATGAAGGTATGCCCGAAGGTGTTGCTGATGCGGCACTGGTGGCAGCGCGGGCTTATGGTGCGCATGTGGTAGAAACAGCATTTGATTTTAATACATAAAGGTTTAAAGCATTCATGTCCGTTTATACAGAATTAACTACACAAAATCTCAAGATGATTTTAGATGATTACGCTCTTGGGGAATTAAAGCGTTTCACAGGTATTACTGCAGGTATTGAAAACAGTAATTTTTTCTTGGATATGCAAGATGGGCAACGGTTTGTGTTGACCATCTTTGAGCGGTTGGGTGCTGACGAGTTGCCTTACTTTATGCGCTTGATGAGGCATTTGGCGAGCCGTGGTTTGCAAAGCCCTGATGTGCAAGTGCGCCATGATGGTTCGCTTATTTTTGAAATTCAAGCTGGTGATAAAGTGAAGCAAGGTTGCATTGTATCTTGTCTTACGGGTGAAACATTAGATTTTCTCAATCAAGCCCAGCTTGTATCATCGGGTGCATCTTTGGCGACCTTGCATCTTGCAGGCAGCAGCTTTGATGAACCAAGGGATAACCCCACAGGCTTTGATTGGCTGGAAGAAAATATTGCAGCCATGCAAGAAGATGTGAAAAAGACCTATGGTGCAGATGCACTTGCTTTGCTTAATGATGAGCTAGCTTATCAAAAGAAGCAGTCGATTTCAGGCGTGCCAAGAGGTGTAATTCACGGTGATTTGTTTGTGGATAATATCTTGTTTGAGGGTAATGATGTATCGGGTGTGATAGATTTTTACTATGCCCACGATGCTGCTTATGTCATGGATATTGCAATTGCCATCAATGCCCAAGCGATTGTCTTGGGTGAAAATGATGATGCGCGTATGGCATCTTTTCTTCAAGGTTATGAAAGTCAACGTAAGCTTGAATTGGGTGAGAAAGATGCGCTTGGTAGTTTGTTGCGTTTGGGCGCACTACGCTTTTGGGTATCGCGTTTGTATGATGCCTTGTATCCAAGGGATGGCGCGATGACGCAAACCAAAGACCCTGAAGAATACCGCAAAAAATTATTATTACATAAAGAGTCACTTGCAAAACGCATAAGCTATTGATATGTTGAAATAATATCCTGTTTTAAGCCGTATAAAGTGCAAAGATTTGACTAGGCTGACCATAAAAGTTTGGCACATAACTGGAAACTTATGCGGTTATTTTCATAGGAAGTGAGGCTCACGCCTTCACCTTGAGCCTCACTTCCAACCTATACGCAACGCTTACGCCATACTTTTTGAGTAAGCTCTAAATAGCTTTATGGGTGGCGGGAGAGAAATGCGCGAAACAAGACCTAACCCCTAGGTGCTGACCCAAAGATATGTTGTTTCTTGACCTTTGTAGTGTTCTTGCAATAGTGCGAAAATATGAAGTTGCTGTTCCTTTTAAAATTTAACCGTCTTCGCATGTTGCCTGCGGCACTTGCATTGTTGGGTTTTATGTGGGCAAGCATTGACCTGCATCAACATGATGATGGCTTTCATAATCTTACCCAGTGCACAGTGTGTGCTTTAGAAGAATCAACTACGCAAGGTTTTTATTTGTTTTTAATACCTCCAGTAGTTGTTCACCCATCTGAATGGGACAGCAAACCTTGGCAGATTAAAAGGCTTTGTGCTCAATACAGAACTGCGACTTCGATTCGCGCTCCTCCATATTTGACGGTTTATAGTTAACCCGCATATTCACAAATACAGCCGCGCCCTTGCTTGTCCCTTTATTCGCAACAAATCTCTCATCAATCGTTAGTAAGCGCGGCTACGAGCGATTTCTTTAAAATTCGTTGCAAACAAAGGTTCTACGTAATCATCACGACGATTTATGAATAATGCGGGTTAAATCATATTCAAATGAGCCGCTTGGTTTTTTTCTAAACCAAGCTCATTTATTTCACATTTTTATTTCGATAAACATGATTGTCATCATGTGATTCTGTGGAGGAATCATGAATATAAACATACGATATGGGGTATGGCTATTGCCATGCTTATTTAACATATTGCCCGTTGCGGCAGAAGAAAACCATCAGACAATATCCGTGAAAAACGAACAGCTTTTACAGCGTATTGAAGCACTTGAATACCAACAGCAACAGATGCTTAAGGCACGAAAACCCAAGGCAACAACAGCGGAAAATACGGGAAACCCTTCGATTTCGGTCATTGGTACTTTCAATGGCTCTTCATTGGCAGGGAGTAAGGGCGTTCATCAACAAGATTTTTTACCCCTATCCGAAGGTGAATTTGTTTTGAGTGCTGCGGTTGATGTGCATACGCGCTTGGATGTCACGCTTACCGCGGCAGGCGGTAGCATGAGTCTGGAAGAAGGTTTTTTGAGTGTTCACTTGCCAGAAAGTTTTCGTTTGCGCGCGGGGCGAAAGTTTATTCCCCTTGGGCGGGCAAATGAGATTCATCCCCATGCTTTAGTGTATGCAGACAGACCTAATGGCTTGGTTAATCTTTTTGGATCTGAGAAATTCATTGGTGACGGTGTGTTTATCGATGCACCATTTTATGCTGGAGACTCCGTGCATTCGCTGATGTTTGGATTTTTTCAGAATGCCAATGCCGTGGCATTTGACCCCATAGGCGAAAATCAATTTGGTGAAATGCTGCATTGGACAGGCATTTGGGACATCAATGACAGCACGACATTGGAGTTAGGCGGAACATATATTCATGGGAAGAATGGTATTTCGGGAAATAGCTCTACCGATATATCAGGTGGTTATTTTGCGGTAAAAAGTAGCCAGTTTGACCACAGTGGCTGGTCGATAGAAGGCGAGTGGAACAGAAGCCGTGTGGATAAAGGTGTAACTGCCGCCCGTGTGGTCACCGATGGCGCATATTTACTTGGCGAATATGATTTCAATCGAAATTGGCTGATGTTTACGCGATATGATACCAGTCGGATGGGTGGTGGGTATGCCAATGAATCAGCTTATAGCGCAGGGTTTGCTTGGAAAATGAGTGAGTTTCAAAGTATCACGCTTCAATATAAACAGACCCATAATATGTTGCCAGAAGTCGCTGCAAACTTGGGGGTTGGAGTAGGCACAAATGCCAATGAATTGTTGTTTCGTTGGGTGGTTGCGATTGGTCCGCATCATCCCCACCGTTATTAAAGATACAAGGAGTTAGAATATGAAATATGGAAAATTATTATTCATCGGCGTGGTATTGTTATGCCAACAAAATATTGCGCAAGCCAGCAACTTACGCATTGTCGCAAGCTTGCCAGCATTGGGGCAAATCGCTCAAGGTGTGGCGGGTGAATATGCGGATGTCAAAATCTTGGCACATGCTGGACAAGACCCGCATTTTGTACCACCGAAACCAACGCTGGCTCGCCACCTTGCCCGCGCTGACCTTTTGGTTGCGGCTGGATTGGGCTTAGAAATTGGATGGTTGCCTCCATTGCTTGATGCTGCTCGCAATGATTCGATTCGGGAGGGTAGTCAGGGTTATATTGATGGCACTCAAGTGTTGGATGCAGTTTTGGGTAAACCACAAGGGAAAATAACCCGTGCATTGGGTGATATTCACCCCGAAGGTAATCCGCATTGGTGGTTAGATCCCATCAATGGCGTACATTTGGCACAAGTGATTGCTGAAAAACTTGCCATACTTGATCCAAGCCACGCCGCTATCTTTCGTCAAAATGCAGCAAGCTTTGCGCGGCAAATTCAGGCGAAGATGCCAGCTTGGCAATTATCACTGCAGCATCTTAGCCCATTGGTGAGTTATCATGATTCATATTTGTACCTGCTTCAGCGATTTGGGCTGAAGCTTACCGATGTTATCGAACCAAAACCTGGTATCCAACCATCCACATCGCATTTGGACGCACTGGTACGCAAGATAAAACAAAGGGACATCAAACATGTATGGCTAGAACCTTATCATGATGGTTCGATGGTTCGTAAGTTGTGTGATTTGGCGGATGTGCCTTGCCGACTGATGCCTGACGCTGTGCAAGGGCAAGGTTTTGCAGCTTACATCCAGATGATTGATGTGATTGCACAAGGGGGGAATAGTGTTTCTGCTCACCAGCTTATTTGCATGTTTAATTCTTGCTCTGGTGATGCCTTTATTGGGGCGAAAGGTGTTGAAGCGGCGGATTGTTTTTGTGGATTTGGCATTGGCACAATTTGCAGCTACGGGTTACGCCATCGGGTTAGCAACAGAGAGTTCGGGGCCAATATGGGCAGGTTCGATTACTGCCTTGGCAGTCTTGGTATTTGCAGCATTGCCTTATGCTTCAAAACTGCCCAAGGAAGCAGTGATGGGGGCGATGTATGCAGTCGCCGCTGCTGCTGGCATGGTTATTTTGACGCAATTGCCTCATGCCGAAGGACATATGACAAATTTAATGTTTGGCTCTTTGTTGGGTGCAAGTTGGTCAGACCTTGGGGTGTTGGCTGGCATGGGAGTCTTATCTATATTGGTTTTACGCTTTGCGGGTGAAGATAGTTATGTGCAACGTGTCATATTTTATGCGGCACTTGCTTTGGCAGTTGTCCCTGCTATTCATGCTGTGGGTATTGTGCTGGTCTTTGGTATGCTGCTGTTGCCCGCGTTGGCGGCATGGCAAGGAAGTGAAAATGGCCCTGTCTGGCTGGCGTTGCTTGTGGGTGTCTTGGGTGCAATCGTGGGCGTGTTAGCTGCGGAATTTATGGATTTACCACCATCATCAAGTGTGGTTTTAGCCTTGTTTATTTGCGGTGTTCCTGTGTTTGTTTGGAATCTTATTCGACATGCCTCCAAGTATTAACTGAGGTCATGTGGGCGGGGTCAGATACGGTCTTGGCAGTCAAGTGTTTTTGACCGAAAAGTTAGCATCAAACGGCTGATTGTTTTTGAGAACACCAAAATACGATAGTGGCAATTGCACTCATCACTTGAATTTAGGATCCTCACCAGAATGAACTGATAAGAATAGCGATTACATACGATTGCACTTATGAATACGAATTCAGGCACCTTAATTGGCGCTAATTCAACGTAAATATAGAGTTTTGCAATTGGCTCTGTAGCTTACTGTTATTTATAATACTTTTATATGCGATTGCCCTGTGCAGGGTTGCTTCATATTATTTATTTGATGGTTGGAGAGAAGATTGATTCAGGAGAATGACAACATTGAGCAGAAGGTATCCTGTGCCATGCTGCGAATCTACATGGATCAAATTATGTTCATGCGCTTTGGCAACCTATTAAGCGTTTCTGTTATTGCTGCTTTTCTCTGGACCCCTGAAAAGTCTGCGCTTGTCACTGGGTGGCTCATAGTCAGTTTGATGGTTTCGTTGGTACTTACGGTGGTGGTCACGCTTTATCGGTACAATCCATATAGATATAGCCCTAGGAAATGGGCGTGGTTACTCTCTCCAGGGTCGTTAGTGATCGGCATCGCTTGGGGGTCAATACCCTTACTCTTTATCGATATCAGTAATGTTAACAACTTTATGATTTTTGCTATTATCGCTATGGGACATTTGTGCGCCTCACTTTATACGCTCTCATTATTGAAGCCACTCTACTATCTTCAGTTGTTTGGTGTGATGTCCCCGTTGATCTATGCGTTTTACGGAAAAGATGTTTTTCTTCCCGCAATCATGGGAGCGGGTGTGCTGAGTATGGTTCTAGCCTGGTTCTCCCACCACATCTATAAAATGACGAAAGAAAACTTAAGAGCTCGAATCGAAAAGGATATGCAGGCTACCGAGCTGGAACAGGCGAGAGAGGAGTCGGAGCGTGCCAATCGATTGAAGACCAGTTTTCTTGCTTCAGCTAGCCACGATCTGCGCCAGCCACTTCAGGCTATGGCACTTTATGCCGAAACGTTAAAGCACCGCCTAAAGAGTTCGGAAAACATTAAAACAATAGATGCCCTCATAAGTTCTCATCATGTAATGAGCGACATTATGGATTCGCTTCTTGATATATCCAAACTCGATGCAGGTATTATTGAGACGAATATTGAAACAGTGAACCTGAAGGCGATGCTGCATTATCTTCAGCATGACTTCCAGACACTTGCCGAAAAAAAAGGTGTTCAAATTCGTAGTAGAATTAGTAATCTGTATGTAAAGTCTGACCCTCATCAATTGTTGAGGATTCTCACTAACCTGATCAGTAATGCGATTCGTTATACGGATTCGGGCGGTATGCTTCTTGCCTGCCGAATGCGAAATGAGGTTGTTGTTGTTGAGGTGTGGGACAGTGGCCGAGGCATTCCTGATGAACAGCTTAATAATATTTTCCTGGAGTTCTATCAAATTAATCCGGGAGATAAGGGGCAGAACAGAGGCTTGGGTCTAGGGCTGGCAATTGTTAGGAGACTGGTGTTGCTGCTTCCTGACCATCATATCGATGTCACTTCAAAACAGGGGCATGGCAGTCGTTTCCGTATTTCACTTCCGCTAGCCCAACCATCGCTGGTGCTCCCAGAGCCCAATGGAGTTGATCACGGACCATTTGATGGGCTGGAGGTGTTGTTGATTGATGATGATTCCGCTTCTAGGGATGCGATGGCAACGTTAATGGAGGCGTGGGGCTGTACTGTGTCTCAGTCAGATGATGCACCCTCTGCCATTGCTCTGGTCGAGCAAGGATGGTCTCCTGATACGATAGTTGCTGACTATCGGCTTGGTGAGGGAAGGACTGGTGTTGAGGCAGTTGCTGCAGTACGCCAGCATGTAGGTGTTCAGCTGCCTGCGCTTATGGTGACTGGGGAGTCGCGCAAAGAGATATTGCAGGATATTCATGGTGCAGGATTGCTGTTGTTACATAAGCCTATTGTTCCTGCCAAATTAAAATTATTTTTGAAACAGTGTCGTAGAGGTTAGAGTCTTGGTAGAAATAAAATATCCAAGTTATGCGCAGGATATAAGTTCTCCTTCAAGGAGGCGAATATGCTGCATAGCAAGGGCTATGTGACTGATTCGGCAACGCAGAAGATAGGCTTATAAACCAGAAGAATTGGGGTATTAAAGAGCCACTTGCAAAACTCATGAGCGGCGATTGACTTCCCCATTCTGGCGCGTTTTTAGGCTGGAATTTCGGTGTGTGGAACCACCATGCCCCTCATTTCAGCCTAAAAACGCACTCAAAGTGGGATTGCCACTCATCCACCCAGAGTTTTGCAAGTGGCTCTAAATAGTGTTTTTTTAGTGGTTCTTAATGGTCTTTCATTGCTAGCAGTTTAGACCTGCTATTGACCCCATGGGATTTAAAAATTGCCGTCGCATGTGCCTTGACCGTGGCATCTGTAATATCAAGAGATCTGCCAATTTCCTTGTTGGAAAGCCCTTTGCGAAGTAGATGCAGTACCTCCTTTTGGCGTGGGGTTAGCTGATTGTACAGGGTCGCAGGAGGTGTGTTTATAGTGCTTTGCTGTATACATGAGGTCAGGCTAGGTGGGATATAGGTTCCACCAGAGAGAATCAGTTGGATCGCTACTATCAGGATAGGAGTACTGGTGCTTTTTGGGATGAATCCTAGTGCTCCCATATCAATGGTTTGCCGCATAAGTTCATGATGTTCATGGGCTGATAGCATGGCAATAGGCAACAGTGGATAACTCTGGCGCAACTCTTTTAGCAATGTGGTTCCGTGGCCGTCTGGTAGTTCATAGTCGAGTAAAACCAGATCAAGGCTATGCTCCAGACTTGCGATCTGGGAGCGAACCGATGCCAGAGAATCTGCTTCTGAAATTGAAATTTTAGGACAGAGTTCCTGCAAAGCACTAACTAGTCCCCTTCTAAATAGGTCGTGATCATCCACGAGAAGAATATGCATGGCTATATTCTTCTTCATTTTTTTCTGATTGCAACATAGACATGAGTCGTACGATCGTAGTCTATGTTTTGTAAAAGGTAGGAATACCCCTCTTCCCCAAGCGATATATTAGAGGGAACCTCGAAAAATCAGTTCTTTTTCACCTTTATACCTTGTAAGTAACTGAAATCATTAACATTATAATTTGAATATCAGTGTTTTCCGAAGACCCCTAGACTTAAGTCTAATATCATTCATTCATATGAGGGCTATTCTCTGGGGTGTGGGATTACTTTTTCAGTGAAAGAGACTGTGATTTTGTCGAGTAGTGTTGGATAGTAAGGGATGACATAGAGTGCGAAATAGCCTTCGCCAAGATTCAGCGCGTTTCGCAGTAAAGCAAACAGTAACCAGTAACATGATCTAGAATACCTTCGCCAGTATATTAGAAAATAACATTCGCCAAAACCCCGATGTTGTTTGTAACATACTGATTTCGAAAGCAGTATATTACAAATAACATCGGGTTTTTGGGCAATGTTATTTTCTAATATACTGGCGAAGGTATTCTAGAATGTGAGCGGTTACTCGCTTGTTTTGCGTAAAACACTGATCTTAGCGAAGGTATTGATGTCGGATGATGATTGTTCTCGGCATATTGAAGTATACAAGATGGAGCCTTATCGTTTACTGAAGATCTACCTGAATAGTTACCCTGAAAATTGGATAGGAAACAGACGCATGAGCAAAGCTAATCAACATATATGTGGAACCAAATTAAAATTCGTAGGATAATGAGAATCGTGATGTATATCCTTATCGCAATAAGTTATCATTGGTTAAAATAACCAAGAAAACGATAAAACATGACCCGCTCGATGTGAGTTTATGTTATCAGGCGCATTAACCTCATGTTATTCAACAAATTGGAAACGCATCCATTTCCATAATGCAGTAAAAACGGTGCAGCCTTTGACTAGAAACAGACTGTTTAAGAGTCTAGAGCATGCCAATACTTGAAATGACCTGGCGAATGCAGATAGCCGCTATCGACCATAGCGATGAACATAATGCCATGCTAAGGATCCTACAGAATGAGCAGGGAGCCTTCTTAGACAACGTTGAAATAGCCATGGAGTCCTCGCATACTGCAAAGGATTCCAAAATTGATTTAGCAGCGCTAAAGAAGAATGTGATGCTGACCAAAATCGCTGCCAAGATATTGATGGAAAAGGAGTGGCTTGCAAAGAACTCTGAAAAGCTTGGGCTTATCTGAGAAGAAAGATGGCTGAGCCCAAGCTGGAAACACTTTCCATTGCCCTATACTGACTTCCCAAAGCATACAGTGTTTCAATTAAAATATGCGTTGACGCAAATGAAAGTGTCCGCTTTAGGTTTTGACCTAGTACTTATGAGCGGAGATCTTGTTTTAAAAAAGTCGATTTAGCACCACCCCAATGATTGGCTGAAATGAGCTGTTATATTTGAGGTCATAGTTGCTAAAGACACCTGCTATGACCGAATCATTTAGCCATTTAATGAAAATTACGGTATCGATTTTCAACTTTTTGCTTAAGTTGGTTGTAGATTGAAATTCGTAGGATAATCAGAATCGTGATGTATACCCTTATCTCATTGATTTATAAGGATAAAATAACCAAGAAAATGATAAAACATACCCGCTCAATGTAACAGCTGTGATTATTCTTGATACAAAGAAAGACGGCATTCAACAAATTACCGACGCTTTAGCCTCTTACAACAAACTTAATAGTATAGAGATTCTTTCCCACGGCGATGCTGGAGCCATAAATCTAGGTTCTGGCTCTTTGGATAACGACAATATAACTCATTACGCTTCCAAGCTTTCAACGTGGGGCAGCGCCCTTACTGAAACCGGGGATATTTTGATATACGGTTGTAACGTTGCGGAAGGGGAATCTGGAAGCAGTTTTATTCAGCAGTTAAGCACAATTACCGGAGCAGATATCGCCGCATCAACCGACCTCACAGGAGCCGCTGCTCTTGGCGGGGACTGGGTGCTTGAAAAGAACACAGGGAATATTGAGGCAAAAGCGCTGGCGAGCGAGTCATATGGCGAATTGCTGGCTGTTCCTGCGACAATACAAAATTTTGGTACGGGTGCTCCTACTGCAAATTATTTAGTCAACAACAGCGGTGCCAACACCCTTGCTACAACGGTGGACGGCTTTACCGTCACCTCAAGCGACAGCCTAACGAGTACTACTAATTCCATTTATCACGCTACCGGGAGCAGCGCAACACAATGGGTTAAATTTACCGCAGATAATACTGACCTCGCGACATTTAACCTTGACTCATTTGATTGGGCAATGTTTGTGTCTGGCAAAGACTTTGTATACACTTTTTCCGCAACAGGTGTTGTAGATAAAGCATTTACCGTTAATGTCGCCACCAATGGAATTGGTGGGACTTTTGATTTAAGTACATCTGGATTTACCAATATATCAGCATTTACGCTAACCATTTCGACTCCTACCACTTCTAATATACCTAACGCTGACATGCAAGGCATGACCTTAAGTAACCTCCAAGCGCCCTTGTCAAACGCCGCTCCTACGGCCACTACCGTTAACTTTGATACGATACCTGGTGCCGACCAAGCTGTTTTAATCACTGGCAACAACACAGCTTACACAGAACCCACAAATACGATTATAGTTACGACAGTGGGGACTGCAAATGCAGCTTTGCTAAAAGGGGCAACATGGGGAAGTGGAGGTACTGTATCTCTGGGTTTATGTGATGTTAATTGCGTGCTGAATGATTTAACGACTGTAAAAATAAAAAAACAAGATGGCTCTGCCTTTAGCTTTGTCAGTGTCTGGTTATTCGATTCAGGCTTTGGTGCTGGAACAACAGGGACAATTGAAGGCTGGAAAGCTGGTTCTAAAGTTTATGGACCAACCGCCATCAGCTTTGGAGTAGCAACCACCATTGCACCAACAGGGTGGAATGACCTTGACGAAGTGAGACTCATTGCAGCAACTGATTTTGCAGCAAATATGGATGATTTTAAATTTGATGTGCCTGTCGTTGCTAACAACGCCCCGACCATTTCTGGAGCCACTGGTGGACAGACTGTAAATGATAATGCCACAGCCACCCCATTTAGTACTGTTACAGTAGGCGATAGTAATGGCGATAATGTTAGTGTTGCGATTACGTTTAATGGAGCCAATGGTACATTCTCCTCAGCAGGTGGTGGCCTAACTACCAATGGTGTAGGTAGCTATACAGTGAACTCTGGTACAATTGCCGCAGTTAACACCATCCTGCAGGCTCTAACCTTTATACCATCCACCAACCAGGCAGCAGTCTCCACGTCAACGACATTCACCTTGACCCCGAATGACGGTACGGTGAATGGGACACCAAATTCGGCTACGGTGATCGCAGTCAATGCAGTAAAACCATCGGTTACCATAACCACCAATGATTCGGCATTAAAGGCTGGTGATGTTGCAGCCCTTACCTTTACTTTGGGTGAATCTAGTGTTGACTTTGCAAGTGGTGATGTTTCAGTTATTGGTGGTTTATTAAGTGCATTTGCGGGTAGCTCGGTGAATTATACTGCAAACTTTACTCCAACCACTTCAAGCACAACTGGAGCAACGATTGATGTGGCAGCTGGAGTATTTGTCGATTCTGGCGGAGCAGGCAACACGGCAGCATCACAGCTGGCTATGAGCGTGGATACACTTTTACCCACAGTTGGTTTTGGCAGCGCAATAGATAATGTGGGTACTGTCACGGGGGCTGTAAGCAGTGGTTCACGCACTGATGATACTTCCATTGCTTTATCTGGTACCAATGAGAGTGGTGCAACTGTGGGTGTTTATAATGGGGTAGGCTTCTTGGCAGCTGCTACAGTTGCGGGCACAAACTGGAACTATTTGGCGACTGTTGCCAATGGGATTACCTATCAATTTAATGCAAAAGCAACCGATGCTGCGGGCAATGTAAGTGCCGCTACGGCCAACCACACTATTATTGGTGATACAGCAGCGCCAACGGCAAGCCTTACTTCGGTTGTGGACAATACAGGTTCAATTACCGGTGCATTGGTCAGCGGTGATGCAACAGATGAAACAACACCTGCCCTTTCAGGTGGCAATGAGTTGGGATCAACGGTCAATGTTTACAACAACACCTCACTGTTAGGAGCGGCATCGGTGAGTGGTACAGGCTGGACTTTCACTGATGGCCCTCTTCTTGATACAAGTGTACGCAACTATAATATCAAAGAGACCGATACAGCGGGTAATACCAGTGCCGCCACGGTAGCTTTTGTTTTGACCGTTGATACCACAGCACCTACGGCCAACTTCACTGCTGCCACCGATAATGTCGGCACGGTTACTGGCACACTGACTACGGCTGATACCACGGATGATACGCTACTGGTCCTGTCGGGTAGCAATGCTCCAGGTTCAACGGTTAATGTTTACAATGGTACAACCCTATTGGCTGCGGCCACAGTTTCAGGTACAGGCTGGAGCTATAGTGCCACTGTAGCCAATGCCACCACCTATCAGTTTAATGTGAAGGAGACCGATGCTGCTGGTAATACCAGTACAGCAACCACAAACTTCACTGTGACGGGTGATACGGCAGCACCAACTGCCAACTTTACAGCGGCCACAGATGATGTGGGTACAATTACAGGTGCTTTGGCTTCAGGTGACCTGACTGATGATACTGCTTTGCTTTTATCTGGTAGCAATGAAGCAGGTTCAACAGTTGATATTTATAATGGTATCGTCCAAATTGCTACTGCTACAGTTGGCGGAACAAGTTGGAGTTATACTGCAACCATAGCCAATGGCGTGACTTACCAATTTAATGTGAAAGAGACGGATGCAGCTGGTAATACCAGCGTTGCAACGGCTAATTTCACGGTGACCGGTGATACTGCTGCACCAACAGCCAACTTGACTGCTGCCACCGATAATGTCGGTACGGTTACCGGTAATCTGACTTCAGGTGATACTACTGATGATACAGCACTGATTTTATCGGGTAGTAATGCTTCAGCTTCCACGGTCAATGTTTATAATGGTACGACGCTATTGGGTGCCGCTACAGTTTCAGGAATAGGCTGGAATTATAGCGCCACAGTAGCCAATGCCACCACCTATCAGTTTAACGTGAAAGAGACGGATACAGCTGGTAATACCAGTGCTGCAACGGCTAATTTTACGGTGACTGGTGATACAACTGCACCAACAGCCAATTTGACTGCCGCTACCGATAATGTGGGTACGGTTACTGGTACATTGGTTTCAGGTGATACCACGGATGATACGGCACTAGTTCTATCGGGTAGCAATGCTACAGCTTCGACGGTCAATGTTTACAATGGTACGACTCTATTGGGTGTCGCTACAGTTTCAGGTACGGGCTGGAGCTATAATGCAAGCGTAGCCAATGCCACTACCTATCAGTTTAATGTGAAGGAGGTTGATACTGCTGGTAATACCAGTGTTGCCACTACAAGCTTCACGGTGATTGGTGATACGGTGCAACCAAGTGTGACTATAAGCAGTAATATATCGGTTTTGAAAGCAGGTAGTGTAGCCAAACTTACCTTTACCTTAAGTGAAAGTAGTGTTGATTTTGCAGTGGCTGATGTCGTTGTTTCAGGCGGAGCATTGAGCAATTTTGCAGGTAGTGGTACAACTTATACAGCAAGCTTTACCCCAACCACGACCACTACTAGTGCTACGGTAGGTATTGCAGGTGGTGTATTTACGGATGCAGCTGGCAATAGCAATACAATAGCTACACAATTGAGCATGACTATAGATACGATTCAACCAACAGTGTCGATAGCCAGTAACTTTACTGCCTTGAAAGTAGGTGATGTTGCTACACTGACTATCACTTTGAGTGAGAGTAGTACTACCTTTGCTGTAGGTGATATCACAGTAGCTGGTGGATCATTGAGTATCTTTGCAGGTAGTGGTACGGCTTATACGGTAAGCTTTACTCCGACAACAAATAGTACGACGGGTGCCACGGTAGATATTGCAGCTGGTGTATTTACGGATGCAGCAACGAATAACAACACAGCCGCGACGCAGGTTGTGATAAGTGTTGATACGGTAGTACCCACTATTAGCACCCTGTTAGTCTCCACGGATGGTGTGGTGAGTGGAGCAGACACCTTAACTTCAGTTGCCTTTAGCGGAACAACAACAGGCGTAGAAAATGCCCAGAATATCACAGTAGTGATTGGCGGTGTGAATACTATCGTTGCTGTGACTGGTAATATCTTCAGTGGTACAGCTAACCTTAGTGCTGTGCCTGATGCAGCTGCAATCAATATGACTGCTGATGTTAGTGATAAAGCAGGCAATGCTGCAACGCAGTTTGTTGGTACAGTGAAAAAAGATACAGCTTCTCCAGTGATTACGCGTAGTGGTGCAGCAACGGTAAATCATGAGGCGGGTACAGAATTACACTGATTTAGGTGCAACAGCAGTCGGATGCACTTGATGGAAACTTTACAGTTGTAGCTGGTTAATCCAGTGAATGTGAATGTAGCTGGTTCGTATGCAGTGACTTACAATGTGAGTGATGCCTCTAGCAATGCAGCGGTTCAGGTAACCCGTACAGTGATTGTTGGTGATACGATTAAACCAGTGATTACGCTCAATGGTGCGGCTACGGTAAACCATGAAGCTGGAACAGTTTATACTGATTTGGGAGCCACAGCCTCAGATAGCTTTGATGGCACAT
>JAUZSH010000014.1 GCA_030949605.1 Ghiorsea sp.
TTGGAAAATTGATCAATAAATCCTTACATTGAGTGGGTAACTTTATTCAAAAATCATTTATGCTTCGCCTCTAATTTCACAAGGTAGGTATAGAGCTATTAATACAAACAGCTACTCAATAGAACGTTTAGATCACTTAGGTATCATTGCTGGTGTCATCAAAGATTTGAATATTGTTGAGCTTATTGATAAGCGACTTGGTTCTTTTCAAGGTGAGACCTTATCAGCAGGCGAAACTGTGGCCGGCATGATGATGAATGGGTTGGGTTTTTCTAATAAACCATTGAGTTTAACGCCATTATTTTTCAAGAAAGTACCGTTATCATTGCTTTTTCGTGAGGGCGTAAAAGCGGAGGATTTTAATCGTTTTAAATTAGGGCGCGTACTGGATCGCTGTCATGGTTATGGGACTGAACTGTTGTTTAGTGAAATTTCTTTGAATGTTTGCCGTCAGGAGAAGGTTGATACGCGTTTTAATAGCCTTGATAGCACCAGTTTTACGCTGTCTGGTGATTATTTGGAAAAACGGATGATGAAACCGTTATGATTAAATTAGGGTACTCCAAGGATCATCGCCCTGATTTGAAACAAGTCATGTTGGAGATGATGGTCAGTCAGGATGGCGGCATCCCGTTGATCGGCAAGGCATTAGATGGAAACGCCTCGGATAATACTGTTTTTAAAGAGCGTAGCGGACAATTGATTGAAAGCTTTAAAGCTTCAGAAACACCACGTTATCTGATTGCTGATTGCAAACTTTACACCGAGAAAAATGCTCCCAATTTAAAGGAGCTTCTATTTATAACACGCATTCCTAATAATATTAAACGCGTCAATGAAATCATTGAGCAAACTCTTGCTGCACCCAACGATTGGCAAAAATTGGATGATGGTCGAATGATGAAAACTGTTGAAATCGAGCATTATGATATCAAACAGCGGTGGCATGTACTTTCTTCTGAAACATCAAAACAGCGGGCAATAAAGCAAGTTGATAAAAAGTAGCCAAGGCATTGATCACCATTGAGAAGCAGCTTTTTCCACCTGCAAGCCAAACGATTCAATTGTGCCGTGGATGCCACAGAAGCAGTAAAAGAAATTGCCAAGAAATGGAAGTTCCATAAGCTTAAAGATATTGAAATCATTGAGTATTTAAGCTATGAAGGCAAAGGTCGCCCAAAAAAATATCAGGCACCAACAGGTATAAAGTATCAGGCTATCGCTGAAAATGAACAGGATGTGAATAAAATTGAACGCACAAAAATGAAAGAAGCTCATTATATTATTGGTAGCAATACCGACCCAAAAGAGCTTAGTGATCAAGCTGTGGTGTTGGCTTATAAAGAGCAAAACCAAGTTGAACGAGGCTTTCGTTTTCTCAAAGACCCATTGTTTTTCACATCTACATTATTTGTAAAAAAACCAAGGCGAATCATGGCATTATTAATGGTCATGCTGCTTTCATTACTTGTTTATGGTATTGCAGAAAGGCGAATGCGAGCCAGCCTTGCTGAGCAAAAAAAAACATTACCCAATCAAATTAATCAAGCGACTGCTAAGCCAACTTTACGTTGGGTTTTTCAGCTATTACATGGCATTCATTGCCTTAAAATTACCACGCAACATCAAACAGAGCAGGTAATTGAAGGACTTACGCCATTGCATCAAAAAATATTACTTTTATTTGGAAAAACAGTGGAAAATATATATCAAATTCCTCTTAAGAATACCCGCTCAATGTAAGTAAATCCGCTATTATTTGCACCTAGGAGACTGTCGGGTTTATCTCAATTTTATTGCGTAAATAGTCTACAATCAAGCGAACACTTGCCCCCGTTGCACCACCTACTGGCGAAATGTCTGTGCCTTTCATATTCCATGCTGTGCCTGCAATATCCAAGTGCGCCCAAGGAATGTCATCAACAAAGCGCGATAAGAAACATGCCGCAGTAATCGTACCTGCTTCGCGCCCACCTGTGTTTTTGATGTCGGCAATTTTCGATTTTATTTGCTCTTGATACTCTTCGAACATGGGCATTTCCCACACTCTATCGTGTGTTTTTTGACCAGATGTTATCAAACCTTGTTTGATGTCGTCTGATGTCCCCATCAAACCTGTAGCTTGCCCACCAAGTGCTATCACACATGCGCCTGTAAGTGTTGCAAAATCAATAATTTCAGCAGGTTTTTGCTCTGCGGCATACGCCAAGGCATCAGATAAAATCACGCGACCTTCTGCATCGGTATTGAGGATTTCAATGGTGATACCTTTGTAGGAGGTGATGATGTCGCCAGGTTTATAAGCTGAACCACCAAGTAGGTTTTCAGTCGATGGAATCACACCAAGCAAATTAATCGGTAAATTCATTTCAGTGACCGCTTTAAAAATACCAAGCACTGCCGCTGAACCACACATATCAAATTTCATTTCATCCATTTGCCCTGCAGGTTTGATGGAAATGCCACCAGCATCAAAGGTTAAACCTTTGCCAACCAAAGCAATGGGCGCATCATCGTTGTTTGCACCATTGTATTCCATGACAATAAAACGCGGCTCAATATCTGAGCCTTGGTTGACGGCAAGTAGGGCAGTGAAGCCCGCTTTCTCAATGGCTGCTTTATCCAAAACGGTGGTTTTTAGCTTGGGGTGTAACAATGCTTCAGCTTGGTCACCTAGGTATTCGGGGGTACATATATTACCAGGGTGATTACCCAAGTCGCGAGCGAAGATTGTGCCTGAAGCAATAGCTTGGGCTGCCATTAAAGCTTGCTTCGCTTCGGAGACATTACCATCCACAATGATGTTGATCGATGCCAATTCGGTTTTGGCTTCTTTTTCTTGGGTTTGGTAAGTATCGAATGTGTAAAGACCCAACCATAAACCTTCAGCAATGGCTTGAACTTTATCGGCAAGACTTGCGTTTGTGATTTCTAGTTCAGTTAAATAAATATCAGCTTGTTCAACGTTGTTTTTATTGAGTTTAGCACCAACCTTAGCTGCCAAAGTACGAAGTTTGTGTAGGTTAAGTTTGCTTGTTTCACCAGTACCTACAAACATTGCACGCCCATCATTCAAATACACACTCCGCATCGCACCATACTTACCTTGATGCTCGCCTGCTGCCAAGAAGTTAGCAACCACACTGTCTGACTTAATGCTTTCACCCGATGAAGTGAGTTTACTTCCATCCAATAGTGGAAATACCGATACGCTGCTTTGTTGATTTGTTGCAATACTTATTTGAATCATAAAAACCTCACCTTCAATTTAAGAAGGTGAAGCTTAGCCAAGCGTAGCTTTATTGGCTATCAAAAGAACGGACCTTGTTGCCAAGTTAGATTAACAACAGGCAAAGCAGTGCCATTTACTGATATATTGAGTGTGTCTGCACCTGTTAGCAAAGTATTCGTGTATATAACTTTGTAGGTGCCATCGCCAAGGTCTATGATAGGTGAGCCAAGTGTGCCGTTCACAGAGCCTGTTGGAGATGTAATCACATTATCAATAAATAAACCTGCACCAATTACATTACCTAAATTATCTTTGGGTGTGACAATAATCGTGATGCTTGCATTTGCTGTGATAACAGGAGGTGATAGCGTAACAACAGTGTTGACCGCATTCACTATTGGAGCAGGTGTTGCATGATGATAACCAATATCAAGTTGGTTAATATCAGATGCTGAAGTTTGTGCGTATGGGTTTTGGGTTAAATAACCCACACCAACAGCAGTGCGGTTGATACTGCCATCGATAGCAGGAGATAAAACAGCTGAGTTGCCATTGAGTGCTGTAGCATCACTTAGATACCAAGATTTTGCAAACTGAGGAATTATACCAGTAATATTCAGACCTAGGCTTGGGAATGCAGCAGTATTGGTTAAGTTGTAATCACCCGCTAAAGCCAAGGGGACTACGGCAAAGTTTACGGTGTTATTGGCAATAATATTATCATTCATCATTGCTGTAGCATAAGCATCAATACTCAGCCCTGTGCCGAAGTTGTTCGCAATAGTATTGCTTAGCAAGCTTACATTTGCCCCTGTTAAACCTACAGGGTCATCAAGTAAACGCATACCACCATTGTTCAAAAGACCAGTGCCATTTTCAACAATTAAATTGTTTTGCAGTGTTACAGGCAATGTTTGCAAGGCATCAATAGTCACGCCTATATTTGCATTTGTGCGAATGAGGTTATGCTCAATGATGGCAGATGTTGTGTTGTGAACATAAATCCCTGTGTTATTACCAACGATTTTATTGTTGGTAATGGTTGCATTACCAGCTTGTCCGAGCACAGGACTATACCATAAAGCGAGATAAACGCCTGTATTGGAGTTGCGAATAATGTTGTTATTAATAATTGGAGACGCACCATTGGCAATAAGCACGGCTTCATCTGCATTTTGTATGGTGTTGTTTTTCACAGTCACTACTGTGGCGGCATCATAAATGGCAAGTCCAGGTTGATTCGCTCTATGCATATCAATGGTGAAATTTTGGAAGGTGGGGCTGGCTCCAGTTTGAATAATCACACCATCATGAATACCTGAATATTTATCTACGGTGTTATTGCCTGTAAAGATAGGGTTTGTACCAATGCCACTGATGTATAAAGCGGTGTCGCCACCAATACCATCATGGTCAATATGAAGGTTTGAAACAGTTTGGTTCATCGTGCCAGAAAACTTCATGCCGAAACCACCTTTAAAGCGGCTAACATCATTCATAGGAATAGCGGATGAAACAGTAAATCCATCACTGTATTTCATGTCAAAAAAGGACATGCTACCCAAGCTGCCTGCTTGGTAGTTTAAAGATAAACCCTCACGGCTCGCAGGCAAAGTGGCAGCACCATCAAGGTTGGTATCACCAGCAACCGTATCGTCTTTGATGGATGTAAATGTGACTGGTTGTCCGACAGTGCCATAAATGTCTAATGTTCCGCCACTGTTTACATTAAGTGTATTGGCAACGGATTTAATAACCGTACCAGCGTTGATAACCAACCTAGCACCAGGTGTGACAGTAAGGTTTCCTATTATTTGATACACTGAATTCCCAATGCCTAAAGGGTCAGGATTCATGATGTAGTCAAGGACGCTTGCAGGGAGTGCGCCCGTGATGCGTAGGGTGTAAGGGTCTATAACATTCGTGCCATTGATGCCCAAGGTTGGTGATGCGGAGGCAGGTAATAGCTGATTTGCCAGCTCATAAGCTGCTGGTGTGTTTTGCACAATATTTGAATTATTGATACTTGGTGTTGCGCCGCTGGTTAAATATATTGCACTTGTGACTGCTGCATTAAAAGTATTATTAGTAAACACACCACTGGCATTATTGGTGGCATACAAGTTATGACCACCACCATTGATAGTCATATTACTGATGCTTGGGTTGACGCCAATACCTAAAAGGGTAATTGCACCAACACTTGTGCTTGTTGAAGCCGTTGTGATGGATGTACCGTTGATCACAGGCGCAATAATTCTTGTTGGGTCTGTGGCTGAACTTACCATATAGATTGGTCTGTTGAATGTGTCAGTGGTGCTCAAAACAATATTGGTCACAGTAGGGCTGGTGGTCTGATTTGCTGCCAATGTACTCAAATATAATCCAAAACTGCCAAACTCAGTGGCTGTAAAGTCAGTGATTGTTGGTGAGGTATTACTAATTTCTAATGCAGTGTGGGCGTAATGCACCTGAGTACCTGATATGGAGCCCAATGAACCTGAATGATACAAAATACCCCTCCATGAACCAATGACCGGTAGACCAGTAGATGTTGCAAGAATAGGTGCAACTGTATCATCGTTAACCGTGGTCATGATTACTGGGGTGGCAGGTGTACCATATATATCCAGTGTGCCGCCTGATTGAACAAAAATACCTATACCTAGATTATCATTAAATTTAACAACAACATAAGGGTCAATTTGCAGGCGAGAACCATTAGGGACGGTTATGATAGCTGTGACTAGGTAAGCAGAGTTGCCTGTGTTGAGTGGGTCGCTGGTAAGAATCGTGTTAGGAGCGGTAAAATTACCTGATAAATGCACAGTGTATGTATCAACAACGCCAGCCCCAAGGGATGCATAAATATCAGCAGATGGGAATGATTGGCTCATCACATAAGGTGCAGGTGTATTGGTGATGGTATTGGTGCTATCAATGGAAATCACACCGTTGGCATTGTTGATGAGATAAATGGATTCTGCATTGGCTGCATTAAAAGTATTATTAGTAAACACACCACTGGCATTATTGGTGGCATACAAGTTATGACCACCACCATTGATAGTCATATTACTGATGCTTGGGTTGACGCCAATACCTGAAAGTTCAATTGCACCAGCACTTGTGCTTGTTGAAGCCGTTGTGATGGATGTGCCGTTGATCACAGGCGCAATAATTCTTGTTGGGTCTGTGGCTGAACTTACCATATAGATTGGTCTGTTGAATGTGTCAGTGGTGCTCAAAACAATATTGGTCACAGTAGGGCTGGTGGTCTGATTTGCTGCCAATGTACTCAAATATAATCCAAAACTGCCAAACTCAGTGGCTGTAAAGTCAGTGATTGTTGGTGAGGTATTACTAATTTCTAATGCAGTGTGGGCGTAATGCACCTGAGTACCTGATATGGAGCCCAATGAACCTGAATGATACAAAATACCCCTCCATGAACCAATGACCGGTAGACCAGTAGATGTTGCAAGAATAGGTGCAACTGTATCATCGTTAACCGTGGTCATGATTACTGGGGTGGCAGGTGTACCATATATATCCAGTGTGCCGCCTGATTGAACAAAAATACCTATACCTAGATTATCATTAAATTTAACAACAACATAAGGGTCAATTTGCAGGCGAGAACCATTAGGGACGGTTATGATAGCTGTGACTAGGTAAGCAGAGTTGCCTGTGTTGAGTGGGTCGCTGGTAAGAATCGTGTTAGGAGCGGTAAAATTACCTGATAAATGCACAGTGTATGTATCAACAACGCCAGCCCCAAGGGATGCATAAATATCAGCAGATGGGAATGATTGGCTCATCACATAAGGTGCAGGTGTATTGGTGATGGTATTGGTGCTATCAATGGAAATCACACCGTTGGCATTGTTGATGAGATAAATGGATTCTGCATTGGCTGCATTAAAAGTATTATTAGTAAACACACCACTGGCATTATTGGTGGCATACAAGTTATGACCACCACCATTGATAGTCATATTACTGATGCTTGGGTTGACGCCAATACCTGAAAGTTCAATTGCACCAGCACTTGTGCTTGTTGAAGCCGTTGTGATGGATGTGCCGTTGATCACAGGCGCAATAATTCTTGTTGGGTCTGTGGCTGAACTTACCATATAGATTGGTCTGTTGAATGTGTCAGTGGTGCTCAAAACAATATTGGTCACAGTAGGGCTGGTGGTCTGATTTGCTGCCAATGTACTCAAATATAATCCAAAACTGCCAAACTCAGTGGCTGTAAAGTCAGTGATTGTTGGTGAGGTATTACTAATTTCTAATGCAGTGTGGGCGTAATGCACCTGAGTACCTGATATGGAGCCCAATGAACCTGAATGATACAAAATACCCCTCCATGAACCAATGACCGGTAGACCAGTAGATGTTGCAAGAATAGGTGCAACTGTATCATCGTTAACCGTGGTCATGATTACTGGGGTGGCAGGTGTACCATATATATCCAGTGTGCCGCCTGATTGAACAAAAATACCTAGATTATCATTAAATTTAACAACAACATAAGGGTCAATTTGTAAATTGCACCCCGATACTACGGCTAAGTTTGTCGTCACGAGGTATGGTGAAGCATACAAGTCCCAAACAGCATTACATGGTAGCGTGGAAACAGTGGTGTTAAGACCAGTGTTGTTTGAAAAGAGTTGGTTGAAGGTGGCACTCAAAGCAGGTGCTACTATGCTGGCTGTAACGGTGACTGTTTCAGGGGTTACATTTGTTAATGATACAGTCGCTGTACCATAAGCATCAGTGACTGCTGCTGGTGTAATAAACGCTGCTCCTGTCACAGTAAAATAGATGGTTGTACCTACATTGGGTACACCTGTGTATAAATCAACAAGTGTTGCTTGTATATCAACGGTATTACCCGTGAGTGTGCCGCTAGGGAGACTGCTGGTTACTGTGAGTGATAACACAGGAGCTGTTACATTGGTATTCACTGTGCCTGTGATGGTTGCAAGCCCATCAGTAAGGCTAAAGGCAAATGAGTCCGTGCCTGTAAATGCAGTGTTAGGTATGTAGCTAATCAAACCAGCGTTAATATCTGCTTGAGTAAATACTGATGGAGATAAAGTGCCATTGATAGGTGGCGTGGTGATGGTATATGTCAAAGCAGAGGCTGGATTGTCGATGTCTGCTGCAAGTAGCGTTGTTGCATCTATATTGCTTGGTGTGTCTTGATCGACTGCAAGCACATTGTTCACAGTAATAACAGGTGCATCATTGACTGGTATTATATTGATAGTAAAGGTGGTGTTTGGTAGTGGTAGAGAGGCTGGGTCTTTCACAGTGAAAGAGAAACTTGTTGCACCATTTTGGTTGATGTTGGGCGTAAAGGTAACTAAACCACCATCAATGTCTACTTGTGTAAAAGTTGCACCTGTGCTGAGGGCAACACCGTTGCGTGTTAGGAACCCAAGCGCAAGGTCTGGGGAACTATTCAGTGTGTATGTGATTTCTGAGGATAAATTATCCACATCAGATGTATATAAATCAGCAGTTAAAATGGATGTAGCCAAGGTGTCTTCTGGAATTGTTAAGCCAAGGTTGTTGGTGATATTGGGCGTATCATTTACAGGTGTAATAGTGATGTTCACATTCAAGAATGCTGCTGCACCGTAAGGGTCAGAAACACGTACAACTAAAGAATCAGCGAGGTTAGAGTTGAGGTTGGGTGTGTATGTCAATAAGCCTGAATATAGGTCAACAATTGGAGCACCATTGTTTGGCAGCGTGTAAATATCATAGGTTAGAGGATTGCCGCTGGTGGCTATGACTTGAAGTTGTGTAGAAGTGTCTTCGATAATATTCCAAGCGTAAGGGTTAGATACTGGAAATGATATTGCAGGTGCAGTGCTATCTTGAATAATCACGTTTCTTGAGACTGTTGTTGCCGCATTACCTGCTACATCACTCACATTATAATTTAAGGTGTATGTACCTACAATCGCAGTATTCACTGCACCTGTCACTGTTGCTGAACCAGAACCATCGACATTATCCGTCCATGTTGCGCCTTGATCAGTGTATGCTGTGTTGATTTCGACATATATGTCAGCTAATCCAGTCAGTGAGATGATTGGTGCGATTGTATCTAAAGTGAAGCTGACTTGATTGGATACCAAACTGCGAACACCATTTACCCGTGAATAAGCCGTAGCAGAGTGGGTTCCATTGGTTAGTGTGTTGGGAGGAGCGAAGAAAAAGTATGCTATTGTTCCTTCAGTTATTGCAATATCACTGCCGACATAGTTGGCATCAATATAAATATCAATGGTTACGCCAGCGCTGGTAGGAAGAGCTGTTGTTAGCGTACTGGCTACTTGCCCATCAATGGTGAAGTTAGAACCAACAACACGACCATTTGTAGGGTATGTAATTGTGGGCGAAGTTGGTAATGGCACGACGTTGACAGTCATTGAACGGTTAACGGTATTACCCGCTGTGTCAGACACGTTAATAATAAAGGTAAATGTTCCACTATCTGTTGAGGCAGGGGTTAAATTCATGGTGAGCGCAGTTGGATTGGCTCCTGTTTGATTTAAAGTTATCCATGTTGGCTTATTGGTGGATGTGAAGCTTAAGGTATCGCCTTCAGGGTCAGTGACATTAAATAAAGTAAGAGATTGCGTTGTGGCGGCATGAAGTGAGAAGCTTGAAGTTGTAAAGTTCGTGATGAGCGGTGGCTGATTTGAAATGGTAGTGACTAAAATAGTAATATTTTTTGTAAGTTGCCCACCAAAGCCATCGGATATACTCATCGGAAAGTCAAACGAACCGCTAACAGTCGCGGGTGGAGATAATGCCAGTGTTACGGTAGTCGGATTTGTACCTGTTTGTGTCAGAGCAGCCCAAGACGGTTGGTTGGCAGCGGTAATGGTAAAGGTGTCCCCATCAGCATCAGAAACATCAAACAAAGGAGTTGAAAAAGTTGTGCCAGCAATGATGCTGAATGCTGAAGTAGTGAAATTGTTAACAACAGGTTCACGGTTGATGACTGAAATGGTTACAGAACTTTTAATATTTGGGTCTTGGTCAGGATTAACATTGGGGTCGATATGTGCGGTAATGGTGTAGTTGCCCAGTGTTTTGGGAGCTGTCCATATGTTCGTTGCACCATACGGGTCGGTATTGATAAGTGTGCCACCCGTATTCGTCCAAAGAAGGGGAGAAGAAGAATGGGGTGTATTTCCTGAAACTTTGCCGAGAAGGTTGATAATGCCGCCACGGAAAGTGCTTGTTTTGTCGGCAGCTATTTTTACCGATAAATTCATGGTTACAGGCACAGTAACGGGCTTTCCTGTGAGATTTATAGGTGCGGATAATGTTTCATAAAGCACAGTGCCTGCGGCGTTAATTTGAGAGTAAGCCAACATGCGGAAGCGAATTCCGTTACCATTGGGAACTCTAATTTTTAAAGTAAAGTTAGGTCGGTTGGCAATCACTGGACCTGCAATCACTGTATCTGTTGGGCTTAATGCCTCAACGGTAACAGATTGTATATTGTCAGGAATGCTGCCCGAAGCTCCAGCTGCACCTGTGGCTACATTGTTTGTAGCAAACGATATGATGACATCTGTTGACGAGCTTCTCGTAGGCTCTGTGCCGCAAGATGCAAGGAATAATGAAAAAAATAGAAAAAGTATCCGCATCCAAATTAACCCCAGTCATGTCAGTGTTTTTAAAGGGTAGTTGTCATGGTTGACTGCGTCAAGATGTAGTTGTTGGATTGAGGCAAGGAGCAACAGCCCATAGCCCATAAATACATAACGCCACTGTCAATCTTGGCGTTATGTATGTTGGTTAGATTACGACACGCCAATGCCTTCGCGCCAAGCCAACATCAAACGAAACTCTTCGTTGGTTAGCTCAACTTCTAAATCACCTTTGATTTCTGAAAGCGAGGCATAAGGATCGGCATCATTAAGCTCTTCCATCGCTTGCTTAAAGCGTTCCTCACCAATAATGTTTTTGACTTCTACATAATTGGCAGCGCGTACCAAAGCAATGAAATGATTCAAAATTGTTTTGCTACTCATACCTTGTTCAGCAGTAATTTCATCCAGTGATTTTCCAGCTTTATACAAGTTCCAAGTATAGGTTTGTGTATCGGTTGCAGATGGACCTTTAGCAAGTAACACGGGTTTGTCATTGGCTGATTTCTTGGCTGATTTTTTGCCTGCGTGGGATTTGATAACCTCAGCAAAAATGTCACCATAGGCTTCAATTTTATGTTTACCCATGCCACTGACACGTTCAAAAGGATTTTCAACACCATCGATTCTACCCAATTGTGCCATTTCGGTCAGCGTAACGTCACTAAGTAGGGCATGAGGCGTAATATCTTCTTTTTCTGCCAGTTCAAAGCGTGCTTCAACAAGTTTCTTAAACAATGTATTGTCTCGAACGACAGAAAAACGTTTGAGTTTACGTTTGATGCCAGGTTGGTATTTTGCCAGCGTGACTTCAACTGTATCATCAGTGAGGTCTGGTGTTTTATTGGTAGCTTTTAAAGATGCACGGCGTGAAATATCTTGATTGTAGTAACCTTGATGTATTAATTGGCGAATGATAGATGTCCATTCGTCGGCATTAATATCTTTACCTGTGCCATGTGTTTGAAGTTCATCGTGTTTTTATCGATAATACGCTTACTTTTGGATCCGCGCAAAAGTCAACAATATAACCCACAGCATAATCACCGTTGAGTTCAGCAATGGCTTCGGCAACAATTTTAGCTTGTTTTGAACCTTCATATTTCTCAGGTGGGTCTAGGCAAACATCGCAATTGCCACAATCATCATGCAGGTACTCATTGAAGTAACCCAGCAATACTTTACGGCGGCAAGTTAACGACTCAGCCAATGAAATCATACTGTTGAGCTTATGAACTTCAACCCGCCTTTGCTCTGGATTCTCAACATTTTCAATCAGTCGGCGTACCAAGTTGACATCGCCAGAACCGTAAAGAAGCATGGCTTCAGATTCCATGCCATCGCGCCCCGCGCGTCCTGTTTCTTGGTAATAAGACTCCATAGATTTTGGAAGGTCATGGTGAATAACAAAGCGCACATTCGGTTTATCGACACCCATGCCAAAGGCAATCGTTGCCACAATAACTTTCACGCGGTCACGCAAGAAATCATCTTGCACTTTTTCGCGTGTGCGCCCAGGCATACCCGCATGATATGCTGATGCACGAATACCATGACGTTGTAGGTTGACTGCCATTTCTTCCACGCGCTTGCGTGATAAACAATAAATAATCCCCGAGCAGTCTTTCCAATCATCTAAGAATTGAAGGACTTGCGTAAGGGGCTGGCGTTTTTCAGCAATCAAATAACGAATGTTGGGGCGGTCAAAGCTGGAGACATAACGCTTGGCACGCTTCATGCCCAAACGCTTCACAATATCATCACGGGTATGAATATCAGCCGTTGCCGTCAGTGCAATCATTGGCACATCTGGAAAGCTTTCACGCAATTCGCCCAAGCGAACATATTCAGGGCGGAAATCATGCCCCCATTGCGATACGCAATGCGCCTCATCCACGGCGAATAGACTAATTTTTACTTTTGCAAGGCGGGCTTGAAAAGTTTTGGTCAATAACCGCTCAGGTGCGACATACAATAAATTTAGTTCGCCATTTTCAAATTTTTCCATCACCTCTTTGGCTTCAGCAGCTTTGAGGGATGAGTTGTAGTATGCAGCTTTGACACCACAACGTGTGAGCGCATCCACTTGATCTTTCATCAAAGAAATCAGTGGTGAAATAACGATACCTATGCCTTCACGCATGATAGATGGGATTTGGAAGCATAAAGACTTACCCCCACCCGTTGGCATTAAGACAAATGCGTCTTTACCATCGAGAACGGAGCAAATAACTTCCTCTTGCGGAGGACGGAATTCATCATATCCAAAGACTTCTTTTAGTACATTTTTTGCTTGTTGTTTAACTTTTTTCGTTGCCATCCAATCATTTCAACATGTATAAATGGGAGTGGCAAGTTAAAATTTCTTTATGTTTTCTTTGGTGCTGCTTTATTGGTCACGCCAAAAGGGATATGTACCATCGGAATATCACCAAGCTGCGACTCTAAATGTGTTTTTTGATCATCAAAGAACATGTGTGGTTTTAAGGTGTTGAGAATATGCTCTTTTTTCATACCACCGAGAAAAAAAGTTTCATTGGCACTTACGCCCCAATTTTCTAAAGTTGTGATAACACGCTCATGGGTAGGCGCACTTCTGGCGGTGATAATGATGGTGCGAATCATGCGTTGGTAGTGCTTGTCTTGTGCCTTTTTTTTCTCTTCCAGTGCTTGCAATGATGAAAGCTTTTTGAATAAATTTGCCAGTGGACCAGGGTTGTGTGGTTTTTGCATATTGCTCACTTCATGCGCCACAAATTTATCCAGCTTTCCATTTTGGTACACTGTTTCTGCTTCATCATCAGCAATCACACCGTCAAAATCGAAAGCAATGCGTAATGTTTTATCATCGTCATCATCAATGACTTTGGATGGTAATACCATGCCTGCTGGATAGCCTGCAGCGATAGCTTGTAATACATCATCTTCATGGGCAGAAAGAAAAAGAGAAGCGTTAAATGCAGGAATATAAGGATAAGGGGGGGTTCCCTTCCATAAACGCAGCTCTGGTGATGCTTAAACCATGATGTTCAATGGAGCGGAAAACACGTTTGCCTGTGACTGCCGAATTGCGTGATAATAACACCACTTCTACGGGCTGCTCATCAGGAAACTTTTGATTGATGCTCAAAAAACGGCGCACAAAAGGAAATGCCACACCTTTACCCAACATATTATCCAAGTTCTTTTCTTGGTAAGCCTTGTAAGCTTTTGCACCTTGTTCACGAAATACCTTACATTGAGCGGGTATGTTTTATCATTTTATTGGTTATTTTATCCTTATAAATCAATGAGATAAGGATATACATCACGATTCTGATTATCCTACGAATTTCAATCTACAACCAACTTAAGCAAAAAGTTGAAAATCGATACCGTAATTTTCATTAAATGGCTAAATGATTCGGTCACAAAAGGCTATTTTTATTCAATATAATGAGAACAAACATCATCCGACATCAATTTTAAATCATTTTTTAAAAAAAGATACCCGCTCAATGTAAGAAATACCTGATCGGATTCGCTTAAATCAAATAAGGCACTGGATGAGACTGCAATCACCAATTTTTTTTTCGATAGGAAATGTCATATTTTCTCCAGTGTTTTTTGAGATGGGTTGCCGTTTTTACGGGAGTGACGGTGTTGCTGCTTATCCAAACATCAGTGTCAGACCAATCAAAATGGTAATGACTTCATAGCTTCGTTTAATCAGGGTATTGCCTTTGAGTATCGCCAAATGGCTGCCGATATAACCACCGACTTACATTAGACATCTTTCCTAAATAAACCCATATCTCATATTGACTAAAGCCGCCACGACCCGCCAATTTAAGCCATAGTTTTTGTGTTTCCCCCGATATACCTCTTTGACTATTCTGAATATTTTACAAAATCGGTTAATGTTTTCAATGAGAATACGCTTCTTTGATAAGGATTTATTGAAGCTCTTATCTTCCTTTGAACGCTCAACTCCTTTCTGTTTTTTTATCGGTGTCATGGAGTTCTCATGATATTTTTTAAGCCCTTGATAGCCTGAATCAGCTAAGAGTTTAGAATTTGGGTGAATAGGAAGGCGACTTTCTTTAAATACGCTGAAGTCATGCTTTTTCCCTTTTGCACAAACAACCGATAAAACCTTTCCTGTTGTAGCGCAAGCTATGATTTGAGCTTTAATCGTATGGCTTTTTTTTCTTGCCTGAGTAATATTGTTTTTGATGTTTTACAGGACGCTCTATGGGTTGTTCTGATACATCTACAATCAATGTTTCCCTTTTATTATCAATAAGATCTAGTCGGCTAGGAAGTTTTTCAACGTTAGCTATGATCCTCACATAACGGCTATATACCTTGTGACAGTAGGACTCTTGTATTCCAAAAACATTGCCAAGAACTTGAAAGGTTGGATAGTGGCGAATATAGTAAAGTGCTAACAAGATACAATCTTGCAATGATACTCTAGAACTTTTCAGACCGCGCCTTTTCAGAGGGTTAAGCTTCTTTTCATTTTCAATATATTGCTTTACTTTATCATATAAATCTGAAAAGTTTTTTTGCGTGATTCCTGTCATACGCAAAAATTTCTGAGGCTTACAGTGGATGATTTCTTTGTAGGGTTCCATGATGCATACATCATACACAAACCGTGTATCTGAGGTAGGGTTAATAACCAATAAGAGAATCACGTTATTTAGGAAAGATGTCTATTGAGCGGGTATTCTTAAGAGGAATTTGATATATATTTTCCACTGTTTTTCCAAATAAAAGTAATATTTTTTGATGCAATGGCGTAAGTCCTTCAATTACCTGCTCTGTTTGATGTTGCGTGGTAATTTTAAGGCAATGAATGCCATGTAATAGCTGAAAAACCCAACGTAAAGTTGGCTTAGCAGTCGCTTGATTAATTTGATTGGGTAATGTTTTTTTTTGCTCAGCAAGGCTGGCTCGCATTCGCCTTTCTGCAATACCATAAACAAGTAATGAAAGCAGCATGACCATTAATAATGCCATGATTCGCCTTGGTTTTTTTACAAATAATGTAGATGTGAAAAACAATGGGTCTTTGAGAAAACGAAAGCCTCGTTCAACTTGGTTTTGCTCTTTAGACATCTTTCCTAAATAACGTGATTCTCTTATTGGTTATTAACCCTACCTCAGATACACGGTCTGTGTATGATGTATGCATCATGAAACCCTACAAAGAAATCATCCACTGTAAGCCTCAAAAATTTTTGCGTATGACAGGAATAACGCAAAAAAACTTTTCAGATTTATATGATAAAATAAAGCAACATATTGAAAATGAAAAGAAGCTTAACCCTCTGAAAAGGCGCGGTCTGAAAAGTTCTAGAGTATCATTGCAAGATTGTATCTTGTTAGCACTTTACTATATTCGCCACTATCCAACCTTTCAAGTTCTTGGCAATATTTTTGGAATACAAGAGTCCTACTGTCACAAGGTATATAGCCGTTATGTGAGGATCATAGCTAACGTTGAAAAACTTCCTAGCCGACTAGATCTTATTGATAATAAAAGGGAAACATTGATTGTAGATGTATCAGAACAACCCATAGAGCGTCCTGTAAAACATCAAAAACAATATTACTCAGGCAAGAAAAAAAGCCATACGATTAAAGCTCAAATCATAGCTTGCGCTACAACAGGAAAGGTTTTATCGGTTGTTTGTGCAAAAGGGAAAAAGCATGACTTCAGCGTATTTAAAGAAAGTCGCCTTCCTATTCACCCAAATTCTAAACTCTTAGCTGATTCAGGCTATCAAGGGCTTAAAAAATATCATGAGAACTCCATGACACCGATAAAAAAACAGAAAGGAGTTGAGCGTTCAAAGGAAGATAAGAGCTTCAATAAATCCTTATCAAAGAAGCGTATTCTCATTGAAAACATTAACCGATTTTGTAAAATATTCAGAATAGTCAAAGAGGTATATCGGGGGGAAACACAAAAACTATGGCTTAAATTGGCGGGTCGTGGCGGCTTTAGTCAATATGAGATATGGGTTTATTTAGGAAAGATGTCTTTTATAAGCCAACACCACGGCTTGATCACTAAGCTCTTTTGGGTCGGTATTGCTACCAATAATATAATGAGATTCTTTCATTTTTGTGCGTTCAATTTTATTCACATCCTGTTCACTTTCAGCGATAGACTGATACTTTATACCTGTTGGTGCTTGATCTTTTTTGGGGCGACCTTTGCCTTCGTAGCTTAAATACTCAATGATTTCAATATCTTTAAGCTTATGGAATTTCCATTTCTTGGCAATTTCTTCTACTGCTTCTGTGGCATCCACGGCACAATTGAATCGTTTGGCTTGCAGGTGAAAAAGCTGCTTCTCAATGGTGATCAATGCCTTGGATACTTTTTTATCAACTTGCTTTATTGCCCGCTGTTTTGATGTTTCAGAAGAAAGTACATGCCACCGCTGTTTGATATCATAATGCTCGATTTCAACAGTTTTCATCATCCGACCATCATCCAATTTTTGCCAATCGTTGGATGCAGCAAGGGCTTGCTCAATGATTTCATTGACGCGTTTAATATTGCTAGGAATGCGTGTTATAAACAGAATCTCCTTTAGATTGAGGGCATTTTTCTCGGTGTAAAGTTTGCAATCAGCAATCAGATAACGTGGTGTTTCTGAAGCTTTAAAGCTTTCGAGTAATTGTTCGCTACGCTCTTTAAAAACAGTATTATCTGAGGCATTTCCATCTAATGCCTTACCGATCAACGGGATGCCGCCATCCTGACTGACCATCATCTCCAACATGACTTGTTTCAAATCAGGGCGATGATCCTTGGAGTACCCTAATTTAATCGCAACGGTTTCATCATCCGTTTTTTCCAAATAATCACCAGACAGCATAAAACTGGTGCTATCAAGGCTATTGAAACGCGTATCAACCTTCTCCTGACGGCAAACATTCAAAGAAATTTCACTAAACAATAGTTCAGTTCCATAACCATGACAGCGATCCAGTACGCGCCCTAATTTAAAACGATTAAAATCCTCCGCTTTTACGCCCTCACGAAAAAGCAATGATAACGGTACTTTCTTGAAAAATAATGGCGTTAAACTCAATGGTTTATTAGAAAAACCCAACCCATTCATCATCATGCCGGCCACAGTTTCGCCTGCTGATAAGGTCTCACCTTGAAAAGAACCAAGTCGCTTATCAATAAGCTCAACAATATTCAAATCTTTGATGACACCAGCAATGATACCTAAGTGATCTAAACGTTCTATTGAGTAGCTGTTTGTATTAATAGCTCTATACCTACCTTGTGAAATTAGAGGCGAAGCATAAATGATTTTTTGAATAAAGTTACCCACTCAATGTAAGCACCGATGAACGAACCAAGCAATAGCGCAATCAACCAATCCCATTGGATGTCGGACAACAATCCCACAGTCACCGCACCTGCACCATTCCAAAACACACCCACCATCACCAAAGTATATGCCACGGCATGTTTGTAATCCAAACCAAACCAGCGAATCAAAAAGAGGGTGACAAACAAGCCTGTGCCTGAAGTCAGCGAGCCATTGAGTATGCCAATGACAAACAACACCAGTCCGCCAATGATAAAACCGCGCTGTTGCATGTTTTTCGCTTGATACACTTGTCCCAAGCTTGGGCTAAACACCGAATACACGCCTAAGCTGATGGTCAATAACCCCAAAGCGACATGGGCAAGCGCATCAGGTATTTGCACAATAATAAACCCGTCAATCACCACACCGGGCAAACCTGAAACAAGCATGAGCAAGGCAAGCTTTCGCTGCAACAAATCTTCTTTGAAATACCGCGCCACAGCTCCCAAATCCAAGGCAACACTGGCAATCTTGTGGGTCGCTAAAGCAATGCTAAACGGCAAGCCCAACAAAAGCAGGGCAGGCAACTGAATCAAACCTGCACCACCACCTGCCAGCGAGGAAAATGTATTGGCAACCAATGAAATGGCAAAGAGGAGGGCTTGTTCAAACATGGTCGTTTTTACTCAAGAGAAGTTATAGTGAGTAACTGATGTTACGCACCCAGCATCTTGAACCTTTGTAATTCCTCAAAAGCTACCTTGACGGCTTTGATGTAAAGCTGTCGTTTTAAGGCGAAGGCATTCATCTTTTTAATGATGCTTAACGTTTCCAGCTGAGCGGCCGCATAGAGGGACATAAAGACGTGATTAATCTGCGTTCTTTTTACTTTGGTTGGCGACTTTGCCAAGGCAGTGTTTGATTTTATATTTTTATGAAAGACTTAGGCTTTCCACCGTTTTTTGTAGGTTGTCTCAAGGGTCTCTTTGGTTAAGTTCAAATCGTTAGTGATCAAATATAATATGCCTATGCTGTCATCTTTGTTTGTAAAAACTTGGCGGTGCAAAAGGACTGGAAAGTCCTGACCTTTTACCCACCCTTGCACAGGCTCTTCTGACCATTCTAACTTATCAATACGTACAAATTTTCCCTGTTTCTTGTCTTTCAAGCTAAGCGCAACCAGGCGGTTACTTTTTAGGGCAAAGATAAAATATTTCTTTACCTTTTTGTGCACAAAAGTCATGTTTTCACTTGAGGAAAACCAGCTGTCTGCCAAGATATAACGCCATTTCAATTGGTTCTTCTGGCATGATGAAATCATGCTGCGTAGCAGCTCATTTTTGGTAACATCGCTTCTCTTTTTTTCTTTGCGCGTCTTGACAACACTAAAGCGTATCGGCTTGGTAATGAGTTCAAAGGCGACAGGTAAACTTACATCATTTGCATGGTCAATACCTTCGCCAAGATTCAGCGCGTTTCGCGCAAAGCAAGCGAGTAACCATAACATTCTAGAATATACGCTTTCTAAATCAATGTGTTACAAACACTACTTACATTGAGCGGGTAACTTTTTTTTAAAAAATGATTTAAAATTGATGTCGGATGATGTTTGTTCTCATCATATTGAATAAAAATAGCCTTTTATGACCGAATCATTTAGCCGTTTAATGAAAATTACGGTATCAATTTTCAACTTTTTGCTTAAGTTGGTTGTAGATTAAAATTCGTAGGGTAATCAGAATCGTGATGTATATCCTTATTGCATTGATTTATAAGGGTAAAATAACCAAGAAAACGATAAAACATACCCACTCAATGTAAGTAATACCGCACCTTAAAAGGGCTCTGACCCTAATACCGCTACCTGTCACACCCCAAATCTCCATTATTTACGTTAAAAATTAAGGTTAAGTTCCTGCTTTTATTGGTTATCATTGAGGTTCCGACCAGAAAATGTAATTCATAAAAAAGGAACCTAACCGACTCAGTATACACAAACAAATACAGAGTTTTAAACATGCATTTTTTCAAACTGGGAAATCCCCTTTTGCGAACCTGCTTCCTCACTCATTACTAGAACAGATACGTCAATGTGGCAGAGATCGAGATACAGTCTTTACGCCATTAGTCACTCTAAAAGCCTTTTTGTGGCAAGTTTTAAGCCCAAGTGGCTCATGTAAAGGCGCGGTCGCGCATGTATTAACAGACAGGCTCAGTTTTAATCATCCCGCAAACTCCATGAATACAGGTCCTTATTGTAAGGCACGGCAGCGGCTCTCCTTGCATCACCTCAAAGCTGCTGCCTCCTCCTCAGGCAAGGCTTTACACAAGCAGGCATCTTCATCATGGCTGTGGAAGGGTTTCCGAGTCTTGCTGGTTGATGGAACGACCTTGTTGATGCCAGATACAGAAGACAATCAAACACATTATCCTCAACAATCTGTACAGAAAAAGGGATTGGGTTTTCCGATTATGCGTATGGTTGGATTACTGTCACTGGCAACGGGAAGCTGTGTTGATTATGTAACGGGGGCTTACCAAGGAAAAGGTAGTGGCGAGACCTCACTGTTTGCACAGCTTATTGGAAATCTGGGTAAACAGGACCTTCTTCTTGCAGATCGTTACTACTTACATTGAGCGGGTATCTTTTTCTAAAAAAATGATTTAAACCTAAATCCTGCAAGTGGCACTTTCAGTGCTAATCCCCAAGAATAACCCTGTTCAATGAAAGTGTACTATTGGTAGAATCGGCTCATATTTCTCGATTTTTTTCAATGTGATACGTTCTTATGTTAGAATAGATGCACAATCAGGGCTGCTTCTTGAATTTAGCGCGTGCAAAACCATAACTGTCTATCATCAGCCGCTTCCATCTTCATCATGATAAGACGTATCTGAGTTTAAATTAGGTCATGCCAACCCTTAGCCAGCTTTGCCAAGGTTTGGGGTGCAGCAACGTTGTGGGTATTTTCAAAGTCATCTGCCTGCCTCCGCAAACAAGCTTTCCAGCCATACGCACCATAAAAGTACGAATACTAGCCATCTCCCATCGCATCAATTGTTTGTCGCCACTCACCAGTGCCATCCAGCGCACGGTGTTGTAAGCAAGCACCGCGCATTGGAATAATGCGGAGCTGGCTAGGAAATTTTTCGTTTTGATGTGTGCCATGCCCATCTGATTCTTGGCTTCATCAATCCACGTCTCACAGGTTGCACGTTCACCATACTTCTTGTGGGTTTGCCATGGTGTAAGGTTTTCCGTGGTGACATAGCAGAAATAATCATACGACCGCATATCCAGCAGCTTGCCTTGATTGCAGTCTTCATCCTTAAGCCTGCGTACAGCAACAAAGGTTCGTGTGTGCGCCCATGTGCCACAACGATGGGTAAAGCTAGCTTGTTCCCAGCCGTCATGACCAGCCACAGCTTGCCATTGCTGTACTTCAAGCAAATCAACCAGTCCTTTCAGTTTTACTTTGATCAGGTAGCCATCACCGCGTGCATCCAACCAGTCCAGCAGCGCGCCAACAAAATAACCCGAATCACCACGAAAGACCAAACGCATACGATTGGGTAGATGCGCCGCCAACTGCTTCATGAACGCAACGATACCGTTGGAAGTATAAGCGTTACCACAACGCAGCCATGCCTGAAGAATCTCCTTGGTCTCCGCGCAAAAAGCCAACTGTGGATGGTAAGAAGGTGCGCCACGTTTGTGCGGGTTGTAACCAACTGCCGCGCCTTCCTGGTGTTTGCCATAAGTCGTTTTGACCGTGGAATCGACATCAATCCACATCGAACCCCGCATCAAGCTAGATGTCAATGCTCTAGCGCGTTTCCAGACGCGACCTCGCATGATGTGGTTAAAGGTTTCCATCTGGTAGATATGTTGTTCTGTGACCGTTTTAAGAATACGCCCCATGGTGGTCGCATTCATGATATTATCCCAGCCGCCAAGCTTTCGCAGCACATTATCTGCCCACACTCGAATACTTTCATCCACACTGCGAGCACCTGCAATCAGACTGAGAACATTTAATTCAACGGCATCAGATAGCTGATAACGGGCATTATGGGCGCGCCGATGCTCAACCGTACGATGGAAAGCCTTGCTAAACCCCAACTTACCAAGAAACCGCATAACTGGAACCAGACCCGCATGGATCGTCAGGTTTTTACCTGTGCTTTCAATAGTTACTTTTCGGGTAGACTTGCGGGTATGTTTTGCTTTAGAGTTTCTCACTGAAAAGGTGACTCCTTTTGTTTTTGATTGAGCTGCTAACTTATGAAGGAGTCTACCTTTTTTGGATTAAGCTGTCAGGGGATTGCAGGATTTAGGTAGGTTGTACCTAAATCCTGCAAGTGGCACTTTCAGTGCTAATCCCCAAGAATAACCCTGTTCAATGAAAGTGTACTATTGGTAGAATCGGCTCATATTTCTCGATTTTTTTCAATGTGATACGTTCTTATGTTAGAATAGATGCACAATCAGGGCTGCTTCTTGAATTTAGCGCGTGCAAAACCATAACTGTCTATCATCAGCCGCTTCCATCTTCATCATGATAAGACGTATCTGAGTTTAAATTAGGTCATGCCAACCCTTAGCCAGCTTTGCCAAGGTTTGGGGTGCAGCAACGTTGTGGGTATTTTCAAAGTCATCTGCCTGCCTCCGCAAACAAGCTTTCCAGCCATACGCACCATAAAAGTACGAATACTAGCCATCTCCCATCGCATCAATTGTTTGTCGCCACTCACCAGTGCCATCCAGCGCACGGTGTTGTAAGCAAGCACCGCGCATTGGAATAATGCGGAGCTGGCTAGGAAATTTTTCGTTTTGATGTGTGCCATGCCCATCTGATTCTTGGCTTCATCAATCCACGTCTCACAGGTTGCACGTTCACCATACTTCTTGTGGGTTTGCCATGGTGTAAGGTTTTCCGTGGTGACATAGCAGAAATAATCATACGACCGCATATCCAGCAGCTTGCCTTGATTGCAGTCTTCATCCTTAAGCCTGCGTACAGCAACAAAGGTTCGTGTGTGCGCCCATGTGCCACAACGATGGGTAAAGCTAGCTTGTTCCCAGCCGTCATGACCAGCCACAGCTTGCCATTGCTGTACTTCAAGCAAATCAACCAGTCCTTTCAGTTTTACTTTGATCAGGTAGCCATCACCGCGTGCATCCAACCAGTCCAGCAGCGCGCCAACAAAATAACCCGAATCACCACGAAAGACCAAACGCATACGATTGGGTAGATGCGCCGCCAACTGCTTCATGAACGCAACGATACCGTTGGAAGTATAAGCGTTACCACAACGCAGCCATGCCTGAAGAATCTCCTTGGTCTCCGCGCAAAAAGCCAACTGTGGATGGTAAGAAGGTGCGCCACGTTTGTGCGGGTTGTAACCAACTGCCGCGCCTTCCTGGTGTTTGCCATAAGTCGTTTTGACCGTGGAATCGACATCAATCCACATCGAACCCCGCATCAAGCTAGATGTCAATGCTCTAGCGCGTTTCCAGACGCGACCTCGCATGATGTGGTTAAAGGTTTCCATCTGGTAGATATGTTGTTCTGTGACCGTTTTAAGAATACGCCCCATGGTGGTCGCATTCATGATATTATCCCAGCCGCCAAGCTTTCGCAGCACATTATCTGCCCACACTCGAATACTTTCATCCACACTGCGAGCACCTGCAATCAGACTGAGAACATTTAATTCAACGGCATCAGATAGCTGATAACGGGCATTATGGGCGCGCCGATGCTCAACCGTACGATGGAAAGCCTTGCTAAACCCCAACTTACCAAGAAACCGCATAACTGGAACCAGACCCGCATGGATCGTCAGGTTTTTACCTGTGCTTTCAATAGTTACTTTTCGGGTGAGACTTGCGGGTATGTTTTGCTTTAGAGTTTCTCACTGAAAAGGTGACTCCTTTTGTTTTTGATTGAGCTGCTAACTTATGAAGGAGTCTACCTTTTTTGGATTAAGCTGTCAGGGGATTGCAGGAT
>JAUZSH010000015.1 GCA_030949605.1 Ghiorsea sp.
GGGTCAGACTCGATTGATTGTTGGTGTACCTTTGAGAGTAAAAGGGGTCAGAGCCCTTTAATTGTAAGTTACTGTTATTTAAAGGTTTAATGTTTAGTGACCAAGTGTTGGAGCAGGAAAAATGTACACTTAACTCATGGTTATACCGAGATTCCAGCTTTTAGAGTTTTTTCATTCCTGCGGTGTATTGTGAGCATTGCTTTGGGGCTATGGAATCAAGGTGATGTTGTTAATGGTAGCCTTAGGGGTGTAGTTTGCTACTGTTCGGCTATCCTATTTAAAAGAGAGCTTAATGACTGCAACTGCTGATGATTTAACCATTGATTATGAAGAAAATGGTATTTTAACAACCAAACAAACGGATAAAATGATTTTAAGCAAAGGCGCTTGGGTGACTATTTTATTCAAGTATCAATCTTGGGACAAAGCCAACCAAGAATATAGCACGGATAAATATACCATTCGCCGCTTCCAAAAGCGTGATGGCAAATATACACCACGCTCAAAATTCAATATCACTAATGCCAAACAAGCCAAGTTGATTGTGGAAACGTTAAACGACTGGATGAAATAACCTATGCAGCTCACCCCATTGTTTAAAGGGTTGTCTGACCCCGTTCGCTTGCGCATCTTTTATGCGCTGGCACGAAAGGGTGAATTATGCGTATGTCATTTAACGGATGCACTCAAGCTGCCACAAAGCACAGTCTCACGGCATTTGAACACCTTAAAACATGCTGGCTTGGTGGTTTCTGAGCGCAGGGCTAAATGGGTGTATTATGCTTTGGATGAAAGTAGTGAGACAGCTAAAGTGTTGGCAGCATTGGTTTGTGAACAAGGTGAGCGCGAACCACAATTACAGCAAGACTTAGAAAATATCCGAATCACACATTGTTAATTTACATATCCGCATAGGCGGATATTATTAGCCCATCAACAATATATTGGGGTTAATGATGACAATGCTAAATACAACATCCATGGGCTTGTTTGCCCGCTACTTAACGCTTTGGGTTTTTCTCAGCATCATCATAGGCATTGGCTTAGGCGCGTGGTTTCCTGATATATTTCAATGGCTTGGCAAGCTCGAAATTTATCATATTAACCTTCCCGTAGCCTTCTTGGTTTGGGCGATGATTATGCCCATGCTGCTTAAAATTGATTACGCATCCTTGCATGAAGTGATGGAACATCGGCGTGGTATCGGGGTAACATTAGCAATCAACTGGCTGGTGAAACCCTTTTCTATGGCTCTGTTGGGCTGGTTCTTTTTGCAGTATTTGTTCGCACCGTATCTTGAAGCAGATAAAATCCCTGAATATATCGCAGGGCTTATTCTTTTGGCAGCGGCTCCGTGCACGGCGATGGTGTTTGTCTGGTCTAAGCTTGTGGATGGACACCCACAATTTACACTCACCCAAGTGGCACTCAATGATGTGATTATGGTGGTTGCCTTTGCCCCTATTGTTGGGCTACTCATGGGAGTGGCTTCAATCATTGTACTTTGGGATACACTTATGCTATCGGTGCTACTTTATATCGTATTGCCTGTGTTAGTCCAATACCTTCGCCAAAATAGCGCGCATTCAGCTCGTATTAACCATGAATTTCATTGAAATTTTATCAATCAGTTCGTTAATAACTTACATTGAGCGGGTATCTTTTTTTTAAAAAATGATTTAAAATTGATGTCGGATGATGTTTGTTCTCATCATATTAGACATCTTTCCTAAATAAACCCATATCTCATATTGACTAAAGCCGCCACGACCCGCCAATTTAAGCCATAGTTTTTGTGTTTCTCCCGATATACCTCTTTGACTATTCTGAATATTTTACAAAATCGGTTAATGTTTTCAATGAGAATACGCTTCTTTGATAAGGATTTATTGAAGCTCTTATCTTCCTTTGAACGCTCAACTCCTTTCTGTTTTTTTATCGGTGTCATGGAGTTCTCATGATATTTTTTAAGCCCTTGATAGCCTGAATCAGCTAAGAGTTTAGAATTTGGGTGAATAGGAAGGCGACTTTCTTTAAATACGCTGAAGTCATGCTTTTTCCCTTTTGCACAAACAACCGATAAAACCTTTCCTGTTGTAGCGCAAGCTATGATTTGAGCTTTAATCGTATGGCTTTTTTTCTTGCCTGAGTACTTACATTGAGCGGGTATCTTTTTTTAAAAAAATGATTTAAAATTGATGTCAGATGATGTTTGTTCTCATCATATTGAATAAAAACAGCCTTTTATGACCGAATCATTTAGCCATTTAATGAAAATTACGGTATCGATTTTCAACTTTTTGCTTAAGTTGGTTGTAGATTGAAATTCGTAGGATAATCAGAATCGTGATGTATATCCTTATCTCATTGATTTATAAGGATAAAATAACCAATAAAACGATAAAACATACCCGCTCAATGTAAGTTACTAACGATTGATGAGAGATTTGTTGCGAATAAAGGGACAAGCAAGGGCGCGGCTGTATTTGTGAATAATGCGGGCTAAATATAGGAAGTGGGGCTTTAGCCCCCCATGAGAAGCATAATCATGCATGCGCGACTGATACCCCAGGGTGCTTTCTCAGGCTTACGCCTTCACCTTGAGTCGCACTTCCTCAATCATGACTTTCTGCCATATATTTTCTCGTTCCTGTATTCTTGCGTGGGAATGACGAATTTTAGCCCGACTGCGTAACATCAGTTGATTCATGATGTATCATCAAGAACTTTGGGGGACTTGCTGACACATTGATGATTTCTGCTTCGACTTTCACAAGTATTTTGCGTATGTTCCACTTGAGATTTAAAACTGCGGAATGACGGAGCAAGAATCATGAAAATAGTTAGCTGGAATGTAAACTCACTCAATGTACGCTTACCGCATGTGTTGGACTACTTAAAAACGCATCAACCTGATGTGTTAGCATTGCAAGAGACCAAACAAACTGATGCTAACTTTCATAAAGATGACCTTGAAGCAGCAGGTTATCAGGTTGCCTTTCAAGGACAAAAAACCTACAACGGTGTTGCCATCATCAGCAAACATCCGCTGGAAGATGTGAGCTTTGATATGCCCAACTTGGATGACCCGCAAAAGCGGGTCATTGCCGCTACAATTAACGGCGTTCGTATCATTGATATTTATCTGCCCAATGGGCAAGAAGTTGGCTCGGAAAAGTATGCCTATAAAATGAAGTGGATCACTGCGCTCAAAGTTTATGTGTTGGATGAACTTAAAAAGCATGATAAACTTGTATTGCTCGGTGATTACAACATTGCACCTGCCGACATTGATATTCATGACCCCGACAGATGGCGAGATAAAATCATGTGCAGTGATAAAGAACGCGCTCACTTCCAAGACTTATTGAATATGGGTTTGCATGATAGTTTAAGAGAGCTACACCCTGATAAACCTATGCTAAGTTGGTGGGACTATCGCGCCAACGCCTTTCGCCGCAAATGGGGCATTCGTATTGACCACTTGCTGGTGACTTCCAACATCAAGGTTATTGCGGGTGGCGTTCATGCTGAAGAGCGCGCCAAAGAACGCCCTTCTGATCATGCCCCTGCTTGGATTGAAATTGAAACGCATTGAAATCAAAACATAATATGTTTATGTTTAACCATTCACGGAGGTGATTTTTATGTCTTACTTAAACAAATTGTTGATTGTAGCTTGTATATCGAGCTTGATGGTGGGTTGCTCATCCAAAAAAGAAGTGAGCCAGGAGCCTGCTGGCATCAGCTACAAAACCAATGAAGTTACGGTACGTCAATGCGCTGATATTAGCGACATGGCGTTTCGGAAGTTACTTGAAGACCATGATGCCTCCATCAAAAAACAAATGTCTCCCCACTTGTATATCGTCACTTGGGATGACGACCGCCATGCCGATGAAGTGGTTTATGAACTGAAAAAAACGACCATGTTCTGTGGTGTGGATAAATATGAGGAATAACTGACGGACTTAAGCTGATGCTGACCCAAAGGTGAGTGTAACAACGCACCTTTGGGTATTTTCTCAAGTTTACGCCTTCACCTTAAGGCTTGTTGCTCAATCACATATAAGAGACCTCTGCACCGTGCACTTTTTTGGCTGCATCTGCGTTAAAAATAAGTCTTCAGCCCTCATTTATTACCAATAAACTGCGGTTTCACCCTTATTTTTGCCTTGATTCGCTCAAAAAATGACTACGGTGCAGAGGTCTCTATCACTACTGTCCGACGAAAATCAGTAGGGTCATAAAAAAGGTCTGAATTCCCGAGGAATATGTTAGATTTGTAGTTATTAAGACAGCAAATCAAACGATCGGAGAATCCAGACCATACGGTACATTAACACAGTATTTTCACAATTACTTTCAGAAGTTCCTCGTTCTATTTTTAAGAGGGTTGTCGACCGCCATCATGGCGACAAACGTGCGGGTAGTATGAGCTGCTGGACGCAGTTTTGTACGATTTTGTACGGTCAACTTTCATCCAAGCAAACACTTCGAGATACCTGCCTATCGTGGGCAAGTCAGAGTCACTTATATTATCATTTTGGAGCCTCAAAAGCTGCGCGTTCGACTTTGTCCGATGCCAATCGAGAGCGTCCATCAGCAATTTACCTTGAACTTTTTTATTGGCTTTTAAATCAGCTGAGAGAAGCAACCATCTCATGCAAAGATATTGTTCGATTGATTGATTCGACCACCATTAACCTGTGTAAACAACAATTTAATTGGGCAACATTTCGTAGTGGTAAGGCAGGTATTAAAATTCATACTGTTTACGACCCAAACAACAAGGTACCAACATTTTTCTCTATCACCACGGCAAGTAAACATGATAAAAAGGCTGCTGAAAAGATGCCTCTACTGGATGGTGCAACCTATGTTTTTGATAGAGCCTACAACGATTATGCATGGTACTATAGCATGAGCCTGCGTGACATTTCTTTTGTCGGGCGCATGAAATCAACGACAAGGTTTGAAGTGGCTGAAGTGCTGAAGGCATCAGGGAAAGAGGTGTTAAAAGATGAATTGATTCACCTCTCTTCAACCAAAGCCAAGAAAGATTGCCCCTGTATATTACGCCATATTCGTTTCTTGCGCGAGGAAGATGGCAAGGAGTTATCATTCATCACCAATGACCTAAAACGAACCGCAGTACTTACATTGAGCGGGTATGTTTTATCATTTTATTGGTTATTTTATCCTTATAAATCAATGAGATAAGGATATACATCACGATTCTGATTATCCTATGAATTTCAATCTACAACCAACTTAAGCAAAAAGTTGAAAATCGATACCGTAATTTTCATTAAATGGCTAAATGATTCGGTCATAAAAGGCTGTTTTTATTCAATATGATGAGAACAAACATCATCCGACATCAATTTTAAATCATTTAAAAAAAAAAAGATACCCGCTCAATGTAAGGCAGTAGAGATTGCAGACCTATACAAACAACGTTGGCAGATTGAGTTGTTCTTCAAATGGATTAAGCAGAACCTAAAAATCAAACGTTTTCTTGGAACCAATGAGAATGCTGTGAGAACACAGATTATTATTGCCATGATTAGTTACCTATTGCTCAAGCTTGTGAATAAAAAAAGTGCTTCAAAACTATCCCTGCATCAGGTCGCTATACTCGTTGCGGCAAACCTGATGAGCCGACGAAACATCTTTGATCTACTCTTGCAAAAGGAGCTTCAAAAGCCACCTGAAATTCACTCAAACCAGCTAACCTTTGGGTTTGGGTGATTTTCGTCGGACAGTAGTGAAGCAACATATTGAAAATGAAAAGAAGCTTAACCCTCTGAAAAGGCGCGGTCTGAAAAGTTCTAGAGTATCATTGCAAGATTGTATCTTGTTAGCACTTTACTATATTCGCCACTATCCAACCTTTCAAGTTCTTGGCAATATTTTTGGAATACAAGAGTCCTACTGTCACAAGGTATATAGCCGTTATCTGAGGATCATAGCCAACGTTGAAAAACTTCCTAGTCGACTAGATCTTATTGATAATAAAAGGGAAACATTGATTGTAGATGTATCAGAACAACCCATAGAGCGTCCTGTAAAACATCAAAAACAATATTACTCAGGCAAGAAAAAACGCCATACGATTAAAGCTCAAATCATAGCTTGCGCTACAACAGGAAAGGTTTTATCGGTTGTTTGTGCAAAAGGGAAAAAGCATGACTTCAGCGTATTTAAAGAAAGTCGCCTTCCTATTCACCCAAATTCTAAACTCTTAGCTGATTCAGGCTATCAAGGGCTTAAAAAATATCATGATAACTCCATGACACCGATAAAAAAACAGAAAGGAGTTGAGCGTTCAAAGGAAGATAAGAGCTTCAATAAATCCTTATCAAAGAAGCGTATTCTCTTACATTGAGTGGGTAACTTTATTCAAAAAATCATTTATGCTTCGCCTCTAATTTCACAAGGTAGGTATAGAGCTATTAATACAAACAGCTACTCAATAGAACGTTTAGATCACTTAGGTATCATTGCTGGTGTCATCAAAGATTTGAATATTGTTGAGCTTATTGATAAGCGACTTGGTTCTTTTCAAGGTGAGACCTTATCAGCAGGGGAAACTGTGGCCGGCATGATTATGAATGGGTTGGGTTTTTCTAATAAACCATTGAGTTTAACGCCCTTATTTTTCAAAAAAGTGCCGTTATCATTGCTTTTTCGTGAGGGCGTAAAAGCGGAGGATTTTAATCGTTTTCAATTAGGGCGCGTACTGGATCGCTGTCATGGTTATGGAACTGAACTATTGTTTAGTGAAATTTCTTTGAATGTTTGCCGTCAGGAGAAGGTTGATACGCGTTTCAATAGCCTTGATAGCACCAGTTTTACGCTGTCTGGTGATTATTTGGAAAAAACGGATGATGAAACCGTTGCGATTAAATTAGGGTACTCCAAGGATCATCGCCCTGATTTGAAACAAGTCATGTTGGAGATGATGGTCAGTCAGGATGGCGGCATCCCGTTGATCGGTAAGGCATTACTTACATTGAGCGGGTATCTCTTTTTAAAAAAATGATTTAAAATTGATGTCGGATGATGTTTGTTCTCATCATATTGAATAAAAATAGCCTTTTATGACCGAATCATTTAGCCATTTAATGAAAATTACGGTACCGATTTTCAACTTTTTGCTTAAGTTGGTTGTAGATTGAAATTCGTAGGATAATCAGAATCGTGATGTATATCCTTATCTCATTGATTTATAAGGATAAAATAACCAATAAAACGATAAAACATACCCGCTCAATGTAAGGCATTAGATGGAAATGCCTCGGATAATACTGTTTTTAAAGAGCGTAGCGAACAATTGATTGAAAGCTTTAAAGCTTCAGAAACACCACGTTATCTGATTGCCGATTGCAAACTTTACACCGAGAAAAATGCCCTCAATCTAAAGGATATTCTTACATTGAGCGGGTATCTTTTTTAAAAAAATGATTTAAAATTGATGTCGGATGATGTTTGTTCTCAAAATATTGAATAAAAACAGCCTTTTATGACCGAATCATTTAGTCATTTAATGAAAATTACGGTATCGATTTTCAACTTTTTGCTTAAGTTGGTTGTAGATTGAAATTCGTAGGATAATCAGAATCGTGATGTATATCCTTATCTCATTGATTTATAAGGATAAAATAACCAAGAAAATGATAAAACATACCCGCTCAATGTAAGTAGTAAGCGCGGCTACGAGCGATTTCTTTAAAATTCGTTGCAAACAAAGGTTCTACGCAATCATCACGACGATTTATGAATAATGCGGGTTAGATTGCTGTATTACCGTTCATTTTAACGAATGAAGGTAATACTGCAGTTGACGCGTTACAAATGAGAATGGAGTCATTCTTTCTCAACAAAGTGCGTAACATCAGCGAATCAACACTTTCTTAATGAAGATTTTTTAGTCACTATACGGAAAATTAGAAAGGTTCTTAAGGTTTATAAAATCATGTCAAAAAACACAATACAACTTCGTTCACTTAATGATGCTCCTCGCGTTGGTCAAACCAGCGATGACTTGGTCAATGGTATGCAGCGACACTTTTTGCGAACACTGGGGTTGAGCAAGGCATGTATTTCTGATCACTATAAATACCAAGCATTGGCATTAACCATTCGCGACCGTTTAATGGAAAATTGGAAAGATACCAAAGAGGCAGTGCAAGAAACTGACGGTAAACGCACATATTATTTGTCGCTTGAATTTTTGATGGGCAGAGCTTTGGGTAATGCAATTTTAAACCTAGGTCTTGATGAACAAGCTACCCAAGCATTACATGATTTGGGTATTGATATTGAAGAAATGATTGAGGCCGAAGCAGATGCAGGGCTGGGCAATGGTGGTTTGGGTAGGTTGGCAGCATGTTTTATTGATAGCTGCGCCACCTTACAACTACCCGTAACGGGTTATGGCATTCGTTATGAATATGGCATGTTCCGCCAAAGTATTGTGGATGGTTTTCAACAAGAGTCACCTGACCACTGGTTACGCGAAGGCAATATATGGGAGATGGAGCGCCCTGAATACATCCAAGCCATTCATTTTGGTGGTTATTCTGAATCTTATCATGATGATAATGGTATTCTTCGCTCACGCTGGGTCGGCACACATGATGTGTTGGCAGTGCCTTATGATACACCCATTCCAGGCTATAAAAATGGCACAGTAAACACCCTTAGGTTGTGGAAATCAGCCGCAACGGATGAGTTTGATTTGGGTGAGTTTAATGCTGGTGATTATGCAGGTTCGGTAGCGCAGAAAAACAATGCAGAACATATTTCTATGGTGCTTTATCCCAATGATAGCAGTGAAAATGGTAAGGAATTGCGTTTGCGTCAGCAATATTTCCTAGCCTCTGCCAGTATCAAAGATGTGCTTCGCCAGTGGGTCGAAGTTCATGGTGAAGACTTCAGTGAATTTGCCGCTAAAAATTGTTTTCAACTTAATGATACCCATCCCACGGTGTCCGTTGCTGAATTGATGCGTATTTTGATGGATGATTATCGTTTAACATGGGATGAATCATGGGCAATCACCAGTAAAACCATGGCATACACCAACCACACTTTGCTTCCAGAAGCTTTGGAACGTTGGTCTGTCCGTTTGTTTAGCCACTTATTGCCTCGTATATTAGATATTATTTATGAAATCAATGCCCGATTCCTCAAGGAACTCGCCAAGAAATACCCAGGTGATGTGGCACGTCAACGTCGCATGTCCATCATTGAAGAAGGTGATGAACAACAAGTTCGCATGGCATATTTAGCCATTGTGGGCAGTTTTTCGATTAATGGCGTGGCACAATTGCATTCCGACTTGTTGGTTGAAGGTTTGTTTGCTGATTTTTACGACCTATGGCCAGCGAAGTTTAACAACAAAACCAATGGTGTGACGCAACGCCGTTGGATGGCATGGTGCAACCCATCATTGACCCAATTGATTAACAAAAACATTGGTGATAGCTGGATTACCCAACTTGATGAATTACGCAGACTTGCACCTTTGGCAGAACAAGCTTCATTTAGAAAGCAGTGGGCCGCGTGCAAACGTGAAAATAAAGAAACCTTGGCAGCGATTGTGCAAGAAGAGTGCGGCGTGACCTTTAGCCCTGATGCTATGTTTGATATTCAGGTAAAACGTATCCATGAATACAAACGTCAACTGCTCAACGTATTGCATGTCATTCATTTGTATGACCGTATTAAACGTAGCGATGCCGACAACTGGACCAACCGTTGCGTATTGATTGGTGGCAAGGCTGCACCAGGTTATTACATGGCGAAAAAAATCATCAAGCTGGTGAACAGTGTTGCCGAAGTGGTCAACAATGACCCTGATGTTGGTGATAAGCTTAAAATCGTATTCTTCCCTAATTATCGTGTGTCAGCGATGGAAAAAATCGCACCAGCAGCCGATTTATCTGAGCAAATTTCAACTGCGGGTAAAGAGGCATCAGGCACAGGCAACATGAAATTCATGATGAATGGTGCATTGACCATTGGCACACTGGATGGGGCAAACATTGAAATTCGTGAAGAGGTTGGCGATGAAAACTTCTTCTTGTTTGGTTTAACCGCAGAAGAAGTGGAGCAAACACGCGGCAATTATAATCCGAATGCAATCATTGAAGCTGATGAAGATTTTAAACGTGTGATGAACTTGCTGCAAAGTGCGCACTTCAATCAATTTGAATTGGGTTTGTTTGATGATGTCATTAACGCCATTCGTTGCGAGAATGACCCGTGGTTAACGGCTGCAGATTTCCGCTCATTCATTGATGCCCAACAAGAAGCAGCAACTGCATATCAAGATAAAACCCAGTGGTTAAAAATGAGTATTTATAACACAGCATTCAGTGGAAAATTCTCAACCGACCGTACCATGCAAGATTACAATCGGGACATTTGGGGGCTAACACCTGTAAAACTGAAGTAACTGATGTTACGCAGTGGATGAACAGAACCATGATGCCACGTTCCCATGCTGGAGTAGGGGGAACGTGGCAAGCAATGTGAACACTTACTCAATCAATAACAGTGCTTAAAATGGAATGATTTTGCCATCATACGCAACAAACTGACCTAACTCGTAATCATCAACCTGAGAAATTACATCCGTCATGCCCGCTACCGATGTTGGCACATCAATCAAACCTGATTGGTGTGTCATATCCGTGGTCACCCAGCCTGGATGTAGTGTGATAACAGAAACACCAAGCGGCTTTAAATCTACCGCCATAGACTTGGAAATAATGATTAAACCTGCTTTGGCAGCACGGTAAGCATAAGTGCCACCACTTCCATTATCATCGCTTGAGCCCATCTTAGAGCTGATATTTGCGATGGTGCCACCTGCTTCGATAACGCGGTCTTTAAGCTGCTGCACTACACGCAATGGACCAACACAATCTACATTAAACACTTCAAGCATGGCATCTGTGGTAATCGTTTCTAAGTCCTGCCCACCATACGGACCATAAATACCTGCATTGTTAATCAGCAAGTCTATGCTTTCAGGAAAACCCAACATATCCGCATCAAAATCTTGGCTGACATCCAGTTTCACTGTATGTAGTTTGTCGCTCTTGATGTCTGCAAGCCCGTCCAAATTTGAGCGGTAACATGCCCAAACTGCATCACCTTTGTCTAAATAGTGCTGCACAAACCCTAAACCTAAACCACGATTTGCCCCTGTAATGACAATATTCATATTTACCTCGTTTATTGCTTTGCTTTCATGGTCACATCAATATCAATCGCTGTAATGTCCACGAATGATGCGATAGAACTAGAAATAGTAATGTTCATAACGTCCTCTTTAGGTGAAGGTGAAGTCGCTATTAACCCAATCAGAATAACCACTGCCGCACCCAAGACCCAAGGACTTTTCTCCCAATCAGAAAACTGACGAACCACCTTATCTTCAAAACCATCTTTCTGGATGTTTAAAACATATTCCTCGCCTTTAGGAACAGTAATCTCACAAGGTGTCTGGCATGTTTGCTCACCCATGCTCACCGTCGCACCTTTCGGCTCTGTATTCACATGCAACGTCTTCACAGCTGACGATGCACACGATGTTAAAAGAAATATACAAATCATACTCCAACAAACTTGTTTCATGATATCCCCTAAGAAACATCAAAATCTATTGTCATTCCCGCCTCACCTCAAGATCTATGCTCTTGTGCTTTAAGCATGTGTTGAATGGCATAACCTGCAACCATAAAACCAAAGATATTGGGTAGATACGAAATCGTACCATTGGTGGCACGAGGTCTTGCGTCAGGTTCGCCAGGAATAGGTTCATGGGGAAGTGCGTTGATGGCTTTTTCCGATGAGAAAACAACGGGATAATTAAGGTTGCCACCCAATTTCCTTAAGTGTCCTCTTAAGGCACGAGCTAAACCACAGGTATGTGTCTTTTTCAATGTCGTCACCTCAGCTTTGGTCACATCGATGCGTCCACCAGCACCAAGAGCAGTGATAACGGGAATGTTGGCTTGCTGGCAGGCATAAACAAGAGCTGCTTTGCAAACAATGGAATCAATACAATCCAACACATAGTCGGGTTTATAAAATGCGAGCAGTTCATCCACATTTTCAGGGTGGATAAAGTCATCATGGATATTGATGGTGGTATCGGGGTTGATATTGACGATACGCTCGGCGGCAACTGCTGTTTTTTTATCACCGATATTGGATTGTAGGGCAATGAGTTGCCGATTCAGATTGGATAAACCAATAACATCATGGTCGAGCAAAGTAATTTTACCTACGCCAATACGGGCAATCGCTTCACTTGCTGCACCACCCACGCCGCCAAGCCCGATTATCATCACATGTTTATCCATGATATTTTGTAGCCCTTGTTCACCAATTAAAATATGGGTGCGTTCATGTAGGATATTGGATGTTGGGCTCATAATTGAAATAACTCCTGCGTATTCTGACTGCATATATTTAACCTAAATCCTGCAATCCCCTGACAGCTTAATCCAAAAAAGGTAGACTCCTTCATAAGTTAGCAGCTCAATCAAAAACAAAAGGAGTCACCTTTTCAGTGAGAAACTCTAAAGCAAAACATACCCGCAAGTCTACCCGAAAAGTAACTATTGAAAGCACAGGTAAAAACCTGACGATCCATGCGGGTCTGGTTCCAGTTATGCGGTTTCTTGGTAAGTTGGGGTTTAGCAAGGCTTTCCATCGTACGGTTGAGCATCGGCGCGCCCATAATGCCCGTTATCAGCTATCTGATGCCGTTGAATTAAATGTTCTCAGTCTGATTGCAGGTGCTCGCAGTGTGGATGAAAGTATTCGAGTGTGGGCAGATAATGTGCTGCGAAAGCTTGGCGGCTGGGATAATATCATGAATGCGACCACCATGGGGCGTATTCTTAAAACGGTCACAGAACAACATATCTACCAGATGGAAACCTTTAACCACATCATGCGAGGTCGCGTCTGGAAACGCGCTAGAGCATTGACATCTAGCTTGATGCGGGGTTCGATGTGGATTGATGTCGATTCCACGGTCAAAACGACTTATGGCAAACACCAGGAAGGCGCGGCAGTTGGTTACAACCCGCACAAACGTGGCGCACCTTCTTACCATCCACAGTTGGCTTTTTGCGCGGAGACCAAGGAGATTCTTCAGGCATGGCTGCGTTGTGGTAACGCTTATACTTCCAACGGTATCGTTGCGTTCATGAAGCAGTTGGCGGCGCATCTACCCAATCGTATGCGTTTGGTCTTTCGTGGTGATTCGGGTTATTTTGTTGGCGCGCTGCTGGACTGGTTGGATGCACGCGGTGATGGCTACCTGATCAAAGTAAAACTGAAAGGACTGGTTGATTTGCTTGAAGTACAGCAATGGCAAGCTGTGGCTGGTCATGACGGCTGGGAACAAGCTAGCTTTACCCATCGTTGTGGCACATGGGCGCACACACGAACCTTTGTTGCTGTACGCAGGCTTAAGGATGAAGACTGCAATCAAGGCAAGCTGCTGGATATGCGGTCGTATGATTATTTCTGCTATGTCACCACGGAAAACCTTACACCATGGCAAACCCACAAGAAGTATGGTGAACGTGCAACCTGTGAGACGTGGATTGATGAAGCCAAGAATCAGATGGGCATGGCACACATCAAAACGAAAAATTTCCTAGCCAGCTCCGCATTATTCCAATGCGCGGTGCTTGCTTACAACACCGTGCGCTGGATGGCACTGGTGAGTGGCGACAAACAATTGATGCGATGGGAGATGGCTAGTATTCGTACTTTTATGGTGCGTATGGCTGGAAAGCTTGTTTGCGGAGGCAGGCAGATGACTTTGAAAATACCCACAACGTTGCTGCACCCCAAACCTTGGCAAAGCTGGCTAAGGGTTGGCATGACCTAATTTAAACTCAGATACGTCTTATCATGATGAAGATGGAAGCGGCTGATGATAGACAGTTATGGTTTTGCACGCGCTAAATTCAAGAAGCAGCCCTGATTGTGCATCTATTCTAACATAAGAACGTATCACATTGAAAAAAATCGAGAAATATGAGCCGATTCTACCAATAGTACACTTTCATTGAACAGGGTTATTCTTGGGGATTAGCACTGAAAGTGCCACTTGCAGGATTTAGGTGATAAAGTAAAGCAATATATTGAAAATGAAAAGAAGCTTAACCCTCTGAAAAGGCGCGGTCTGAAAAGTTCTAGAGTATCATTGCAAGATTGTATCTTGTTAGCACTTTACTATATTCGCCACTATCCAACCTTTCAAGTTCTTGGCAATGTTTTTGGAATACAAGAGTCCTACTGTCACAAGGTATATAGCCGTTATGTGAGGATCATAGCTAACGTTGAAAAACTTCCTAGTCGACTAGACCTTATTGATAATAAAAGGGAAACATTGATTGTAGATGTATCAGAACAACCCATAGAGCGTCCTGTAAAACATCAAAAACAATATTACTCAGGCAAGAAAAAACGCCATACGATTAAAGCTCAAATCATAGCTTGCGCTACAACAGGAAAGGTTTTATCGGTTGTTTGTGCAAAAGGGAAAAAGCATGACTTCAGCGTATTTAAAGAAAGTCGCCTTCCTATTCACCCAAATTCTAAACTCTTAGCTGATTCAGGCTATCAAGGGCTTAAAAAATATCATGAGAACTCCATGACACCGATAAAAAAACAGAAAGGAGTTGAGCGTTCAAAGGAAGGTAAGAGCTTCAATAAATCCTTATCAAAGAAGCGTATTCTCATTGAAAACATTAACCGATTTTGTAAAATATTCAGAATAGTCAAAGAGGTATATCGGGGGAAACACAAAAACTATGGCTTAAATTGGCGGGTCGTGGCGGCTTTAGTCAATATGAGATATGGGTTTATTTAGGAAAGATGTCTAGTTTTGCAATTACCTCACTTATATTATCATTTTGGAGCCTCAAAAGCTGCGCGTTCGACTTTGTCCGATGCCAATCGAGAGCGTCCATCAGCAATTTATCTTGAACTTTTTTATTGGCTTTTAAATCAGCTGAGAGAAGCAACCATCTCATGCAAAGATGTTGTTCGATTGATTGATTCGACCACCATTAATCTGTGTAAACAACAATTTAATTGGGCAACATTTCGTAGTGGTAAGGCAGGTATTAAAATTCATACTGTTTACGACCCAAACAACAAGGTGCCAACATTTTTCTCTATCACCACGGCAAGCAAGCATGATAAAAAGGCTGCTGAAAAGATGCCTCTACTGGATGGTGCAACCTATGTTTTTGATAGAGCCTACAACGATTATGCATGGTACTATAGCATGAGCCTGCGTGACATTTCTTTTGTCGGGCGCATGAAATCAACGACAAGGTTTGAAGTGGCTGAAGTGCTGAAGGCATCAGGGAAAGGGGTGTTAAAAGATGAATTGATTCACCTCTCTTCAACCAAAGCCAAGAAAGATTGCCCCTGTATATTACGCCATATTCGTTTCTTGCGCGAGGAAGATGGCAAGGAGTTATCATTCATCACCAATGACCTAAAACGAACCGCAGTAGAGATTGCAGACCTATACAAACAACGTTGGCAGATTGAGTTGTTCTTCAAATGGATTAAGCAGAACCTAAAAATCAAACGTTTTCTTGGAACCAATGAGAATGCTGTGAGAACACAGATTATTATTGCCATGATTAGTTACCTATTGCTCAAGCTTGTGAATAAAAAAAGTGCTTCAAAACTATCCCTGCATCAGGTCGCTATACTCGTTGCGGCAAACCTGATGAGCCCACGAAACATCTTTGATCTACTCTTGCAAAAGGAGCTTCAAAAGCCACCTGAAATTCACTCAAACCAGCTAACCTTTGGGTTTGGGTGATTTTCGTCGGACAGTAGTGTCATTTTTTTAAAAAAAGATTTAAAATTGATGTCGGATGATGTTTGTTCTCATCATATTGAATAAAAATAGCCTTTTATGACCGAATCATTTAGCCATTTAATGAAAATTACGGTATCGATTTTCAACTTTTTGCTTAAGTTGGTTGTAGATTGAAATTCGTAGGATAATCAGAATCGTGAAGTATATCCTTATCTCATTGATTTATAAGGATAAAATAACCAAGAGAACGATAAAACATACCCGCTCAATGTAAGTAAGTATACACCTTATTTTAATGCAATTTTCCCAGATCAATACCTTCGCCAAGATTCAGCGCGTTTCGCGCAAAACAAGCGAGTAACCACAACATTCTAGAATATTGTGGTATATTAAAAACTGATGTTACGCACCCAGCATCTTGAACCTTTGTAATTCCTCAAAAGCTACCTTGACGGCTTTGATGTAAAGCTGTCGTTTTAAAGCGAAGGCATTCATCTTTTTAATGATGCTTAACGTCTCCAGCTGAGCGGCCGCATATAGGGACATAAAGACGTGATTACTCTGCGTTCTTTTTACTTTGGTTGGCGACTTTGCCAAGGCAGTGTTTGATTTTATATTTTTATGAAAGACTTCGACTTTCCACCGTTTTTTGTAGGTTGTCTCAAGGGTCTCTTTGGTTAAGTTCAAATCGTTAGTGATCAAATATAATATGCCTATGCTGTCATCTTTGTTTGTAAAAACTTGGCGGTGCAAAAGGACTGGAAAGTCCTGACCTTTTACCCACCCTTGCACAGGCTCTTCTGACCATTCTAACTTATCAATACGTACAAATTTTACCTGTTTCTTGTCTTTCAAGCTAAGCGCAACAAGGCGGTTACTTTTTAGGGTAATGATAAAATGTTTCTTTATCTTTTTGTGCACAAAAGCCATGTTTTCACTTGAGGAAAACCAACTGTCTGCCAAGATATAACGCCATTTCAATTGGTTCTTCTGGCATGCTGAAATCATGCTGCGTAGCAGCTCATTTTTGGTAACATCGCTTCTCCTTTTTTCTTTGCGCGTCTTGACAACACTAAATTGTATCGGCTTGGTAATGAGTTCAAAGGCCACAGGTAAACTTACATCATTTGCATGGTACAAACAGTTCAACAAGTTGATGCCTTTAACTGAACGGTTGACCGTATGATCAAAGTGCCAGCAGATTAAATCATTCTCCTTGCTGTGCGCTTTTTCTTGCACCGTATCATCAAAAATAAGAACACCAGATTCTGATTCAATCTGACGAACATCTTTCTTTAAACCCTGCCAAAGATCCTTCGAGGTATAATCCTTCTTCGACAAGAAACGCGTGACTTGATCATGACTTATTTGACCATCTAACATCTCTGATAAACCTGTGGCTGTGGTGTAGCCAAATGAGCTTAATAGGTAGTCTGTGTAGAGTTCAAATATGTTGGCGTTTTCCATGTCCGAAGATTAACATACCTGATAGGTGCGTAACATCAGTTAAAAATAACATCCCCCAAACCCCGATGTTATTTTTAATATACCACAATATTCTAGAATGTTGTGGTTACTCGCTTGCTTTGCGCGAAACGCGCTGAATCTTGGCGAAGGTATTGTTACAAACACTAGGGTTTTTTACCAATGTATTCTCTAAAACTGGCGAAGGTATTTTTTTTACCAATGTATTCTCTAAAACTGGCGAAGGTATTGTCCCAGATGGATAATATTAAATAATTGCTATTATCTTCACGTTTAACTATTCTTGGGCTTATAATGTCAGTGTAGCCATGGATGGTTCTCAACATTTGCAATGATGCGAAAATAAATGGAACGAAAAGAAGAGGAGAAGTAGTATAATGAAAAATAAAATTTTAACATTAGTGTTTGCAGTGTTAATGGCAGGTTTGTCAGGCTGCGGCGGCGGCTCTAACCCTGTTGTCCCAACAGTTACAACGAATACTGTTGCTGGTAGTGCAGTGAAAGGTCCTTATCAAGTGGGTGCAGTTGTCAAAGTATACGAGCTTACGAATGGTGTTCGCGGAGCTACTCCCGTTGTAGAAGGTACGATTACTGATGCACTTGGCACTTATTCTGTGGATATTCCAAGCACGGCAACAGGTCCATTTGAAATTGTTGTGTTGGGTTCATATATTGATGAAACAACAGGTGCATTGAGCACGACTGATCAAGAAACAAGCCTAGTTATTGCTGATGCAGCCAATGTGCCTGCAAAATTAAGCGTTAACCCGATTGCCAGTATTCAAGCGGCGATTGTTAAAGAAGCATTGGTAGCCAACAATGGTGCTGATGTTGCGGCAACCATTCAATCTTCAGGCACACTTGCGCTTGAAGCCATGGGTATCCCAACTGTAGATGTTAACGGAAATGCTGTTGACCCAGTTCAGCTTGATTTGTTTGATACTACTGCTGATCCAGCCGTTGTCGCTGCATTCCTTACTGCAAGCGCAATTGTTGCAGATGTTGTGAATAATGGTAACGGAACGGTTGCAGACTTTGCAACCAATGCAGCAACTGATGTTGCAGCAGGTAATGCTTTGGGTACTGCTGGTGGTACAACAGCAGCGATTACAACAGCCGCTACGAATGTAGCTGCTATTGACTTGGTTGCCAATGTTGCAGCGGCTGTTACAGCGGCTGATCCTACTGTTACAGCTACTGTGGCCACAACGGCAGCAGCGGTTACGACTGCTACAACGACAGCGGCAACATTAACAACTTTGAAAGGTTTTGTGCTTTCTGGTAACAGCTTTAGTGTAGGTGGCGTAGCTGCATCGGTAGATGCTTATGGTGTTGCAGCTGCAATCACTGGTGTTGCTAAGAATGCTGTTAGTGTTGCGATGACTGTGAAAGACTTGGGTACAGGTACTGCGCCTAATGCTAGTTCAGCGTCTACATCCTTTGACTTTTATGTTAAAGATACAGCCACAACACGTATGATTAAAGGAACAATTAATCCAGTGAAGCTTGTTGCTGATGGAACAGGTATTGTAACGTTTACAGTACCTGCTGCTGCGACATTAGCATGGTCTGGTGTTACCGCCGCTGGCACAAGCATTGCAGCAGCTACGGCGACCAATCTTGCAGCGAATACAATATTTAATACAGATGCTGCTGGTGTAACAACCATTGATGTAAATGCTCTTTTGACACTACTTCAAAACAAGGTTAATAATGCTGATTTGAATGTGTTGAACATTGCAGGCACATTTGATTATGCGCTTGGTTTTGGTGTGAACCTTGGTTGGGCAAATACTACGAATGATGGAATTATGAACTTGTTCCCTACAGGTAACGCGAATGTGACAGGTCGCGCAATTTCTGGAACAATTACAACACAGTAATGACTTCTTAGAAGTTCATTTGGAAAAGAGAAGCTTTTTAGCTTCTCTTTTTTTTTATGCGTCAATAACTTAACGCTTTCTCCAAAGAATGATGTAAAGAGTTGGAAATAAATCCTTTAACTTTCGTCGGACAGTAGTGATATAGAGATGAAATATAGGTAGGTATGATACAATGGTGAAAGTATACAAGATGTTTAAACTTTTATGTTTGTGTATCTTTGTTTTGTTGGGGCTGCCCATGCAAGCTATCTCAGAATGTGATGGGAGCATGGTCGCTTTGGAGTTGGATCGCACACAGTTGAATCAAGAGGCTCTACGCTGCACGAATACGTGGCTATCATACAGCTTTTATAATCAAGGGTTTAATATTGTAGAGGCAGAGAATAATAGTACAACCAGCCAGCTTACATCATGGACAGCACTTCGAGGTGGTATCAATTACCCGTTAGCTTATGGGCTGAAACTACGTGGATATATTGAATCAGGTAATCAGCAAGGAACACGCGTGATAGAGCCCAAATATGTCACCACTGATTTTTTAGGCACTGATCTACGTTTACAGTGGTCAACATCATGGTTGAAAGGTCAACGCATTGGTATTGAAGCAGGTTATCGTACGCATAAAGTCCCCAATACTTCATATGATAAATTGCAGCAGGGTAATATTCTTGCCACAGCTGCGCCGGGGAAGTCACTGATGGATGTTAGCGCGAAAGATAGTGCTTGGTTTGTATCAGGTGTATTTCACAGCAATATTACGGATAATTTTTCGGTTCATGGCGGTGTTGAAATTCGAGATATTGAAGTGCAAGCAACAACAACATCCCAAGACTCTCTTATCCAATCATTGTTAGAGATTCAGCAAGTTCCCCAAGCCACGCCTTGGCAAGAAAAACACCTCATCATGAACCTTGGTTTTGATTGGCGAGTGTTTGATAGAGTTGAGCTAGGCGTTGATTATAAACAATATAATATTCAACGAATGAACTATCAAATACGAGATAACTTTATTGACTACAATGAAAGCACACAGCTTGATTTTTATTTGGGATACCAAATACAAGCATCCACTATTTTCTTTGTCCATGCCCGTTATATTTCCAATTATTTATTGGGTGATACACCTGCCCTATACAATCGCAGAAACAATCATACATTTAAGAACCCTTTTGGATTTATTACAGTGGGCGCACAGTTTTAAAGGGTAGAGTAGACATCTTTCCTAAATAACGTGATTCTCTTATTGGTTATTAACCCTACCTCAGATACACGGTTTGTGTATGATGTATGCATCATGGAACCCTACAAAGAAATCATCCACTGTAAGCCTCAAAAATTTTTGCGTATGACAGGAATAACGCAAAAAAACTTTTCAGGTTTATATGATAAAGTAAAGCAATATATTGAAAATGAAAAGAAGCTTAACCCTCTGAAAAGGCGCGGTCTGAAAAGTTCTAGAGTATCATTGCAAGATTGTATCTTGTTAGCACTTTACTATATTCGCCACTATCCAACCTTTCAAGTTCTTGGCAATGTTTTTGGAATACAAGAGTCCTACTGTCACAAGGTATATAGCCGTTATGTGAGGATCATAGCTAACGTTGAAAAACTTCCTAGTCGACTAGACCTTATTGATAATAAAAGGGAAACATTGATTGTAGATGTATCAGAACAACCCATAGAGCGTCCTGTAAAACATCAAAAACAATATTACTCAGGCAAGAAAAAACGCCATACGATTAAAGCTCAAATCATAGCTTGCGCTACAACAGGAAAGGTTTTATCGGTTGTTTGTGCAAAAGGGAAAAGCATGACTTCAGCGTATTTAAAGAAAGTCGCCTTCCTATTCACCCAAATTCTAAACTCTTAGCTGATTCAGGCTATCAAGGGCTTAAAAAATATCATGAGAACTCCATGACACCGATAAAAAAAAAGAAAGGAGTTGAGCGTTCAAAGGAAGATAAGAGCTTCAATAAATCCTTATCAAAGAAGCGTATTCTCATTGAAAACATTAACCGATTTTGTAAAATATTCAGAATAGTCAAAGAGGTATATCGGGGGGAAACACAAAAACTATGGCTTAAATTGGCGGGTTGTGGCGGCTTTAGTCAATATGAGATATGGGTTTATTTAGGAAAGATGTCTACTCTCATGTGTTGCAGGTGTTTAGATTAAACTCAAAAAGTCATAAGCTATTGAAATAATATCATGTTTTCAGCAGCATAAAGTGCAAAGCTTTGACTAGGCTGACCACAAAAGTCTTGCACATAACTGGAAACTTATGCGGTTATTTTCATAGGAAGTGAGGCTCAAAGTGAAGGCGTAAGCCTGAGAAAGCACCCTGGGGTGTTAGCCTCGCCAAAAAAAAGCCAAGTGTTAGACTTTCCTGAATTCAAGTGATAAGTGCAATTTCCACTATCGATTTTATGTGAACTCCTGTATTTTCCTCAAATACTTCGTATGGAGTTTTGAACCCCAAACACTTTTTGGGTCGGTTATTAAGCCTATGAACGGCTTTTAGAACTTCTTTTGTAGTCACTTCAAGCAAGCTCATTGCTTTGGGGAAGTACTGCCGTAGAAGACCGTTTGCATTCTCATTTTGACCACGTTCCCAAGAGTGATAGGGCTTTGCAAAATAGGCATTACAATCGAGTGCTTTGGCGATGGTCTTATGGAATGCGAATTCTTTACCGTTGTCGAAAGTGATCGTGTGTACCCAGTCTTTTATTGGCTCCAAAAGCTTGATAATGGTTGCTGTCACGTCCTTGGCATGCTTGCTCTTAAGCGGTGCTGCAAGGCGAAGTTTTGAGCGACGATCATCGAGTGTTACAAGCACGCCTTTGTGCTCTTTTCCTATCATTGTATCACCTTCCCAATCACCTATTCGCTCTCGTTTGTTAGCCACTTCAGGGCGTTCATCAATATCCACCCGATTGGTGATACCATGACGAGTATGCGCTGATCCATAACGTTTCCTGTAGGTCTTATTTTGGTGCCTAAGATGAGTATACAAAACACCGCCAGCCTTTTTGTCCGCTAAAACATATTGATAAATCGTCTCATGATGAATGCTAATGACATCATCCTTTTTCAATCGACCAGCAACTTGTTCAGGACTCCAGTCTTGTTCGATATATTCGGATATTACCGTCTTGATATCATTGGTAAGTTTGATTGCTTTCGGCTTATCTTTGTGACGCGTGAAAGCCTTATTATTGGCTTGAATATGACGGTAGCCCCGTTGCCCTGTGTTGCGTGAAAGCTCCCTGCACAACGTGCTACATGAACGCCCTAATGCCGAAGCAATATCCTTCTGAAAAGTACCCTTCTTACGCTCTAGTTCAATGTAGTGACGCTCTTGTAAGTTTAATTGTTTGTATCTCATATCACGCACCTTAAAATCGCCTTATCTTGTAGCCAACACCCTCACCAGAATGAACTGATAAGAATAGCGATTACATACGATTGCACTTATGATACGAATTCAGGAGCATTCCTTATCACACCTGTAACTTTTATCACTACTAACTTTTCTAATGCAAATTTCTAATGCAAAGCCAAAAAACTTGCCTATTTTATCCCATGCGAGGGGTTTCGCTAGGAGTTAAATTGGATATTGTAGTCTACATTTTATGGATGCTTAGTGCCTTATTTGTGTTTATTCTACCTTGATTTATCATCATACTTGGGCAGAATAAAACACTGCAAAAACAATTGGTTGATAGCAACGACATTTCGCATCAAAACATCAGCCTTGAACAGCAACTTCGTACAGCCAACCAGCAACTTGTAAAAAAAGGGGACGCTACCGAATGGCACTAAGTTAAGCAATTTAATATGCTTTAGCTAGGTGTTAAGTAGCGTTTAAAATGTTAGCTTTTAACATGTATTTTATACCTTTAACCCTACCAAACTTACGCCTTCCAAGACAAAGAAAAGCAGCGCGTTCAGTGCAGCAGAAGCTTGCTGGTGAACTGGCGAAGTTAAAGCAAAAATCATTCGTCCAGCTTGGTGAATGTTTCGGCAAGTTTATTCCTTCCCACCTTCTTACACCATCCAAATCAGGTCGGCATAGCCGCAACCGTATTTTCAGCAAACAAAACACTTTTTGGGCATTTCTTTCTCAGGTGCTGGATGCAGAAGGAGGCTGTAAAGAGGTTACCTTGAAGTTTCAAGCTTTTATGACGAAGAGTTGTGGGAAAGTAGTTGCCTGCTCCACCTCTGCATATTGCCAAGCACGCAAGAACATAGATGAAAGCTGGCTTGAAAACATTTTCAAGCACCTGTCGCAACAGTTATCACATGCTAAGGGAAGAATAAGCCTTCAAGGTAGGCGAGTTATCGTTGCTGATGGAACAGGCTTGAGTATGCCAGATACTGTGGAGAACCAAGAGGAATGGCCTCAGCAAAAACATCAAAAAGTGGGGTGTGGCTTTCCTCAAGCTGCGCTATGTGCTTGCTTTAATTTGGATAATGGCGCACTTCTTAGTTATGCGTTGGGTAATAAGAAGAGCCATGAGCTACCCATGTTGCGCCAGCAAAGTGACACGTTTAAAGCAGGTGATATTTTTCTCGGCGATAAAGGTTTTTGTAGCTACTACGATCAGTCTACATTTAAAGATAAAGGCGTGGATTCTGTGGTGACATTGGCACGCCGCAAACCTGTTTCAGCATCTCATGCGGTGAAGGTTATTGACCATAACGACTTGCTTATAACATGGCCTAAACCCAAGCATACTAAGGCTTCAAGTTACTCAAAAGATGACTGGGAACAATTGCCTGAAAGCCTACCAATGCGACAAATAAAGGTTGTTGTAAGCCAAGCAGGGTTTCGTGTTCAAGCGTTTTATATTGTGACAACTTTACTTGACCCAGTGTTGTATCCAGCAGATGAAATCGCAGACCTTTACTTTGAACGCTGGGATGTAGAGTTATTCTTTAGAGATATCAAAACAACCATGGATATGGATATTCTACGCTGCAAATCACCAACGATGGTTCGGAAAGAAATTACCATGCACCTGATTGCTTATAATTGCATACAAAGCCTTATTGTAGAAGCTGTTGCACACACCAAACAGAAAGTTCGCCGCATAAGTTTTAAGGCAAGTTTGCAAACCATTAGGTCATGGAGCATACAACTTGCTCAAAAGATGCCAGATAAAGAGCGTCAACGTTTGCTTCGACTTTTATATCAAGCCATTGCTAAAAATGTTGTCATCGAAAGGGTGGGAAGAAGTGAGCCAAGAGCTGTCAAACGAAGGCCTAAAAACCATCACCTATTAACAGCTCCAAGACACGAAATGAAAATAACCCAACACCGGAATACGCATAGAGCTGAAATTGCTTAACTTAGTGCCATTCGGGACGCTACCGAATGGCACTAAGTTAAGCAGTTTATGCTGTGTTTCCAACGTTTTTCACCGCATTTACGTTATCACTAAAATGTCTGAGGATTGTCTTTCATTTCAACACAACCGATTCGCTTCCTCCAACTTTTCGAAGTGCTTTTATTCAATGTTACATTGACCTAAGTGCCTTTTGCGACCAGAAATATAATAGCCAAACTTACCGAGTCATAAAGCGTTGTTTTTCAACAAGTCTTGAAGTTTTTTCGTTCCGAACGTTCCATGCTAAATTGCTTAACTTAGTGCCATTTGGGACGCTACCCTTTTTCATTAACTCCCGCCTTAAGCCATGCGTAATCTATGGTAGACCCCGTTACTTTGTTGTGACGGTATAAATATTTTGAAGGTGGTGGTTTTGTGATTTATACCGTCTTTTTCTTGGTTTCTGTCGGATAGCCGACATTCCGCACCCTTGATTTTGATTTTTGGTATTTAATGAAAAGACATGAAAACATAATGTTTTCAACGCTAAACAAGCTTATTATGGTAATACATTGCCCTCACCAGAATGAACTGATAAGAATAGCGATTACATACGATTGCACTTATGATACGAATTCAGGGCTAATTAGAAGTGATTAATTCATTATTTACAATGACTTATGCCTACCTTTCGGTAAGCTTCGCTCCTATGTTTACCCGAATAGGTTTACTTCTTTTCTGCCTGCTCATAAGCTCAACTGCTTCTGCGGTAGGCTTTGGCGATGCCGAATTCAAGAGTTACTTGGGTGAACCACTGGATGTTCGCGTACCCTTAATTTTGAGTGATGAAGAACGCAAAGGCAAGTTTCAAGTTACGCTGGCAACGCGAAAAGAATATCAAATCCTTGAGCAAAATATACCCCGATCCTATGCCTTGCTGCGTGCAGATGTGCTTGAGGATGAAGGTTTTTTATCGGTTAAGGTATCTTCTTCTCAAGCGATAGATGAATCATTTCTTACCATTATTTTAAAGGTTCAACGCGGACGAGGCAACTTTTATAAGAAAGTTCAACTGCTTTTGGACCCAGCGTGGCGCAAACTCGTTCCGTTTGAGAGTGAGGCGGCAAACCTTGTTGCTCCACCGAATGAGACTTTCCCTACTAAAAAATCAACGCCGTTTGCGAGTGAAGGTGCGCAAAAACAAGCTGCGAACCAGCCCGCATTTACTGCGTTGCCAACATCGGAATGGGCAAGGCGGACAAGTTACGGGCCTGTTCAATCGGGCGATAATTTGAGTGAAATTGCCTACCGCTTACGCAAAGATAAACGTTTTTCAAATCATCAAGTGATGTTGACGCTTTTTCATAGTAATCCACTGGCTTTTGAACGCAATAACATCAATATGCTCAAACGAGGTGCTTTTCTTCAAGTGCCTAACGAGGTAGATGTACGAACCTTTTTACAATCCCCAAGTTTCCAAGACTTGAAGTCAGTGTTGCAACAAAAAAAGAAACACGTAAACAAAACTAAACCAGTCGCAAAAGTTTTGCAGGATGAAACACCTGTAAGAAAATACCGTAGTCGGGTATCTTTGGGTATGACGGAAAGCTTGGATGCGCCATCCCAAACAGATACACCCATCAGCGATGCTGTTGTGTTAAGTCGATTAGAAAAGTTGGAGCCGTTGTATGAGCAAGTGATGGCATCGAATATTCGCATTGATGGCATTGGTGGAAAAGTAGACAATCTTGCCCAAGAAGTACGTTCGCTTCATCAAAAAGTAGATGCTTTAGCCAAAACAGGCATCTCTCAAAATACTGGTGAAAAAAGTTATGGTTGGTGGTATTTTTTACTTCTTTTGGCCATCAATGTTTCATTGGCGATATTCTTTTTATACCGAAGGCAGCGCGTGCGGTGGCAGGAAAAGTTAGAAAAGGCGCAGTTGAAAAACACCTATGCTGAGCATGACTTTGAACCTGAGTTGAAGAAAGACACTTCCAATGTTGATGACATTATACAGCCCATGTTTACAGATAATACTTTAGATGATGGCGTATTACCTCCAGACGAGTTGCCAGAAAGTGACTTTTCTGTTGCCAAACATCCAATGGATATCACTGATGAAACAGACGTTGTTGATAAAGCAGGAAGTGCGAATGCGCGGTTGGCGAATGAAACACTTGGTTTTAAAAACATAGATAAAAAAGTGAAAAGGAATATGTAGATTATCCTGCATATTTTGAAGTGGCGGTGCAGAAACAAGATTGGCAAGCTGCTGAAGAATATTATCAAGCCATGTCTAAGAATGCTCAAACACAGCCAAGGATTCAGGCATCATATATTCAAATGTTACACCAAGAAGAGCGTGTGGTTGATAGAAACGCGGCACTTCTAAGTTTCTATGAAACATACGATAAGGTGAAATGGAACCGCTTTTGTTCATTGTTTGATGATGAGATCTGGCATGCATTGCAAGATGAGCGCGTAATTAGTTTTACAGGTGAAGTTATGGCTGAAGGCGTTAAGGCATCCAATTGGAAGACGGAAGAGATGGAAAGTCTTCTGGCTATTTCAAATTTGGATATGGAAGCAACCTCGTCGCAACAACTGCTTGATACGAAAGATGAAAGTAAGTCTACTGAAGACCAAGATGCTGATGACTTCATGGATAAAACTGTGGTGATGAACGCAAAAGACTTAGAAAAGTGGAAAAGTGATGCCGACACTGTAAACCCGTCGTTTGAAACCAAACTCGCGGGTGAACCTGAATTTATGGATACAGGTGACATTGGGAAATGGGGCAAGGTTGATGAAACGACAGATGATGACTTAATGTTGGAAATTGATTTTGATGCCGAAGAAGAGCTGAAAGAAGATAAGTCTGAGGTTGAAAAAACTGCTTACACGGAAATAGACATCGAATTCACAGGTGAGATTGAACCATTGGATGAAGAGGCTTCGGACAAGAAGCGGAAATAAAGGTTCAGGTGTTTCTTAGCTGTTTGACTCAGCAATCACAAATGCCATGGCTGTATCTGCGTCACCAGTTAAAGAAACATGTAAATGCGAAATGCCCAAGAGCGAAGCTTGGCTTTCGGCATTGCCATGCAACACAATTTCAGGTTTACCGCTATCCAAATAGATCACTTCAACATCTTTCATGCCAAAACCGAAAATAAAGGGACGCTACCGAATGGCACTAAGTTAAGCAATTTAATGTGCTTTAACCAGGTGTTAAATAGTGTTTAAAATGTTAGCTTTTAACATGTATCCGACATTCCGCACCCCTTATTCCTGATTCAGGAATAAATTTTTTGGTATGATTCTCCCATTAACTTCAAGAGTTTTTTATGCTGCTTATTGAGGTTTATAACGCAAGGTTTTGCCTGCTGAATATAGAGTATCTGAATGTTTTGAAAGTATTGGAAAACCCAGCGTATTGTTGGTTTTTCGACCATCTTTCCTATTTCCGACATTCCGCACCCTGTATTTCCAGTTTTTCGATTTAAGTTAAATAGGCTTAATTACTTACATTGAGCGGGTAACTTTTTTTAAAAAAATGATTTAAAATTGATGTCGGATGATGTTTGTTCTTATCATATTGAATAAAAATAGCCTTTTATGACCGAATCATTTAGCCATTTAATGAAAATTACGGTATCGATTTTCAACTTTTTGCTTAAGTTGGTTGTAGATTGAAATTCGTAGGATAATCAGAATCGTGATGTATATCCTTATCTCATTGATTTATAAGGATAAAATAACCAAGAAAACGATAAAACATACCCGCTCAATGTAAGTAATTAGCCATTTAAATGCTTCTAACCTATTAACCGACATTCCGCACCCCTAAATCAATATTACTTTATTTAATTTATCTATATTTTTCAACAGGTTAGAAAAATGAGGCTGTTTCGCTAAACTGTGCCACCTCTCATGAAAGGTATATTTGAGGGTAAATGACTAAAATTATGAATAATCCTCTTGCCATGAGGGCTAAAGTCACAAGCAATGCATTACCATAATAAGCTTGTTTAGCGTTGAAAACATTATGTTTTCATGAGGTAATTGCAAAACTCTAGGCCAAACCGAAAACTTAACCCGTATTTTTTATATGGTTAAATTGTTTTAGTTTTGAGCCTCAATTTTTCTCAGAACATATCATTTTTCAACATTTTCTGGTTTTTAAGGAGAGTGATTCCACTGCATTCTTAAAATGCAGCTTTTCAGTTCAGTGTTCTGGATAGGGGTTATCGTTATTGGATCATGCGCATAAGCTGGTCTGCAGTAAGCGGGAGAATGCCAAACATCAGGTGGCACATGACTTTGACATCGCCTTTCACCCGTACAAAGCGTCCTCCAAATTCATCCTTTAAACGACCATTAACACGTTCAACTGTACTGCGTTCGTGATAACGGGTTGCTTCAGCAGGCTTCATGTTGATTGTTGCACGTGCTTTATTTTCCGCCGCAATCTTCTTTTTGCGTACCGTGGTACGTGGGTTGGTATCAATAATTGGAACATGCCCCAGCTTTTGACTGTGTGCATGAATACATGGAGCATCATAAGCGGCATCCATCAAGTCATACAGACTAGAAACTCGGGCATTGCTTATTTCTGCCAGTGGGATCGCCGCTTGAGAGTCATGCATAGAGGCTGATGACAGTAAGCAACTGATCGGGATTCCGCCATCTGCAGCGTCAATATGAAGTTTATAACCGACCCAGCTGGTTTTATGCCCTTTGCTGTTACGCTTGGTTCCTACGTCACAGGCTGTAGGAAGGTCATCCAACATCGCCTGCAAGCTCATGCCATCACTTTGCTTTTCCAGTCGAGTCATTGGCTTAGGGCGTTCTTCCCCTTTCTTCGGACGACCACGCTTTTTGGGTGCTGGCTTGGCTTTAGCCTCTTTTTTAGCAGGTTTTTCGCGTGCATGGATAGCCGTTGAATCTTTGGACAGATGACCAATAATTTCTTTCGTGTATTTTTTTACAATTAACATTTCATGGACACGTTCTGGCAGGCGACTAGCTGAGAACTCGGCATTAGCGCGGGAGAATGTAGACTCATCGGGTACCTGATATTGCGCCTCCCAACCGCAGATGCGACGCAAGGTTTTATCCGATTTTAAACGTTCAACAAGCATCGAAGTGAATGGCATGTTGTAGACCATTTTGGCAACAAACGCTCGTGCTATAGCAACCCGATTTGCAGGTGGCCGACCAGTCATGCGATAATAACTATGTAGATGTTCCTCGATGCGAATAATCTCAAGTATCTTAACAAGTTGACACTGCTTTTCGCTCAATGGACCAAGCTCATCCTCAAGCCAAGGAAATAATGACCCTTGAATTCTTTGCCAGATTTGCGATAATTCATCATGTAGGTGGTTCATCTATAATCTCCTTGTTGGTTTGTGTCGTTGATGACTTATATTACCAGCAGGGAGTTTTTTTCACGCTTTAAATAGCGATAATTCGGCACGAATGAAGAGTTTTGCAATTACCT
>JAUZSH010000016.1 GCA_030949605.1 Ghiorsea sp.
ACCTGATTACTTACATTGAGCGGGTATGTTTTATCGTTTTATTGGTTATTTTATCCTTATAAATCAATGAGATAAGGATATACATCACGATTCTGATTATCCTACGAATTTCAATCTACAACCAACTTAAGCAAAAGTTGAAAATCGATACCGTAATTTTCATTAAATGGCTAAATGATTCGGTCATAAAAGGCTATTTTTATTCAATATGATGAGAACAAACATCATCCGACATCAATTTTAAATCATTTTTTTAAAAAAAGTTACCCGCTCAATGTAAGTGATTAGACATCTTTCCTAAATAACGTGATTCTCTTATTGGTTATTAACCCTACCTCAGATACACGGTCTGTGTATGATGTATGCATCATGAAACCCTACAAAGAAATCATCCACTGTAAGCCTCAAAAATTTTTGCGTATGACAGGAATAACGCAAAAAAACTTTTCAGATTTATATGATAAAATAAAGCAACATATTGAAAATGAAAAGAAGCTTAACCCTCTGAAAAGGCGCGGTCTGAAAAGTTCTAGAGTATCATTGCAAGATTGTATCTTGTTAGCACTTTACTATATTCGCCACTATCCAACCTTTCAAGTTCTTGGCAATGTTTTTGGAATACAAGAGTCCTACTGTCACAAGGTATATAGCCGTTATGTGAGGATCATAGCTAACGTTGAAAAACTTCCTAGCCGACTAGATCTTATTGATAATAAAAGGGAAACATTGATTGTAGATGTATCAGAACAACCCATAGAGCGTCCTGTAAAACATCAAAAACAATATTACTCAGGCAAGAAAAAAAGCCATACGATTAAAGCTCAAATCATAGCTTGCGCTACAACAGGAAAGGTTTTATCGGTTGTTTGTGCAAAAGGGAAAAAGCATGACTTCAGCGTATTTAAAGAAAGTCGCCTTCCTATTCACCCAAATTCTAAACTCTTAGCTGATTCAGGCTATCAAGGGCTTAAAAAATATCATGAGAACTCCATGACACCGATAAAAAAACAGAAAGGAGTTGAGCGTTCAAAGGAAGATAAGAGCTTCAATAAATCCTTATCAAAGAAGCGTATTCTCATTGAAAACATTAACCGATTTTGTAAAATATTCAGAATAGTCAAAGAGGTATATCGGGGGAAACACAAAAACTATGGCTTAAATTGGCGGGTTGTGGCGGCTTTAGTCAATATGAGATATGGGTTTATTTAGGAAAGATGTCTAATATAGCTTTGGGTTTGAATGCAGTAGAACGGTGTGAAGTTTACAAAGGGTTATTTGCCACTTACATTGAGCGGGTATCTTTTTTTAAAAAAATGATTTAAAATTGATGTCGGATGATGTTTGTTCTCATCATATTGAATAAAAATAGCCTTTTATGACCAATCATTTAGCCATTTAATGAAAATTACGGTAGCGATTTTCAACTTTTTGCTTAAGTTGGTTGTAGATTGAAATTCGCAGGGTAATCAGAATCGTGATGTATATCCTTATCTCATTGATTTATAAGGATAAAATAACCAATAAAACGATAAAACATACCCGCTCAATGTAAGTTGCCAGTCATATTGATTCAAATAACCGACATTCCGCACCCTTGATTTTGATTTTTGGTATTTAATGAAAAGATATGAAAACATAATGTTTTCAACGCTAAACAAGCTTATCATGGTAATACATTGCTTGTGACTTTAGCCTTCATGACAAGAGGATTATTCATAATTTTACCTAAATCCTGCAATCCCCTGACAGCTTAATCCAAAAAAGGTAGACTCCTTCATAAGTTAGCAGCTCAATCAAAAACAAAAGGAGTCACCTTTTCAGTGAGAAACTCTAAAGCAAAACATACCCGCAAGTCTACCCGAAAAGTAACTATTGAAAGCACAGGTAAAAACCTGACGATCCATGCGGGTCTGGTTCCAGTTATGCGGTTTCTTGGTAAGTTGGGGTTTAGCAAGGCTTTCCATCGTACGGTTGAGCATCGGCGCGCCCATAATGCCCGTTATCAGCTATCTGATGCCGTTGAATTAAATGTTCTCAGTCTGATTGCAGGTGCTCGCAGTGTGGATGAAAGTATTCGAGTGTGGGCAGATAATGTGCTGCGAAAGCTTGGCGGCTGGGATAATATCATGAATGCGACCACCATGGGGCGTATTCTTAAAACGGTCACAGAACAACATATCTACCAGATGGAAACCTTTAACCACATCATGCGAGGTCGCGTCTGGAAACGCGCTAGAGCATTGACATCTAGCTTGATGCGGGGTTCGATGTGGATTGATGTCGATTCCACGGTCAAAACGACTTATGGCAAACACCAGGAAGGCGCGGCAGTTGGTTACAACCCGCACAAACGTGGCGCACCTTCTTACCATCCACAGTTGGCTTTTTGCGCGGAGACCAAGGAGATTCTTCAGGCATGGCTGCGTTGTGGTAACGCTTATACTTCCAACGGTATCGTTGCGTTCATGAAGCAGTTGGCGGCGCATCTACCCAATCGTATGCGTTTGGTCTTTCGTGGTGATTCGGGTTATTTTGTTGGCGCGCTGCTGGACTGGTTGGATGCACGCGGTGATGGCTACCTGATCAAAGTAAAACTGAAAGGACTGGTTGATTTGCTTGAAGTACAGCAATGGCAAGCTGTGGCTGGTCATGACGGCTGGGAACAAGCTAGCTTTACCCATCGTTGTGGCACATGGGCGCACACACGAACCTTTGTTGCTGTACGCAGGCTTAAGGATGAAGACTGCAATCAAGGCAAGCTGCTGGATATGCGGTCGTATGATTATTTCTGCTATGTCACCACGGAAAACCTTACACCTAAATCCTGCAATCCCCTGACAGCTTAATCCAAAAAAGGTAGACTCCTTCATAAGTTAGCAGCTCAATCAAAAACAAAAGGAGTCACCTTTTCAGTGAGAAACTCTAAAGCAAAACATACCCGCAAGTCTACCCGAAAAGTAACTATTGAAAGCACAGGTAAAAACCTGACGATCCATGCGGGTCTGGTTCCAGTTATGCGGTTTCTTGGTAAGTTGGGGTTTAGCAAGGCTTTCCATCGTACGGTTGAGCATCGGCGCGCCCATAATGCCCGTTATCAGCTATCTGATGCCGTTGAATTAAATGTTCTCAGTCTGATTGCAGGTGCTCGCAGTGTGGATGAAAGTATTCGAGTGTGGGCAGATAATGTGCTGCGAAAGCTTGGCGGCTGGGATAATATCATGAATGCGACCACCATGGGGCGTATTCTTAAAACGGTCACAGAACAACATATCTACCAGATGGAAACCTTTAACCACATCATGCGAGGTCGCGTCTGGAAACGCGCTAGAGCATTGACATCTAGCTTGATGCGGGGTTCGATGTGGATTGATGTCGATTCCACGGTCAAAACGACTTATGGCAAACACCAGGAAGGCGCGGCAGTTGGTTACAACCCGCACAAACGTGGCGCACCTTCTTACCATCCACAGTTGGCATTTTGCGCTGAGGCCAAGGAGATTCTTCAGGCATGGCTGCGTTGTGGTGACGCTTATACTTCCAACGGTATCGTTGCGTTCATGAAACAGTTGGCGGCGCATCTACCCAATCGTATGCGTTTGGTCTTTCGTGGTGATTCGGGTTATTTTGTTGGCGCGCTGCTGGACTGGTTGGATGCACGCGGTGATGGCTACCTGATCAAAGTAAAACTGAAAGGACTGGTTGGTTTGCTTGAAATACAGCAATGGCAAGCTGTGGCTGGTCATGACGGCTGGGAACAAGCTAGCTTTACCCATCGTTGTGGCACATGGGCGCACACACGAACCTTTGTTGCTGTACGCAGGCTTAAGGATGAAGACTGCAATCAAGGCAAGCTGCTGGATATGCGGTCGTATGATTATTTCTGCTATGTCACCACGGAAAACCTTACACCATGGCAAACCCACAAGAAATATGGTGAACGTGCAACCTGTGAGACGTGGATTGATGAAGCCAAGAATCAGATGGGCATGGCACACATCAAAACGAAAAATTTCCTAGCCAGCTCCGCATTATTCCAATGCGCGGTGCTTGCTTACAACACCGTGCGCTGGATGGCACTGGTGAGTGGCGACAAACAATTGATGCGATGGGAGATGGCTAGTATTCGTACTTTTATGGTGCGTATGGCTGGAAAGCTTGTTTGCGGAGGCAGGCAGATGACTTTGAAAATACCCACAACGTTGCTGCACCCCAAACCTTGGCAAAGCTGGCTAAGGGTTGGCATGACCTAATTTAAACTCAGATACGTCTTATCATGATGAAGATGGAAGCGGCTGATGATAGACAGTTATGGTTTTGCACGCGCTAAATTCAAGAAGCAGCCCTGATTGTGCATCTATTCTAACATAAGAACGTATCACATTGAAAAAAATCGAGAAATATGAGCCGATTCTACCAATAGTACACTTTCATTGAACAGGGTTATTCTTGGGGATTAGCACTGAAAGTGCCACTTGCAGGATTTAGGTTACACCATGGCAAACCCACAAGAAGTATGGTGAACGTGCAACCTGTGAGACGTGGATTGATGAAGCCAAGAATCAGATGGGCATGGCACACATCAAAACGAAAAATTTCCTAGCCAGCTCCGCATTATTCCAATGCGCGGTGCTTGCTTACAACACCGTGCGCTGGATGGCACTGGTGAGTGGCGACAAACAATTGATGCGATGGGAGATGGCTAGTATTCGTACTTTTATGGTGCGTATGGCTGGAAAGCTTGTTTGCGGAGGCAGGCAGATGACTTTGAAAATACCCACAACGTTGCTGCACCCCAAACCTTGGCAAAGCTGGCTAAGGGTTGGCATGACCTAATTTAAACTCAGATACGTCTTATCATGATGAAGATGGAAGCGGCTGATGATAGACAGTTATGGTTTTGCACGCGCTAAATTCAAGAAGCAGCCCTGATTGTGCATCTATTCTAACATAAGAACGTATCACATTGAAAAAAATCGAGAAATATGAGCCGATTCTACCAATAGTACACTTTCATTGAACAGGGTTATTCTTGGGGATTAGCACTGAAAGTGCCACTTGCAGGATTTAGGTTTTAGTCATTTACCCTCAAATATACCTTTCATGAGAGGTGACACAGTTTATCGAAAACAACCTCATTTTTCTAACCTGTTGAAAAATATAGATAAATTAAATACAGTGATATTGATTTAGGGGTGCGGAATGTCGGAAATAAGCTTGAAGACTTACATTGAGCGGGTATCTTTTTTTTAAAATTGATGTCGGATGATGTTTGTTCTCATCATATTGAATAAAAATAGCCTTTTATGACCGAATCATTTAGCCATTTAATGAAAATTACGGTATCGATTTTCAACTTTTTGCTTAAGTTGGTTGTAGATTGAAATTCGTAGGATAATCAGAATCGTGAAGTATATCCTTATCTCATTGATTTATAAGGATAAAATAACCAAGAGAACGATAAAACATACCCGCTCAATGTAAGTGAAGACTTACATTGAGCGGGTATGTTTTTTTTTTAATGATTTAAAATTGATGTCGGATGATGTTTGTTCTCATCATATTGAATAAAAATAGCCTTTTATGACCGAATCATTTAGCCATTTAATGAAAATTACGGTATCGATTTTCAACTTTTTGCTTAAGTTGGTTGTAGATTGAAATTCGTAGGATAATCAGAATCGTGATGTATATCCTTATCTCATTGATTTATAAGGATAAAATAACCAAGAAAACGATAAAACATACCCGCTCAATGTAAGTGAAGAGATTAGGGAAGCAACGAATAAATCATGGGTATTGGGATCAAGTCTGTTTTAAGGAAAGGGTTGAAGAGCTTACCGCAAGGCAGGCGCAATCTAAAGGGAGGGGTGGTGATAGTGACTCTATTGATTCGTTGTATGTAGAGAATACAGAAGGTTGCTGTTAAGTTCCCCACTCACCCAAACCTTGTCTAAGCACTTGAGGTACACCATCGCACAAATCAACAATGGTGGTGGGGGTCATGTCGCCCCAGCCTGCATCAAGTAGCACGGCATTGAGGTGTTTGATACGTGGTTCAATGGTTTCAGGGTCGGTGGCGATAAAATCTTCATCGGGAAGCTGCATGGATGTTGCCAGTAGTGGTTCACCCACCTCTTGAAGCAACATATTACACACGGCATGGTCGGGCATACGAATACCCACATCTTTGCGCTTGCCAAATATGCGTTTGGGTAGCTTGGAATTGGCAGGAAGGATGAAGGTGTAAGGACCTGGTAAATGATGTTTTAGAATGCGATGAGAAGGGTTATCTATGCTGACAAACTGGGCGGCTTGTTTTAAGTCTTTGCATACCAGCGACCATAAATGATGTTCATCTAGCCCACGAAGCATACGGATAGACTCTTGCGCTTTGAGCGCGGTGGGTAAGACCATGATGGCATAGGTCGTTTCAGTCGGCACAACTGCAAAACAACCATCATGCAGCAACTTGGCGGCATGTTTGAGTTGTCTTATTTGTGGGCGTTCAGGGTGCAAGCGCATGTGTTCAAAAGTATGCATATTAAAAATTAAATCCTTTAAACATGTCGTTGAGTTTTTTTTCTTCTTTGCTGATCTCTTCATCATGGATTTTCATGGAATCTTGGTTAAGGGTTTGACTATCCGCATCACCAATGGGTTGTGCAGTCATTTCGTCAAAAGCAGCCCTACGGTCTAAGTTATCATCGTGATCCAATTCTTTTTCCACCTGAATATCATCCCATGAACCAAAGATATGTAGTGGCGTGACGATGCCCTTTTTGTGGATACTACCGCCTTGCCCTTGCAGTGTGTTGACCAAGCTGGGGAGAACGCGGTAATCCATTCTGGAGGGGGTTAAGTAGAGTTTACCTTTGCCTGATAATCGAAACAATGGTGATGCTAGATAGAGATCATTATTGGTGAAAACACCATCTTTGATGTAAAAAGTACCGAGCACCTTGGCAAAATCACTTTGCTTGGATTCTGTGGGTGATTTTTCAAAATTGCGAACCTCCTTGGCAATATCGACACCTTTCAATTGACCATTTTCAAATAAGAAATCGCCACGACCTTTGGCGCTGTTGACGATGTTGCTTGATAATAGCCCAACACCTGACATGTTGGTATTGATTGTGGCAATGCCTGATAATTGGTCAAAATCTACCAAGGCTTTTAGCATAGGCTGAATCGATACACCTTTCATACGCAAGGACTCTTTCCAAGTTGCTGGATAGCGGTTGGCATACAGTGTCATATTTTCACTGATGCGCCCACCATTGATGGCAAAACTTAGCGGATTAAGACGGACTACACCGTTTTCGCTGCTTAAGGTCATGCGTAAGTTTTCCAGCTTTAATCCCATAGTATGTATGATGTCGGATTGAAGCTGAATGGATAAGTACCAAGGTTTAAGGAAGGTTAAATCAGGTTCAACCTTTTTAGGTATTGCTTGCCCTGAGGTTAAAGTTTTCTTTTCTTCTCCGCTGGTGTTGGGCTGTTTACTTTGAGGGATCCAAGGGTCTAAATGTAAGTCGCCTGCTGTGATACGGAGTTGAATATCGGGTGCGTCTCCAATAAAAATATCACCAGACATTTGGATAGGTTCATCGTTGAGAGTGAGTTGTAGGTTGCGAATTTCAACAATATCTGCATCACCTGCAAGAAATGCCTCAAGCTTAATACTTTCCCACGGTTCAGGGTGTTCTTTATAGATTTCTTGTAATGCGGGGGTGAATTGATTGAGCCAAATCCGCTGTAACGACCCCGTCATAATTTTACCTTCAAAGTGCGGCTGTTTATCCAAGCCCTTGATTTTAGCAGACATGGTCAATACATCAGTCTTATCAATACCCAATTTGAAGCTTTCAACTTTTAAAGTGCGCATAGACTGAACATTGGCTTTCCATGATACCACCAGTTCATGTTGTGCATCGACACGCAATGAACCTGAGCTTAACAGTACTTTATCGTTGTGTTGCTCTATGGATACGTCGATATCAAGGTTGATGTTTGCCAGCTGCCCCAGTATGGCTTGCTGCTTGGGCTCTAAAGTCGGTAACCATGCTGTAAAAGGTTTGAGGTTGAAGTTTTTACTTGTGATACTAATCAGCGCGGGCAAGGCAGCTATATCAAATTTGTTGATGTCCCAAACAGGGCCGATTTCAGCGTTGATACGGATGGGGTTTCCTTCTATCTTGGCAGATAAATCGATACCAATGGGCTGTTTTAATTGTAAATCTGTGATGTTAAGCTGAATATCGTTGATAACAACGTCGCCTTTGTTTGCATCTTGCCAAATCACTTGTCCATTTTGGAGATGGATCAGCTTGGCTTCAAAGGCAATAGAGCGTGTGTTTGTGGTCTTATTTTGGGGGGTGTTACCACCTGTTGTTTTTTCGAGGCTAAGATCTGACCAGTTATTGCGACCATCTGCCCGTTGTGTCATCCATATTTTGGGTGCATTGAGTTCAAAGCGCGTGACTTTAATTTGCTGATCAAACAATGGCATCAAGGCGACTTGAATATCCACACTTGCCACCTCTAGCATATTTTCATGTTTGAAACCTGGTGCATTGGCGAATTGAATATGGGTTAGGGTGATGCCTATCCAAGGAAATAAGCTAAGTTTGATGTTGCCAATTTCGATATTTCGCCCTGTGGCATCATCAACAGCTTGTTTAATTTCAGGCTTATAATCGTTCACATTAACAAAAAAAGGAATCACAAGCAAAGTCATCAGAACAATGATAATAAAGCCGAATGAAAACTTTATAAATTTAAGCATAACACCCTCAACCCATCAAAACGTTTGCGAAGTGGCTCTATAAGCCGGGTTCTGTTCCTTATTGCTAAGGTGATGATCATTCATCTGGACAAGTTGTTACCAACTGCCTCAAGCAACCTACCCGAAGCCAAGTGCGAGCAGCACCATCTGACTCCCTATTTGGTCTTGCTGCGGATGGGGTTTACCTAAGCCTTGTTTTGTCACCAAACCAAGCGGTGCGCTCTTACCGCACCCTTTCACCCTTACCTTGTGCGAACACATGGCGGTCTAGTCTCTGTGGCACTTTCCTAGGGTTACCCCCACTGGATGTTATCCAGCATCCTTACTCTATGCAGCCCGGACTTTCCTCCCTATGCATTTGTTTTCACAAGTGCATAGCGCGACCATCCGAGCCACTTCGCGTGGCGAGTCTAATGTTTTTTTAAGATAATTACGAATGATGTGATGTATCGTCATTATTATTTTTCTTTTGAGTGGGTTTGAAAAATACCCAAGCAGCAATGGCAGCAAGGATGAGAAATAAACCAAGCTCAATAAAAGCTGTCCACCACATTAATGGTTCATGTGGTCATGAGGGCTGGGTTTATCGGCATGACCCGCTGGTATGTTATCCATCTGCATATCGTTCATATCCATGTCATGCTGCGGCATCTTGTCCATCTCGTGGGTGTCCATATCATGGTTCATTGGCATGGCATGATCTGAATGCTCCATGCCCTGCATATTCTCCATATCATGCATAGTATGCATCAACGAACTACCACGAATCATAGTGAATGCACCCATCAATATCAGCAGAATAGCGGCAATTTTAAGCACCCAGCCACGTGCTTTGGGTGATGCCGATTTAAGCACAATTGGCACAAACATCATGGCAGGCACTGTGCCTAAACCAAAAGCAAACATCATCGTAGCCGATAAACCAATGCTTCCAGATGTTAAACTCAATGCCAAACCCGCATAGACCAAACCACAGGGCAGTAAACCGTTAAACAAGCCAACCATCAGCCAGCTCATAGGCATGCGACTCGATGTGGCCGCATGAACCCATTTGGTCAACCCGATAAATTTGGTGAATGTTGCCATGCCTTTGACAAACGGGTCAGGCATCCAGCCAGCCAGCCCCAGACCAAACATAATCATCAATAAACCAGCCAATAAAGTTAGTGCACGTTGAATATCGGTAAACCAATCAACTTGATTGATTGCCATGCCAATCATACCCGCAATCAAACCAAAGAAAGTGTAGGTGAGTATCCGTCCAAGCTGATAACTCATCAAACCTGACCACCAGATGTTTTTGCGTGACATGGCAAGTGTGGTGACCAAACCACCGCACATGCCCACACAATGCATACTACCTAGAAAACCGAGTAGAAATGCTGCGAGAATAAGTTCCATTATTTGATTGCTCCTTGAGGTAATAATTCCATGAGGGGATTTAAAAGGTCTTGCTCAAAGCGTTCTGGTGCAACAAATTGCAATAGCTGTGCGCCATTGGCAGGCTGGATAAAGTCTAAGCCCATGGCGGGGTACAAAAAGTGGGCGTTGCCTTGTCCATCATTGATAAAGTGATCAGGCTCACCAAAGGCTTCTTTAAAATCTTCAAACATAATAGGACGTGATGCGATGATGGTGATGTTATGTATGGGCAGTTGTAAAACATCGGGAATAAGTTTTTCTTGGATACCAATACGGATGGTGTTGTTTGGAAAAATTTGTGGTTGATAAGCCTGTTTTTTGATGTGCTGCAGAAGCTCTGGGCTGGCCGATAGACCAATGACAACACGGTCACCATGATCATAAAGGTCATCGAAAAAGGCTTCAAGATGCATAGCGGCTTCGGGCTCATTTTTGCGTTGGCGTGTTGTAAAGAGCGCAATGTCGGGCGTGCTTTGAAGTGTTGTTATGGCATCTTGTAGCGTGTCTTGATTTATCGTTAAACCTAAAATGCTGGTTGATTGCGCGGAGGCTTTAATGTTCCAAAAAGTAGGGCGCGGATTGGGGTCTGAAATCGGAACAAATATATATAGTATCAAGGCGATAAAAAAGCCTGCGGTAATGCGAATAGCCCACTTCTCTTGCATAATTAACCCTTGTGCGTCCATTGAAATAATATCCTTGTATCGTGACGAATACTGCCACTATCCTTGATTGGAGCAAGGAAGTGAGCTTTTTAAAGGTAAACTAATTTTAATAAAAGTTGGCAGATAAGATTTTGCAGGGTATAATACGCTCAAAATAAAAATGGATACCTTGAGTTTTCTGTTATTCATTGGATTATATAATCTTTAAGGGAGGAGTGAAAATGAAAGAAAATGTTGGAACAGTAGACCGTACGTTGCGTGTTGTTCTTGGTTTGGCTTTGGCTTTGGCTGGTTGGTTAGGTTCTGCAGGAGCATTGGGAATCGTGCTTTTGATTGTAGGCTTGGTTTTGTTGGTCACAGGCTTGATGAGCAGTTGCCCTATTTATTCGGTGGCTGGTATGAGCACTGTTGAAGAAGAAGATCCTCGCGGTCATTAATAAAAATCGAAGTTTAGAAAAGGCGGCCATGGGGTCGCTTTTTTTATGCGTTACGTTTGAATCAAGTGGTTTAGAATGAACAGTTTAATTCTTATTCCTGAATATTAACTTATCTTTTCCTTCGTTATTTATCGTTGCAGTTAAACCGATGTTCGGAAAGGTATAGATTGTTTCAGAGCTGCTTACTTTTGTTGTGATTGTAGGTTTGCCGAACTGGGCAAAAATTGTTCTTTCATCAAGTTGCAAGTTGGGAATCAGAGTGAGTTCTTGAATAACCATTCTTTGAATACCTAGAATATCTTGACTGGATAAGTTCATGCGAATCACACCATTTGGATAAATACGGGGTTTACTGCTTCGTTGCCGCATGGTCTCTAAGTCGGCATCTGAAATTATCATCGTCAGTAAAATTTTTGTATGGTCAGCAATGGATGGGAAATATGCTTCGAGTTTACCTGTAAACTGTGGTTCTTGTCCTTCTTTTGTTTCTTTGGGATACAAAAATACAGCTGAGTCCGACCTGCTGCGAAAGGCGATTTCTGCATCACGCAGTGTGCTTTCTTCAAGCACGACCCCCATCACATGTAGCTTTCCTGTCGCATCGAAAAAGGTGCGCTGCTGAATACTATCGCTGGTTTGTTTGTATGCGGAGCTGGTAAAGTAGAATGTTGAAAGACCAGCTATGAGTATAAAGGCGAGTGATATTTTCCACATGTGTTATGTATCTTCCTCACGGGCTTCTGCTTTCTTCTTGTCTGCTTGAATTTTCAAATCACGAGCAGAAGTACGCTTGGCAGAGTCGGGAATCATGTCTTCGTTGTCCATCAATATACGATATGCCTCTCCTTCCATGTCGTCATATTGCTCAGAATTAACAGACCAGCGAAACACCAACAGTGCAACCACACTAAAAACCAATGCGGCGGGTATAAGCATTAAAATAATATCCATATCAGACTATCCTTTTACACGTTTATGAATCAGCAAAGCATTGCCCACCACCAGCAATGAAGACGCTGGCATAGCAATGGCTGCAAACAATGGGTGAATCATACCTACGACTGCCAGCGGGATAACCAAGATATTGTAGCCCAATGAGATAGCAAGGTTTTGTTTGATGGTGCGCATGGTTTGTTTGGAAAGAGAAAAGGCAGTGGGCAGCTTGTCTAACCCGCCGAGCAGAACCACATCGGCTGCATGGGCTGAAATATCCGTGGCTTGCCCCATTGCAATACCTACATCGGCTTGGGTGAGGGCGGGCGCATCATTAACACCATCACCAATCATGCCAACAGCCAAACCTTGGGCTTGCAGTTCTTTTATTTTATCAGCTTTTTCGTTGGGCAATACTTCAGCAATGACTTGAATAGGTTGTAGTATATCAAGTTGCGCCACAATTGCTCTGGCAGAACCTTCGCGGTCACCCGTGAGCAAGCTAACGCCAATGCCTTGTTGTTGTAAGCTACGAATCACTGCCGAAGCTTCAGGGCGAAGTTCATCACCAAGCGAAAACCATGCCAAGAGTTGTTGTTCATCAAAAATGGCAACAAGCGTATGCCCTTGATTTTCTTCGTGTTCAAATGTTTTTAAAATGTCGTTTTCAAGCGTGATACCTAATGATAACAACCAACCAAGCGAACCCACCCGTAATATATTATTGTTGAAATAACCTTCAACACCGCGCCCTGAAACATTATTAAAATCAGCGAGTGTGTCATCGGCTGGATAAGCTTGAAGTGTGTTTGTTATAGCTGTTGCGAGCGGATGCTCTGATGCGCGTTCAAGAGCATGGACTTTTTGCCACAATTGAGCTTTATCTTCCACCAAAGTTTGTTTATTTTGCACATTCAGTTGTCCACGCGTCAGTGTGCCTGTTTTGTCAAAAACGATATGATCCAAATGTAACATTTGTTCCAAAGCGCTACCGCGTTTGATTAAAATGCCAAGTTTTCCACCTAATCCGCCACCAATTGAAATTGCCATGGGTGTAGCAAGACCCAAGGCGCAAGGACAGGTAATAATCAGCACAGTTACAGCGGTCATCACGGCAACAGCAAAACTTGCACTGATATACCAGTAGATAAATGTTGCAGCAGCTAAACCTAAGATAATGGTTACAAACCACGGGACGATACGGTCTGCAATGCCTTGAATACGCACTTTGGAATCTTGAGCTTGCTCAACCAACTCAACGATTTGAGATAATACGGATTCATGACCAAGATGTGTGGCTTGCACTTTAAGTTGCCCTGAAATGTTCAGCGTGCCACCAATCACTTGGCTTCCAGCCTGTTTGCTGAGTGGGCGAGATTCGCCAGAAATTATAGATTCATCCACTTCAGAGTGACCATCCAATACTTTCCCATCCACAGGGATGCGGTCACCCGGTTTGATGCGAAGTATATTACCTTTTTGAATAGAACGCAGCGGTATGATGTCTTCATGACCATCATCCAATACCATTCGCGCTGAGCGTGGAAGTAAAGCTAAAAGGTGGCGTGTAGCAGAACCTGCGGTTTCTCGCGCCGATGATTCAAGAAAACGACCCACAAGGATAAGGAAAATAAACATGGATACGGAATCAAAATAAACATGCCCTTCATTGGCTAGGGAAGGAAAAATGGTGGCATAGGATGACCATAAAAAGCTGGTGGTGATACCAATGCTGATGGGCAAGTCCATGTTGGGCTTGAACGTCTTGATTGCTTTCCAAGCGGAGGTGAAAAAGCTGCGACCTGAATACGCAATGCCTGCGAATGTCAGTACCATTGAATACCATTCAAATACAGCGCGCCACCTCGGTTCAATACCAAAGAATTCGCCACCATACAGGCAGACGGCGGCAGTCATTACATTGGCGAAAACAAACCCTGCAAACGCCATGCGAAAAAGAAGCTCTTGTCTGCGTGCTTTGTTGGCTTTTTGCTCCAAATCTTCTTCGTAAGGTATAGCTTGGTAACCCAGTCTGCCAATCGCGAGCACAGCTTCAGACAACTTCATGTTTTCAGGCTGCCAGCGAAGCCTTAACCTGCGACGGGTTAGGCTAACCTCAGCATAGGTGATTGCGTCAATTTGTCGTAAGGCTTGCTCGATGAGCCAAACACAAGCAGGGCAATGTATGCCCTCAATCAATAGTTCGGCTTGGTAGGTGCCATCGGGTCGTTGGCGCACGAAGTCAGCTTGAATTTCGGGTAAATCAAACAGTTTAGCATCTTCGGGTGCTTGTTCGGGTTTGTCCCAGCTCCGAGAGGATGGAGCAAAATTATAAAAAGAATTCAAACCAGACTGGTGAATGATTTCACAAACTTGGGCGCAACCATTGCAGCAAAATGATTGCTGTTCATCTTGAATGTCAGTGGTAATTGTACCCAAACGGGGTAAATCTAAACCACAGTGGAAACACTCAGCTGAAGTGCTAGGCATATGTGTCATCAGTTATGGGGTAATGAATTTCACAATCTTTTCAAGTGTACTTAGCTCCGCCTCTCCATCACCTTGAACAATGATGCGTTGGTTGAGCATGTGTTTGTTGTCACCTTGTGCAAACAGTAAGTTAATGTCCCAAACGCCTTGGATAGGTAAAGTCATTTTTGCTTGGTAATACCCTGGTTTTACCTCACTCATGGTTAATACAACATCGGCCTTGGCATCACTTGGGCGATAAGCAGTGATTTCTGCATGAGCGCCACTGATGGGTTGACTGTATTTGTCCATGACAGTGAGCTCAACAACGTGGGGCTGATTGATTTTTAACGGTTCATTGAGGTGGAGTTCCACATTCCAGCCCCTGGCTTTTTGTTTCCTGTATTGGTGGTCAAACTTATTCTGTTGTAGACCATATTTATAATACTTTTCGGTGACCAGTCCTGATGTTGTGCTCAGTGCAACAGAAAAGAAAAAATAGTTGACTACGAATACAAGTCCAAATAGCCCGAAAATTGCCCAAACCCAAATACTTTTAAAGGCCTTGTCTTTTGGTTCAACGGTGTTTTTTTGCATGATTATTTCCTTGGACCAAAGAACATGGACTCATAAGTTTTAGAGAGTTCAGGGTTTTCTATGGATTGAAGTTTTAATATAATAGGTTGGCGTTCGCTGGTTAAATTCTTTTGTGGAACTTTAATTCTTAGTGTTACTTTTTTGGCTTGTCCACTTGTTAATTTCAAAGTTTTTCCATCAAGATTACTGGTTGCGCCTTCGATACCTGAAACTTCCAGTGTGAAGTTAGCAGCACTCTCTGTTTTATTCAAAATAATGGTATGGTAAGTATTTTGAACGGTGCGATCAGACATAATCGTAAATGTTGGACTACGCTCGTGGTTTACATTCATATCAATGTCAGATTTGAAAAGTAAAGTGTACATGATGCCCATGAATGTAAGCGTAGTAATAAGCATATAAAAAATTGGACGAGGTCTTAAAAAACGGTTGTTTGTTGTTACTCCATTCTCAAGTTCATTATGTGACATGAATCGAATAAGCCCTTTTTCTCGACCAACTTTCTCCATGATATCATCACATGCATCAATGCAAACACCACAATTGATGCAGCCAATTTGGTTGCCGCCTCGGATATCTACACCTGTTGGGCAAACTGAGACACATAAGTTACAGTCAACGCAATCACCTTTGTCGCTATTGTCTTGCCCCTTTTTTACACGCCCGCGCGGTTCGCCGCGTTTGTAATCGTAGGTTGTGGTAATTGTATCTTTATCGGTCATAACGGCTTGAATACGCGCATAAGGGCAAATCCAGTTGCAGACCTGCTCGCGCACATAACCCGTACTCACATAGAACAAAAGAAAAACAAGAATAAATGATGTCCATTCAAATATATTATATTGTAATGTGAATAAGTTGTACCAAGCATCATATATGCCAGAAAAATAACCAAGAAAGGTTACAGATGTAAGCGTACATAAAACAATCCAAAAGAAGTGCTTGGTGGTTTTCTTACGAATTTTCTCAGCATTCCATGGCATCAGTTCAAGTTTTATACGTTGTCGTGCAGTTCCCTCCGTGAAACGTTCAATCAGAGTCATTAAATCTGTCCACATGGTTTGAGGGCACATATTACCGCAGAATATCCTCCCTGCGATAGCAGTCATGGCAAACAATAAGATGAAAGCAAAAAGCATGAGTAGGGCAAGGATAAATAAATCTTGAGGCCAAACTGTGATGTCAAAAAGGTAGAACTTACGCCCTGGAATATCGAAAAGAACAGCTTGCCTATCACCCCATGGTAAATAAGGAACGAGAAAAAAGGGGAGAAGAAGGCTTGCCATGATTAACCAACGGATATTTCTAAAGCGCCCTGAGACTCTTCGTGCATGAATTTTATCGTCGCCAAGGTTGATATCCCAATGTGTATAGTCGTCATGTTCAATAAGGTAGTCGGATTTTTTTACCGTTGGTTCCGTCATTTTGCAGGTGCTCCTTATTATCAAAGTATGGGCAATGGTTATTTTGGAGCGGAAGGTTATATGCGTAGCACAAAATGTCCAAATATAAAACCACTTACAACTTAGGGAAAATAATTCTTGTTAAAATAATTTAATGGTTTTATGGTTCGCGGAGTTTGAATTTCTCAATAGGAGAAACAGGAGGGGTAATATGCCATTTATCTTAGGTTTTGTTTATTATTTCACGTTCGTGGCCATTGTCGCCATTATAACATTGATGACAGGAAATTAAGTAAAGGTGAAAATATTTAAAGGAGTTGAGCTATGAATGAAGTTGAAAAAGCTGGTCATGTTATGTTCAATGGTAATGCATGGCAGTTTTCTGATCCCGTAGTATTTTGGGTAACAGTAACTGTAGTGTTTTGCATGAGCATGCTTGCTGTATTGTTTTTCTGGGTGAGGAAAAATATGGCTGAAGAAAGAAAAAATAATGAAGGGGGTACGAACTCGTGAGTTCTGTAGCTGAAAAAGAACAGTATAATTATGATATTGTTAAATTTTGTGTAATCACAGGCATTATCATGGGTGTCATAGGCACTGCCGTTGGCACGTGGATTGCATCGGAGTTGGCTTGGCCGTTTTTAAACTTCGACATTGCTGAAATAAGCTTTGGTCGTTTGCGTCCAGTGCATACCAACACAGTAATTTTTGGTTTTGGTGGTTTCCTGCTTTACGGAGCGGGTCTATATATGGTACAGCATACAACACATGCACGGGTTCGTCTTGAAAAGCTTGCTTGGGCTGCGGTTATTTTGTGGTTTGTGGCCATACTTTGTGTTTGGATTACTTTACCATTGGGTATTACGCAGGCCAAAGAGTATCATGAAGCTGAATGGTGGATTGACCTTATCATGGCTGCATCATGGGTTTGTTTCACAATTTCATTCCTAGCAACAATTGCAGCACGTAAGATGTCTCATATCTATGTTGGTCTCTGGTTCTTCATCTCTATGTTATTCATGGTAACTTACATTTTCGTATTTAACGGTCTTTGTATCCCAATTGACATGACATTCTCATATTCTGCTTATGCAGGTATTCATGATGCGATGACACAATGGTGGTGGGGACATAACGCAGTTGGTTTCTTCTTAACTGCTGGTTTCATTGGTGTGATGTATTACTTCGTACCCAAACACGCGAACCGTCCTATTTACTCTTACCGTTTATCGGTATTGCATTTTTGGTCATTAACGTTCTTGTATGTATGGGTTGGCGCACATCACCTTCACTACACTGCAATTCCTGATTGGACGCTTTCACTCGGCGCTGGTATGTCGATTGCACTTATCTTCCCATCTTGGGGTGGTATGATTAACGGTATGATGACCATGTCTGGTGCTTGGGACAAGCTTCGTACTGATCCTGTGATGCGCTTCATGGTTGTAGCACTTGCCTTCTACGGTATGTCTACATTTGAAGGTCCATTGATGGGTACTAAATCTGTGAATGCTCTTTCTCACTATACAGACTGGACTGTTGGACATGTTCACTCGGGTGCTTTGGGCTGGAATGCAATGATTGCGATTGGCGCGATGTATCACATGATTACACGTATGTGGAATACTGAAATGTGGTCTGCAAAACTTGTCAATATGCATTTTTGGATTCATTTAACAGGTGCTATTCTTTACATCACAGCGATGTGGGGTTCTGGTGTGTTGCAAGGTTTGATGTGGCGCGCGTTTGATGAGTATGGCAACTTGGTTTATACCTTTGCTGACTCGGTTGCAGCTATGCATCCATTCTATGCGCTTCGTGCAACAGGCGGATTCTTAGTATTCTGTGGCTTCTGCATCATGCTGTTTAACACATTAAAAACTATCAGTGCTGTTAAAGCGGGTACCAACGTTACGTTGACCGCTGAAGCAAAAGCATAAGGAGAGAATACGATGTCAGATTATAAAAAAGGTGGTGGAATGATTCGTGGTATTCCTCACGATACTATCGAACAAAGTTTGCCGATTTTGGCAGTCTTTGTGGCTATTTTGGTAGCTGTCGGTGGTATTGTTGAAGTTGTACCTTCGTTTTATCTTGATGATGCAGAACCTGCGGTCGAGGGTGTTCGCCCTTATACGCCGCTAGAGCTTGAAGGTTATGCGATTTATCGTCGCGAAGGTTGTTTCCTTTGTCACTCACAAATGATTCGTCCGTTCCGTGATGAAAAAGAGCGTTATGGTCACTTCTCATTGGCTGCTGAATCTCAATTTGATCACAACTACCAATGGGGTTCAAAACGTACCGGCCCTGAATTGGCTAGGTTGGGTGGTAAATACACCGATGCTTGGCACATTCAACACATGCGTGCGCCACGCTCGGTGGTTCCTGAATCAGTGATGCCAAACTATATGTGGCTTGAAGAAACTGTGTTGGATACAAGTAAAACACAGCGTCGCATGGAAGTTCTTGCCATGATGAATGTGCCTTACAGTGCAGATGACATCAATAATTGGGAAGTAGATTTGAAAGCACAAGCTGCTGTTGATGATGGGGAAGGTGAAGATGATCTTCGCGCCCGTTATGAGCGTAGAAAGTGGGTGAACAGTGATGGTGAAGTCACACAATGGACTGAGTCTTTTGAGCCTACACCCATCAATGTGCGCGCATTTGATGCAGATGCTTCTGATGTAACTGAACTGGATGCGTTGATTGCGTACCTACAAATGCTTGGTACTTCTGTGCACTTCGAAGAAGGCGTCGATTATTATCATGATAAATTCGGCCAGCCTTATCGTAAATAACAGATGAGCTTTGGTACTTTAACTATTTTTCTTATTCTTTGTACGCTAGCCCTCTATGTGTGGTTCTTCCGTGCAAAGGATGAAGATTATACAGAACAAAAAAATATCATCTTCGATAAAGATGAAAAAGACATTTCCGAGGAGGGAAAATCATGAGTGATCATAACGCTCCGAACGATGGCAGCACAGGCCATGAGTGGGACGGCATTAGAGAGTTAACCAATAAAGCACCATCTTGGTGGGCATTTGGTTTTTATGCAGGTCTCACATTTGTAACTTGTTACTATATCATTTATCCATCAACACCCATGAATAATAAGATTCAAGAGGTGGTGAATGGCGTAACTGGTATGGAAGTATTGGTTGATGGTCACACCAAAGGTATTATGGCAATGGTAAGCTCCAATCCATATTATCAAGGTGAAACATGGACTCAATCTGAAATCAATGCCCTTGAAGCTAAGGGTCATTCAGAGTTAACCATTAAAGCTGGTGACTTGAAATACCAAGACGGCTGGACAGCAATCAATGAAATGCGCGATGACGTTGCAGAAATTGAAGCCGTGCGTGCTGATTCGATGGCTAAACTTGAGACTATGTCAGTCGATGAAATTTTGGCTGATGATGATATGAGGCAATTTGCTTTGGGTCGTTCTATCGTACTGTTTGGTGATAACTGCGCGGCTTGTCATGCGTCTGGTGGGCAAGGTAACTTGAATGCCAAACATCCTGGAAATTCATTTCCAAACTTAACAGATGATGATTGGTTGTTTGGTGGCTGGACAGCTAAAATTCAAGAAACCATTACGGATGGCCGTGAAGCTGCTATGCCGCCTAAAGGTGGTAATGAAGACTTAACGGATGCCAATGTTGATACATTGACTGCGTTTGTTATGGCATTGTCTACGGGCGAGGCTGTATTGGAAGTCAACGAGGATGATGAAGGTGTGCTGGCTAAAGGTGCAGGTTCATTTGCTGCTGCAAACGAACTTTTCCAAGAGACCTGTGCAGGTTGCCACAGTGCAAATGCTAAAGGCTCAATGCTGAATGGTGACTTTGACACTGGCGCTGTGAACTTAACCGATGGTATTTGGCGTTTTGGTGGCGATATGGCAACCATTCGCGATACCATTATTAATGGTCGCGAAGCTAGGATGCCAACATTTTCTGAGCGTCTTGATGAAACTTCTATTAAGATTCTGACAGTACGTGTTCATGAAATGGGTGGTGGCATGGCTGCCGAACCTGAGTTTGAATAAAACTTAACTGAAGTGTTGAAAAGGCGACCTGATGGTCGCCTTTTTTTATGCTAGGGAGTTAGCTAAACCTGACAGCCTCTTAAAATAGATCTTACTCAAAAAGTATGACGTAAGTGTTGCGTATAGGTTGGAAGTGAGGCTTTAGCCTCGCATTGATGAATGATATTCAATCACTTCACCAGAAATAGAATAAAGATCTAACACTTGGCATTTTGGCAGAGGCTAACACCCCAGAGTGTCTAACACTTGGCCTTCACTGAACCTCACTTCCTATGAAAATAACCACATAGAGACCTCTGCATCGTAGTCATTTTTTGAGCGAATCAAGGCAAAAATAAGGGTGAAACCGCAGTTTATTGGTAATAATGAGGGATGAAGGCTTATTTTTAACGCAGATGCAGCCAAAAAAGTGCACGGTGCAGAGGTCTCACATAAGTTTCCAGTTATGTGCAAGACTTTTGTGGTCAGCCTAGTAAAAGCTTTGCACTTTATGCGGCTTAAAACATGATATTATTTCAACATATCAATAGCTTATGACTTTTTGAGTTTAATCTAAAATAGGAAGGATATAATTTATGAACTTAGTTACGCTTAAAGCAGGGTTGATTACTTTGCTGATGATTTGGTTATTGCTCTTTAGCATTGATTCAATATTTGGTATTGATTGGCCTAATTATATCACACAACGTATTTTTATTTGGACACCAACAGTGCTTATAGGGGTATACTGGTTGGTATTTGGTGGTGCAAAAAAGAAGGATTAATTTTCATTGAGGACATTTTTCCAGCCAGCACCACAAACAGTTCCTCGGCAAACATACCAACGTACTTTACCTGATAGTCGACCATCACTTTGGTCAATAGCATCATCCTTATCTTTGCAGATGTTTAATGTGACTTTTTCAAGATATGAGAAATCGGATTCTTGTAAGGGCATGTTTGCATAAGCATGTTCAGTTTTGGCCACCGTACAAAAACTATCGGTTCGTTCATCTTCGGTTAGTAAAACATACACAGCAAAGATTAAACCCAAAACCATAGGAATTGGAATAACAAAGTAGCTGATATTATAAAATCGCTCTGTTTCTTTATCTTTTACTGGCTTATTCATATCATTTATCCATTTTTTTATTGCCAGTTTAAAAGAATTGATTTGAATCACAACAAGCAGTGTGCATTTTATCATGGTGTCGCTACATTTGCGCTATGGTAAGAAAAATCAAACCCAAACCCAAACCCGAACATACACCCATGATGCAACAGTATCTTAAAATTAAATCGGAACATTCCGACTGTTTGCTGTTTTATCGCATGGGTGATTTTTATGAAATGTTTTTTGATGATGCTGTTGAAGCAGCAAAGATTCTTAACATAACACTAACCAAGCGCGGTAAGGCAAATGGTGATGACATTCCTATGGCGGGTGTGCCTTGGCATCAAGCTGAAGCTTATTTAGCCAAGCTTGTAGCCTCAGGTTGTAGGGTGGCGATTTGCGACCAAATGGAAGCACCTGATGCCAGTAAAGGTCCTGTGCGGCGTGAAGTTGTGCGTATTGTTACACCAGGCACAATTACCGAGTCCTCCCTTTTAGAACAAGAGTCTTCAGCACCTCTTGCAGCACTTTTTGTGCAACAACATAGATGGGCTGTGGCTTCATTGGATATTGCTTCAGGGCAGTGGAAGATGGCACAGGGTAGTTTAAATACAGGGCAAGTCTTGCAGGAATACTTGAGTGTGCTTCATCCTGCGGAACTGTTGGTGCAACGTGATGGAGAAACATCCTATATCCCCGACACGCTAAAGACTTGGGAAGTCGGTGATTGGAGCTTTTCACTGGAAGTATGCAAAGAAAAATTAGCTCAATTTTTTGGGCTTGGGGATTGGTCGTCGCTTAATTTGGCAACACACGAATTACTTGCCAAGGCTGTAGCTGCGGTTTTGGTGTATGTGGAACAAACGCAAAAATCCAGTGTGGAACATGTAAGCTTACCTGTATATCAGGATGAAGAACAAGGTATGCGGATTGATATACGTTCACGACGAAATTTGGAAGTACATTACACCATGACGGGTGAGCGTAAGGGTAGTTTGATTTCAGTCATCGACCAAAGCAAGACACCTATGGGTGCGCGTTTGCTCAGAGATTGGGTGGATCATCCACTGGCAGATTTGGATAAGATTAAACAACGCCAGCAAGCTGTACAAAGTTTGTTGGATGATGTGGAAACACGGGAATCTATTGGCGCAGGTTTAAAGCATATTCGGGATATGGAGCGCATGTTGACGCGCATTGTTTTAAATCGGGCTGCCCCGCGTGATTTCCGAGGTTTAACCGACAGTATTTTAGCCTTACCAACGTTGATAGAAGCCTTGCAAAGTAGAGATGGTTTATTTAAAGCTATGCGTGAGGCAATGTTGGGTTTGGAAGACTTGGGAAGCTTGCTTGCTTCTGCTTTGGTGGATTTACCACCTGCATTGTTTCGGGATGGTGGGGTGATTCGATTAGGTTTTGATGTTGAATTGGATAGGTTGCGTAGCTTGGCCAATGATGCAGATGATTGGCTCAAAGATTATGAAGCCAAGGAACGCAAACGTACTGGTCTTGCCAACCTTAGAGTCAAATACAATAAAGTATTTGGTTACTTTATCGAAATATCCAAAGCACAAGCAGCATCAGCACCGCCTGAATACGTGCGTAAACAGACGTTGGTCAATGCCGAACGATTTATTACCGATGAATTGCATCAATTTGAATCTGAAATACTGGGTGCAAAAGATGCTGCTATGCAGAAAGAAGAAGCTTTGGTGGGGGAGCTACAACACAAGATAAACATGCAAACCAACACGATTCAAGCTGCGGCACTGGCCGTGGCAAGTTTGGATGTGTTGAGCTGCTTTGCAGAGCTGGCCGCGAAGTATCAATATGTTTGCCCTGAAGTGCATGGTGGAAGTGCGCTTAAAATCGAAGCTGGTCGTCACCCTGTGGTGGAGCGTTTTCTTCATGATGCCCCTTTTGTGGCTAATGATACGCATATGGATAGAAAGAAGCGGCAATTTATGCTTTTGACGGGTCCAAATATGGGCGGTAAATCAACGTATATGCGGCAAGTGGCATGGATTGTTTGGTTATCGCATGTGGGTTGTTTTGTGCCTGCTGAAATTGCAAGAATACCGTTGACCAAACGTTTGTTTACACGGGTTGGTGCGGGAGATGAGTTAACATCTGGTCGTTCAACATTTATGGTAGAAATGATGGAAACCGCAGCGATTTTGAATCATTTGGAACCCAAGTCCTTGGTGATTGTGGATGAAATTGGGCGCGGCACAAGTACTTGGGATGGTTTAGCCATTGCATGGGCAGTGGCAGAGCGATTGATTGATGCTCAAGATGTGTTGACCTTGTTTGCCACCCATTACCATGAGTTAACAGATTTACCTGAAACATATACCCATGCGTTTAATGCATCGGTGACAGTACGGGAGTGGAAAAGCGAAGTTATTTTTATGCACCAAGTGGTGGAAGATGCAGCGGATAGATCATATGGTATCGCCGTAGCGCAACTGGCAGGTTTGCCGCGTGATGTGGTTAAAAGTGCGCGAGAACATTTGCATAGACTTGAGCATAGCTCGCAGTTGCAAGCTGAATCGGGCAAGGTGCAGTTGGGTTTGTTTGCCGAAGCTGAGAAACGCAAACAAGAAGAAAGCCTGAAGCGGTTGGAAGATATTGAAGGTTGGCTCGCAGAAGCAGATGTCAATCATATGCGCCCGCTTGATGCACTGGTTTTTTTGGATGAACTCAAAAAGAAGCTATCTTAAAACAGCATCAATCAGATGCTTCCCAGTGTAGGAACTCACGGGTTTCAAGCTTGCGCGGATTCTGTAACAGACTTTGGCTAGCTCCTGTTTCAATAACTTGACCATGACACATGAACACCATCTGCCCTTGCAGGCGTTTGGCTTGTTCCAAATCATGGGTGACACATAATATGGGCATATGATTTGCCAATGTATGCAACGATACTTCAATCAATTGTTTTGAGCGTGGATCTAAGGATGCAGTAGGTTCATCCAAGAGCAGTATGGATGGTTTGAGAGCCAAAGCGCGGGCCAGACATAATCGCTGCTGTTGCCCAATCGATAAAGTTATGGCGGGTTGATTCAACCTATCTTTCACTTCATTCCAGAGGGCTGCTTGATTCAGACAGTGATGAATTAGTTCAGATGTATCTTGCTTGCGCTGTTTTCGAGGTAAGCCAAAGGTCACATTCTCTGCAATACTGACTGGGAAAATGGCGGGTTTTTGTGCAATTAAACCAATAAACCTGCGTAGGTTATCGTCGCCACCTTGCCATTGTTTGATATTTTTTTCATCAATATGAATTGTGCCCGACCAATCATGATACAGCATGTTGATACAACGCAGTAGTGAACTTTTACCTGCGCCAGATGAACCAATCAGCGTGGTGATACCTGTGTTGGGCAAAGAAAAAGAAATCTCTTTGAGAATTTGTTTTCCCTCAAGCTTTAAGGATAAGGTTTCAATTCTTAACATGGATGAATTGCTTGTGTTTGCATCATGAGGTGGTAAATCTCCGTAAATACCAAGCAAATAAAGCAAAGCATAATACTAAAGCTAACAGCACAGCAGCAGATGCCCAAGCGGTATGGATAGCTTGGATATTACTTCCTTCTTGGGCAAGGTAAAAAATATGGGTCTGTAAGCTGGTGACAGGTGAAAAAATAGAATCTGGCCATGTGATGCCTGAAAATACTGTGGCGGTGAATAAAATGGGTGCAGTTTCTGATAATGCGCGAGCCATACTGAGCAATAAACCCGTAAGTATAGCCGACCATGATGCAGGCAACCACACACGAATCATCACAGTGAATTTGGATAAACCCAATGATAATGCGGCATCGGTTTGTTCACGAGAAATACGGGAAAAGGCATGTATCATACTACTGCTTAATAAGGGTAAGATAATAATAGCCAAAATAACAGCACCAGCCGCCAATGAAATCCCCCATTTTAGGGTGTGTACTAAAATAATCAGTCCGCATAAACCGTACACAATGGGTGGAATACCTTGCATGATTTGGAGTAATGTCATTAACAGGTATTGATGTTGTTTCTTGGCCCAAAAAGCATGAAATAAAGCCAAGCTGAGGGCGATAGGTAATGCCAGTAAACAAGCTAAACCCATCATTAGCAAAGAACCTGTGATTTGTGGCAACAAGGATTGACCAATATGGTTAACACCCACGACCTCAGTATCGGAGCCTAATAATAAATCCAAGCCAAGTGCAGGCATGGCTTGGTAAATAATGTATAGTAAACATGCGGCGGGCAGGAGCAGGGCAGGTATTGCCAGTATGATAAAAATATACTTCATGTGTTTTTATGTTGTGCGCTGAGGCTAAACATGACAGCGATCATAGCTAAAATGAGGCCACATGCCATGAGTGCAGAAAAGTGCATAGAACCAAAGGCTGCTTCTCCCATTTCTCTACCAATGCGTGAAGTGAGCGTTTGCGCGGGTTCTAAAATGTTATAAAAAGGTTCAGGCATTCTATCCAATGAGCCTACCACCAACATGACAGCCATGGTTTCACCCAAACCCCGCCCGATGGCAAGCAATATGCCTGAACGAATACCATGCCAAGCTTGAGGTAGTAATACGCGGTATAAAGTTTGATTCCAGTTTAAACCCAAAAGTTTGGCAGCTTCGCGTTGTTCTGACGATACGCCATGTATGGCATCGTGTGCCATCAGCATAATAGTGGGTAATATCATGAGGGATAGAATAAGACCTGCGGCAAGCAAGCTGTGACCTGTGAGTAAGTGAAAATGTGTTTGTAACCAAGGTAGAAGTAGCCAAAGACCAATTAAACCATATACCACAGAAGGGATGCCAGCTAAAGTTTCCATGCTTAGGCGTATCCATGATTTCCATAATGAATTGGCAATTTCGCTACTGACAATGGCAGCGGAAATACCGCACGGGATGGCGATCAGCAAAGCAATGATTAATGCCCAAGCTGTGCCTGTGATGGCGGCTAGAAAGCCATACAAATGTTCATAAGGATACCACTCATCTTGCCAAAGGCTTTCAAAACCAAACTGAGTGAAGAATAGCCATGTGCTATCAATTAAAAACCATAGTAAACTACTTATGCCCAATAGGGCGATAAGGCAACCTGCTGCGACAAGTAAGCCCAGCATGGAAAAAACGGGAAGTTTCAGCATTTAGTGAACAGGTAAGTAACCCACTTGTTTCACAATATTTTGCCCTGATTCAGATAATAGAAATTGTACAAAATCTTTGGCAGCTTTTGAGGCGTTATTGGGCAATAGAATATGCAAACCACGGGCAAGGGGGTAACTATGGTCGCGTACATGTTCAATGCTTGGGGAAATATGTTGACCATTCACGATAATATCAATGCCGCGAACTTTATCATTCAACCAAGCATTGGATAACATACCAATGGCGGCATCACTGCGCGAGATAATGGCTTGTTCTTCATTGTTGGAGCCTGAAATGATGGATGCCCCCTTAGCGCGAGCATGTTTGTCGCCCAAGATGGCTTCGGCAAACACATGCCGTGTGCCCCGTGATGCTTCTTTATCAATGACGACAATACGTGCATCCAAGCCGCCGACATCTTTCCAATTGCGAATGTTGCCACGGTAAATATCAGCAATTTGTTGCACGCTGAGGGCATGAACACCGCTTTCATATACAGCTTTAGAAATCGCAATAGCCACAGCATCTGCAGCAATAATAATATTATCAACTTTACCTTTTAACTTGGCTTGTTCTTCTTGGGTGGTCTGACGCGAAGCCATGCCGATGTGGGCAGTGCCTTGAATCACCGAGGCAATACCTACGCCTGAGCCGCCACCTGATACGGTGATTGTAATATCGGGGTGTTGAGCATGAAATAATGCTGCTGCCTGTGAAATGACGGGTAATACGGTAGTTGAGCCGACAACACTGATACGCTGGGCGGCTACTAATGGTGTGCTCAAGCAGCAGAAGATTAAAAGTAATGGTAGTTTAAACATGAAGTGACTCCTTGGTGTATCATTACCGAGTTTAAGTCGATTGCAAGTTGAAATGCTTACAAAACCTTTGTGGCGCAATGTTTTTTGCAAGTGGCTCGAAGGACTATTTCCAATGTTTTAACCTGATTTGTCATGGTGATGACACAATACATAGCTAACATGGTTTTGCGGTATCAACACGGAGGTGATGATGTTGAATGTTGACCAAGTTGTAGCAAAGAATTTCCCTAAAGTTGCAGCCAATTCATGGTTATTTTCTAGACCTGTGAAGTCTGCATTGCGTATGCTGTTTCATGAGCGTGAGTTACAAAAGTTTCAGGCGCAATATCCCCATTTAGAGGGCATTGATTTTGTCGAACAAATACTGGAACACTTTGACTTCTCTTATACCATCAATGCCAAAGAATTGGAGCGAATCCCAAGCACGGGTCGGGTTGTGATTGTGGCGAACCATCCTTTAGGCACCTTAGATGCCGCCGTATTACTCAAGCTTGTGGGGCAGGTGCGAACGGACGTGAAGGCAGTTGCCAACCAAGTGTTATCCAGCATTAAACCGATTCATAGCTTGCTTTTGCCTGTCGATAATATGGGTGGCAATACCAAACCTTCGCAGCTTAAAGCGGTGTATCAACATTTGCAGCATGAGGGTGCAGTGATTATTTTCCCTGCGGGTGAGGTATCACGTTTGGGTGCATCTGGCATCAAAGATGGCAAATGGAATAAAGGATTTTTGCAGATTGCCAGTGCCAGCCGCTCACCGATATTGCCGATTTATGTTAATGGCAGAAATTCCGCCTTTTTTTACGCGCTATCGTGGTTAGCACGTCCGCTTTCAACATTGTGGCTGGTGCGCGAGATGTATAAACAAGCCAAACGCTCGGTTGCCGTATCGATTGGTAAAACGATTGCTGTGGAAAGCTATCAGGGGATTCCGCTGCCTGCTGAAGCCAAAGCCAAGTTGATGAAAAAACATTTGTATCGTTTGGGTAGCTTGAAAGCACCGCTTTTTGCAACCCTTTCCCCAACGGCTCACCCTGAAAAACGGCAAGCGTTACGCCAAGATTTACAAGCTTGTGAACTGTTAGGACAAACCCAAGATGGGAAACAAATTTATTTGGCGAAGTATCAAGCCGATAGCAGTTTGATGCGTGAAATTGGTCGCTTGCGTGAGATCGCATTTCGCGCAGTGGGAGAAGGCACAGGTTCGCGCCGTGATGTTGATAAATATGATAGCCATTGCTTTCAGTTGGTTTTGTGGGATGACCAAGACTTGGAAATTGTTGGTGCCTATCGTTTGTGTAAAATACAACAGGTTGTGCAAGCTAGCGCAGAGCTTACCCCATTATACAGCCAAATACTGTTTGATTTTTCGCCCGCCATGGACAATATCATGACGCAAGGCTTAGAGCTGGGGCGAAGTTTTGTCCAACCGCGCTATTGGGGTAGAAGAAGCTTGGATTATTTGTGGTATGGTATTGGTGCATTCTTACGTCAAAACCCTGAATACCGTTATTTATTGGGACCTGTATCATTGAGCGACCATTATCCAACTGCGGCAAAAGATTTGTTGGTTTATTTTTATAGCCTTTATTTTGGTGATAAAGATTGCAAGGTGCGAGCCAAGTTGCCTTACCGACTTACATCCCATACGCGTGAAGCACTGGCGAAACAGTTTACAGGGCAGGATTACAAACAAGATTTTATGCACTTAAAATCAAGCCTGAAACACATGGGTTGCACTGTGCCAACATTGTATAAACAATATACGGAAATCTGTAAGCCTGAAGGGGTTTCGTTTTTAGATTTTAATATTGACCCAGAGTTTGCCAATTGTATTGATGGGTTGGTGGTAGTGGATTTAACTCAGTTGCATGAAAAAACACGCAAACGGTATATTGAGTGGTAAGTGAAATAATTGTCTTTCACATTGACTTTTTTTGGATAAAACACAGGTTTGTTGCGCATTGAAAAACAGGCAAGTAAAAAGGGTGCGTGATTATGGGCAGAGCTTACCAAAATAAAAAAGAAGATATGGCGAAAACCGCAGGCATGAAGACCAAGGTTTACTCTAAATATGGTCGTGAGATTTATGTATGTGCCAAAAGTGGCGGTATTGACCCTGATGGAAATTTATCACTGCGACGTTTGATTGATAATGCTAAAAAAGATCAAGTACCTGCACATGTGATTAAAAATGCTTTGGATAAAGCTGAAGGTGGGGCAGGTGAAGATTTCCAGCCAGCACGCTATGAAGGTTTTGGGCCAGGTGGTTGCATGGTGATTGTGGACTGTTTAACAGATAACCCTAACCGTACGTTTGCTGATGTGCGTAATTGTTTTACAAAAAATGCTTCTAAACTGGGCGGGCCAGGGGCTGTTGCCCATATGTTTGACCATGTGGCAGTGTTTGTGTTCAAAGGTGATGATGAAGATGCAGTGCTAGAAGCTTTGATGATGGCAGATGTGGATGTGCAAGATATTGAGCTTGAAGATGGTATGATAACGGTGCTTGCCCCCAACACTGAATTTTTCAAGGTGAAAACGGCGTTGGAAGAAGCATATTCAGGGATTACATTTGAGGTAGATGATATTTCGTATGAGCCGCAAAATTTATGCGCCATTTCAGGCGATGATATTGAAAACTTTAACGGGCTAGTTGCAGCACTTAATGATTGTGATGATGTGCAAAAAGTATATCACAATGCAGATGTGGTTTAAGGAAACGCTGATTCAAGTAGATGTTGAGCAGCTTTTTTTGGGTTTTGGGCATTGAGTATGCTACCCATGGTGGCAACACCGTGACCTTGCAATAAAGGCATAACATCAGCCTCTATGCCGCCCAGAGCAAGCACAGGTATGTTAACGGTTGCTGCAATATCGAAGAATTTCTTTGCGCCCAATGATGGTGCGCCTGGATGGCTTTGGGTTGGGAACACTGGGGATAAAAAGCAAAAGTCTGCACCTTGTTGTGCCGCTTGTTTTAGTTCATCAGCAGCATGGCATGAAGCTGAAAGCATAAAACCATTCCCCAACCATGATTTTATCTGGCTGATTTCAGAAATGGACTTGGCATCCACATGGACACCATCAGCACCCACAGCCTTGGCAACATCGGCCTGACTATGAATCATCAAACGCGTACCATGATGTTTCGTGGTCACGCGCAGCTTCGAAGCTAAACTTAAAAGTTTTGCAGAATCCAAGTCTTTCTCACGCAAAACAACGGTATCTACACCACCTTGGATGGCTTGCTCGATGCAGCTCAACATAACATCTGGCGAATCAAAGCGTTTGCTATCTGTGAGCAGCAACAGCTTAATAGGTGGAAATATGCTCACCAGCTTTTGATAATCCACATCGGTGGAGAAGGCTTTTTATTGCCAGCGACACGCTGCTCAAATGTGCCGTTTCCTTCATTATCATACAAATAATAAGGTGGAAAATCACCAGCAGGTTGAACTTTAATCATCCAAACTTTACCATCAGAGCGGTATTCAGTAATGGTTGCACCATCATTTTGATGGATATAGGTACGCACTTGAACTTGTTCTTGGTTAACTTTGGGGCCTAACTCTTCGCGTAAATCAATGTTTTCAGCATTCGCGGGTATCGCGCATAAAAGTATAGAGTATAATAAAAGTTTAAACTTCATAATCCACCACCTTGCGCGATGTTGTCACACGTTGCATCATCGGAATCACAGCTTGATGTTCGGGATGTTTGACGTAGGCATCCAAATCATTGCGATTGGCGAATGTCGAATACAATATGACATCAGCCGAAGCATCAGTGTTGCTAAAATCAATGCCTACTTCAATATCAATGATGCTTGGTACTTTGTCTTTGAGTCCTTCCAATGTTGTTTTGACCAGTGTGGCATCAGCTTTGTTTTCTAATGTCCACATGACGATATGTTTTATCATGATTATATCCTAGTTATCAATATCAATTTGTATGATGCCGTTTTGTTCACGTACTGCAAAGACTTCAATAGCTTCATAAGCTGGAGGGGTTAAAGCTTTTCCGTTTAAAATACAGAAGCGTGCACCGTGTCTTGGGCAAATGATTTCATCACCACCCCATTCACCACTGGCAAGCTCACCATTATCGTGAGAACATCGGTCTTCAATAGCGTATAAACCTTGACTAAGGTGAAAAATAGCCACCTTTCCTGCATCCGTATCAACTACCATACGTTCGCCCATCGGCAAACGCTCGGCACTACAAATATCAACCCATTCAGCCATTATAAAGCTCCATCTAAAAAAATAATTTCTTCCCAAATAGCCGTTGGTTTACCATCATTATTACGAAAGCGAAGGCGTTGTTGTTTGGGAACCATACGGTGTGCGCGACCATAACAATCGTCTTGTACAGCATCATTGCTATGAGAAGAGAGGATAAGCATATTGTCTTCAATCAAGATGTCGGATATGCAATACTCTTCACCCAAATAACGTACTTTTCGACTCAGAAGGTTGCGAAGTTTATCGGGATTTGAAAAGAGTGCTTGCAATTGTTGATGACTCATACGTATTCTCCTCGAATAATGCTTAAGCGAGTTTATGTAGTATGATGGCAAGCGTCAAATGCTTGCATCCTTTGTAAGGGGTTGGATGGATGGATATAACGCAATGGTCAGGACTTTTTGGTGGTGCATGGGGGCAATGGCTTACTGCGATAGGTATTCTTTTTGTGACGGTAGTGCTACGTCGTTATTTGATTTCTTTTTTACACCACTTAACTCAAAACTTAACCAAGCGAACCAAAACAACTTTAGATGATGCATTATTAGAAGCTGCTGAAAAACCGTTAAGTTGGTTGATTTTATTGATGGGTATCTGGGCTGCGGTGATGGTGATTAAACCAACATCAGAAGTGTTACCTTTATTGGATATCATCGAACGTATGGGGCGCATGGCTAGTATTATGTTGATGGCTTGGTTTTTGTGGCGTTTAATTGATGGTTTAGCTGTTTATGCATCTGCCCAAGCTAAGGAAACAGACTCACCTTTAGATGACCAACTTGTACCGTTCATTTCCAAAACATTGAAGCTTTTTCTGGTGGTTACAGGTATTTTGGTGGTGGCGCAAAACATGGGTTACTCCATATCAGGTTTGATTGCCTCGTTGGGTATTGGTGGTATTGCCGTTGCGATGGCAGCCAAAGATACGATTGCCAACTTATTTGGCTCAATCATGCTCTTGATTGATCGTCCATTTGTGGTGGGAGATTGGATTAAAACATCCAAATTTGAGGGTGTGGTTGAAGAAATTGGATTTAGGTCAACGCGTATTCGCACGTTTGCACAAACCTTGGTTAATGTGCCGAACTCAATGCTTGCCAATATGGTGATTGACAACATTGATGCTCGCTCCAAACGAAGAATTAAGATGCGTATTGGTATAACATATGCGACGTCGACTGAGAAAATGCAGCAGGCTGTGACGGGTATTGAACAGATTTTAAAGAAACATCCAGGTGTTGATCAAGATTTCTCACTTGTGAAGTTTGATAACTTTGATGATTCAGCACTTTCTATTTTCTTATACTATTTTAGTAAAGATAAAAACTGGGCTGTTTACCTGCAAGTTCGCCAAGAGGTTAATATGCAAATTATGCAATTATTGGAATCGCTGGCATTGGAATTTGCATTTCCAAGCCAGTCACTTTATATTGAACACATGCCTGAGCAAGCATGAGTGTGATGTTATTCAAACTTCGTCGCGTAGAAGAGGATGAAGCTGAAGAAATTCGTGCATTGCTTGATGCACATCATTTTGAATACTACGAGACCGATAACGGTCGCTGGGGTTTGGGATATGCGGCGATTTGGTTGCATGACAACCAACGCTTTGAAGAGGGAACGGCATTGATTGCTGAATATCAGCAACAACGCTTTGAAAAAGCGCGGGCTGCATACCTTGCATTATGCGAGGAGGGTAAGCAGCCAACCTTATGGACGATGATTCAAGATCGACCTGCTCAAATGCTTCTTGCTTTATTTGCTATGGTTGTCGTTATCTTGTTTGCTTTATCACCTTTTGTATTTTTGTGAGTTGAAATGAAAAATAAAATTATTGTTAGTGTCAAAACCGAATATTTAAAAGAACAATCGCGAATGGGTGAGTATGTGTTCACCTATCACATTTGTATTCGTAATGTGGGTGAACAAGCTGCAAAGCTATTGTCGCGTAAGTGGTTAATCACGGATGCTGATGGCCATAAAACAGAAGTTCAGGGTTCAGGTGTGATTGGGGAGCAACCTTTGATTCAACCCCAAGCTGAACATCAATACAGTAGTTTTACGGTGTTTAAAACACCAGTGGGATGCATGCAAGGATCCTATCAAATGCAAGCGAAAGATGGTACATTGTTTGAAGTGGATGTGCCCATGTTTACGCTTGCTGTGCAACATATATTGCAATAAATGGGTGACTTTTAGGCTTCGCCTTTTTGCCAAGTATACAAGCCATATTTTAAATAACCGCGCACATTATGTAATCGGTAATCCAAGTCTTGCTGAATAGGGATAGTTACACCTTCAAGTTGACTTTCAATATATGGTGCGAGTACTGCACCACCACCACCTGTAATCATAATGGCATCGATATCCCAATCATCAGCCCAAGTGGTATTGGCATCAGCAGCAATCGCCGTGGCCAACTGCTTGAAGGATGCTTCAGACACAGACTTGAGATCATAAGATTTTCCACGAATCTTAATGCTACCTGAATCGACAGCCTCAAATAAACGATAAATTTCAATATCAATATCACATGCCTCTTTGAGTTTTGTGCTTATTTTAACGAAGGCACGCGAAATACCATTGCGCGTGGTTAAACTGCCGCGTTCAGAATAGCGACCCTTATCTGAGATTGTGTAATCTGTGGTACGAAATCCTACATCAATAATACCAATTTTATCTGTGGCGAAGCGTTGATTTTTGGGCATGCCAAGTGTGCCAAGCAACCTATCCATGACTGTGCCAATAGGTTGCGGTAAGACGCGCACGTCTGTGACGGTGATGGTATAATCAATACGTTGATGATGGGCATCAATGGCAGTAAACAGGTGTGTCTTTTTCAACATTTCGGCCAGTTCATCTTTGTATTGGCGGTAGTGACCAATGGGTAACCCCACAACCAGTTTAATAGATTGTGTTGGCTCATGCACCAGTTTACTTAAAGCAGACAAAGCTAGAACCTGGCTTGATGAAGAAATAAATTGTTTTTGATCTAAAGTGAATGAACGATTAGAACTTTGACGTTCGGCAAGCTCGCCGACAAAATATGCTGTGTCATCGATTTCAATTTGAATGTGTTCATCGTGGTTGCTTTCGCCCAAGAGTTTCTCTTGAATTTGTAGGTCAACAGCTTCGCCATATACAGATTTGAAAATGAGAAAATCTTTACCGTCTGTTGCTTTGGTAAAGCCAAAGCCAATATCAATACCTATGATTGTTTGCGTCATGTTTAATCCACCTTCATTTTAAACGAATAGACGTAAGGTAGGGGCATGGTGCTTTGTGTCAATTTTACAGTATGTTAGATGTTTTTTGGAGGCAGCGAAAAGAGCCACCACTTACTGGTGACTCTTCTTGAAAAGATGAAACTATTTTATTTCTGATAAAAGACTTTGGTTCTTCACTAAGTTACGAACACCATGTGCATGGTCTTCTTTAAAGTCATTACCTTTACACCATTGACCAACAGTTTCGATGTTTACTTTCATGACTTGCGGGCGAACAGACCAAGATACTTGGAAAGGTGAACCTTTTTCATTGTAACCCGGGCCAGTTGTAGAGCCTTCGTATGCGATAGGCGTGCCTGTATTGTTGGGAATATTTGTTGCTTGATAGTAGTCACCAACTTTAGTGTATTGGGTTAAGTCCATGAAGCTTGCAGCGTGTTTATCATTCACAACGGTATAAACTTGTGTTTCAACACGAAGTTGAGGGTTGCCGATAGACTTACTTAAGCAAGAACCAAGTGTAGCACCAGGTTTAACTTGTGCTGTGGTATGCACATAATGCACTTCAATGGTGTCGCCTGGTAAAAGCTTAGAATGAGAACTTGGGCAAATCTCATGTTTAGTCGCTTTCAACTCAGCATGGCTGTAGTGTGAAATGTCAGCACGATAGCCACTTTGATAACCTTCGCCATTACCGTTGCCTGCATAAATGGTGAAATCACCACCTTTATGCTCTGCATTTTTATGGAAATGGATGTTGCAAAGGTTCATTTCTGTATAGGCGGGTGCAGTGCTAAACATGCGTTTGTTGTTGCCTGCTACATTATCAATATCGCGTGGTGATTGCGGGCCAAAACCTTTGCCGTTGGTGTTTTTAGCTAATGCGGCGCGTTGTGCTGCAACAACGCTGTCTGCTACCGCTTGATGACCGTGCATGCCGCTATTGTGTCCACCGTGATCATTGGCAAACGCAGGTGTGACAAGCATTGCGCTTAATGCAAGCGCAGTTGAAATATGTTTCATAGTGAGAACTTCCTCCCAGAAGTGTTGTATTATTTCATGCTGGTAAAAGTAAATAAGCTTGTTTTTACCATGGGCAATTCTTAGCATCTATTTTCTGACTTACAAGAAATTTTATTCAGGCACTTTAATTCGCGGTGCTACCTTCCTTTGAACTGTTGAATTTTTCGCCTATCACGTTTATCAGGGCGTTTTTCGGGTGAGGGTGAGAAGTAAGTTTGAAATTTGCGTTGCTCGCTTTGTTCATCGCGGAACTTTAAACTTTCAGGGGTTTCATCATATAAACCTTGGGCAATCTTGGCAGAGCCGCGCTTTTCAGCCAAACCTGCTACCAATACGGTAAATGTTTCAGCTTCTTTTTGAATAAATACTTCATCATCAAGCTGCACCAACTTGGAAGGCTTGCAGCGTACACCGTTGATACTGATGTGCCCACCTTTGACGGCTTCGCTAGCAAGTTTGCGCATTTTATAAAAACGGGCTGCCCATAACCACTTATCGATTCGTACACTCATAGGCAAAGACTAAGTGGATTGTTCAACAATGTCATTTCGAGTTTGTCGAGAAATCTCGTGAGTGGCAATGTGTGTCGGGACTACATCATCACTACGGATGACGATCAGGCGTGGCTACTTACATTGAGCGGGTATCTTTTTCTAAAAAAATGATTTAAAATTGATATCGGATGATCTTTGTTCTCATCATATTGAATGAAAACAGCCTTTTATGACCGAATCATTTAGCCATTTAATGAAAATTACGGTATCGATTTTCAACTTTTTGCTTAAGTTGGTTGTAGATTGAAATTCGTAGGATAATCAGAATCGTGATGTATATCCTTATCTCATTGATTTATAAGGATAAAATAACCAAGAAAACGATAAAGCATACCCGCTCAATGTAAGTGGCTAACACCTCAGAGTGCTTTCTCAGGCTACACCTTCACCTTGAGCCGCATTTCCTTTTTTGGAAACACGGCTTTAGCCGTGTCGGTTTCGGTATGGCAGACTTTATTTTGAAGTAAAAAAGATGTTGCCGAAGTAGGTGATGGCGCTGCGTTTACTGTTGTCGGTGTCGGTCATGACGGCGATGGCATCAATGTATTGCTCATCTTTACCAACAATACGTTGCAAATCTTCTTTGATGTTGCGCTTATAATGTTGCCAAACACCAAGCTTTTTTTTGCCTGACTCCACAGAAAACATGGTGGCATTGGATGTGAATGGGTTGTCCCATTTCTCGCCTGTGTTATGCGATGATGACCACACATAGTTGAGGGCGATGGTTTTCCAAAAGAAGTAGCCACCATCCACCACCACATAAATACGGGCAGTGAAATCATCACCTGATTTTTCATTTTCATTGATATTGGGGAAGTAAGATGATGTTTTCCATGACCAATTGAGGTAAGGTGTTTTGTTTAAATCAATGCGTTGCTCACGAAATAAACCCGATGCACCAGCATGGCTTTCAGCTTTGAGCACTTGTTGTTTGATTTGTTCATCAAATACAAAGCTGTATTGGGTTTTACCTTCAAATTCCTTTTCTTCCCAACCGCTGAGTGAGCCTTTGGAAAATTCTCCCATATGAAGCGTTGTTGCATTGGCAAGCGTAGATGAAACAAGCGCAAATAGTGCTACACATAAAACTTTAAACATAAAAACTCCAAGGTAAGTATTGCGGCATCAGTCGAAACCCCACCTCAATACTTACAAGTTAATCTTACACAACACAGTATAAGTTTTGAAAACAAAGCATAGCAGTACAATAGGAAGTGGCTAAAGCTGAAGGCGTAGCCTGAGAAAGCACCCTAGGGTATTAGCCCCACAGGTTTAACATCAGGTGATAATATGTGCGCGACTAAAGTCGCACTTCCCATGTACTTACTTACGCTTACTCAAGCTATACACACCAGCCATCACCAAAGCAGCACCCATCAATTGCATCATGGTCAATGGCTCTGCCAAGAATATTGCAGCTAGCCCAATGGTTGCGATAGGACCTAAGCCGCCAATAATGGATGTTTTGCTTGCACCAATGTGATGAATGGCAGCAGCCAACATAAATGCTGGCAACACTGTTGAGAAAACAGCCATTGCCAAGCCATAAGCATATACAGGTAAAGGTTGATTGAAGTCAGCTAAACTGCGCGTAAAACCAAAGTGAATAAACACTGCAACACAAGATACAATCATGGCATAAGCTGCAAATCTGCGTGCGCCAACCTTGGGTATGATTTCACCACTGCCTACCAAAAAGATGGAATAGGTAATGGTAGCAATAAACACCAACACTGAACCAAGCACAACATGTTCACCTGATATTTGCACATCATTGACCATGGCAAGGATAATGCCTGTATAGCTTAAACCAAGCGCAATATACGCTTCTTTTTGAATGCGTTTGCCCAAATAAACAGCCGATATAAATACCACCATCGTGGGGAACAAAAATAAAATCAATCGCTCCAAACCAGCACTAATATACATCAATCCTGTAAAATCTAACAAGCTGGATAAATAGTAACCCACCAAACCCAATAAGGTGATGGATATAAAATATTTTCGGCTGATGCGCTTGTTGGTTTTGCGCTCTTCCATCCACGCAATCACAACAAAGAAAGGCAAGGCAAACATCATGCGAAACATCAGCATGGTAATAGCATCCACATTGTATTCGTAAGCCAGTTTGACGAAAATCGACTTGGCTGAAAAACCAAGGGCAGCACTCGTGGCAAGCAATAAACCAAGGCGGATATTGTTTTGTTGAATTGTTGGGTGAACTTGAGCGTTCATGGGTCTTACTCCTCTAAGAGCAAACGCAAGAATAACGAATGATGGGTGTTAAACATGGAAAAATGAGAAACAAGCAACAGGGAAGTTATTCCTGCGGTTGCTTGTTGTAATCTTATGAAATCAGTTGTTAAACTTCTCTATCAACAAAGCGAACCACAGCCAATGGCAAGAGCAGCCATAGCTTGATCATTTGTTTGTTTAAAGTGGTATGATTCATCAGGCGGCGGAAGTTCTGCTTATGCTTTGGTGGTGTCAACAGGGAAGAATACAGTGATGGTCGTACCTTGACCTTTTTCAGACTTTAATAAAATAGCCCCTTGGTGTGCGCGGACAATGCCACGTACAGCACTTAAACCAAGTCCTCTACCCATAAATTTAGTGGTCACGAAAGGTTCAAACACTTTTTTGTACATTTCTTCAGAAATACCACAGCCTGTATCTTGAATGCGTAGGAAGACATGTTTGCCATGGGTGGCCTGTTCAGAATCTACGCACAACTTTAAATCAGAGGTTTGCAATGTTTGGCAGCCTGTTGTGATGTATACGCTTCCTATTTTTTGTTCATAGGATTCTGCTGCATTTAATATCAAGTCAATAGCCAGTTGTTGAATTTGAGACTTATCCGCGCGAACGCAGGTTAAACCATGCTTAAAAGTAAAATCAAGCTGGATATCTTCTGAAATGGAAGCGCAAACCATGGCTTTGATGTCTTCGAGGGCTTGGCTTAAATCCAAGCGTTGCACGCAGTGATGACCTTGCCCTGTATATGCCAGCATTTGTTTGCATATTTCTGCGGCCTTCATGCTTGAATCCTCAATGGCACCCATATGTTGAAGTAGTTTGACATTCTCTTTGTGATTCATGCGTACCAAAGTGGCATGACCCAAAATAGCAGTAAGAATATTGTTGAAATTATGTGCAATGCTACCAGCCATAAGCCCCAAGAGCTCAAATTTGTCTGCTTGTTGAAGCTTTTCTTGTTGCTCTTTAATCGCGGTAAAATCACGCAATGTTCCTTCAATGCTTACAACTTTCCGATTCTCATCATACCTATATTGGGCATTCATGGATAACCAACGTAAGCTACCATCATGGTGCAAAGTTTGAATGTGATGGTTGTATATTTTTCCATCATCGCTCTCTTCTAAGGCAAGCAATAATTTATTGATTTCATCGCGATCAACACAGAATGCTTGCAGATTCTTACCTTTGGCTTCATTGACCGTGTAACCCAGCAAAGCAATGGCAGGTGATACCATCAATATATTACCTTCAAGATCGACTTCATAATAAATATCTTGAAGGTTTTCAATGATTTGACGAAGTTTCTTGCGTTTTTTATTGAGTTTGTTGGTACGTTTCTCGACCAGCTTTTCAACATGTTCAGTATATTTATCTTTTTTATAAATATAACCAGCCAGTAAAAAGGTGACGGTAAGCCAGATAAATAAGGTTTGCCAAGCCAGCACAATAGGGAAATCTTTAAGAAACTTTGGAGCAGCTTCGTATTCCACTTGAAAGGTTAAGTTGGCAAAGGGGAAGGCGGTGGTGTAACGAATATCGGTATGTACGTGTTGATCTGTTTCAGTGCGGCTGCGCGATGCATGAAAATAGAGTTCGGTTCTTTTATTGTTTTCGATGCCCACAATATGGATGTCTTGGGCAGCTACAGGTGTATGTTTTAAGGCTTGTTCGATAATGGTTTCGATACCCCATTCGGTGACAAGGGCGGCAACAAGTTTACCCTCAAGTTCAGTTCGATTGATAGGGTTGAGTTGGTTGCTGATAGGGCTGACAAGTTGCAATACATAGTTGCCTTGTGATTTTTGTGTGAAATGTGCTGTGATAGGATGTTTACTCAGTATGATAGGGTTTGTTTCAATGTTTTTTTGATGTTTGAGGCTGTAAATGATGCGTGCTTGATGTGTGTTGGGGTCAAGCACTGCCCAGTCGATATCTACGAGCGCAGGTTCATGGGTTAATGTAGGGGTAAACATATCCAAAAACTCATGAGGATCTTTAGGGTTTTCTTTCTCATCAATCATGTCGTATTCAAGCAGGTATCGCATATCTTCGAGTTGTTTTGTAATGCTTTCGAAACCAGCTATAAGTGCAGCAGTGTGTGCGTCAGCGCGGTGTTGGTATTGTTGCTGGCGTTGTCCTTCTTCCCATTGCTTAACTGTCGTAAAAGCAGTGAATGATAGGGAGATACCTAGCAATAGTATCAGTATTATTTTTTCACGCTGTCAAACACTCCAAGCCAATCGTCGGGCGGATGATACTTAGGCTTAAAAAAATATCTAGTGATAGAGCGCACATTACATCATATGTATGGCTTGCCAGTGGTTTTCTATGCGTTTAATGGATATAGGTACAGATGTTTTAAGGCTTTGGGCAAACAATGAGACACGCAACTCTTCAAGCATCCAGCGAAACTCCATGAGTTGTATGGTGTCTTCATTATGTTTTTCACATTGTTCTATTCTTTGTTGGTATTGCGACCAGAACTGCTGCAATATTTTGGTATTAATACTGTCTTGGGTCAGTTGTTGCCCTGCTTTGTCCAAGCGTAATAATGCTGCTTGTATAAATCGAGGTAAATGTGGCAACCACTGACTGGGTGTGTGTTGTACAAAATCAGGGTATATGATGTGTTGCATTTGTTGCTGTATATCTTGCACTACAGGGGAAAGGGCTGCAGCTTTGACATTGCTGATTTTGCTTTGTAATTCCGCATAATGTTGCAAGGCTTGTAATACTTGTTCGGCAATCACTGTGCCTTGTTTCACTACCTTGGCTCTGCCTTTGTCCAAGAGTATTTGAAATGTTTTACTATTGCGTGGAAGTTCTTCTAAGTCTTGCAAGAATACCTGCTCAAATGTTTGGCTGATGATGGATTCGCGCAAGTCTTCAGCTTTGCCTAAGCTTGCGTAATACAAAGCCAACTCCTTTTGTTTGGGTATGTTTTTGCGCAATAAATCGACTTGTTGATGCAAGCTAAGCATGAGCAAACGTTTGATGCCTTGTCGCGTGGTTTGATAAGCTGCTGTTTCACTTTCCATCAATGCAATGGATACGCTATCTTGTTTATCTTCTAAGGCTGGGAACTGGGCAATGCTCATGCCGTGTTTTTGTGTGGTTACGATTTCAGGCAACTCACCAAAATCCCAACGGGTGATGTCTTGTTGGAGTTTGATAGGCGTTGACTTGTGTTGCACTGCATCCAACCGTGCGAGATGAGCATATTGTTTTTGCAACCTCCCCAACTGATGTCCTGTGTCGATAACCTTGTTGTTTTTATCGCGGATTTCAAACTTCATCAACAAGTGCATAGGAAGTTTGTCCACTACCCAATCTTGGGTGGGGATATAGATGCCTGTCATGCGTTGCAATTCTCGTGATAGGGCAAGCAATAACGAGCCTTCGCCAAATGGCATATTGCCTGCACATGCCTTAGCAAATTGTGGAGCTGGCACAAAGTTTTTGCGCAATGTTTTAGGCAGTCCTTTAATCAAAGCCGTGATTTTTTCTTCAAGTAAACCCAACACAAGCCATTCAAAAGCCTCTGCTTTGAGCTGCCCCAATGCCATAATAGGCACGGTTACGGTGATACCATCAGCATGATGGCTAGGGTCAAAGTGGTAGTTCAGTTTGAGTTTTAAACCGTAGGTTTCCAAATGGGTGGGAAATTGTTTGCTATCAATGCCTGCATTTTCATCTTGCAGCAAAACCTCTTTGGATAAAAACAGCAGGTTGGGATTGTCTTTTTCTGCTTTTTTACGCCATTGTTCAAACAACTTACCACTGCAAACATGTTCAGGAATGATGGCAGCAAAGAAATCAAAGCGAACTTGTTCATCATGCATTAAATCACGGCGGCGGCTGATGGCTTCCATGTTTTCAATCTCAGCAAGCAGCTTTTGATTGTGTTTAAACCATTTGCCAAAGCTATGAAACTCTTGATGCACCAAAGCATGGCGGATAAACAGTTCACGCGATACTTCAGGCTCAATCATGCCAAAATGTACAACACGGCGGCTGATGATGGGCAAGCCATACAAGGTCACAGTTTCATAAGCACAAACTTGCGCCCGTTTTTTCGACCAATGTGGTTCGCTGTATGTTCGTTTGAGCAGGTGAGGGGCTAAACCTTCCAGCCAAACAGGGTCAAGCGGGGCAAGGCTGCGGGCAAATAGGCGTGATGTTTCCATCAAAACACCCGCCATGAGCCAACGCGGCGGTTTTTTGTTTAATGGTGAGCCAGGAAAGAGCGTGACTTGCAAACCACGCGCACCAACAAAGGGCGCTTCACCCTTTTTTGTTTCCTCCCGTTTTTTAATCACATGACTAAGCAGCCCAGCCAGCATGGCTTTGTGAATGGCATCGGGTTTGGCTTTTTCCTTGTTGGGGGTAAGCTTTAATTCGCGGACAATACCCAGCAGTTGCCCATGCAAATCCACCCACTCGCGCATTCTTAAATAGGATAAAAAATGTTTGGTGCAAGTTTTACGCAGTTGAGATTTACTCAAATGTTTGCGTTGCACGTGATACCAGTTCCAAAGCTTGAGCCATGATAAAAAGTCGGATGTTTTGTCGGTGAAAACACTATGTTTTTCATCGGCTTTTTGCTGTTTGTCAGAAGGTCTTATTTTCGGGTCTTGCACTGACATAGCCGCCACGATGATTAACACCTCGTGCAGGCTGCGCTCTTTGTCTGCTTGCAACACCATGCGCCCTAGTCGCGGGTCTATCGGTAGGCGAGTAAGTTGCTTACCTTGTTTGGTAATCACTTGATTCACATCAATGGCTTGCAGCTCTTCAAGTAGTTTATAACCATCTTGTATGCTTCGTTTTTCAGGCGGCTGCATAAAATCAAACTTATGAATATCGCCCAAACCCAAGCTAATCATTTGCAGAATCACATTGGCAAGGTTGGTGCGCCGAATTTCAGGGTCGGTATGTTCTGGGCGATTGTTAAAGTTTTCTTCGCTGTAAAGCCTAAAACAAATGCCCGCTGCTACACGACCACAGCGACCAGCCCGCTGATTGGCTGATGCTTGCGAAATCGGTTCAATGGGTAGCTGCTGCACCTTGCTCTTAGGGCTGTATCTACTGATACGTGCAAGCCCTGAATCAATGACAAAACGAATGCCTGGTACAGTCAACGATGTTTCCGCCACATTGGTTGCCAATACAATCCGCCGACCTTTGTGACCTTTAAAAATTTTATCCTGTTCAGCAGGTGAAAGCCTCGAAAACAAGGGTAAAACTTCGGTGTTGCGCATGGCATGTTGGTTCAAAGCATGGCTTATATCCCTGATTTCACGTTCACCAGGAAGAAAGATAAGAATATCACCTAAAGGTTCATACACGCCTGCCTCATCGACGGCTTGGATGATAGATGATTCCAATGACTTATCATCATCCTCACTCATTGGGGGTAGATATTCAATATCCACAGGAAAACTTCGCCCTGACACTTCAACGATAGGTGCATTGTGGAAAAACTTTGAAAAGGTTTCTGTATTGATGGTGGCGGATGTGATAATCACTTTTAAATCAGGGCGTTTGGGTAATATGTTTTTGATATAACCAAGCAGGAAATCAATATTGAGGCTGCGCTCATGGGCTTCATCAATGATAATGGTATCGTATTTCAACAACAATGGGTCATGTTGAATTTCAGCCAGTAAAATACCATCGGTCATCAGCTTGATATAGGTGATGGCTTGGGTGTGGTCGGAAAAACGGACTTTATAACCTACATCTTTGCCTAAGGGTGAGTTAAGCTCCTCTGCAATGCGTGTTGCCACACTTCTTGCGGCAATCCTGCGGGGTTGGGTATGCCCAATTTGTCCTGTGATACCACGCCCAAGCTCCAAACAAATCTTAGGAATTTGCGTGGTTTTACCTGAGCCTGTTTCTCCTGCAATAATGGTGACTTGGTTAGTAGCAATAGCATCTGCAATGACTTCGCGTTTTTGGCTAATGGGCAAATCTTCGGGGTAGGTGATGCTGGGTAAATTATCCACGCGGCTTTGCCGCATGGCTGTTGATACTTGAATATCGGCTTGAAGTTTCTTTAAAGATTCATCAATGGGTTTACTTTGTTTGGCACGGGCTTGTAGTTTATACAGCCGATTACGCAAACTGCGTTGCTGAAATAACATGCAGTGTTGAAGGCTTTTTTTCAGTGGTGACCAGTGGGGTGGGGTGCTCATGGTGGGCAAGTGTATGTTGCGTACTTGATTGAACAAGTGTTCAAGCCGCTTTAAGCGTTCCCTTGACTCCTCCCCGTCCTAATACCCGCAAGGGGCAGGCTTCTTGGCTACGCCAATTCATCACAGGACGAGGATTCCTTGTGCTGTTAAGCAGCAAGAGGTTGTTGCTTCGCTCTCGCCTACGCGGGAATGACGGATTTAGCCCTGTATGTTTGAAGTCATGATGTGTACACAGCTAACATCTTCGGCTGTTTTCTCAGGCTACATTTAATCCGATCTGAATTCGGATAAAATATCACTTTCGTCACCGAAGATTCCCAATGTTTCGGGGTCATCCTGAGCTGCGCTTGTATCCATTAAATATGCCAAATCTTCAAAAGCGATATGATGATTGCGTTGGCTTAACCATTCTAAGATTTCTTTAGGGTTTTCAGTGTGATTGAACATGGCAAATGCCTCCTTGTATGAGGCGTTTTCTACGCTTAAATTGTGGCAGGTTGATGACAGGAAGCCTGCCATCAAATATGCCATTATGTCATGGTTGTTCTAAGCTTTTTCATAGCACGGGCTTCAAGTTGACGTACGCGTTCAATGCTGATGCCCAACTCACCAGCTAAATCTTTCAGTGTGTCGGGATCTTCACTCAAATGACGGCGTGTAATAATCAACCTATCTCTATCGGAAAGGCTTGCCATGGCATCATGAAGTAAGTCACTTTGATGACTGTTCCAATCGGCTTCGATAATTTGTTCTTCGGGGTGCATATCTGGCGATGGCAATGCCATCACCATGCTGCCACCACCTTCTTCATTTTCACTATCCAACGACATATCACGTTGTAAAAAAGAACTGGCAATATTTTGAAATTCTTGGCCAGTAATGCCGTATTCATTGGCAACCTCTTCATCCAAGCGTCCTTCAATAGCAGCTATAGCATGTTTGGCTTTTTTTAGACCTGAAAAAATACGTCGTTGCATTTTATTCGTACCCATTTTTACAATGCTCCATGATTTTAAAATATAATCATGGATAGCAGCGCGAACCCACCAAGATGCGTAGGTCATCAAGCGAAAACCACGGCTAGGGTCAAAGCGATGAATAGCTTTCATCAAACCAATGGTACCTTCTTGAATTAAATCCATTTCGGGCAAGCCAAAATGTCGATATTCGCGGGCAATGGCTGCAACGGCATGAAGGTTACCTAACAATAAGCGTTGTGCTGCTTGTAGATCTTTTTCTTCTGTCCATTTTTTGGTGAGCTTGGCTTCTTCTTCACGGTTTAATTTTTCAATTTGCCGCAGTTCGCGATACCACATATCCAGCGGTGAAAGCTCACTACTGCGGTAGCGGGTTACACTTTTATTCTTGGCTGCAACAGGAGTAAGCAGTTGATTGTTGTTTGTTTTACTCATAAGTAATGATTTTATGGGTTCACGTCTAAAAATTCAAGGGTGGACTTTTGTTGACGATAAGTTTTGACGTTATCTGCAATAATACCTTCCAGTTGCCCCGCTTTAAACCAATTAGGATTTTCTCCTGAAATACTATGCAAAGCAACACCTGAAGGGATGAGACATCTTTCCTAAATAAACCCATATCTCATATTGACTAAAGCCGCCACGACCCGCCAATTTAAGCCATAGTTTTTGTGTTTCCCCCGATATACCTCTTTGACTATTCTGAATATTTTACAAAATCGGTTAATGTTTTCAATGAGAATACGCTTCTTTGATAAGGATTTATTGAAGCTCTTACCTTCCTTTGAACGCTCAACTCCTTTCTGTTTTTTTATCGGTGTCATGGAGTTCTCATGATATTTTTTTAAGCCCTTGATAGCCTGAATCAGCTAAGAGTTTAGAATTTGGGTGAATAGGAAGGCGACTTTCTTTAAATACGCTGAAGTCATGCTTTTTCCCTTTTGCACAAACAACCGATAAAACCTTTCCTGTTGTAGCGCAAGCTATGATTTGAGCTTTAATCGTATGGCGTTTTTTCTTGCCTGAGTAATATTGTTTTTGATGTTTTACAGGACGCTCTATGGGTTGTTCTGATACATCTACAATCAATGTTTCCCTTTTATTATCAATAAGGTCTAGTCGACTAGGAAGTTTTTCAACGTTAGCTATGATCCTCACATAACGGCTATATACCTTGTGACAGTAGGACTCTTGTATTCCAAAAACATTGCCAAGAACTTGAAAGGTTGGATAGTGGCGAATATAGTAAAGTGCTAACAAGATACAATCTTGCAATGATACTCTAGAACTTTTCAGACCGCGCCTTTTCAGAGGGTTAAGCTTCTTTTCATTTTCAATATGTTGCTTTATTTTATCATATAAATCTGAAAAGTTTTTTTGCGTTATTCCTGTCATACGCAAAAATTTTTGAGGCTTACAGTGGATGATTTCTTTGTAGGGTTTCATGATGCATACATCATACACAGACCGTGTATCTGAGGTAGGGTTAATAACCAATAAGAGAATCACGTTATTTAGGAAAGATGTCTATTAAAAAGATGAATGCCTTCGCCTTAAAACGACAGCTTTACATCAAAGCCGTCAAGGTAGCTTTTGAGGAATTACAAAGGTTCAAGATGCTGGGTGCGTAACATCAGTCAGTAACTTGGGTTAAAAACTTTTTTTAACCATGATGGCTCTGCTTCTTCTCAAAACCATTTTTTTACCACTATTCTTCTGGTACTTACTACTCAAAGGCATGAAGTTGATTTGGCAAAAGGACTGGTCTCAACTCAACCCTAAAAGCACACCCCAACAAGTTAGCGAAAACTAAGAGCCAAAGGTAAACAGAGCGCTACCCATCAACATAAAGGGTAGTGGCTGGCTTAACGTCTTAGCGTAGATAAACATCCCGCCTATGGCCTACTTTCACCACCGTAATCACCAACATATCATCTTCAATACTTACATTGAGTGGGTAACTTTATTCAAAAAATCATTTATGCTTCGCCTCTAATTTCACAAGGTAGGTATAGAGCTATTAATACAAACAGCTACTCAATAGAACGTTTAGATCACTTAGGTATCATTGCTGGTGTCATCAAAGGTTTGAATATTGAGGTAATTGCAAAACTCTTCATCCGAGTTGAATTACCGCTATTTAAAACCTGAAAAAAAACTCCCTGCTGGTAATATAAGTCATCAACGACACAAACCAACAAGGAGATTATAGATGAACCACCTACATGATGAATTATCGCAAATCTGGCAAAGAATTAGACATCTTTCCTAAATAACGTGATTCTCTTATTGGTTATTAACCCTACCTCAGATACACGGTCTGTGTATGATGTATGCATCATGAAACCCTACAAAGAAATCATCCACTGTAAGCCTCAAAAATTTTTGCGTATGACAGGAATAACGCAAAAAAACTTTTCAGATTTATATGATAAAGTAAAGCAATATATTGAAAATGAAAAGAAGCTTAACCCTCTGAAAAGGCGCGGTCTGAAAAGTTCTAGAGTATCATTGCAAGATTGTATCTTGTTAGCACTTTACTATATTCGCCACTATCCAACCTTTCAAGTTCTTGGCAATATTTTTGGAATACAAGAGTCCTACTGTCACAAGGTATATAGCCGTTATGTGAGGATCATAGCTAACGTTGAAAAACTTCCTAGTCGACTAGACCTTATTGATAATAAAAGGGAAACATTGATTGTAGATGTATCAGAACAACCCATAGAGCGTCCTGTAAAACATCAAAAACAATATTACTCAGGCAAGAAAAAAAGCCATACGATTAAAGCTCAAATCATAGCTTGCGCTACAACAGGAAAGGTTTTATCGGTTGTTTGTGCAAAAGGGAAAAAGCATGACTTCAGCGTATTTAAAGAAAGTCGCCTTCCTATTCACCCAAATTCTAAACTCTTAGCTGATTCAGGCTATCAAGGGCTTAAAAAAATATCATGAGAACTCCATGACACCGATAAAAAAACAGAAAGGAGTTGAGCGTTCAAAGGAAGGTAAGAGCTTCAATAAATCCTTATCAAAGAAGCGTATTCTCATTGAAAACATTAACCGATTTTGTAAAATATTCAGAATAGTCAAAGAGGTATATCGGGGGAAACACAAAAACTATGGCTTAAATTGGCGGGTCGTGGCGGCTTTAGTCAATATGAGATATGGGTTTATTTAGGAAAGATGTCTATGGCAATATCAGGTGAAATACCTTGTGCCAGTAGCCCGCCAACCACACCCGCCAGAACATCACCAGTGCCGGCCGTAGCGAGATTGGGTGAACCATAAGGGTTTATCCATAGATGTTTTTGTGGTGAAGCAATCACACATCGCGCACCTTTGAGTATCACCCAAACATTCAGTTGCTGTACCAAATGAAGTGCGGATTGAATGCGGTCTGCTTGAATATTTTGAATAGATACACCAAGTAATCGGGCAGCTTCACCAGGGTGTGGTGTGAGTACAGTTAAACCTTTTCGATGTTTGAGTGATGTTTGAAGGTTGGCATCTTTGGCGATTAAGTTGAGTGCGTTGGCATCCAACACCAAAGGTTGGGTTGATTTCATAATATCTTGCAACCGTTTGCTCTGCCCATCGCCCCACCCAGGCCCTGCAACAATGGCGCTGTGTTTATCCCATGGCGCAATACTTTCAGGATGAACCATGGTTTCTAGGGATGCAGCCGCGACAATGGGATACACATCATCAGGACATGCGACACTGATAACCCCTGTCCGCACAGATTGCGCGCCTTTAGCAACCAATGTTGGCGCACCTGTATAACCTTTTGAGCCACCAAATATCCACAAATGACCACAGGATTGTTTATAGGCATCGACAGGGCGCGTAGGGAAAGCTTCACGAATAATAGATTGGTCGTTGAGTAGGCTTTGTTTGGCAACAAAGGGGTGAGCTTTCATCATTTCCATCATGGTCCTTTGATGAATGCCAATGGGGGTAGGGGGTAACATTAAACTACCTTGTTGTTTACCATCTTTGAGCCAATGCCCCCATTTGTAGGCTGCGATGGGTAGCGTGATATCAGCTTGGATGGCGACACCTTGTGTTTCGCCCGTGTCGGGATGAATGCCTGATGCAATATCCACGGATAATGTGGGGCAATGAGATTGGTTGATGATGGATATGGCTTGCCCAACCCAGCCTGTAATAGGTTTTTTTAGACCTGTGCCAAAAATGGCGTCAACAACCAATACCGCACGTTTTAACCAGTGTTCTAGCTTTGCAGCATCTGAAGGTGTGGTGAGGGGGCGAACCTTCACGCCAACATCTAAGGCGCGTTGCATTTGATGTTTGATGTCATCTTTTAAATCATGAAGAGGAAATAGGGGGATAGCAGTGACAGGTACATTTTCAAGGTGCAGTAAGCGGGCAGCAACCAAACCATCACTGCCGTTGTTGCCTGAACCTATGATGAAGACAATGCGACCACCATCTAATTTATGTTTATGGCAAGCTTTTGATAAAGCTAGACCTGCCTTCTCCATTAAAATTAGGTTAGAGATACCCTTGGTTTTTATGGTTTCCTGTTCAGCCTTCTGCATTTGTTTAGCTGTTAAAATGGGTTTATAAAGTGATTTGATCATCATAACACCGCCCTCCACGTTGGTGATTCGAGCCTGTAACCCTAACGGTTTCAAGCATAAATATCTACAATATATATGTTAGGCACTGATGTTAGGCATAACATCAAAATCCTGTCATTCCCGTGCAGGCGGGAATCCATATATAGTGAATCATGAATTGATTTACCGTCATGCCTGAGTTATTTTATCGGGCATCCACCCAAGCTTATATCTTAAAAAAATATGAATCCCCACCTTCGTGAGGATGACGTAATATCGGTAAGTTAATTCCTGAATGACTATATTAG
>JAUZSH010000017.1 GCA_030949605.1 Ghiorsea sp.
AAAGGTAATTGCAAAACTCTTCATCCGGGTTGAATTACCGCTATTTAAAACCTGAAAAAAACTCCCAACTGGTAATATAAGTCATCAACGACACAAACCAACAAGGAAATTAAAGGTGAACCACCTACATGTGAATTATTGCTTGTTGGCAAAGAATTCAAGGGTCATTATTTCCTTGGCTTGAGGGTGAGCTTGGTCTACTGAGCGAAAAGAAGTGTCAATTTGTTAACTGGTGTACATACTTGATTGAACAAGCCTTCAAACCACCCTACTCGCTCCACATCAATCAGTCACCTGTTGCAATGCGTTCAACAAGCTGTTTAACGGTTGGAATAAAACCATCATTGTAAAATGGATCTTGAGCAAATTTATATGCAGCATGACCAGAGAACATCAAATTATGTTCAGGGGCATCACCATAAGCAGAGTTGAGTAGCGTTTTTTGAATGCAGTAGCTGCGTGGATCAGCCTTTCGACCTGTTGTACCTTTTTCATTATCTGCCCAGTTGCTAAACTTGCATTGCGACAAACAACCCATACAATCCAGCTGGTCTTTACGAATTTCAGCAGCTTTGTCTTCGCCGACAAACACAAATGTTGAATCGGGCGTGACTAAAGGTTTGGTAAATCCTTGCGCCATCCACTTTTCAGCACTTTCTTTACCATGCGCGGTCAAAAACACTTCACGGCTTCTTGGCCCAAACTTAAACGACTCGGTATGATCATCGGCTGGCTCGTAATGATCCGTGAATGAAATTTGACGCTCAGTGCGTGCATACAATTCATCCAAGAAAGTATTACGCACGGCTGATGAATAAAAGCCAGTCGGTGAGAACGGATTAAGCGCAACATCACCTTCTTTCAGACCCAACAAGGTATCACCCCAAGAGTCGCGCACAGGACTTTCTTGCGTAAGCAATGGGCGCGTACCAAATTGGAATACCAACGGGCCAATTTCAGGATTATTCATCCAATCCGTCCAATCACGCAAATACCAAACACCACCCGCCATAATGATCGGGGTATTTTCCAAACCAAATTTATTCATGGTTGCCCGCAGCTCTTTCACACGCGGATAAGGGTCTTCAGGGTGATCAAAACGCTCTGTGTTGGATAAACCATTATGCCCGCCAGCAAGCCAAGGGTCTTCATACACAACACCCCCCAAGAAGTCGGGTGCTTTGCGATATGAGCGAAGCCAAAGCGCACGAAACGCACGACCCGAAGACACGATAGGGTAATAATGCACACCATACTGCGATGCAATTTCTGCCAATTTAAAAGGCATACCTGCACCACAAGTTACACCATGCACAATACCTTGAGCTTGCTGCAGGATGCCATGCAGAATCTCTTGTGCGCCACCCATTTCCCAAAGCACATTCACATGCAAACGCCCGTTGCCTTCTGCAATTTCATGGGCTTGTCTAAGCTGGGTTAAACCACCATCAATACCAAACTGAACCAACTCTCTAAACCGTTCGTTGCGATTACGACCTTTGTATTCCACGGGAATGATTTTACCATCTTCATCAAGGCGACTTGCATTCACCGCAGAAACAGTACCAATACCGCCTGCTTTCGCCCACTCACCAGAGGTTAACCCCGTTGAAACACCAACACCTTTTCCACCTTCAAGCAGTGGCATCATTTCTTTTCCTGATACTTCCACCGACTCTAAATTAAATGACATAAACCCACCCACTCTATTTTTGAAAGGCACCCCTTTTCATCGCTATGAAAACAAAAGAAAAATGGAACACATACCTATTAAATGCAGAGCATAAACATTGCGACAGTTGTGGGCAAGTTCCATACGAATCAACTTCAATCACTAATGTTACGCAGATAGTAGCGTTTAACGGTTATAAGTTTGGTTGAGGTGCTTACTTTTTTGCCAACAAACATGGTCAGGAGAAGGAATGACATCCAATCGCCATGCCCAGTTACCATCAAGTGTGCCCGGTGTATTAAACTTGGATTCTGTGCCTAGCTCTAAAATATCCTGCATGGGAATCACTGCCAATCTTGCAGGTGATTGAAGTGCTGCTTCTATCAATGCCCACGGCATATCTTCAGGCTTTGCTTCGAGCACACTTAAAACATGCTCACGCACATGCGGCTCTGTGCTTTCAAACCAGCCCATGGTGGTATCATTATCATGGGTTCCTGTATAAACCACGCTATCTTCTTCATGATTGTGTGGCAAATAGGGGTTAGAATCATCGCCACCAAAAGCAAAGTGAAGAATTTTCATGCCGGGTAGCCCAAACTTTTTGCGTAAAGCAGTGACTTCTTCAGTGATTGTGCCTAAATCCTCTGCAATCAGTGGCAAGTTGCCTAATTTATCTTGTAGGGTTTGTAATAATGCTGTCCCTGGTGCTTTGCGCCATTCGCCGATTAATCCTGTATCACTTTCCGCAGGAATCACCCAAAAGGCTTCTAAGGCAAGGAAGTGGTCAATGCGCAACATATCCATGCGTGTCAATTGATGGGCAATGCGCTGCACCCACCAATCAAAACCATCTGCTTGCAGCACATCCCATTGGTATAAGGGGTTGCCCCAGCGTTGTCCTGTTTTGGAAAAATAATCTGGGGGCACACCTGCAACCTCAGTGCATTCGCCTGATTCATTTAAGGTGAAAAACTGTGGGTTTGCCCATACATCAGCGGAATCATGGGCAACATAAATGGGTAAATCACCAAAGAGCAACACGTCTTTACTTTTGGCATACGTTTTGATGTTTTTCCATTGCGTATCAAACAAAAACTGCTCGAAAATAACTTGTTGAATCAATACTTTATGCGCCTCGCGTGCAGCGTCTAACGCCTCTTGTTGGCGCGTGCGTAAATCATCCGCCCATTGCCACCATGCGGCATTGTTGGTTGCTGATTTAAGCGCAGAAAATAAGGCGAAATCATCTAACCAATAGGCATGTTGCGCTTGGAATGATGTGACTTGCTGTGCTAGTTCGGTATTGGATTGAACATCCAACCAAAATTGGTGGGCAGCTTGTTTTCGATAAGTTGCATGTTGCTCACGCGGGACATGTTCAAACACAGTGTCTTGCGGCAGCCAACCAGCATCTAAACATGATCGTAAATCAATCAGTTCAGGGTTACCTGCAAAGGTGGATAATGATTCGTAGGGCGAACCATGACTATGGGTTGGTCCAAGTGGTAAAAATTGCCAAACACAAAATCCACCTGCAACCATGGCATCAATAAACTGAAAAGCCTCTTCACCCAGCACACCTTTATGAAAAGGGCTAGGTAATGATGTGATATGCAATAGAATTGCAGAGCTTCGGCGGTCTACCCACACACTTTCTGCCTGCTGGCTCAACTGCCTGCTCCACCACGGCGCATCGCTCCGCCACCTTCTGCATCACCGCCACCAGAAGAAATCGATTCGTCCAGAGATTGTGGCACAACTTGCCCAAGTAATTGATAGAGTTTTTTCAAATGGGTGCGATAGAGCTGGTCAAAATCGCGCACAGCATCACTTGGGTTATAATCACCAAACCACCAACACCAATCCGAACCTTCGCAAATGCGTAGTTGTTCAATGGCTGCTTCTTGGGTTGCCGAAGCAAGTGATGGATAATGTTTATCAAATGCCTTTTTGGCTTCAATCAATAGTTCCCAAGCCTTGGTTTTGGCATGGTCGCCAATCCAAGTCGATAAATTACCATACACCCATGAACCAGCCGTGAGGTTATCCAATTTATCGGTAGCAGGGTGCTCACCCAAATAATCGCTGAATGTGGTCAACTCAAATTCAGGATGATCAATCACAGCTTGATACAACTTACTTAAGAAGGGTAATGCGTTTTCATGATAATGTTCCCAAGCATTTTCACCATCCATGATAATAGCAACCACTGGGGCTTCCATGCCTTGGGTGCGGTGGCGAATGCCTGCCAATTCATGCATGAAGTTGTTGATGGCATCATCGGTTCCCCATTGGCTGTATTCAAAGCCCAATAAATCGGACAATTTATCATCACGAAAGAAACATGTGATTTGACTATCATCTTCGCCCACCAACCAAGGGTGGTATAGGTCACGGTTACCTTGTTGTTCGCGCAAATTATATTTTAAGGAATGGTGCAACACCGCTTCGCCTGTGGCGCACCAATCAAAACCTGACTGCCCCAACAGAGCAAGTGTGTCATTACACACCGCACCTTCGGCAGGCCAGCAGCCTTTGGCTTGATACCCAAACACATTTTCATGGCTTTCCTGCGCTTTTTGGATGTGGTCAATGGCGCGCTCCCGACCATGGGGGTATGGCTCATCAGGAATCAGTGCATCAGCCACAGTTTCATGTGCTGTTTTGAAATCCAACATCAAGGGCATGATGGGGTGTGCATAAGGCGTGGTCGTAAGCTCAAGTTTACCTGCCTCAACCAGCTTGCGGTGAATATGAGGAATATCAGCGAGTAAAGATGCAATAAGGATCAATAAATCACGGCGGTCTTGGGTGGTGAATCCACTGCCTTTTTCAATCAAACGGCGGGCAACAAAGTTATTCTGACGCACTGTTTCACCCAGCCAAGCCAGATGGTACCACATGACCAAATCAGAAAAATAATTGTCACCCAGATACTCAAGTGCATCTGTGTGTTTGGCATGTTCTGCCATATTAAAGAGATTGGAATACTCTGGGTAGCGATGCATGTTTCTTTCATGATTTAAACGAAAGCAAGCCTCTAATAAGTATGCCCGCGAAGTGCTGTCAAAGCTTTGTTGCTGTGCCAAGGCTGCCAACAATGGGTCATTAATTTCTGCAACATTTCCATCCAAATAACCGCGCAAGTGGATGGCATAATCTTCAATTTGATGGGTTAATGAGGGCACATAGTTCATCACCGCTTTGGCATGAGGGATTTGCATTAAAATCTCTGCCATATCGGTGTAATCTTTCATGGCATGAAGATAAACCCACGGCAAATGATAGCGACCCGTATCGGCTTCGCGGTAAAATGGCTGGTGCATATGCCAGTAAAAAATAACGGATAAAGGTTGGGTCATATTGTTCCTCAATGTTAAAGTTGGGTGTTTAATAAAACACAAGGCTGCATGATGGCAAGTTGAGCGTCCACCATACAGCTTAAAAGCTTATGTTTAGTTTAATCTTACAGCTCGTGCAGCTTCTGTCCCAGCATATCCGGTGTAACCAAGACAATGCCATTTTCTGAAACGTAAAAACGTTTGGCATCATCCTCAGCATTCACACCAATTTCAGTGCCTTCAGGAATGACCGAGCCTTTGTCAATCACGCAACGTTTGATGGTGCAATTTTGATGAATTTCCACATCAGGAAGGATGACAGAATCTTCAACATTGCTGTATGAATGCACCCGAACATTAGAGAATAATACGGAGCGGCGCACGGTAGAGCCTGTAATCAAGCAACCACCTGAAATCATGGAATCGACTGCCATACCTCGGCGTTCATCGCTATCAAAAGCGAACTTTGCAGGCGGCAACTGGTCTTGATGCGTCCAAATTGGCCATTCTGTGTCATACAAATTCAAATCAGGCTCAATTTCTGCCAAGTTGATATTGGCTTCCCAATAGGAGTCCACCGTGCCCACATCTTTCCAATAACCTGATGCGCCCGTGTTGGCATCCAAAAATGGGAAAGCGAAGGCGTTGGCGTTGTCAATGGCGTGAGGGATAAGGTCATGCCCGAAGTCATGCGTAGATGTTTCATTTTTCGCATCTTCCACCAATCGTTCGCGTAAATATTGTGCAGAAAACACATAAATACCCATAGAGGCAAGGGCTTGGCTTTCATCACCTGGCATATGTTTGGGGTCAGATGGTTTTTCAGCAAACTCAACAATGCGCGATTCATCGTTAATCGCCATCACGCCAAATGCTTTGGCTTCATCCAAAGGTACAGGAATACAGCCCACAGTAATGTCTGCGCCTTTGGCAACATGAGCGGCAATCATTTTACCATAATCCATCTTATAAATATGGTCGCCCGCAAGAATCACCACATATTCAGGGTTGTAGTGGCGGATAATGTCTAAGTTTTGATACACAGCATCCGCAGTGCCAACATACCAGCCGTCACCCATACGTTGCTGAGCAGGAAGCACTTCCACAAACTCACCAAATTGCCCTGACATAAAACTCCAGCCACGCTGTAAATGGCGCTGTAAGGAGTGTGATTTGTATTGAGTAATCACGGAAATACGGCGAATGCCTGAGTTGATGCAGTTGGACATGGGAAAATCAATGATTCTAAACTTGCCACCAAAAGGTACGGCAGGTTTGGCTCGCCATTCCGTCAATGCTTTAAGCCTTGAGCCACGCCCTCCAGCCAAGACCAAAGCCACGGTATTGGCTGTAAGCTTACTAATATTACGTTCTACTGTTGCAGGCTGTTGTTGTTCTGACATCGGATATTGCTCCCAAGAAACCATTAATATTTTTTAATAAAGCGCGACGAACCTTAACAGTTTCTGTATGCTTTCGCTATCGGGGATATATATGCCAAGGTTTCACTTACCTCACCATTGGTCTAGCATACCCACCGAAAAAGGGGATTATCAATGCAAATTCAAACCATTTCAACACAACCCATTGCAGGGCAACGCCCTGGCACATCAGGCTTAAGAGCCAAGGTTAGAACATTTCAACAGCCGCATTATCTGGCGAACTTTGTGCAATCGGTGTTTGATGTGATTGGTGACATTTCTGGACAAACTTTGGTGCTTGGCGGTGATGGTCGCTATTTTAACCGTGAAGCGATTCAAATCATCATCAAGATGGCTGCTGCCAATGGTTTTGCCAAGGTGTTGGTGGGGCAAGCTGGTATTCTTTCTACCCCCGCCGCATCTTGTGTTATTCGTAAATACAAAGCGTTTGGTGGTCTTATTTTATCAGCAAGCCACAATCCTGCTGGTCCTGATGAAGATTTTGGTATCAAATATAATATCGGCAACGGCGGCCCTGCGCCTGAGCAAGTCACCGAAGCCATGTATGCACGTACGCAAAATATCGATATTTATAATATTGCTGACTGCGACGATATTAATTTGGACACCTTAGGTACATTTCCCATGGGTGAGATGCAGGTTGAAGTGATTGATGCGGTGGAAGATTATGCAGCACTGATGCAGGATATTTTTGATTTTGATGCCATTCGCGGTTTATTAGAACAAGACTTTTCCTTTGTTTTTGATGCTATGCACGCGGTGACAGGACCTTATGCCAAAACGATTCTTGAAGATATGTTGGGTGCGCCCAAAGGCACGGTGATGAATGGTGAACCCAAAGATGACTTTGGCGGTGGTCACCCTGACCCGAATTTAACTTATGCCCATGAATTGGTGGATATATTATATGGGGAAAATGCGCCTGATTTTGGTGCTGCATCGGATGGTGATGGCGACCGCAACATGATTTTGGGCAACCACTTCTTTGTTACCCCCAGTGATTCGTTAGCAGTGATGGCAGCCAATGCAACATTAGTGCCAGCCTATCAAGGCGGCATTGCAGGTGTGGCACGTTCTATGCCAACATCGGGCGCAGCTGACAGGGTTGCTGAAGCTTTGGGCATTGATTGTTATGAAACACCCACAGGCTGGAAGTTTTTTGGCAACCTGATGGATGCAGGCAAAGTCACATTGTGTGGTGAAGAATCCTTTGGCACAGGTTCAGACCATGTGCGTGAAAAAGATGGATTGTGGGCAGTGTTGTTCTGGTTGAATATCTTGGCAGTGCGTCAAGAATCAGTGGAAGGTGTATTGGCAGATCATTGGGCGAAATACGGGCGTAACTTCTATTCGCGCCATGATTATGAAGCCGTAGATTCAGCGGCGGCAACGCAAGTGCTGCAAAATGTGCGTGACCAGTTTGAAAGTCTGGCAGGGCAAACATTGGCTGGGCGTGTGGTGCAAATGTGTGATGATTTTGCTTATACCGACCCGATTGATGGCAGTGTAAGCAGCAACCAAGGTGTACGTGTTTTGTTTGAAGATGGCTCACGCATTATTTTCAGGCTTTCTGGCACAGGCACATCGGGCGCAACCATTCGCATTTATTTGGAATCGTATGAAGAAGATACCAGTAAACACGGTTTAGATGCACAAGTGGCATTGGCAGATATGATTCAAGCAGCCAACAGCATATCCAAGCTTCCTGAGCTAACAGGCAGAGACAAACCCACAGTTATCACCTGATATGATTGATGCGACACCAACGAAACATGTTTAAACGAGGCTTATCATGACAACACCAATTCTATCACCAGAAGCTTGGGCAGTGGTTGAAGCACGAAGCCACGATCCTTTTGCTTGGTTGGGCAGACATGAACATCCTGCTGGTGGGGTGATCATTCGTACGCTAAAAACACAGGCTAAAAAAATGTGGCTTGTGCCTAAAGGTGGTCGTGCACAGGTGATGAAGCGCATTGAAGGTACGGATGTGTTTGAGAAGCACTGGAAAGGCGGCAGCTTTGATAAAGCCTATACCTTACGCATTGAAAATCATGATGGACATGTGTGGCAGCAAGAAGATGTATATCGCTTTGCGCCGCTATTGGGTGATATGGATTTGCATCTTATTGGTGAAGGCAATCATTATGAGAAGTATCGCATTTTGGGTGCACATGTGCGTGAGCATGAGGGCATTCAGGGTGTAAGTTTTGCAGTGTGGGCTCCTGCTGCTGACCGAGTGAGTGTGGTGGGCAATTTTAACCATTGGGATGGTAGAGAACATCAAATGCGCGTGCGTGGTTCATCAGGCATTTGGGAAATATTTATTCCTGAATTATGTGAAGGTGAGACTTATAAGTTTGAGATTCGCGGTAAAAATGGTGATGTGTTTGAAAAGACCGACCCTTATGCGCAACAAATGGAATTACGCCCAGCCACGGCATCGGTGGTGCATAATCCCAACCATTATGTGTGGGATGATGCCAATTGGGTGAAAGACCGCCCCAAAACACAAGCTTTGGATAAACCCATGAGTATTTATGAGCTGCACCTTGGCTCATGGCGCAGGGAAAATGACACTTACATGAGTTACAAAGATTTGGCACATCAAGTGGTCGAATATTGTAATTGGATGGGTTACACCCATATCGAATTGATGCCGATGACCGAGTTCCCGTATGATGGTTCTTGGGGCTATCAAACTGTGGGTTATTTTGCACCCACCAGTCGCTTTGGGTCACCCGATGAGTTCCGTTATTTTGTGGACTATTGTCATCAAAACAACCTCGGTGTATTCCTTGACTGGGTGCCTGCCCATTTCCCTAAAGATGCTCATGGTTTAGCACGTTTTGACGGCACACCGTTGTATGAGCATGAAGACCCGCGCCTTGGCGAACACAAAGATTGGGGAACGTATATCTTCAATTTCGGGCGCAATGAAGTGCGTAACTTCTTGATTGCATCGGCATTGTTTTGGTTGGATGAATATCATATTGATGGATTAAGAGTGGATGCGGTGGCATCCATGCTGTATTTGGATTATTCGCGTGAAGATGGTGAGTGGTTACCCAATAAACATGGCGGTAGAGAAAACCTTGAAGCCATTGAATTTTTAAAACAATTCAACTGCCTTGTGCATGAGCGATTCCCCGGTGCAGTGACCATGGCTGAAGAATCCACATCATTCCCTATGGTATCACGCCCCACCTATTTGGGTGGTTTGGGTTTCACCATGAAATGGAATATGGGCTGGATGAATGACACGCTTTCGTATTTTGAAGAAGATCCAATCAACCGCGCTCATCATCACCATGCACTAACCTTTTCAGCCGTGTACGCGTTCACGGAAAACTTTATCCTACCCTTTTCGCATGATGAAGTGGTGCACGGTAAAGGTTCTATGCCCGAAAAAATGCCGGGGGATGATTGGCAGAAGTTTGCCAATCAACGCCTTTTGTATGCATATATGTATGCGCATCCGGGTAAAAAGCTGCAATTTATGGGTTTAGAGTTTGGACAATGGCCAGAATGGAACTTTGATTCTTCATTATCTTGGGAGCAATCCAACTTTATGCCACATCGTGGTTTGCAACTGATGATGCGCGACATGAATCACCTGTATAAAGATGAGCCTGCTTTGCATGAAGTCGACTTTGATGAAGCAGGTTTCCAATGGATTGATTGTAATGATGCTGAACAATCCGTACTTAGTTTTAAACGTAAAGACAAACAAGGTAATGCTGTGATTGTGGTGTTGAACCTAACACCCGTTCCGCGTGAAAACTATCGTTTAGGTGTGCCGCAAGCAGGATTATACAAAGAAATCATGAACACCGATGCAGAGGCTTATGGCGGGTCAAACCTTGGCAATAGCGGCAGTATTGAAGCGGATAACCAAGCATGGATGAATCAACAGCATTCCATTGTGATAACCTTGCCACCGCTTTCTTGTGTCATGCTTAAGAAAATTTAGTAACTGCTGTTACGCAGTCGGGCTAAAATTCGTCATTTCCACGCAAGAACACAGAAACGAGAAAATATATAGCAGAAAGTCATGATTGAGGAAGTGCAATTCAAGGTGAAGGCGTAAGCCTGAGAAAG
>JAUZSH010000018.1 GCA_030949605.1 Ghiorsea sp.
TGTAGAAATCGATTATTTTGGGCGCATAGACTGTAAGTGTTTTGTGTAGCTTCCTTTTTCTCTCCAACTGAGAAAAAGGAGTTATCACAGATTTTTAATCAATATCCACGTAAAATGCAACACCTTCTTCTTTATCTTCATAAAATTTCATCCAAACATGAAACACGGAGCTAGGATCTGACAACATTTTTCTTTTGATTAAAATTTTCTCTCGATTTGTTCCACGATCATCACCGATCAACCGATCACAAACACCACTAATCGAATAAAAATAAGAGTCTTCATCTGACTCATCACCAAAAATAAAGCGGCAATTTAAACCACTATTTGCCAATTGATTATTTTTGGTCATACGCATCACATCAACTTGCAAGTTAATAATATCCTTAGTCTTTAAAGCTGAGGTATGTGTTGCAAACACAACATGAGCATGACTTCCCACGTTATTGATAAGCTCCCCCATCGATCCTGTGGCAATGGGTTCAAAGTTATAGCTAGGACTCTTCGCATAGCTAGGACTCTTCGCCTGAAATGCAACAAGGTTCAAATAACGTTCTTCAGCAACACTTGGTGACGCAAATTGAAACATACTAAGAAAAATAAACGAAAAGAAGAAGGTACCACGTACTTTAAAAGCCATCATCAACACCCTTTATAAGCTTCTGATCAAAGCCAAAGTATACAGCTTGGTTTGATGAATTTTTGCTAACAATGTTGAGCGCATGATATGCACATCATCATATGACAAACCAATCTCTTCGAGCTCATTAAGATCTTTTAAATTAAACATCAACGTCCTCAATTTTCCCAGCATAATTTTTAAACTAAGAAGCTGATCAGACAACTGAGTTGCTGCTATATTACTTGTCATACCATTCCTTGGCTTAGACTCATACTCAGAAGCAATACTTAAAGATGTATTGAAACATAGCAAACATGCCCATATCAACATATACTTTATTTTTTTCATCTGAACCACCTTATCATTGAATTGGCAGCATATTATTCATCCAAAGTGACATTTACATGACATTAAATGCACCGATTCTCAGCACCACTCAAAACTGTGACCTCATATCTTTCTATTGCATATTCAGGCTTGCTTATAGAGAATGCCTCGCTTCTATTCACCTATCAAATTCACCCTTGGGGAACACATGGCAGCCGAAATCACACAAGTCTTTATTGAAGATAACTTTGAAAGCAAGTTATTGGAGAAAGGGCGCGACTACTTTAAAAGTGGCCAAGTCGAATCTTTAAACTTTAATGCAGCCAAACACACCGTTACTGCTCAAGTCATGGGATCAAATCCTAAGCCTCACCAAGTTTCCATTGCCTATGATGAATATGACATTGATGGTGATTGTGACTGTCCGCTTCAATTCAACTGCCAACATGTTGCTGCGGCTTTGTATGCTGTACTTGCTGAAACATCAACCTTACCACGCAAGAAACGTAAGAAAAAAGAAGAGCCTGTTCCTTTTCACAGTTGGTTTGGTGTGTCTGGAAAAAGCAGCAACACCACCCTTTCAAGAAGCGATTACCCTAGCGATGTTCGCCAACGCTTACTCTACATCATCCGACCTGATAGAAAAAATCGTCTGTGTATCCACTTTGAATCCATTCGTTTACTCAAAAATGATAAATACGGAAAAGCCACGCCATACAGCTGCAAAAGTATTCTTATTCGCAATATTCCGCGCTATATTTTATCTGTTGATGAGCGAATTTTGCGCGATGCCGCGGCAAACTTACCCACAGGGGGCGACTCACTTTTATTGCAAGGTACGACTGGGCAAGAAATATTAGAACGTGTGATTAAAACAGGGCGTTGCCACTGGTGGGATAAAGACCGTGATGCGCTTAAGATAGCGCAAAGTCGTGATGCGGAGTGGTTTTGGGATATGGATGCTCAAGGCCTACAAACACTAAGTTTGGCCACCAAGCCAGAAGCGATGATTATTCACGTTTCACCGCCTTACTATTTGGATATTAGCAACAACACGTGCGGTAGCATTAATCAACCTTGTTCTTTGGAAGAAACACGAGATTTACTCAACACTCTGCCCTTGAAACCTGAGGAAATCACAGATGATAGTGATATTCTTCTACCCAATTTCCCCGACTTTATTCCACAACCAGAACGACTGACACTGCAACATGAAATCATCAAACCCATTATCATTCTAAGCTTTCATTCAGTCGCTATCCACTCCCCTATTTTTGGCACACATTTTGATGGATTGGATATTTGGTTTGAATATGGTGAAGAGCGCACCAAATATGGTGAAACCGAAGAACCAGTGCGCATTAAGAAAGACAACTTACTCATCGAGTATGCCCGCGACAAAGGTCTTGAAAATAGTGCCATGATAAACTTAATGGCAAACGGCATTACTGAAACACCTGTCACCACCCGCATCAAATTGAAAAAAGCAGGTGTATTGCCAAGTCACACGCTTATCAACCAAGATTGGATCATCTTTATGGCAGATATTGTACCACAGCTCAAAAAGGATGGTTTCCATATCGAAATGAGTGACGATTTCCGCTACAATTTACTCACGGCTCAAAGCTGGGATTTAGGTGTTGATGGCGAAGGTCTAATGGGTAAGGCTGACTTCTCCGCCACATTGGAAGATGGTGAATCTATCGACCTTATTGATGCTATTGCCGCTTGGATCAAAGAGAATCCAGAACGTTTATCTGATGAGATGCTTCATAGTATTCAAACTTTAGAGCATGTTCCCTTACCTTTACCCGATGGTCGCATGTTATCCATTCCTGGTGATATGCTATTCAGTATTTTAAAGCATATGATGGAGCTTTTCACCACCACAAGTGTCAACGAGAAAAATATTTCTGGTGTACAATTGCTTGCCATTAAAGATGATTTAGAAAACCATGAAAAGGTTAAAATTAAAGATGATAAAAAGTGGCTAGAGCTGGTTCATGCCTTGGTTGATAACCAAAACCTAGAAAAGGTGGAAGCACCCAAAGGTCTACAAGCTCAACTTAGAGACTATCAGCACGATGGATTAAATTGGTTGCAAATGATGATGCGTACAGGCGTACATGGCATTTTAGCGGATGATATGGGGTTGGGTAAAACCATTCAAACCTTGGCTTGTATCCTTAAGGAAAAAGAAGAAGGTCGCCTACAACACCCTGCTTTGGTCATTGCCCCAACCAGCCTCATGCACAACTGGCGCATGGAAGCGCAAAAATTTACGCCCGACTTGCGCGTCTTGGTATTGCATGGCGTTCACCGTGCAAGATTATTTGATGCTATTGCTCAGTATGATTTGGTGCTCACCACTTACCCCTTGCTACCGCGTGATGCCAGCTTCTTAATTGATGAACCTTACCACATGCTTATTTTGGATGAAGCACAAAATATCAAAAACCCGCGTGCCAAAGCTTCACAACTGGTGCGTGACTTTAATGCACGTCACCGCATTTGCTTAACAGGAACGCCTATTGAAAATCATCTGGGTGAATTGTGGGCACAGTTTGATTTCTTAATGCCAGGCTACTTGTACGACCAAAAAAACTTCACAAACCTATTCCGCAAACCCATTGAGCAAGATGGTAGCGCATCGCGTCAAGATGCTTTAAATATTCGCGTTCGTCCTTTTTTATTGCGCCGCATGAAAGAAGATGTTGCCAAAGAATTGCCTGCCAAAACCAATATTATCCGCAGTGTGGAACTTGAGGGTAACCAACGTACATTATATGAAAGTGTACGCCTTGCCATGCAGAAAAAAGTGCGTGATTCCGTGGCAGCCATGGGCGTGGCTAAGAGTAAAATCATTGTTTTGGATGCGCTGATGAAGATGCGCCAAGTCTGTTGCGACCCGCGCTTGGTCAAACAAATAGATACCGATGGTATCTCATCTGCCAAAACAAACATGCTCAAAGAAATGCTTCCTGAAATGATTGAAGAGGGCAGAAAAATACTTATTTTCTCGCAGTTTGCAGAAATGCTACGCTTGATTGAAGCCTTATGTAATGAACTAAATTTACCTTATGTTAAATTGACAGGGCAAACCAAAGACCGCATCACTCCCGTTGAGCAATTTCAAAATGGCACAGTGCCTATCTTTCTCATCAGCCTGAAAGCGGGAGGTACAGGTTTAAACCTTACCGCTGCAGATTCCGTGATTCACTTCGATCCATGGTGGAATCCTGCCGCCGAAGATCAAGCCACCGATAGAGCGCATCGAATTGGGCAAGATAAACCTATTTTCGTATATAAACTCACCACGATTGGTACTGTTGAGGAAAAAATATTGGAAATGCAAGAGCGTAAACGTGCGCTTGCCAACAGCATTCATGGTAGTGGAAGTCAAAGTAATGCACTATGGACTGAAGATGAGCTTCAGTCATTGTTTGAACCTTTAGCAGATGTGGAAGAGGAAGCGGCGATTAAAAAAACTTAGCGAAGCTCTGAACAAGACATGAATCGACCCGCACACGCATTGTATAAAAACTCAAATTCTCACCTAGATCCTGCAAGTGTTTGTACGTGCAGAGTGCAAGATATTGGTTTGTATGGTGTATTTAGAAAACACGTGGTCACCTTGTTGGTGATGAGTGATTTTTAAATAGTCTAGGTGAATCAATAGGTTACGCTATGTGTGTGTAAACACTTGCAGAATCTAGGTCTCATGTGATTGCTCTGCTATTTCCCTAAAGAATAGGTGATATTTTGTTTGGACTTGATTAGTGTGCGCGCCTCATTGAAAGAATATTTGAAGTTTTATTGATTTACTTTAATTTAGGAGAATGACCCATGGCATTAAACGTTTATTATGATAAAGATGCAGACCTATCCATCATCAAAGAGCAAGAAAGTTGCTATTATTGGTTATGGTTCACAAGGTCACGCACATGCAACCAACCTTAAAAGATTCAGGCGTTGATGTTGTAGTTGGTCTTCGCACCAACTCTACGTCTGTGGCTAAAGCTGAAGCGCACGGCTTAAAAGTAAGCAATGTTGCTGATGCTGTTGCAGCGTCGGACATTGTCATGATTCTAACACCTGATGAGTTCCAATCTGTGCTTTACAGAGACGAAATTGAGCCCAACATCAAACAAGGTGCAACTTTGGCATTCGCTCACGGTTTCGCAGTGCATTACAACCAAGTAACAGCTCGCGCTGACTTGAATGTTGTGATGATTGCACCCAAAGCACCAGGTCACACTGTTCGCTCTGAATTCGTTCGTGGTGGTGGTATTCCTGATTTAATCGCGATTCATCAAGATGCAACAGGCGATGCAAAAGCGATTTGTTTGTCTTACGCTTCTGCGATTGGTGGCGGTCGTACGGGTATTATCGAAACAACATTTAAAGATGAGACAGAAACTGATTTATTCGGTGAACAAGCTGTTCTTTGTGGTGGCGCAGTTGAATTGGTGAAAGCTGGTTTTGAAACATTAACTGAAGCAGGTTATGCACCTGAAATGGCATACTTTGAATGCTTGCATGAATTGAAATTGATTGTGGATTTGATGTATGAAGGCGGCATCGCCAACATGAACTACTCGATTTCTAACAACGCTGAATATGGCGAATATGTTACTGGACCTAAAATCATCAACGCAGAATCACGCAAAGCGATGAAAGAATGCTTGGCAAACATCCAAAATGGTGAATATGCAAAACAATTCATCCTTGAAGGTGCGACCAACTACGCTTCTATGACTGCGGCGCGCCGCAACAATGCAGCACATCCTATCGAAGTTACAGGTGAAAAACTTCGCGCCATGATGCCGTGGATTAACAAAATCGTCGATCAAGATAAAAACTAAGTCGATTGAAATTGAAGTATATGAAAAGGGCTACCGCAAGGTGGCCCTTTTTTTGTTGTTTCAAAGTAGTATCTTGGCATACAATATCGTGCGCTGGATGACCTTAGCTAGCGGTAATCAGCAATTAATACGCTGGGAACGTGGTCAAAATGAGAATGCAAACGGTCTTCTACGGCAGTACTTCCCCAAAGCAATGAGCTTGCTTGAAGTGACTACAAAAGAAGTTCTAAAAGCCGTTCATAGGCTTAATAACCGACCCAAAAAGTGTTTGGCGTTCAAAATCCATACGAAGTATTTGAGGAAAATACAGGCGTTCACATAAAATCGATAGTGGAAATTGCACTTATCACTTGAATTCAGGCTCTTTTAATTATTCACTATATCTTACCCTTGAAGAAAGCTATCATTGGCAACCAATTTCTAAGCAGAGGTTTTACACATTTATGACAGATTTATCGGCAGACACATCAGTACATATGGACGAAGCAAACAAAGATTCGCGTCAGCTTTATCCCAACTCGAAGAAAGTCTATATTCAAGGATCGCGTTCCGATATTCGTGTACCTATGCGCGAAATAAGTTTATCAGCCACAGAAACATCCAATGGCTTTGAAGAAAATCCATCAATTTTGGTTTATGACACATCAGGACCTTACACCGATCCTGAAGTAGAACTCGACCTTCAGAAAGGCTTACCAAACGTGCGTAGCACTTGGATTAAAGAGCGTGATGACACCGCACCACTGACAGGTTTATCTTCCAAATACGGCAACGAACGCCGCGATGATGAAAGCATCAACCACCTTCGCTTTGAACATTTAAAACAACCGCGCAAAGCCAAGGTCGGTAAAAACGTATCGCAAATGCACTATGCCCGCCAAGGCATTATCACCCCTGAAATGGAATATGTTGCCATTCGTGAAAACCAAAAACGTGAGCATTTGCATGAAATCACCAAACAACATCCTGGTCAAAGCTTTGGTGCAAATATTCCGCATGTCATCACGCCTGAGTTTGTGCGTGATGAAGTTGCCCGTGGTCGCGCCATCATTCCTGCCAACATCAACCACCCTGAATTGGAGCCTATGATTATTGGGCGCAACTTCTTGGTGAAAATCAATGGTAATATTGGTAACTCAGCTTTGGGTTCATCCATTGAAGAAGAAGTGGACAAAATGACTTGGGCAACCCGCTGGGGTTCAGACACCATCATGGATTTATCAACAGGTAAAAATATCCATGAAACCCGCGAGTGGATTATTCGTAATGCGGCTGTGCCGATTGGAACGGTGCCAATTTACCAAGCCTTGGAAAAAGTCAACGGCATTGCTGAAGATTTAACATGGGAAATTTTCCGTGACACTTTGATTGAGCAAGCAGAGCAAGGTGTGGATTATTTCACCATCCACTCTGGGGTTCTTCTGCGTTATGTTCCCTTAACTGCCAATCGCTTGGCTGGCATTGTATCACGCGGCGGTTCAATCATGGCAAAATGGTGCTTATCGCATCATAGAGAAAACTTTTTATACACCCATTTTGAAGATATTTGTGAAATCATGAAAGCTTATGATGTGTCATTCTCATTGGGTGATGGCTTGCGCCCAGGCGCGATTGCCGATGCCAATGATGCTGCACAATTGGGCGAACTTAAAACATTGGGCGAACTGACAAAAATCGCTTGGAAACATGATGTGCAAGTGATGATTGAAGGTCCTGGTCATGTGCCCATGCAAATGATTAAAGAAAACATGGACTTACAGCTTGAACATTGCGATGAAGCACCATTCTACACGCTTGGCCCGTTGACCACAGACATTGCACCTGGTTATGATCATATCACATCAGGCATCGGTGCTGCTCAAATTGGCTGGTATGGTTGCGCCATGCTTTGTTATGTCACACCCAAGGAACATTTAGGATTACCAAACCGCGATGATGTTAAAATAGGTGTCATTACTTATAAAATATCAGCCCATGCTGCGGACTTAGCCAAAGGTCACCCTGGAGCACAACAACGCGATGATGCGTTGTCTAAAGCACGCTTTGAATTTCGCTGGGAAGACCAGTTCAATCTATCATTAGACCCTGATACTGCGCGTTCTTTCCATGATGAAACGCTACCGAAAGAATCCGCCAAAGTAGCACATTTTTGTTCGATGTGTGGCCCGAAATTTTGCTCCATGAAAATCACCCAAGATGTGCGTGATTATGCAGCCGAGCATGGTATCGAAGCGATGAAAGCCATTGAGGCAGGTATGTATGAACAGTCTGAAACCTTTAAAGAAAAAGGTAGTGAGATTTACCACAAAGCATAAGTATGCATAAAAGGTTGCTCACTTTTCAACAGGAGTGAGCGACCTTGATATGATCTTACGCATACGGGACTAAAATCCATTATTTTTGCATAAAAATCAATTATTCAGAACTTCCTAATCTTGCAAACCTTTACGCAACAACAATTTCAACTTTTTCCTGTCGTAGTCCTTGGGTGATTTCTGCACTTGCGTGGGTGGTGCAAGCTTTTTGCGCACCTTAATATCCTGCAAGCAGATTTTGCCAACCTTAATCTTTTTCATGACTAAAAAGCTGCAATACAAACGATGAAACCAATATCAAAAGTGTACCCACTACGCCAATCATCATGGTGTGCAAAGGGAAACCCATATCCATTTCAACACCCAACTTCGCCAAACTTGCCCATGCCACAAACATCACCCCAATCAAGGTTGCTACCATAGCTTGTTTGGATGAAAGTTTGGGCAACAACAGTGCTGACAAAAATAAACCCAACATACCCCCGCCAAAAATTGCCGAAATTTGCCACCAAACATCCAAAGCTGTTTTGACATCAATCATGGCAAGGCTAGCCACAGTTGCCACCACACCAATCACAGCCGTGGTGAAGCGAATCACACGCAGTTGTGCGGCATCATCGGCATCTTTGTTGAACACCCGCTTATAAAAATCTATGGTGACCACCGTTGCCGAGCTATTCAGCGATGAATCCAGCGTACTCATGCCTGCCGCCATCACCCCCGCAATCACAATACCCACTAAACCCGTTGGCAATTCATGCACAATAAAATAAGGAAAGATTTGGTCGGCTTTGGCAGGGAAGTCATCAGGTTGAACATTGAGATAATACACAAACAAGGCTGTCCCAATCAAAAAGAATAACGCTGAAATCGGAATGTAGAGCAAGCCGCCCAACCACAATGCCTTTTTGGCTTCGCTTTCTGATGATGCGGATAAAAAGCGTTGCACATAGTTTTGGTCAACCGAGAAGTTTTTTAAGTTTTCCACAATGCCGAAGATAAAAATCACCCAAAACCCTTGAATCATCAAATCAAAGTCTAATGAACCCAAATCAAATTTATGCGCTCGACTTGCTTCTGCCGTGAGCACTTCAAAACCACCATCCATATTACTAATCAGTAAAAACAAACACAACAAACCACCCAGCAACAACACGATAGACTGCACCACATCCGTCCAAATCACTGCGGCAAAACCACCAAGCAGCGTATAAAGAATGGTCAACGCACCCAAAGCGAGGATTAAAGTGACAATATCCACGCCAAGCAAAGCAGCCAATGCCAATGCCGTTAAATAAAGCACCACCGCAAACCTACCCACCTGCAACAACACATAAGCCACACCCATATAAAGCCGCGCCCAAAGCGAAAAGCGATTCTCCAAATACTCATAAGCCGTGGTCTGCACATGATTGCGATACAAAGGAATGAACCACTTGGCAGCAATCCAAATGGCAATGGGAAGTGTCAGCGAAAACACAAAAGGTCGCCAGTCGGAGGCATACGATTTACCAGGATTGGCAAGAAAGCTGATACTACTCAAATATGTCGCCATCAACGATAAACCAATCGCCCAACCAGGAATCAATTTACCTGCCAAAGTAAAACCTTTCATATCATGGCTACCTTTGACAAACCACGCACCAAACGCGGTAGTTGCTACGATGTAAATCACGATAATCGCTAGGTCGATACTGGAAATACTGCTTTGCATACTCACTCCCTTACGGGGCAAACCGTAGCAGGTGTTTATTTTTTATGAACCGTAGAGGTTTATTTTTTATGAACCGTAGAGGTTTATTTTGTAAGCGTTAATAACGGATGTTATCCACCTATTCCTCGTTCCCATGCTTCAGCGTGGGAATGAGGGAGTAAATTAATAGGATCTCATTGGAAGTGAGGCTTTAGCCTCGCCCTCTTGTAGCAGGTGCAATAGATTTGAGAATCAGACGAAATCCTTATGCATAGCCTGAGTTGGGCGAGGCTAAAGCCTCACTTACGAGGAATAGGTGCGTAACATCAGTTATCAATAAATTCACAAATCGAAGAAGCTAGACCTTCCTCAGCCTCAGCCTTTTGTTCCAACACCCATAGCTGTTTATAATTATCCCAAAGTGGTAAAAGTTTCACAGCATCTTTTCCTGTCGTAACAATGGTTTGATTCCCCTTCATAAGTTTACCCACATCATCTTTGGTGTAAGCATGATGGTCATCAAATATTATATGTTCGCTCACATCAAAACCCAAAGCTTCCAAATCATTGCGCACTCGCCGTGGTCTTGCCACCGAAGTCACAAGCGTGACCTTTTTTTCTACCTCCAGCGGCACATCCCACACACCCATCCAATCCACAACACCCGCAGCTTTCGCCGACCAATCCCATTCTTTAGCATTTGTCAAAGGTTCAAACCCACTATGCCCCGTTCGCACCACAATATCCGCTCTAGCCAGTGCCGAAATAGGCTCACGCAAAGGTCCTGCAGGCAATAAATAACCATTACCCACCCCTTCTTTGGGCACAAGCACAATATCACACACCCTATGCAACTGGCGATATTGAAAACCATCATCCAAAATCAATACATCGCCATACTTGACTGCCATTTCAGCACCTTTGATGCGGTCGCGCCCTGCAATGACAGGGCAACCACTTAATCGATATAATAAAACGGCTTCATCGCCCACTTCTCTGGCTTTAGAGTATTGCGATACCACATGCGGCTCTTGATTGTTTGCGCCATCACCACGCGATAACAAAACGGGATTAAACCCTTGCGCTTTCAGCTCGCCTGCAAGCCAAACGACAAATGGTGTTTTACCGCTGCCGCCAACTGTAATGTTACCTACTGAAATCATAGGAATAGATGGGCAAACTTGCGTTTGAAAACGCTTGCGTTGGTCATATTGCATGATTTTGGCATAGATGTGCGACAACAATCGCCAAAGGATGTTGGGGTTACGGCGTTTGCTCCACCAAATATGTTCAAACCATTGTTGCATAGCTGCACTTTGCTTGGCTTGAAAAGTAATTGCAATGGTATTGCTTTTTTAAACCGCAGATGACGCAAAGTTACGCAGAGAAACGAAGTTCTATTAACCTGTCATACCGAGCGAAGTCGAGGTATCTCTAAGATGTAAGACTTCTCCACGCTGGTCGAAGTGACAGCATTCCTCTAAAGGGCGTTTTCTTTGGTTCGTTGCTGAAGGTGAATTGCGCTTCTGCGCAAGAGAAACCACCCTGGGGTGTTGATGGAAAAGAAATGAACGAAAACCCTTCTTTCACGTATAGATTCCCGCCTTCGCAGGAATGACGACCTGTTTATATACTTTAGTGACCTCTTCCTCTAAATCCACTAACTTACGCCCTATGAGTAACCCGAAGGACAATAGCTGGCAGCAAGGTATTCAAACTTTATTGGCTAATACACATATTGCTTTTTTAAGCACGCAAGGTGGATACACGCCTGAATCAAGCATGTGTCCTTATGCGCTTTATCAAGGTTATATTATATTACACCTTTCAGAGTTGGCAAAACACACGAAGAACATTCGGAATAACCAAAATGTTGGACTGATGATTTGCACAGCCGAAACCAACAACACTTCCCCACTTTCGCTGGCGCGGCTTAGTTTCACAGGCATGATTGAAGCTGTACCTGAAACTGAACAAGCGGATTATCAAAAGGATTATTTGCAAAGCATTCCTGATGCAGAACCTTTGTTTTCTTTCCCCGACTTCACATTACACCGCATCAAAATTGCATCCGTATTTTGGGTGGGTGGTTTTGGCAAAGCTCGAAAAATACCTTTAGAAACATGGAAATCATTATGTTAAACCTATTAAAAAATGTCGAAAACATCGCCAAAGATGCAGGTCAAAACATTTTGTTGCCTGCATTCATTAGCCAAACATCAGTGCAAACTCGCAAAAGTGATGGCTCAATTGTTACCGAAACGGATGAAAAAGCGCAGCAATTTATTCAAGATGAGCTCGCTAAGTTGGATGAACGTATTGGTTTCTTGGGCGAAGAAATGAGTATGGAAGAACAACTGCAAGCCTTGCATCATGGTGGTAAGTTCTGGTGCGTTGACCCGCTCGATGGCACAGGAAACTTCACCACACCCATGCCTTTGTTTGCCATATCTATCGCTTTGATTGAAGATGGGAAACCTGTACTTGCTTGCATTTACGACCCCGTGCGTGATGAAATGTTTTCCGCAGTACGCGGGCAAGGTTTTAGCTTCAATGGTGAAACACAAATACCTATCCCTATCAGTAAACCTTTATCCGACTGCATTGGTTTTGTTGATTTTAAACGCCTCAACACACCACTTGCCATTAAACTCGTGACCGAAAAACACTACCGCAGTCAGCGCAATATCGGCACATGTGCTTTAGAATGGGCATGGCTTGCTGCTGGGCGCGCGCAGTTTATTGTGCATGGCGGACAAAAGCTCTGGGATTATGCCGCAGGTTTATTGTTGGCTGAAGAGGCGGCTTGTATCGTCACTGATTTTGCGGGCAACCATCCTTTTGCCAAATCACAATTAAGTTGCCCCATCATGGCAACCAGCAATGATGGTTTGTCAAAAACATGGCAAGCATTAATCATTGTTGACGAAAAACCATAAGCCCTTACGCTTGCAACCCGTGAAAGACGATAACCCACTCAATCAAGCCATTAAATTATGCACCGATGATATGAAACGTGTGAATGATTGCATTCACGACAACCTTCAATCGGACATCGCCATGATTCCTGCCATTGGTCATTATATTATCAATAGCGGGGGCAAACGTCTTCGCCCATTATTATGCCTTTTGATTGCCAAAATGTTTGATTATAAAGGTGATAGACATATTCCTCTCGCCGTGGTGGTTGAGTTTATCCATACCGCATCCTTATTGCATGATGATGTGGTCGATTCCTCCGACTTTAGGCGCAGCAACCCTTCTGCCAACGCGGTGTGGGGCAATCAAGCCAGCGTCTTGGTTGGCGATTATTTATTCTCTCGTTCATTCCAAATGTTGGTCAAAGATAATGATATGGGCATGTTAAAGCTCATGTCTGATGTCACCAACGCTTTGGCTGAAGGCGAAGTATTACAACTTTCACGCACTTTTCACTTGGAAATGACTGAAACAGAATGTTTGGAAGTCATCGAACGCAAAACGGCTGTATTATTCGCAGCAGCCGCCGAAGTGGGCGCACATGTGAGCGGACAAGGTGAGCAGATTATCAAAGATATGAGCGAATATGGCATGTGTTTGGGTGTTGCCTTCCAATTGATGGATGATGCTTTGGATTATTTATCCGATGAGGAAGCTGCGGGTAAACCTGTGGGACATGACCTAGAAGAAGGCAAAATAACCTTACCATTGATTCATGCCATGCACCAAGACCCAGAGCTTCAAGAACGTGTACGCATCATTTCTGAGCGCGATGAAAACCCTTACCATGAAGGCGACCGCGACTGGGTACGTAATCGTGTCTTGCAACATGGTGGCACAGAATACGCCATGACAAAAGCCAAGGTGTACGCCGAACGTGCTATTGCCTTATTGCCCGATGTTAAAAATAAAAATATCAAACAACTATTGTGTGACCTAGCTAACTTTTCTGCCAAAAGATTGTATTAAGCTTGCCCTACTAAAGCTTCTCGTCTAATGTTTTAGTCGTTTTCAAAATCGGGAGAGTAAACAACATGGATATTGATTTAAATTGGCTAGAAGAAAACTTTTTTAAGCAAGGTCTTTCAAGCACACAAAAGTTACTCATCAATCAGAAAATTGAAGTTTGTGAATATGCCAAAGGTGTTGTGATTGTTGCCCAAGGCAATCCTGGCAGCGCTATTTATGTCATACACTCAGGTTCAGCTTATATTGATTGTAACTGTAATGGTGAAAATATTCGCGTCGGTACTGCCAAGCCTTGTGACTTGGTTGGTGAAATGAGCTTCCTAACTGAAGACGAAGCCAGCGCAACAGTGACCGCTAAAGAAGATTGCATCATCTACAAACTCACAAGAGATACCTTCACATCATTCATGCATGAAGACCCAGATTTGGTTTATGCCATTTTTGCCCACCTTCTCACCCACACTGCGAATGTTATCCGTCACATGAATGAGGAAAAAGCTGCTGTGCAACATTACATGGCTGGCAATCATTTCTAAGCACCACTTATCATACAACCAGAAACCTTACATTTCAAAGCCAAGTAACATCTGTTGCTTGGCTTTTTTGTTGGATTAGCTAAGAGTTCACAATATGAATCAAGAGTTTGAAGCTATCGCTCAACTGTTCCAAACGCGAACACCCTTTCGCCATCCCACGACAAGCCTTGGCAATGGTGATGATGCTTCGGTTCATCATATTCCTGAAGGGATGGAACTTGTGGTCAGCACGGATATTGCGGTTGAAGGTGTGCATTGGCCTCAAGATATGCGCTTAGATATTGCGGGTTCTCGCGCAGTCAATGCTGCTCTTTCCGACCTTGCCGCTATGGGTGCAGTGCCTGCTTGGATTTGGTTGGCAATCTCAGCCAAAGATAAACAATCCTTAGCTCAAATGAGTGATGGTATTGTGCAAACCTGTCTCACCCATAACGTCGAACTTGCAGGCGGCGACACTGTAAGCGCACCCATCAACAGCATCAACGTCACCGTTGGTGGGCTTCTCTCCAAAGACACTGCGATGACGCGAAGTGCCGCCAAAGTCAATGATGAAGCATGGATTTTGGGTGACTCAGGTTTATCCGCAGCAGGGCTAAAGCAGTGGTTAAGTGGTCAACAACACGGTAGTTTCGTACCCCACTTTCAAATGATTACACCACTTTATAAACAAGGTGCTGCACTACGAGAGTTAGGCATTCAAAGCTGCATCGACATCAGTGACGGGCTGTTGCAAGACTTGGGGCATATCAGCAAGGCTTCTCAAGTTTGTATTCAGATTGATATAAATTTAGTGAAACAGCTTGATAGTTATCAGCAACTCCAAGCTGTATTTAACACTGAGGAAACATTAAAGATGATGCTCAGTGGTGGTGAAGACTTTGCGCTTTGTTTTACTGCACCTGCTACAAAATACACCTCACTCATTGAGCTTGGAGCAAAACACATTGGTTTTTGTTGCAAAGGAAACGGTGTTCAGCTCATGCAAGGTGAAAAAATTATCGATTATAATATCAAGGGGTATGACCACTTTGGCTAATTCAACATTTTGGATATTGCGCTGGATTGCAGCGGGTTTAGGTAGCGGATGGTTACCCAAAGCACCCGGCACTTGGGGCAGTTTATTTGCCCTGCTCCCAGCATGGTTTATGCTTGAACTATGGGGTTTAAATGCGCTATGGATGGCAACGCTTATCGTCACCTTGTTTGGTTTTCTTGTCTGTTATTATTTATTGCCCGAACTGGTTAAACTTGGGCAACACCATGACCCTGGATGGATAGTGATTGATGAATGGGCAGGGCTTTGGCTGAATATCGCCATACTTCTCGCAGTCTTTCCACACCAACCTTTGGAAATCATTCTACCACTCGCATTTATCTTATTTCGCGGCTTTGACATCATCAAACCCTTCCCCATCAAACGTATCGAATCATGGGGCGCACACTGGTTTTCCATTATGAATGATGACTTGGTGGCAGGGCTAATGGGCGGTGTTGTGGGTTTATTATTGTTGCAGGTGTTTGTATGAAAAACGCCCAAACCTTGATGCTCTATTTGCAAAAGAACAACTGGAAGCTGCGTTGTGTCGAATCATGCACCGCAGGTGGTTTAACCGCTACCATTGGCGCACTGGCTGGTGCATCTGCAGTCTTGGATAGAAGTTGGGTGACTTACTCCAATCAAGCCAAACACGAAGAAGTCCATGTGCCACTTGAAACGCTAGAAACATTCGGTGCAGTGAGCCAAGAAGTGGTACTTGCCATGGTTGAGGGTGCTGTTCAACAGTGTGAAAGCAACACTTTAGCTTTAGCTGTTTCAGGCATCGCAGGGCCAAGTGGTGGCACAAAAGATAAACCCGTAGGCACAGTTTGGGTTGCTCTAAAAAAACCATCGCAAGCTGCTATTGCTCAATGTTTCCATTTTCAAGGCTCCAGAGCAGACATACAACAGCAGGCTATCAGCCAAGCACTTGCTATGCCTTTGCAAGAATAAACGTTAGTTTTCGACAAACCTCAACAAAACAAGGAGATTCATATGCGTTGGTCTGGTGTTGTAAAACATGATAATGCTTATTTTCCGAGAAAGAAAATCACTGTGGTCGGCTCAGGTAATGTGGGGGCAACGGCTGCTTTTTTAGCTGCTTATAAAGAGCTTGGTGATATTGTATTGCTGGATGTTGTGGATGGTATTCCGCAAGGCAAAGCTTTGGATATGTATGAAGCTTCTCCTATTCTTGGCTATGATGTGAATGTGAAAGGCACGCAAGATTATGCCGACACTGCCGACTCTGATTTGGTGATTATCACCGCAGGCATTGCAAGGCGACCGGGCATGAGCCGCGATGATTTGTTGGCGACCAATGTTAAAATCGTTGCTGATGTAACCGCTAAAGTCGTGAAGCAATCACCAAACTGTATTATTATCGTCGTCACCAACCCGCTGGATGCTATGGTTTATACTGCCAAACAAGTGTCTGGTTTTTCTCGCAAACGCATCATTGGCATGGCGGGTGTTCTCGATTCTGCAAGAATGCGCTCTTTTATTGCCCAAGCTTTGGATGTGTCCATTACTGATGTGTCTGCGCTTGTTTTGGGTGGTCATGGCGACACCATGGTTCCGCTTGCCCGCTACTCTACGGTTGGCGGTGTGCCACTCACCGAAATGTTAAGCGCAGAAAATATTCAAAAAATTAGTGAACGCACAGCCCAAGGTGGTGCGGAAATTGTTGAGCTTCTAAAAACAGGCTCGGCATTTTATGCGCCTGGAGCGGCGATTGTTGAGATGGCAGAAGCCATTTTAAAAGACCAAAACCGTATTTTGCCTTGTGCGGCATGGCTTGAAGGCGAATATGGTATTGATGGTTATTTTATGGGTGTACCTTGCAAGCTGGGTGGCGGAGGCATGGAGGGTGTGATTGAGTTGGACTTGAATGAATCTGAAAAAGAAGCCATGCAAGCATCCTTGGCATCTGTGCAAGCCGCCAAAGAAGATGTGGACAGATTGTTAGGAGAGCAAGCGTGAATATTCATGAATACCAAGCCAAAAAACTTTTAGCATCCTTTGGTATCCCTGTACCGAAAGGGCAAGTTGTCCTTGAAGCAAACCAAGCTAGATCTTTCGCTGAACAACTTGGCGGCTCACTTTGGGTAGTCAAAGCACAAATTCATGCGGGTGGTCGCGGCAAAGCTGGTGGTGTTAAAATTTGTAAAACCTTGGATGAAGTGCAACAAGCTGCAAACAACCTGATGGGTAGCATATTGGTCACCCATCAAACAGGTGAAGCAGGCAAAGTGGTACACCGCGTTTATATTGAATCAGGTATTGATATTGCCCATGAATATTACCTTAGCCTTTTGGTGGATAGAGAAAATGAGGGCATCAGTTTTGTGGTTTCTCCTGATGGTGGTATGGATATTGAAGCTGTCGCTGCCAACACGCCTGAGCGTATTCTCAATGTCTCCATAGATAACGCATCAGGTTTATCTGGATTCCATATTCGTAAAATGATTTTCTTTTTAGGTTTAACAGGTGATGTTGCCAAACAATTCAGCCAACTTGTAAGCCAGCTTTATACCATGTTTCAGCAAACCGATGCCAGTCTTTTGGAGCTTAACCCTTTGGTGCTGACGCAGCAGGATAAACTTATTGCACTCGATGCTAAATTTGCTGTGGATGATAACGCGCTTTACCGCCAAAAAGACCTTCTAGCATACCGCGACTTAGATGAAGAAGATGCAAAAGAAGTAGAGGCTTCCAAACACAACCTTAACTATATCGCTTTGGATGGCTCAATAGGCTGCATGGTCAACGGTGCTGGGCTTGCTATGGCAACCATGGATATCATTCAGCTTAAAGGGCAAAAACCTGCCAACTTCTTGGATGTTGGCGGTGGTGTTACCGTGGAAACTGTATGTGAAGCATTTAAATTATTATTTGATGATGTCCATGTCAAAGCTGTGTTGGTCAATATCTTTGGTGGCATTGTACGCTGCGATATTATTGCTCAAGGTCTACTCGAAGCCGTGAAAACACATCCCATGCAGGTGCCTGTGGTTATGCGTTTGGTGGGAACCAATGAAAAAGAAGGGCAACAACTGATTGCCGATGCGGGGCTTGATGTACGCTGGGCAAAAGATTTGGATGAGGCAGCCACTTTGGCTGCGGAGGCGGTATAATGGCTGTATTATTGGATAAATACACCCGCGTCATCTGCCAAGGTTTCACGGGCAAACAAGGCACATTCCATTCCAAACAAATGATAGCCTATGGCACAAACTTTGTCGGCGGTGTTACCCCAGGCAAAGGTGGCACAACCCATTTGGATTTGCCCGTATTCAACACCGTTGAAGATGCTGTTGACCAAGCAGGCGCAGAAGCTTCAGTGATTTATGTGCCTGCCCCCTTTGCTGCGGATGCCATCATGGAAGCTGCTGATGCAGGCATCAAATTAATTGTTTGTATCACCGAGGGCATTCCCGTTGCTGATATGCTTAAAGTTAAGACCTATTTGCGTGATAAAGAGAACATCTTAATCGGTCCCAACTGCCCGGGTATCATCAGCCCAGGGCAAGCCAAGATTGGTATTATGCCAGGACATATCCATTTGGCAGGGCGGATTGGCGTGGTCTCTCGCTCAGGCACGTTAACCTATGAAGCTGTTGAACAACTCACCCAAACAGGGCTTGGGCAAAGCACATGTATTGGTATTGGTGGCGACCCTATTCATGGTATGACATTCACAGATTGCCTCAAGCTGTTTGAAGCGGATGAACACACCGATGGTATCATTATGATTGGTGAAATTGGTGGTTCTGAAGAAGAGGAAGCCGCTGAATATATCAAACAACATGTCTCCAAACCCGTGGTTGCCTTCATTGCAGGTGCAACCGCACCTACGGGTAAACGCATGGGTCATGCAGGTGCAATCATTACAGGTGGAAAAGGAACAGCGGCAACTAAATTCTCCGCACTTGAAGCTGCAGGTGTACATATTACACACAACCCAACCTTACTGGGCAAGCAAATGCTTGAGCTTGTTTGAATGAAATATAAGCCAAGTGATTTTTTCCGTTGCATTCATCATATCAGTGGCTATATTGCGCCCCATAACGGAAGGGTGACAGAGCTGGCCGAATGTACCGGTCTTGAAAACCGGCGTAGGGCAACCTACCGTGGGTTCGAATCCCACCCCTTCCGCCAGCTTTACCCTGCTGATTTATTTCAGCAGGGTAACAAGTATGGAGAGGTGGCTGAGTGGCTGAAAGCGCGCCCCTGCTAAGGGTGTATAGAGTAAAATCTATCGAGGGTTCGAATCCCTCTCTCTCCGCCATATTGGGTCGGATATTGCTTGCATTGAGCTTGCTAATGTTTTTGACATCATGTGATGGAGAAAAAAGTAAAGAAATTGCATGGCAGTTGCCGTTGAGTGTCCCCGATGATCCTCATGCTGCAACTGCTGGTCATAAACTTCCTGATTGGGCAACCAAGATTGAAGGAAAAGTTAAGATTGTGTTTTTACAAAAATCCACAACACGCTTATTTGCAGTAGAAGTAGAAAAGGGTAACACGCAAACGTCAGGCGACTGGCAAGTGATGTTACTGGGGTTAGCCGAAGGACTCAGAATTAAAGGTCATACTTTAATTAATGATGAAAATGTTGCCAACCCCGCAGCTTATGTGCGCTTAACACTGTCGGGTGAAAAGATGTACGAAGGCTGGTTGTATCGAGATTTTCCTGAATTATTTGGCATGGATAATTTAGACTGGAAAGTTTGGTTAGAAGACGTTACTATGCCGCCATCTTCGCGAGAAGGTGATAAGAAGTAGGATTACAAGGCTCCCTTAGCTCAGCTGGATAGAGTATCTGACTACGAATCAGAGGGCCGGGCGTTCGAATCGCTCAGGGAGCACCATATAAAAAAAGGACTTACGGTTTTACCGTAAGTCCTTTCTTTGTGCCGTGTGTAAGCCGTCACATGGTTTGTAACTTAACGTCACATGGTTTGAGCTACTAAACCATGTGACGCTGTTGCCTCATAGCCCCATCTTCGCCTTTTCTACCCTGCCCCACGTGCGAGCAGATTCAACAGCGGCTTGATACGCTGCGAATGCCTGTTTGTCCGCAGCGCTTACTGTGATAGCTGGGTCGAGCGCAGATATAGATAATCGCGCGAACTTCAATTCGTCCTCTGCAGAGTATTCGCTGCGAATCTTCTCAACAACGCGATTGTTGATTAACTTAACGTGGGGCGAAACTCGCTTGATGGCGGCAACTTCGCTTGCGGTTAACACCACAGTTTTTACAGATGCTTTAATTTCACTTGGCTGAGTTGGGAGCACTGCACTAGTGGGATACTCGCATATGTAACGCCTGCGACTGTGGCCAGCTCTGTACCCACAGTGTTCCCGCTCTTATCTAGAGGAAGCTCCAGCGTTCGTGAAATAACCTTATCCGTGTATTTTTTATAGCTTATAATTTTCATTTTTCATTTTCCTTTTTTATATTCAATATATCCAAGCACGTGCTTAAGTGAACTTCCTGAATTCAAGTGATAAGTGCAATTTCCACTATCGATTTTATGTGCATATTGAGCCAAGTCGGGTATTTATTGGGGTGGGCAAATGGCACCCCGATGCTCCAGCATTGAAATTGATTCGCCAACATATTGATACTTTTTCGCAAAATTGGCTGGATTCGCAATCTTCTGAGAAATTTCAGAAGCATTTTGAGCTAGGTGGAGAAAGCTTAAAGCGTGCGCCGAAAGGTTATCCACAAGATCATGCCATGATTGATGAACTCAAGCGCAAAGACTTTATCGCTATTGCCGAAATTGCGCCTGAATTGGCATTGGAAGACGATTTTTCGGATATTGTGATGGGCTATTTTGAGCTTGGCGCACCGTATGTGAAAGAGTTGTGCCGTGCTGTTCGCGTCCCTTTTGATTGAGCAGCATTGACCCTCACCCTTAAAGCTCTAATGTTGGCTTTTTCATTGTGGAGTGAGCCGTGAGCAATCAAGACAAACAAGAATTATCTTTTGAGCAGGCATTACAAGGTTTGACCAGTATGGTTGAAAAGCTTGAGTCTGGTCAGTTATCTTTAGAAGAAAGCGTGAAAGCTTTTGAAGAAGGTGTGAAGCTAACCCGTCAATGTGAGAAATTGCTTGATGATGCTGAGCAGCGTTTGCAGGTGCTTGATGCTGATGGTGAGGCTTGATGCAAGCACCACTTTTTCTTTCAGAGCACGCTGTTGCCACTGAAAACTTTTGTAAACAATATATCGAAACCAAACAAACGCATATCCCCAAGCGATTGTATGATGCCATGTTGTATTCACTTTTGGCAGGGGGTAAGCGGGTGCGCCCAGCTTTGGTGTTGGCATGTTATCAAGCGTGTGGTGGAGAGAATTTAGAAACAGCAATGCCTGCGGCGGCAAGCATTGAATGTATGCACACCTATTCGCTGATTCATGATGATTTGCCATGCATGGATGATGATGATTTAAGGCGCGGAAAACCTACATGTCACAAGCAGTTTGATGAAGAAACGGCTGTGCTTGCTGCTGATGCACTGCAAGCGTTGAGCTTTGAGATGTTGGCTGGTTTGAATGCGGATGCAGACACGCGTATCACCTTGGTTAAAGACATGGCGTTGGCTTCAGGTTGCCAAGGCATGGTTGGCGGTCAAATGATGGATATTGAGGCTGAAAATCAAGATATTTCTGATGTGTTGCAAGTGGAGCGTATTCATTTGCATAAAACAGGCGAATTGTTGCGTTGGTCGTGTGAAGCAGGTGCGCGGTTAGCCAATGCCGATGAAACACAATTCCAAGCTTGTTCACGGTTTGGTAAAGCTGTTGGGCTTCTTTTTCAAATTGCCGATGATATATTGGACACCACAGCCAGCAGCGAAATATTGGGAAAAAGCGCGGGTAAAGATGAAGCACAAAACAAGGCGACTTATGTGTCGGTGTTGGGTGTGATAAAAGCACGTGAATTGGCGGATGAAATGTGTCAGATTGCGCTGGATGCGTGTTCGTCATTGCAAGGTGATGCGGGTATGCAACTCAAAACATTGGCAACTTATATTTTAAAGCGAGGGCAATGATGTCAGACACTAAAAACTTAGACTTATTGCATTCGATAACAGGCGTTGATGACTTAAAACGCCTCAAGACATCGCAGTTACCCGAATTATCCCAACAAATGCGCGATTATTTGATTGAAACCCTTGCCCCGATTGGTGGGCATTTGGGCGCAGGGCTTGGTGTGGTGGAATTATCTATTGCATTGCATTATGTGTTTGACTCACCGAATGATAAAATGGTTTGGGATGTGGGGCATCAGGCTTATCCGCATAAGATTTTAACTGGTCGTCTAGAAGGTATGCCTACCATGCGCCAATATGGTGGCTTGAATGGGTTTACCAAACGCAAAGAATCTGAACATGATTGTTTTGGTGCGGGTCACGCATCCACGTCTATTTCCGCAGCTTACGGTTTTGCCATGGGCAGAGACTTGCAGGCGCAAGACCATCATAGCATTGCCATTATTGGTGATGGTTCATTGGGCGGCGGCATGGCTTTTGAAGCCTTGAACCATGCAGGTGGCAACGATAACAACCTGTTGGTTGTGTTGAATGATAATGAAATGTCGATTGCACCCAATGTTGGCGCAATGTCATCCTATTTGGCACGGATTATCACGGATAAGAGCTATACCAGTGCCAAAGAAGCGGCGAAAAAGATTTTGAATAAAGTGCCTGCTGTATTTGATGTGGCGAAACGCTTGGAAGGGCATGTCAAAGGTATGATTACACCAGGCACACTGTTTGAAGAGCTTGGTTTTAGATATATTGGTCCGATTGATGGGCATGATTTTGACCACTTGTTACCCACCTTGGAAAACTGCAAAGATTTGAAAGGTCCTGTTTTATTGCATGTCTTAACCAAAAAAGGTTTGGGTTACTCTCCCGCCGAAGAAGACCCTGAAACATGGCATGGTTTAGGCCCTTATTGCTTGAAATCAGGCACACCGATTAAGAACGCAAATGCGCCCAAATCATACACCCAAGCTTTTGGTGATACCCTGATTGCATTGGCAAAAGAAGATGAATCCATTGTGGCCATCACTGGCGCTATGCCAGGTGGCACGGGTTTATCGCCATTTGCCAAGGTGTTTCCCAAGCGGTGTATTGATGTGGGCATTGCTGAGCAACATGCACTCACATTTGCAGGCGGTTTGGCTTGCGCTGGCATGAAACCTGTGGTGGCAATTTACTCCACTTTCTTGCAACGCGCTTATGACCAAATTATTCATGATATTTGTATCCAAAACCTGCATGTGGTGATGTGTTTGGATAGGGCAGGCATTGTGGGTGCAGATGGGGCAACGCATACGGGTATGTTTGATATTGCCTTCCTTAGATGTTTGCCAAATATGACAATTATGTGTCCGAAAGATGAAGTGGAGCTCACCCATATGCTTAAAACTGCATTGGAAGATATTGATGGGCCAGTGGCGATTCGTTATCCGCGTGGTTCAGGTTTGGGTTTAGAGGCTGAAACACCCAAGGTATTACCGATTGCTCAAGCAGAGCTTATTCAAGCGGGTAAAGATGGGTTAATTGTCTCTGTGGGCACACGTTTCTCTGATGCGCAAACCGCCGTTCAAACCTTAAAGGATGAAGATAATAAAAACTTTGCATTGCTTAACCTTAGGTTTGTTAAACCGCTGGATATAGATGCCATTACCCAAGCTTTGCCCAAGGGTAAACCATTGGTTGTGGTTGAAGAGGGTGTTGCACACGGTGGCATTGGTGAGTTGATTGCCGTTGAAGCTTTGAAATCAGGCTGGCATGGTGCATTTGTCCATATTGCTATGCCTGATGTCTTTCCAGAGCATGGTACGCAAGCTGAAATATTGTGTGATTTGAAGTTGGATAGTGCAGGTATTGTTGAACAAGTGAGGGGTGTATGATGAAAATAATAACTTTATGGGTTGTTTTGATTTCACTAGCAGCTTGCAGCCAAGAGCAAGTGCCAGAAGTGAAGTCACCAGTAGCTACGCCTCAATCGACCAATAAAAGCCTAGTTGCAGAGGAAGTAGGGGATACTGCCAAACCAAATATGGATGCAAAACAAGTTGAAACTACAATTGAAGTTCAGGTTAACAAAAGCATGGAAATTTCAAAGGCGGAGCAACCTGAAGTGAAGGTTGCCCCTAAAGAAGTTGCTCCCAAGGAAGAAGTACAGACCAAAGAAGTTGTGATTGAAGAACAAGATACGTTAGCAGGAAATCAAGAAGAAATTGCACCTACCGCAGTGCCTGCGAAAGTCATTGCACCACCAACACAAGGCAAAGGCGAAATTCGCAGTGAGCCCAAAAATCCACCCAAACAAGGTTTGATGCTTAAAACAAGTCGTGGTGATGCGATTTCGGGTAAAAAGGTGGCTAAAAAATGCATGTCTTGCCATACCTTTAATCAAGGTGGAAAGAAAAAAACAGGCCCCAATTTATTTGGTATTATGGGGCAAGCCAAGGGTTCTGTTGATGGCTATAAATACGGCACATATTTAAAAGATGTTGGTGGTGTTTGGGATGAAAATAGCTTGCGCACTTGGATTGCAGACTCCAAAGGTGTTGCCAAAAAAGCAGGTAAAAAAACCAAGATGTCATCGCAAAAAATCAATGGTAAAAAATCTGATGACTTGATTGCATACCTTGAAACACTTCAATAAATTGAATATTTATTGACTATGCATTGCTTGTTAAAACTTTATTCGTAGGCTTTGGCATATGATACATTCAAAGGAAAATACTCAATTGGGTGCTAAAGCGATGAGTGGGAAAACCACTTTAGCACGCCGTAAGGTTACTTAAGTCCGTGGAAGCTAAAGAAAGCCGTCCCGTCCATACGATCAAACGTAGGGGTATTTACATCCTGCCAAGCATGTTTACTTTGCTTGGTCTTCTTTGTGGTTTTTTCTCTTTGGTCAGCTCTATTCAAGGCAACTATGAATCAGCGGCGTGGGCAATTATTGGCGCGGCAATTTTTGATATGCTGGACGGTCGGGTTGCGCGATTATTAAACGCGGAAACTGCATTTGGTGCAGAGCTTGACTCTTTGGCTGACATGGTTTCTTTTGGTGTTGCCCCTGCAGTGTTGGTCTACCTTTGGGCATTAACACCTTATGATAAGCTGGGTTGGCTGGTCGCCTTTTTGATTGTAGCAGGTTCTGCGCTTCGTCTTGCACGGTTTAATGTGCAACTTGCCAGCCAAGAAAAACGATATTTTCAAGGTTTACCCACACCTGCATTGGCCATTTTTATGGCATCGGGTGTGTTGTTTTATTCATCCTTTGATGCCACGCCATCAAGTGGGCTTTGGTTAATTTTAAGCATGGCTTTGGCATGGCTTTTGGTGAGCAATGTTCGCTTTTTATCAGGTAAGGATATTGATTTAAAACAAAAACGTTCGTTTGCTGTTTTGGTGGCTATTTTGGGCGCTGTTGTGCTGCTGGTGCTTGATCCGCACCGTGTGCTTTTCTTTGTGTTCTTAGCGTATTGTGTGCATGGTCCGATTATGAGTGTGTGGCAAGGGCAAAAAGCAGCAAGGTTGCGCTTGAAAAAACGATTAGCGCGTGCCAAAGCGAAGAAAAATGACATTGACAATGCAGATTAGTTCTGCGCATACTCTGCCACATGAATATTTTTAACCTGCACCTGCTCCTTTTAAGCGACATGCAATTATTGTGTGGCTTAGGCTCGTGCGCAGACTAAATAAGTAAGATTTATTTAGTGTTTGACGTTTCGAGCCACGGTTATCCCCGTGGCTTTTTTGTTTTTGGCTGGTGTTTTAAGGAGAGATAAGATGTCTGAGCGGTTGTATGTATTCGACACAACATTACGTGATGGCGAGCAATCCCCAGGTTGTTCGATGAATATTGAAGAAAAATTGCGTATTGCCCATGCGCTTGCGGCTTTGGGCGTGGATGTGATTGAAGCAGGATTTCCAGTGGCTTCACCTGATGACTTTACTGCAGTGAATCGTATTGCAGCCGAAGTGCCTGATGCCATCATTGCAGGTCTAGCGCGTGCGCATCCTAAAGATATTGATGGGGTGGCAGAAGCGATTAAACCCGCAGGTGATAGAGGGCGCATTCACACATTTATTGCAACCAGCCCTATTCATATGGAAGCCAAACTTCGCATGAGCCCTGATGAAGTGGTGGAGCGTGCTGTAGCTGCTGTAAAACAAGCGCGTAATTTGGTGGCGAATGTTGAATTTTCTGCTGAAGATGCAGGTCGCTCGGATGATGATTTCTTGTGCCGCATTGTGGAGAAAGTGATTGATGCAGGTGCTTCTGTTATCAATATCCCAGATACCGTGGGTTATATGACCCCTGATGAGTTTGGGCGTAAGATTAAGTTGTTGCGTGAGCGCGTACCCAATGCACATAAAGCGATATTCTCGGTGCATTGCCACAATGATTTGGGCTTGGCAGTGGCAAATTCTTTGGCAGCCGTTGAAAATGGCGCAAGGCAAGTGGAATGTACCATCAATGGCTTGGGTGAGCGTGCTGGTAATGCGGCATTGGAAGAAATCGTGATGATTTTAAAAACACGCACTGACAGATATAGCATTGATACAGGCATTGATACCACCAAAATCGTGGCAACATCCAAATTGGTTTCGCAAATCACAGGTATGCCGATTCAGGCGAATAAAGCGATTGTGGGAGCCAATGCTTTTGCCCATGAATCGGGTATTCATCAAGATGGTATGTTAAAGCATAAGAAAACTTATGAAATCATGACACCTGAATCTGTGGGCTGGAATACCAACCGTATGGTATTAGGTAAACATTCAGGACGTGCGGCATTAAAGGCGCGCTATGTTGAATTGGGTGTTGCGCTTGATGATGAGCATCTGGTTGCTGTGTTTGAGCGTTTTAAAAAGCTTGCAGATAAGAAAAAAGATATTTTTGATGAAGATTTACAAGCTTTATTGAATGAAGACTTTGAAATAAACACAGAGCATGTGAAATTGCTTGGTTTGCATGTGGCATCAGGTACCCAAGATGCACCAGTGGCGGCAGTAAAACTTGATATTGATGGTGAAATATTTGAGGCAATAGCCAAAGGTGATGGCCCTGTAGATGCTGCATTTAAGGCGATAAAATCTTTGGTTGAACCCAATGGTAAGTTGTTGTTGTATTCGGTGAATGCAATTACAGCAGGCACAGATGCACAAGGCGAAGTCACTGTGCGTTTGCAAGATGGGGATAGAATCGTCAATGCACAAGGCTCGGATACGGATATTGTGGTCGCATCCGCCAAAGCACTGATTGCAGCATTAAATAAACTGCCCAATATGCACGCTAGGGAAGTTCATGCTCAATACTCTGGTGTTTAAGAAGTTCGTCATTCCCGCGAAGGCGGGAATCCATAAAATACAGTATATTTCAAGTTTGATAGATTCCCGCCTTCGCGGGAATGACGAGGGGGATAGGTGAAGTTTTGAAGATTATAGCTTATACAGACGGTGCATGTTCAGGTAATCCTGGTCCTGGAGGTTGGGGTGTGTGGCTGCGCGCAGGTCATCATGAAAAAGAATTGTGTGGCGGTGAGAAAAACACCACCAACCAACGCATGGAACTTCAAGCTGCGATTGAAGCACTCAAAGCCTTGAAGCAACCGAGCGTAATCACCATTATTTCAGACTCTAAGTATGTGTTGAATGGCATTACGGATTGGATTCATGGGTGGAAAAAAAGAGGCTGGAAAAACAGTAAAAAAGAACCCGTGGCGAATCGTGAGTTGTGGGAAGCACTGGATACTTTAAACCAAATTCATGATGTGGATTGGCAGTGGGTGAAGGGTCATTCGGGTGATAAAGGTAATGATAAAGCGGATGAACTTGCAAGACAGGGTATTCCAAGTTGAGTGGTGGTTATAAAACTACCCCGTCAGGTTTTAGCTGCCACCCCTTCATACTTGAAGGGGAATATGAACGCTCATTCCCCTCTTGTTAAGAGGGGTGTCTGTTTACAGACGGGGTGTTTGAATGAGAAAGAAAAAAGGAAGTAATTTTTATGAAAATGTTGATTGATTTTTTACCCGTAGCGTTATTTTTTATCGTCTACAAAATGGAAGATATTTATATGGCAACGGCGGTATTGATTATTGCCAGTGCGGTGCAAACGGTAGGGGTTCGTTTATGGAAAGGAAAGTTTGAGCAGAGCCATGTGATTACGCTGGTATTGGTGGCTGTTTTTGGTGGTTTAACTTTATTTTTACATGATGAGATGTTTATCAAATGGAAACCATCCATTATTAATTGGCTGTTTGCTGTGGTGCTCTTAGGTAGCATGTGGATTGGTAAACAAAATATTATTCAGCGTATGATGGGTGGTCAGGTGAGTTTGCCGCAGCATGTTTGGACGAAGCTCAATGTGGCTTGGGCTGTTTTCTTTACTTTCCTTGGCTTTCTTAATCTTTATGTTGTTTATAATTATGATACGGACACTTGGGTGAATTTCAAAATGTTTGGTTTAATGGGTCTCACGGTTGTATTTATTATTGGGCAAAGCCTGTATATGGCGAAATATATAGAACTTGATGAAAGTAAAAGTGACACATAATGCGCGTAAAAAGTGACATTTATGGGCACTTCTTGTATTGAAGGCATGAAATAGCACCATTCTGTTTGGCATTAGCATTGCTTTAGAGTAGTTAACATGTCTGTAGTAGGCATCAAATCATAAAAAGGGGATTTCATATGAATCTTAAAACACAAAAGGGTTTCACGCTTATCGAATTGATGATCGTTGTCGCTATTATCGGTATTCTAGCATCGATTGCTATTCCGCAATTTTCTGCTTTTCGTATTAAAGCATTTAACTCAGCTGCCAATGCTGATGTTAAAAATGGTCAAACCATTATTGAAGCAGCATATACCAATAGCTATACGTACCCAACAACAGCTGCACAAGTTACATCGGCTACTTTAACGCTTTCTAGTGAAACTTGGGCTTCATCGGATGGTGTAACTATTGGCCATACTGGTAGTAAAACATCATATACGATTGCATCTAAACATATTGGTGGTGACATTCGCTTCACAGCATCACAAAATGCATCTATCACTGAAACTACCGCCCCACAAGGTGTAGCATTGGCTGTAGGCGACTTTTAATCGAGGTTGACAGATTGACAGATTGTTAGAGAAGGGGTGGTTTGCGCGAGTGAACCACCCCTTTTTTCTTTTAATAATATACGGTAAAAGATGATATAGTTATTCATGAATAAAAATAAAATGGGTCAGACTCGATTGATTAATATAGCTTTGGGTTTGAATGCAGTAGAACGGTGTGAAGTTTACAAAGGGTTATTTGTCAGTCATGTTGATTCAAATAAGCTTGAAGAGATTAGGGAAGCAACGAATAAATCATGGGTATTGGGATCAAGTCTGTTTAAGGAAAGGATTGAAGAGCTTACAGCAAGGCAGGCGCAACCTAAAGGGAGGGGCGGTGATAGAAAGTCGAAGAAATATCAAGAAAGAGTCTGACCCTATCGATGCCTGCGTAACATCAGTTAATAATATACGGTAAAAGATGATAGAGATAATACAAGCCAATAAAACATATCAACATAAACATGTCTTAAAAGATTTTAGTTTTTCATTTGAAGCCCAGCAGGCATACGCATTACTTGGTGCGAATGGCGCGGGAAAAAGCACATTGATTAAGAGCATGATGGGTTTGATTCGTTTGGATGATGGGTTAATCCAAATCACATCTTCTTGTGCATATCTTCCCGAACAACCTTATCTTCCAGAAAGCATGACACCCGAGCAATTGATTGCATTTGCGTGTAACACGCACGGATTGGATACAAGCCATGTGAACAAACTTTTACAAGAAGTTGAGCTTAAACCATCAGCTTGGAAGCAGCGCATTGCCAAATGCTCTAAGGGTATGAAGCAGCGTGTCGCGATTGCCTATGTTTTAGCAGGAAATCCCGACTGCTATATTCTGGATGAACCCATGAGTGGGCTTGATGTGATGGGCAGAAGCTTGGTGTTGGATATTTTTAAGCGGCGACATCAAGCTGGTGCAGGCATTATTATGTGTAGCCATTCGGTGGCAGACATTACCAAGCTCTGTCAACAGGTATTGTTTTTGGTGGGTGGAGAATTAAAAGAAACCTTGCCCATTCAAGAAGCCTCACTTGAAGAGGCAGACTTTTTGGAATCGCGGTTGAAGCATTGGTATGGTCATGAAATATTGGATTAATATTACAAAGTTAACATGGCTTGAAGTGGTGCAAGGCAGGGTTTTTCAAATATTACTTGCCAGCACATTATTAGCCCCTTTGTTTGGCGCGGTACTCTCTTCATTATTTATGATGGATATTGGTAAAGTATACATGGATGGTGTGATGGCTTTTGTACACTTTATCTCCATGGCTTTTATTCTTTTCATTGCCGCTTCATTGCTGGCTAGAGACATTGAACAAAAGGTTTGCTATTTGCTGGTTGTTCAACCTGCAAGCCGTGAGGCGTATTGGATAGGGCGTTTTTTTGGTTTTGTGCTTGCGTATGTGTTGTTGGTTAGTTTGCTGGTGATTGAAAGTGTATTGCTTGGCGAATTTATATTTTCTGCTAAAGCAGCGGTCTATTTGGCAGGTTATAGTTGGTTAAACATGAGCCTCCTTATTTTCCTTCACTCTTTTCAATATATTTCGCTTCTAGCATTGGTTTTCTTTATCGTATCATGGGCAACGGGTTTGGCGGAAATTATATTTTTCTCCACCATGGGGCTGATTTTATCTTGGGTATTTCCTCAGCTGCTGTTGGTGATGGGTCAAAGCCAAGGCGTAGAGGGGGCACCTGTTTTGTTGTATCAAATATTTGAATGGATTTATCAGCTGCTGCCCCATTTGAATGGTGCAAACATTGCTTTGTTGCTGACGCATGGTGATGAAAGGCTGACCGTAGCAGATATGTCGTTATATATCATGGAACATGTGGGTTATGCAGGTGTCTTTCTTGGTTTAGGCATTTGGTTGTTTAGACAACGAGACTTGTAGTGCTGCTCTATCGTTTATCATTTGTGGTCTTTATGGTGATGTTGCTGTTTGCGCGTAGCAGTGGGCAGGGTGGTTATAGTGCGGATAAGGTTGTGTTTACAACGTCGGTGTTTGATACAGCAACATTGCAAGTGGTTGCAGGCCCTTTACCTGGTTTGGTTGCAGATTTTAAACTGTTAAATGTTTTCTCTTTGTTTAATGAAATGCAAAAACACCCACAGTCGGATTACGGCACATATATCTATGAAGATTTGACCTATGCCAGTGATTTGGATCCTAAATTTCATGATGTATACAGGCTTGCTTCGAGCATTCTCGCTTTTGATGCCAATATGCCAGAGGAAGCTGTGATGCTTTTGGAAAAAGGAACTTATTCGATGCCAAGCCGATGGGATACACCATTTTTAGGTGGTTTTATCGCATTCGAGCAGGTCGGAGATGCTCAGAAAGCTTTTGAACTGATGAATTTGGCGGCAACACGTGAAGATGCACCACCATTTACAGCACTGTTGGCAGCAAGATACTTACGCAATGAAAGCACGGTGGAAGAGACGATTTCTTTTTTGCAAAGCTTGGTGCAGATGATGCCTGAAGATTACCGAGCGGGTATTTTAAGTCGTATTGATGAACTCAAAAAAGAGGTAAAATAATCGTGCAACACATACTTATCAAATGGTTTCCGCTACTTACTTTTTCTTCATTGATGGGTATACCTTTAATATTAAATTTTAGCGCCCTGTCATATTCATTCATGCCTATCATGTTTATATTTTGGTTGCTGCTGATTCACAGCGTACACCCTGTTCAATTGCCCAAACTTGGAATGTACCTATTGGTTCTCTTGTTTATCAGTCAAAGTGTATTATGGCTTTCTGGTGGTTTAAAATCTGCTGAACCGATGTTGTTGGGTATGGTCTGGATCACGGTTGCCTTTCTTATGTTGTATGCGATGCGTTATGTCATGGATGATGCGGACACTCTTTTTTATAGTTTTATAGCTGTTGCGGTGGTTTGGGCAGTGTTGGGAGGCATTGTTTGGTTTGGCTTGACGGATGGTCGTCCTATCACTGTGATTGGTATGGCATTTACGCATGTGGCGCAATCGAAACCCACGGGGCCATTTGCCAATGGTAATGTGTTTGCGATTTTGATGCTTTGCGCGTGGTTGATAAGTATTAAATTTTGGCTGGATGATAAAAAAAATAAAATCCTCTTTTTTGTTTTAGCCTTTTTCTTCTTGGTTTGGGTGTTTGCCAGTATGGCGCGGGGCGCTTGGTTAGCTGGAAGTATCATTTTTATCGGTTTGATGTTTCACTTGTTCTATACCAAGCAGTGGAAGAAATTTCTTCTGTTGCTGTTTTCTGCAGTTTTGGCTTGGTGGCTTGCCAGTGAGATGGTTAACTTTGTACTTAAGACCGATGAATTAAGTGAAAGAGCTGAAAGTATGTTAACTGCGGGGGCAAGGCAAATTCTATACCCCAGCGTGTTTGAGGTTTGGCGAGGGCATTGGCTGCTTGGTGTGGGTTTTGGCAACTTGGTCGGGCATTATTTAACAGGGCAAGCCGAAGCGTTTGCATATCTTCCTAATACCTTGGTAGGAATGGGGGCGACATCCAGTTCACATAACCATTTGTTACATATTTTGTCCGAATCAGGCTTGGTCGGTCTTTTGTTATGGATTGCGACCGCTTACTTGCTTTTCAAGAGTATCATCGTGAACCGATTTGATGTGAAAAGTAAAGCGTGGCTACCACTGGCTATGGCCATGGTGCTTTGGGTTCAAGGTCTATTTAATATCAGTATGAATGAGGCGTTACCATTCTTTTTCTTTTTTGTATGTTTGGGTCTGGGTATGGCTTTTCAGCAGAGTGAACACACCAAAGCCCCCTTTATTTTTCCTAAAATTTATTTCAGTGTTGGCGCAGTGCTTGTTGTATTGGTGCTGGCATTTTATAGCTATTCGACTTGGAAAGCTTGGAACTTGTATGAACAGATGATCAATACGCAAGAAGGCACTGAAAGAGGGAAGATTGTGGGGCAACTTTTTCGTTTGAATCATAACAATATCTACCCTTATGTGATCAATTCTGTGGTGAGTGATTTTATGGTAAACGATAAAGATGAGGCAGATAAATGGATGATGATTCAACCCAATATTAAACATGCTTTGACACTGGAAGAGTGGCCAACCCTGTATCAGGGCCTATTTTATAGTTATATGCTCAATGAAGAGTGGGATAAAGCTTGCGAGTTAGGTGAGTTTCTAAAACAGCAACATTGGCAACATGATCAAAATAACCATGCTTATGAAAGTGTTTGTCAGCAAGAAAAAACGGGGGAATTTACACTAGGTTGGTAAATAAATGAACCAAATGAAGATGGTGATGGTCACTGCCAAGTCTCGAACATAAGCAATATTTAGCCACCAATATTTCGGTGTGTCCTGGATGAAGATATAAATGCCTGAGCGAAGGCTATGGACAAGAAAAAGCATAGCCAAAAGCCAAGTGTATTGTGGATTCTGCACCATCAGTATACTAGGAATAATAAGCCATAATGTGGTGTTGATGGTTTGGGTAAAGCTTTTAATGCCATACAAGATAGAATCCATAGCGATGAATGCAATGAGCATAATCATCATACTTAAATGCCACCTGGGAAAAATCACGTCACCTAACATCGGGTTATTGTAAATCATCATAGGTATTGGCCATAGAAGGATGGGTGCAAATAAAATCAGACTGATCAAGATATATGCTGATTTTAGGTGTGGGGGTATTTCTGGTTGATCGCTCAATGGGTAACCTTATGTTCACCTTCATTGTAGCTATCGCAATTCTCATTGGCATCAGGGATAGTGTAGGCACCACTTGCCCATTTCCCGAGGTCATAGGTTTTGCAGCGGTTACTGCAAAAAGGAAAGGTTTCAGCTTGACGTTCAACCTGTGTTTTACAAATAGGGCATTTAACAATAATTTTTTTGCTCATGAAATAGGTACCATCATTAGGGAATAAGGTTGATCTTGTGTAAGGTCTTTCACACATTTTCCCACCAGCCAATGTTCAAACCGAAGGCGAATAATGGATCGAAAGCCTGAGCAGATAGGGACAATACCTTGCGTTATGACATCTGGTGAAACACCAATGATGAGCAAGCCAATATCATCTTGTGCGGCAAGTTTAATTTGGTCTACGCCTGCCTTGGCAACACGTTGTTCCCAAGGCGCATGGGCATGAAGCATCTTGTTGAGGCTTTCAACAGCTTGCACAATAGGTTGAAGTAAGCCTGTTAGTGTTTCACTTCGCTGCGCTTGTTCGTGCCATATATGGTGCAACACTTGGGGCAATGAACACCTGTAGCCTAAGGGGTCTTGCTTGCGGGTAAGGTCAGAGTAGGTAGTAAGGAGTGCATCCGATTGCAGAAAAGGTAGTGATTTTTCCAAAGCTTGGCGAATGCTTGCCGCTTGTTCTTCCAGGTCTGATGCAGCTTGCATGAGGTTATCTTTGTAGTCGGGGTGTTTATTTGCAAGGTCTTTGAAGTGTTTCCCCATGATGTGAAATAAGCTAAGTATAGTCGGAACAATGGGTTTTTTGTTTCCCTCACCGAGTAACATGTCGGAAACTTCTTTGCTTGCTGCCAACCACATGTATGGCGAGTTGTTGTCTTGCGCCTGATTAATCAGACGCAGTGCATCCCTAAACTCAATAAAAGCCTGCATGCGTGGGGTAAGCGGGAAAGCCACTGGAATTAAATCATGATTGCTCATTTTTCAAGCCTCGGTGTTAGCCTATGGATAGATTCAATATCACCTTCTTGGTTGCGTGAAACATTCAAATCGTGAATCAGCCCCGTGCTAAGGCGGTAAACCCAACCATGAATGGTGAGCGCGCGACCTTGCTCCCAAGCATTTTGTACAATGCGTGTATGCGACAAGTTGTGCACTTGTTTGATCACATTCAACTCGCTCATACGGTCAGATATTTCAGGGGTGGATAAACCTTCAAAATCTTCAAAGCGACTTTCATAGTTATCCCTAATGCCACGAATCCAGTTATCCACAATACCAAAATGTTGTGATTCAATCGCGGCTTGCACACCACCGCAATTGTAGTGACCTGTGACGATAATATGCTCAACATTGAGTACATCTACGGCAAATTGAACACCAGATAAACAATTTAAATCGGTGTGATGAACTTGGTTGGCAATGTTACGGTGGACAAAGATTTCTCCAGGGTCTAAGCCAACAATCTCATTGGCGGGCACTCGGCTATCCGAACAACCAATCCACATGTATTTGGGTGTTTGTTGCTCCGATAGTCGCGAAAAGAATCCCGGTGTTTGCCGCTCTCTTTTTTCAGCCCATTGCACATTATTTTTTAAAAGCTGTGAAGGTGTTGGCATATTTATGCTTCCAACCAAGCATCAAGTTTTCCTTTTCTGTCCAAAGCGTACAATTCATCACAACCACCAACATGTTGGTCATTGATAAAGATTTGAGGGATAGAGCGACCACCTTGACTGCGCTTCATCATTTCAGCACGCTTGTCAGGATCTTGTTGTACATTGTATTCAATAAAATCAAGACCCCGCTGCTTGAAAAGTGATTTGGCGCGTACGCAGTAAGGGCAGTAATCACCAGAATAGATTTCAATTTTAGCTTTGTTTGTCATGCAAGTCTCCTAACTGTTGTGCAGTGTTCGCGCAAAAGAAAAAGCAAATATAGGTCGCTTTGTTTGTTTCATCACGAGGCAGGCATGGCGGAGCGTAGCACCCGTGGTAAAAATGTCATCAAGCACCCAAATTTTCCTGTATTGTTGGCTGCCGATGATATGTTGGATATGGCTTTGGGATAATGTGAAAGCTTGACGTAAATTGTGTTGTCTTGCCTTACCTTGGAGTGAAGATTGTCGCTTATCATTGCCTGTTCGTCTAAGTATTTCCCAATTGACCGAAGCCCCTGAAATCGAGGCTACCTTTTGACATAAATCGGCGCTGTGGTGTAAACCTGAACGCCGCATTCGATACAAGGGCATAGGCACAGGAATAAGCAGGTCATGGGGTGAAAAAAGGGATGTTATCTGCTGCTTTCCAGCATCAAGTAACCACTGCATACCGTTATCTTGACCCTGTAACTTCCAAGCCAATATTGCATCACGGACTTTACCCTCATAAAGGTATAAGTGGTGCGTTTGTTGTTGGGGTAGGGCTGTCGTTAAACACGAACCACAAGGACCTGGAGCAAGAGAAGCTTCCAACGGTACGCCACAAGATGCGCAATTAAATTTTGGCATAATGGTGATGTTTTGTAAGCAAGATTCGCAACAGCTTTGAGGGCTATCAATATTTGTGCCACATAGCTTACAAGCATGTGGAAAAATCAATGACTTTAAACTTAGTGCAGCTTTGATTGACAGCTTCAACATGTCCATGAATATAGCGACCATGAAAGATTCACGCAATTGGTTTAAAACCTTCTCCGAGACGCGGCAGCGAAAGCTGCTGGCTAGCCAGCGTGATGGTTTGAATATTACTGTTGAAGGTAAGGTGTTGCGTAATTTTGCATCCAATGACTATTTGGGGATGAGTGTTCACCCACAAGTATGTGCGGCGGCAAAAGATGTGATCAATCAACAAGGTTTGGGTAGTGGTGCTTCGCGTTTGGTATCGGGGGATGCACCCTTGCTGCACCAATTTGAACGGGAGCTGGCGGACTGGAAAGGCTTTGAAGCTTGTCTGATTGTTGGATCAGGTATGCTTGCCAATATAGGGCTACTGCAAGCCTTGGCAAACAGGCATACTGATATTTTTTCGGATAAACTCAACCATGCTTCATTGGTGGATGGGGCAAGGTTGTCAGGGGCAAAAGTTTCACGTTATGCGCATTTGGATATGGGTAAACTTGAGCAGTTACTGCAAAAGAGTGTTGCCAAACAGCGTATTATTGTTTCTGACGGTGTATTCAGCATGGATGGTGATGCTGCTGATGTGGCTTCACTGATAAGTTTGGCGGAGGTTTATGATGCATTGATCGTGATTGATGATGCGCATGGTACAGGAACATTGGGCGAACAGGGTGAAGGTTTGATTTCAGAATTTGCAGGTCATGCGCGGTTGATTGAGGTGGGTACACTGGGCAAAGCATTGGGTAGCTATGGTGCATATATTCTTGGCACATTGGAGATGATTGAAGGTTTAAAGCAGCGAATGCGTACGTTAATTTATTCCACAGCTTTACCCTTGTCGGTGATTGCCGCAGCACAGGCTGCTTTATCTCTGATACAAACTACGGATGTGGTGAAAACACTGCAAAGTAACGTGCTTTACTTTTTACACCAAGCCCAAAATTTTTCACTCATGCCTTCCTCTACAGCGATTCAACTGGTGCTGCTTGGTTCTGATGAAAAAGCTTTGTCTGCTGCGATAAGCTTGAGAGAATACGGTTTTTTTGTGCCAGCGATTCGTCCGCCCACTGTGCCACAAGGTCAATCAAGATTAAGAATCACACTTGCAGCAACACACAGCCAGCAAGATATTAACAGTTTGATTAAGGCGTTGTCTAACCTCGGCTAAATATCCATGTTTTTGTATCAGACATATTGGAATTATAAATATAACCGTCCATAGCAAAAGCTTTGAGATCGCTTGCATTGGTGATCTGATTTTGAATGATAAATCGGGTCATTAGCCCTCTGGCTTTTTTCGCGTAAATACCAATCACTTTGTATGTGCCTGCTTTGTTTTCTTTAAATGTAGGCGTGATGATGTTCGCGCGCAATAATTGGGGTTTGATGACTTTGAAATACTCGTTGGATGCAAGGTTAATCAGTATGCCATTATCATGGCATTCATGGTTCAGTTGTTCGGTTATTTGCGAGCCCCAAAAATCATAAAGATTGTTGCCTTGATCGTTGGCAAGACGCGTACCCATTTCTAAGCGGTATGGCTGAATGAGGTCCAGCGGACGCAGTAAACCATAAAGGCCTGATAAAATACGCAAATGATTTTGGGCAAATTTTATATTGTCAGCGGTTAATGTTTCAGCATTTAAGCCTTGATACACATCACCAGCAAAAGAAAAAATCGCTTGTTTGGCATTATCAGGGGTAAAGGGTGTGTGCCAGTTTTGAAAGCGATGCATATTCAAATCAGCAAGTTTTATGCTTAATTTCATGAGTGTTGCAAGATCAAAGCTATCTTTTTTTTGTAAAATGTTGATAAGTTCTTGCGATTTTTCTAAATATTGGGGTTGTGTGTAACGATAACCTGAGCGTGCAAAATCTGCATGTAGTTTTTTAGCTGGTGAAATGATGATACGCATGAAATAAACCTCAAAATCATAATATTAGCCTGGATTATTCATGAATCGGTATGATGATCGCGCAGGACATTTATTTGCAACGGATTTTTTCGATGAAGACCGTAGCTGTGCTTACGGACGACTGAGGAAAAGTTCGTTGCGGATAAATGAACCAGCGAGGGCGTAGCAGTATTCATGAATAGTCCAGGTTAGATGGCAAGCGTACAGTTTAAGCGCATCAATGTCGTTATGCTAAAAATCTGTTCTTTGACAGATGTGAAGATATTATCTATTTAATATACATAGCATGATTTTAGGGAGAAAAATGAAAGCGAAGGTAGACAATATTGAAGTTCAAATGGAAAGAATGCACGAAATGATGCGGGTATTTACGCATGATTTGAGAAATCCACTTTTAAATATTCAAGCACTGGTGCATGAGCTTGATTTGAGTGTCCACGCTAATCAAGGTGCAAACCATGAGGTTTCTGAAACATTAGTTATGTTGAAGGAATCAGCCAACCGTATGGATGATATGATTGTGGCGGCTAATGAGATGTATCATTGTATGTTTGATGATTTGGAAATCGAATCGGTAGATATGCATGAGCTATTTTTACGTTGTTCTGCAAGCCTTAAGCTTGCAGAAGAAGGGGTTTTGCTGTCGTGTTCGGCGATGCCACGGGTGCAAGCGGACCCTCTGATGGTAAAGCGTGTTGTACTTGAGTTATTAAGCAATGCGAAGAAGGCGATGGTCAACAATATTGAGAGAAAAACGATTCGCATTACCTTCATTGAAGAAAATGAAATGGCTTGGTTTTGCGTTGAGGACTCAGGTTGTGGTTTTATTGAAAGCGAAATGGAAAGAATTTTTGAGCCTTGTTTTTCAGGTCATCACTTTTCTTATGGTTCGGGTATGGGGCTAGCCCGAGTCAAAGCCATGATAGAACACCATGGTGGGAAGGTCGATGCGGAAAATGTTGCTGGTCATGCGTTGGTTGGCTTCTCCCTGCCTAGAAATGTACTGAAAAGTAGCGTGAAGCCCCTAGATTCATCTATGAGGATCACTACTGTCCGACGAAAATCACCCAAACCCAAAGGTTAGCTGGTTTGAGTGAATTTCAGGTGGCTTTTGAAGCTCCTTTTGCAAGAGTAGATCAAAGATGTTTCGTCGGCTCATCAGGTTTGCCGCAACGAGTATAGCGACCTGATGCAGGGATAGTTTTGAAGCACTTTTTTTATTCACAAGCTTGAGTAATAGGTAACTAATCATGGCAATAATAATCTGTGTTCTCACAGCATTCTCATTGGTTCCAAGAAAACGTTTGATTTTTAGGTTCTGCTTAATCCATTTGAAGAACAACTCAATCTGCCAACGTTGTTTGTATAGGTCTGCAATCTCTACTGCAGTTCGTTTTAGGTCATTGGTGATGAATGATAACTCCTTGCCATCTTCCTCGCGCAAGAAACGAATATGGCGTAATAGACATCTTTCCTAAATAACGTGATTCTCTTATTGGTTATTAACCCTACCTCAGATACACGGTTTGTGTATGATGTATGCATCATGGAACCCTACAAAGAAATCATCCACTGTAAGCCTCAAAAATTTTTGCGTATGACAGGAATAACGCAAAAAAACTTTTCAGATTTATATGATAAAATAGAGCAACATATTGAAAATGAAAAGAAGCTTAACCCTCTGAAAAGGCGCGGTCTGAAAAGTTCTAGAGTATCATTGCAAGATTGTATCTTGTTAGCACTTTACTATATTCGCCACTATCCAACCTTTCAAGTTCTTGGCAATGTTTTTGGAATACAAGAGTCCTACTGTCACAAGGTATATAGCCGTTATGTGAGGATCATAGCTAACGTTGAAAAACTTCCTAGCCGACTAGATCTTATTGATAATAAAAGGGAAACATTGATTATAGACGTATCAGAACAACCCATAGAGCGTCCTGTAAAACATCAAAAACAAATATTACTCAGGCAAGAAAAAAAGCCATACGATTAAAGCTCAAATCATAGCTTGCGCTACAACAGGAAAGGTTTTATCGGTTGTTTGTGCAAAAGGGAAAAAGCATGACTTCAGCGTATTTAAAGAAAGTCGCCTTCCTATTCACCCAAATTCTAAACTCTTAGCTGATTCAGGCTATCAAGGGCTTAAAAAATATCATGAGAACTCCATGACACCGATAAAAAAACAGAAAGGAGTTGAGCGTTCAAAGGAAGATAAGAGCTTCAATAAATCCTTATCAAAGAAGCGTATTCTCATTGAAAACATTAACCGATTTTGTAAAATATTCAGAATAGTCAAAGAGGTATATCGGGGGAAACACAAAAACTATGGCTTAAATTGGCGGGTCGTGGCGGCTTTAGTCAATATGAGATTATTTAGGAAAGATGTCTAATATACAGGGGCAATCTTTCTTGGCTTTGGTTGAAGAGAGGTGAATCAATTCATCTTTTAACACCCCTTTCCCTGATACCTTCAGCATTTCAGCCACCTCAAACCTTGTCGTTGATTTCATGCGCCCGACAAAAGAAATGTCACGCAGGCTCATGCTATAGTACCATGCATAATCGTTGTAGGCTCTATCAAAAACATAGGTTGCACCATCCAGTAGAGGCATCTTTTCAGCAGCCTTTTTATCATGCTTACTTGCCGTGGTGATAGAGAAAAATGTTGGTACCTTGTTGTTTGGGTCGTAAACAGTATGAATTTTAATACCTGCCTTACCACTACGAAATGTTGCCCAATTAAATTGTTGTTTACACAGATCAATGGTGGTCGAATCAATCAACCGAACAACATCTTTGCATGAGATGGTTGCTCCTCTCAGCTGATTTAAAAGCCAATAAAAAAGTTCAAGGTAAATTGCTGATGGACGCTCTCGATTGGCATCGGACAAAGTCGAACGCGCAGCTTTTGAGGCTCCAAAATGATAATATAAGTGACTCTGACTTGCCCACGATAGGCAGGTATCTCGAAGTGTTTGCTTGGATGAAAGTTGACCGTACAAAATCGTACAAAACTGCGTCCAGCAGCTCATACTACCCGCACGTTTGTCGCCATGATGGCGGTCGACAACCCTCTTAAAAATAGAACGAGGAACTTCTGAAAGTAATTGTGAAAATACTGTGTTAATGTACCGTATGGTCTGGATTCTCCGATCGTTTGATTTGCTGTCTTAATAACTACAAATCTAACATATTCCTCGGGAATTCAGACCTTTTTTATGACCCTACTGATTTTCGTCGGACAGTAGTGTATGAGGATATAAGCGATTGCATTATGTAATGCAAGTTATATTCAGAATCAAAAGGTAAGCAATCGAGCGTGAAGATTCACAAAGGGCTAAAATACCGTTTAGAGCCAAGCTCTATGCAGTTGAAGATGCTACACGTCTTTGCAGGGCATAATCGTGCGGTATGGAACAAGGCACTGGCTTTGACCAAGGATAGACTTGGGCGGAAAGTGCCTATCATGTGGAAACATGAGCTTGAATGGAATTTAACGCATATATGGAAAAAATCAGATGAAATGGTTTGGCTGAACGATGCGCCAAGCCAATCACTACAACAAACCTTAAAACAGTTGAGGTAATTGCAAAACTCTAGGCGAAACCGAAAACTTAACACGTATTTTTCATATGGTTAAATTGTTTTAGTTTTGAGCCTCAATTTTTCTCAGAACATATCATTTTTCAGCATTTTCTGGTTTTTAAGGCGAATGATTCCAGTGCATTCTTAAAATACAGCCTTTCAGTTCAGTGTTCTGGATAGGGCTTATCGTTATTGGATCATGCGCATAAGCTGGTCTGCAGTAAGCGCGAGAATGCCAAACATCAGGTGGCACATGACTTTGACATCGCCTTTCACCCGTACAAAGCGTCCTCCAAATTCATCCGTCAAACGACCATTAACACGTTCAACTGTACTGCGTTCGTTATAGCGGATTGCTTCAGCAGGCTTCATGTTGATTGTTGCACGTGCTTTGTTTTCCGCCGCAATCTTCTTTTTGCGTACCGTGGTACTTACATTGAGCGGGTAACTTTTTTTAAAAAAATGATTTAAAATTGATGTCGGATGATGTTTGTTCTCATCATATTGAATAAAAATAGCCTTTTATGACCGAATCATTTAGCCATTTAATGAAAATTACGGTATCGATTTTCAACTTTTTGCTTAAGTTGGTTGTAGATTGAAATTCGTAGGATAATCAGAATCGTGATGTATATCCTTATCTCATTGATTTATACTTACATTGAGCGGGTATATTTTTCTAAAAAAATGATTTAAAATTGATATCGGATGATCTTTGTTCTCATCATATTGAATGAAAACAGCCTTTTATGACCGAATCATTTAGCCATTTAATGAAAATTACGGTATCGATTTTCAACTTTTTGCTTAAGTTGGTTGTAGATTGAAATTCGTAGGATAATCAGAATCGTGATGTATATCCTTATCTCATTGATTTATAAGGATAAAATAACCAAGAAAACGATAAAGCATACCCGCTCAATGTAAGGTGGTACGTGGGTTGGTATCAATAATTGGAACATGCCCCAGCTTTTGACTGTGTGCATGAATAGATGGAGCATCATAAGCGGCATCCATCAAGTCATACAGGCTAGAAACTCGGGTATTGCTTATTTCTGCCAGTGGGATCGCCGCTTGAGAGTCATGCATAGAGGCTGATGACAGTAAGCAACTGATCGGGATTCCGCCATCTGCAGCGTCAATATGAAGTTTATAACCGATCCAGCTGGTTTTATGCCCTTTGCTGTTGCGCTTAGTTCCTACGTCGCAGGCTGTAGGAAGGTCATCCAACATCGCCTGTAAGCTCATGCCATCACTTTGCTTTTCCAGTCGAGTCATTGGCTTAGGGCGTTCTTCCCCTTTCTTCGGACGACCACGCTTTTTGGGTGCGGGCTTGGCTTTAGCCTCTTTTTTAGCAGGTTTTTCGCGTGCATGGATAGCCGTTGAATCTTTGGACAGATGACCAATAATTTCTTTCGTGTAACTTTTTAGAATTAACGTTTCATGGACACGTTCGGGCAGGCGACTAGCTGAGAACTCGGCATAAGCGCGGGAGAATGTAGACTCATTAGGTACCTGATATTGCGCCTCCCAGCCGCAGATGCGACGCAAGATTTTATCCTATTTTAAACGTTCAACAAGCATCGAAGTGAATGGCATGTTGTAGACCATTTTGGCAACAAACGCTCGTGCTATAGCAACCCGATTTGCAGGTGGCCGACCAGTCATGCGATAATAACTATGTAGATGTTCCTCGATGCGAATAATCTCAAGTATCTTAACAAGTTGACACTGCTTTTCGCTCAATGGACCAAGCTCATCCTCAAGCCAAGGAAATAATGACCCTTGAATTCTTTGCCAGATTTGCGATAATTCATCATGTAGGTGGTTCATCTATAATCTCCTTGTTGGTTTGTGTCGTTGATGACTTATATTACCAGCAGGGAGTTTTTTTTCACGCTTTAAATAGCGGTAATTCAACTCGGATGAAGAGTTTTGCAATTACCTCTTTTATGCCGCTCTTTTCTCCAAGATAAAGACGATGTTATTTTACTTGCGGGTGATGAAGTCACCGTTACTAAAAGCGGCAAGAAAACGCATGGTCTGGACTATTTTTTTCTTCCATTCAAGGGCAAGTTGTGCCAGGGCTGTGCTTCCTATGCATTAGCCTGATTAGTGTAAAGCGCCGCAAATCTTTTCCATTGCAGATGCACCAGTTAATCAAAAAAGAGCTGACTGGCTGCTCAAAGTATCGCGAAATAAGCACCGAAAAAGAAATTTCTAAAAGCGATGAAAAAACAGTAAAAAAACGAGGCCGCCCCAAAGGAAGAAAAAACTTTAATCGCCGTGATGTTGAGTTATCACCCTATATGACTGTTTTACAAGAGAAAATAAGGGAAGTTAAATCACTTATTTCTGATTCATGTGTGCCAAAGTACTTTCTTTTTGATGGCGAGTTAGGCAATAATTTTGCCTTGCAGATGGTGAGGCAGGTCAACTTGCACCTGATTTGTAAACTACGTTATAATTCGCAGCTTTATTTGCCTTGGCAGGGTGAATATTCAGGACGTGGGCGTAAACGGATTTATGGTGAACGGTTACTGCCGCAAAAAATATCTAATGAATATCGCGTACATGAAACGTGTGAGGATGGTGTACTTACAGAATACTTTCAAATTGAGGTACGGCACAAAAAGTTTCCAGATGCATTGAATGTTGTCATTATAAGAAAAACGTCAGTGAGCAGCGGGAAAACAGCTCATGTTATTTTGTTTAGCTCTGATCTTGCATTGGGATGGGATAAAGTCGTTGATTATTATCGTTTGCGCTTCCAGATTGAATTCAATTTCCGTGATGCTAAACAATATTGGGGACTGGAAGATTTCATGGTTGTAAAAGAAGCCAAAGTTCGAAACAGCTTACATTGAGCGGGTATCTTTTTTTTAAAAAATGATTTAAAATTGATGTCGGATGATGTTTGTTCTCATCATATTGAATAAAAATAGCCTTTTATGACCGAATCATTTAGCCATTTAATGAAAATTACGGTACCGATTTTCAACTTTTTGCTTAAGTTGGTTGTAGATTGAAATTCGTAGGATAATCAGAATCGTGATGTATATCCTTATCTCATTGATTTATAAGGATAAAATAACCAATAAAACGATAAAACATACCCGCTCAATGTAAGAAACAGCGCATGTTTTTCAATGTTTATGGTTAATATGGCATATGCATTAATCGCTCAGAATGACGGAAAAGTCGGCAGAAGTATGCACGATGTGAAGGTGTGGTTTCTGGCGCGCAAGCAGGTACAAGAAACATTAAAATTATGTGGGGAAAATGCCGAACGTATTTTTATTAACGAACTGATTGATAAAATTTCAATGAAATTCATCACTACTGTCCGACGAAAATCAGTAGGGTCATAAAAAAGGTCTGAATTCCCGAGGAATATGTTAGATTTGTAGTTATTAAGACAGCAAATCAAACGATCGGAGAATCCAGACCATGCGGTACATTAACACAGTATTTTCACAATTACTTTCAGAAGTTCCTCGTTCTGTTTTTAAGAGGGCTGTCGACCGCCATCATGGTGACAAACGTGCGGGTAGTATGAGCTGCTGGACGCAGTTTTGTACGATTTTGTACGGTCAACTTTCATCCAAGCAAACACTTCGAGATACCTGCCTATCGTGGGCAAGTCAGAGTCACTTATATTATCATTTTGGAGCCTCAAAAGCTGCGCGTTCGACTTTGTCCGATGCCAATCGAGAGCGTCCATCAGCAATTTATCTTGAACTTTTTTATTGGCTTTTAAATCAGCTGAGAGAAGCAACCATCTCATGCAAAGATGTTGTTCGATTGATTGATTCGACCACCATTAATCTGTGTAAACAACAATTTAATTGGGCAACATTTCGTAGTGGTAAGGCAGGTATTAAAATTCATACTGTTTACGACCCAAACAACAAGGTACCAACATTTTTCTCTATCACCACGGCAAGTAAACATGATAAAAAGGCTGCTGAAAAGATGCCTCTACTGGATGGTGCAACCTATGTTTTTGATAGAGCCTACAACAGACATCTTTCCTAAATAACGTGATTCTCTTATTAGACATCTTTCCTAAATAACGTGATTCTCTTATTAGACATCTTTCCTAAATAACGTGATTCTCTTATTGGTTATTAACCCTACCTCAGATACACGGTCTGTGTATGATGTATGCATCATGAAACCCTACAAAGAAATCATCCACTGTAAGCCTCAAAAATTTTTGCGTATGACAGGAATAACGCAAAAAAACTTTTCAGATTTATATGATAAAATAAAGCAACATATTGAAAATGAAAAGAAGCTTAACCCTCTGAAAAGGCGCGGTCTGAAAAATTCTAGAGTATCATTGCAAGATTGTATCTTGTTAGCACTTTACTATATTCGCCACTATCCAACCTTTCAAGTTCTTGGCAATATTTTTGGAATACAAGAGTCCTACTGTCACAAGGTATATAGCCGTTATCTGAGGATCATAGCTAACGTTGAAAAACTTCCTAGTCGACTAGATCTTATTGATAATAAAAGGGAAACATTGATTGTAGATGTATCAGAACAACCCATAGAGCGTCCTGTAAAACATCAAAAACAATATTACTCAGGCAAGAAAAAAGCCATACGATTAAAGCTCAAATCATAGCTTGCGCTACAACAGGAAAGGTTTTATCGGTTGTTTGTGCAAAAGGGAAAAAGCATGACTTCAGCGTATTTAAAGAAAGTCGCCTTCCTATTCACCCAAATTCTAAACTCTTAGCTGATTCAGGCTATCAAGGGCTTAAAAAATATCATGATAACTCCATGACACCGATAAAAAAACAGAAAGGAGTTGAGCGTTCAAAGGAAGATAAGAGCTTCAATAAATCCTTATCAAAGAAGCGTATTCTCATTGAAAACATTAACCGATTTTGTAAAATATTCAGAATAGTCAAAGAGGTATATCGGGGTAAACACAAAAACTATGGCTTAAATTGGCGGGTCGTGGCGGCTTTAGTCAATATGAGATATGGGTTTATTTAGGAAAGATGTCTATTGGTTATTAACCCTACCTCAGATACACGGTCTGTGTATGATGTATGCATCATGGAACCCTACAAAGAAATCATCCACTGTAAGCCTCAAAAATTTTTGCGTATGACAGGAATCACGCAAAAAAACTTTTCAGATTTATATGATACCTAAATCCTGCAATCCCCTGACAGCTTAATCCAAAAAAGGTAGACTCCTTCATAAGTTAGCAGCTCAATCAAAAACAAAAGGAGTCACCTTTTCAGTGAGAAACTCTAAAGCAAAACATACCCGCAAGTCTACCCGAAAAGTAACTATTGAAAGCACAGGTAAAAACCTGACGATCCATGCGGGTCTGGTTCCAGTTATGCGGTTTCTTGGTAAGTTGGGGTTTAGCAAGGCTTTCCATCGTACGGTTGAGCATCGGCGCGCCCATAATGCCCGTTATCAGCTATCTGATGCCGTTGAATTAAATGTTCTCAGTCTGATTGCAGGTGCTCGCAGTGTGGATGAAAGTATTCGAGTGTGGGCAGATAATGTGCTGCGAAAGCTTGGCGGCTGGGATAATATCATGAATGCGACCACCATGGGGCGTATTCTTAAAACGGTCACAGAACAACATATCTACCAGATGGAAACCTTTAACCACATCATGCGAGGTCGCGTCTGGAAACGCGCTAGAGCATTGACATCTAGCTTGATGCGGGGTTCGATGTGGATTGATGTCGATTCCACGGTCAAAACGACTTATGGCAAACACCAGGAAGGCGCGGCAGTTGGTTACAACCCGCACAAACGTGGCGCACCTTCTTACCATCCACAGTTGGCTTTTGCGCGGAGACCAAGGAGATTCTTCAGGCATGGCTGCGTTGTGGTAACGCTTATACTTCCAACGGTATCGTTGCGTTCATGAAGCAGTTGGCGGCGCATCTACCCAATCGTATGCGTTTGGTCTTTCGTGGTGATTCGGGTTATTTTGTTGGCGCGCTGCTGGACTGGTTGGATGCACGCGGTGATGGCTACCTGATCAAAGTAAAACTGAAAGGACTGGTTGATTTGCTTGAAGTACAGCAATGGCAAGCTGTGGCTGGTCATGACGGCTGGGAACAAGCTAGCTTTACCCATCGTTGTGGCACATGGGCGCACACACGAACCTTTGTTGCTGTACGCAGGCTTAAGGATGAAGACTGCAATCAAGGCAAGCTGCTGGATATGCGGTCGTATGATTATTTCTGCTATGTCACCACGGAAAACCTTACACCATGGCAAACCCACAAGAAGTATGGTGAACGTGCAACCTGTGAGACGTGGATTGATGAAGCCAAGAATCAGATGGGCATGGCACACATCAAAACGAAAAATTTCCTAGCCAGCTCCGCATTATTCCAATGCGCGGTGCTTGCTTACAACACCGTGCGCTGGATGGCACTGGTGAGTGGCGACAAACAATTGATGCGATGGGAGATGGCTAGTATTCGTACTTTTATGGTGCGTATGGCTGGAAAGCTTGTTTGCGGAGGCAGGCAGATGACTTTGAAAATACCCACAACGTTGCTGCACCCCAAACCTTGGCAAAGCTGGCTAAGGGTTGGCATGACCTAATTTAAACTCAGATACGTCTTATCATGATGAAGATGGAAGCGGCTGATGATAGACAGTTATGGTTTTGCACGCGCTAAATTCAAGAAGCAGCCCTGATTGTGCATCTATTCTAACATAAGAACGTATCACATTGAAAAAAATCGAGAAATATGAGCCGATTCTACCAATAGTACACTTTCATTGAACAGGGTTATTCTTGGGGATTAGCACTGAAAGTGCCACTTGCAGGATTTAGGTGATAAAGTAAAGCAATATATTGAAAATGAAAAGAAGCTTAACCCTCTGAAAAGGCGCGGTCTGAAAAGTTCTAGAGTATCATTGCAAGATTGTATCTTGTTAGCACTTTACTATATTCGCCACTATCCAACCTTTCAAGTTCTTGGCAATATTTTTGGAATACAAGAGCCCTACTGTCACAAGGTATATAGCCGTTATCTGAGGATCATAGCTAACGTTGAAAAACTTCCTAGTCGACTAGATCTTATTGATAATAAAAGGGAAACATTGATTGTAGATGTATCAGAACAACCCATAGAGCGTCCTGTAAAACATCAAAAACAATATTACTCAGGCAAGAAAAAAAGCCATACGATTAAAGCTCAAATCATAGCTTGCGCTACAACAGGAAAGGTTTTATCGGTTGTTTGTGCAAAAGGGAAAAAGCATGACTTCAGCGTATTTAAAGAAAGTCGCCTTCCTATTCACCCAAATTCTAAACTCTTAGCTGATTCAGGCTATCAAGGGCTTAAAAAATATCATGAGAACTCCATGACACCGATAAAAAAACAGAAAGGAGTTGAGCGTTCAAAGGAAGGTAAGAGCTTCAATAAATCCTTATCAAAGAAGCGTATTCTCATTGAAAACATTAACCGATTTTGTAAAATATTCAGAATAGTCAAAGAGGTATATCGGGGGAAACACAAAAACTATGGCTTAAATTGGCGGGTCGTGGCGGCTTTAGTCAATATGAGATATGGGTTTATTTAGGAAAGATGTCTAACGATTATGCATGGTACTATAGCATGAGCCTGCGTGACATTTCTTTTGTCGGGCGCATGAAATCAACGACAAGGTTTGAGGTGGCTGAAGTGCTGAAGGCATCGGGGAAAGGGGTGTTAAAAGATGAATTGATTCACCTCTCTTCAACCAAAGCCAAGAAAGATTGCCCCTGTATATTACGCCATATTCGTTTCTTGCGCGAGGAAGATGGCAAGGAGTTATCATTCATCACCAATGACCTAAAACGAACCGCAGTAGAGATTGCAGACCTATACAAACAACGTTGGCAGATTGAGTTGTTCTTCAAATGGATTAAGCAGAACCTAAAAATCAAACGTTTTCTTGGAACCAATGAGAATGCTGTGAGAACACAGATTATTATTGCCATGATTAGTTACCTATTGCTCAAGCTTGTGAATAAAAAAAGTGCTTCAAAACTATCCCTGCATCAGGTCGCTATACTCGTTGCGGCAAACCTGATGAGCCCACGAAACATCTTTGATCTACTCTTGCAAAAGGAGCTTCAAAAGCCTCCAGAAAATCGTTCAAACCAGCTAACCTTTGGGTTTGGGTGATTTTCGTCGGACAGTAGTGGAAATTCATGGTTAATACGAGCTGAATGGGCGCTATTTTGGCGAAGGTATTGCTGTAAACTTGTCTTTTTCTACTCATTATAGCTCTGTTTTTTTGCTGAATTCTAGCTTAAAAGGAATAAGGAATGCAGTTTCTTTGTTTGAATTTCTTGGGGTATTATATTTTGACCACGTTCCCAAGAGTGATAGGGCTTTGCAAAATAGGCATTACAGTCAAGTGTTTTGGCGATGGTCTTATGGAATGCGAATTCTTTACCGTTGTCGAAAGTGATCGTGTGTACCCAGTCTTTTATTGGCTGCAGAAGGTTGAGTTTTGCAAGTGGCGCTTTAGTTGTTTGTTTCGGCAATAGCGAATGCCATTGCCGCCCCTGCATCATCGGTTAAAGAGATATGGATGCGTGTGATGCCAAGTTGTTTTGCTTTCTTCTTAGCATGACCATGTAATATGATTTCAGGTTTACCGCTATCCAAATAAAACACCTCAATATCTTTCATGCCAAAGCCAACAAAACCTGTACCAAGTGCTTTAGCGACGGCTTCCTTAGCCGCGAAAAACATGGCAAGGCGGCGATAAATACCGCGTTTCTTTGCCAGTGTATATTCAGAAGGGGTGAAAACCTTATCAATCAATCGTTGTTCAAACCGTGTAAACGACTGTTCGATGCGGCTAATTTTTACGATGTCTGTGCCAATACCTACAATACTCATGGCAAAAGCCTAGCTTGCTATTTATAAATTTAAACCTCAAGGGTCACTACTGTCCGACGAAAGTTCTAGGGTAACTCTGAACAAGCCCGTACTTTTCGCTGTAATCATCAAATTTTGTAATTTTAGGGAGAATCGGGCGGTATTCTCTTAGTTTTTTTCTAAAATATGGGCGTTTACCCATATTTTAGGCATATTTATCCTGTTGTAGCCAACTTTTGGCTACGTAATAGGTTGGTGAACCCGAGTAGCATAAGCAGCCGATTTGTATTTTTGTCCAAACCACGATACCGAACCTTGCTGTAGCCAAAGAAGCATTTTACCCAGTAAAAAGGATGCTCTACTTTTGCGCGTATTGATGATTTGTCTTGCTCAGTCGCAAGTTCTTGAGTGCATTTAAACATGGCTTTGCGCTTGCTCGGTCGTTTGGCAATCTTCCACTCAACATTGCGCTCCTGATGTTCTTCGCGCTTAGCTACGCCGATATAACCTGCATCAGCAAATACGACCCCTTCTTCACCGTGTAACACGGCATCGGTTTGTGTAATATCATGAGCATTGGCAGCAGTAGTCACGGCACTGTGAACGAGTCCTGTTTCTTGATCTACACCAATATGAAGTTTCATGCCGAAGTGCCATTAGACATCTTTCCTAAATAACGTGATTCTCTTATTGGTTATTAACCCTACCTCAGATACACGGTTTGTGTATGATGTATGCATCATGGAACCCTACAAAGAAATCATCCACTGTAAGCCCAAAAATTTTTGCGTATGACAGGAATCACGCAAAAAAACTTTTCAGATTTATATGATAAAATAAAGCAACATATTGAAAATGAAAAGAAGCTTAACCCTCTGAAAAGGCGCGGTCTGAAAAGTTCTAGAGTATCATTGCAAGATTGTATCTTGTTAGCACTTTACTATATTCGCCACTATCCAACCTTTCAAGTTCTTGGCAATGTTTTTGGAATACAAGAGTCCTACTGTCACAAGGTATATAGCCGTTATGTGAGGATCATAGCTAACGTTGAAAAACTTCCTAGTCGACTAGACCTTATTGATAATAAAGGGAAACATTGATTGTAGATGTATCAGAACAACCCATAGAGCGTCCTGTAAAACATCAAAAACAATATTACTCAGGCAAGAAAAAAGCCATACGATTAAAGCTCAAATCATAGCTTGCGCTACAACAGGAAAGGTTTTATCGGTTGTTTGTGCAAAAGGGAAAAAGCATGACTTCAGCGTATTTAAAGAAAGTCGCCTTCCTATTCACCCAAATTCTAAACTCTTAGCTGATTCAGGCTATCAAGGGCTTAAAAAATATCATGAGAACTCCATGACACCGATAAAAAAACAGAAAGGAGTTGAGCGTTCAAAGGAAGGTAAGAGCTTCAATAAATCCTTATCAAAGAAGCGTATTCTCATTGAAAACATTAACCGATTTTGTAAAATATTCAGAATAGTCAAAGAGGTATATCGGGGGAAACACAAAAACTATGGCTTAAATTCTTACATTGAGCGGGTATCTTTTTTTAAAAAAATGATTTAAAATTGATGTCGGATGATGTTTGTTCTCATCATATTGAATAAAAATAGCCTTTTATGACCGAATCATTTAGCCATTTAATGAAAATTACGGTATCGATTTTCAACTTTTTGCTTAAGTTGGTTGTAGATTGAAATTCGTAGGATAATCAGAATCGTGATGTATATCCTTATCTCATTGATTTATAAGGATGAAATAACTAATAAAATGATAAAACATACCCGCTCAATGTAAGTAAATTGGCGGGTCGTGGCGGCTTTAGTCAATATGAGATATGGGTTTATTTAGGAAAGATGTCTATTAAAAATAACATCCCCCAAACCCCGATGTTATTTTTAATATACGCTTTCTAAATCAATGTGTTACAAACACTAGTTTTTTTTACCAATGTATTTTCTAAAACTGGCGAAGGTATTGGTAATAAATGAGAATTGAAGGCTTATTTTTAGCGCAGATGCAGCCAAAAAAGTGCACGATGCAGAGGTCTCATTGTACTGCCGTTACCCAACGTGGTGCTGAATTGAAGTTTATGAACGATTGCGAAAAAACCCAAACCCTGCCACGATTAGCACATGACTATTCCATTTAACATTTCCCTATCCAAACGTCTTTCCAAAGTAAAACCATCTGCCACCTTAGCCATTACAGCCAAAGCCGCCGAGCTACGCGCTGCAGGCAAAAATATCATCTCATTATCCGTAGGTGAGCCCGATTTTGAGACACCCAAAGCCGCCAGAGAAGCAGGCATAAAAGCCATTGAAGAAGGTTTTACCCGCTACACAGCTGTGCCAGGTATTCCAGAGCTGCGCCAAGAGATTGCAGCCAAATTCAAGCGTGATAATGATTTGGATTATGCCCCTGAAAACATCTTGGTTAGCACAGGTGGCAAGCAGTGCATTTATAATCTGTTGATGGCATTGATTGATGCAGGTGATGAAGTGATTATCCCTGCGCCATATTGGGTGAGCTACCCAGATATGGTATTGCTCGCTGAAGGTGAGCCTGTGATTGTAGAATGCCTTGCTGATGCAGATTTTAAGCTCACCGCCGCACAACTTGAAGCTGCCATCACACCCAAAACCAAGATGATGTTCTTAAACTCACCATCCAACCCCACAGGCATGGCATATTCCGCCGATGATTTGAAAGCTTTGGGTGAAGTGGTGCGTAAACATCCGAACATGGTGGTTGCTACCGATGATATGTATGAAAAAATCATGTTTGATGGTAAAAAGTTTGCCACATTTGCCCAAGTAAACCCTGATTTAATCGACCGCACAGTCACCCTCAATGGTGTGAGCAAGGCATATTGTATGACAGGCTGGCGCATTGGTTTTTGCGCTGCCCCTGTGGACTTGATTAAAGCCATGAGCAAGATTCAAGGGCAATCCACATCCAATCCATCATCCATTGCCCAAAAAGCAGCCCTAGCCGCCCTTCAAGGACCAACCAAAGAACTGGATGACATGGTACGCACCTACGAAACCCGCCGCACATGGTTGGTCAATGCCTTAAACAACATTGATGGCATGGATTGCATCACGCCCGATGGTGCGTTTTATGTATTCCCATCTATTTCAGGCTGGATTGGCAAGACGACATCCGAAGGTGTCACGCTTACCGATGATGTAGTGGTCTGCGAATGGCTACTCGAAGCCGCAGGCGTAGCCCTTGTACCAGGCACAGCCTTTGGCTCTGCGGGGCAAATTCGATTCTCGTATGCCGTTTCACAAGAAACATTGGAAGATGCGGTGAATCGTGTGGCGGAAGCTGCGGCAACGCTGAAGTGATATTTTATCCTTGTTTTAGCTTTAATATACATTAGCCACTGCTGCGCAGTGGCTAATGCCGAGTTAATCGAAATTTGAAGACCTTGCTCGCCATCGTCCCGATGTCTAACAAGGTCGTTCAAACGGAATCCTTTCAGGACTTCCGCCCCTTCGTCTCACCAAAAAGTGAATGCTTTGCAGCATTCCCCTTTTGGCTCAAGGCGGGGTTCCGCTTAACTCGGCAATATCAAGGACAATATGTCCGTATAAGCCCAAGTAATAAGAGGAAATTGTATTCTTCTTATTCATATAGTTAGCACTTTTACATCTGATTATGTAGTACCTAAATCCTGCAAGTGGCACTTTCAGTGCTAATCCCCAAGAATAACCCTGTTCAATGAAAGTGTACTATTGGTAGAATCGGCTCATATTTCTCGATTTTTTTCAATGTGATACGTTCTTATGTTAGAATAGATGCACAATCAGGGCTGCTTCTTGAATTTAGCGCGTGCAAAACCATAACTGTCTATCATCAGCCGCTTCCATCTTCATCATGATAAGACGTATCTGAGTTTAAATTAGGTCATGCCAACCCTTAGCCAGCTTTGCCAAGGTTTGGGGTGCAGCAACGTTGTGGGTATTTTCAAAGTCATCTGCCTGCCTCCGCAAACAAGCTTTCCAGCCATACGCACCATAAAAGTACGAATACTAGCCATCTCCCATCGCATCAATTGTTTGTCGCCACTCACCAGTGCCATCCAGCGCACGGTGTTGTAAGCAAGCACCGCGCATTGGAATAATGCGGAGCTGGCTAGGAAATTTTTCGTTTTGATGTGTGCCATGCCCATCTGATTCTTGGCTTCATCAATCCACGTCTCACAGGTTGCACGTTCACCATACTTCTTGTGGGTTTGCCATGGTGTAAGGTTTTCCGTGGTGACATAGCAGAAATAATCATACGACCGCATATCCAGCAGCTTGCCTTGATTGCAGTCTTCATCCTTAAGCCTGCGTACAGCAACAAAGGTTCGTGTGTGCGCCCATGTGCCACAACGATGGGTAAAGCTAGCTTGTTCCCAGCCGTCATGACCAGCCACAGCTTGCCATTGCTGTACTTCAAGCAAATCAACCAGTCCTTTCAGTTTTACTTTGATCAGGTAGCCATCACCGCGTGCATCCAACCAGTCCAGCAGCGCGCCAACAAAATAACCCGAATCACCACGAAAGACCAAACGCATACGATTGGGTAGATGCGCCGCCAACTGCTTCATGAACGCAACGATACCGTTGGAAGTATAAGCGTTACCACAACGCAGCCATGCCTGAAGAATCTCCTTGGTCTCCGCGCAAAAAGCCAACTGTGGATGGTAAGAAGGTGCGCCACGTTTGTGCGGGTTGTAACCAACTGCCGCGCCTTCCTGGTGTTTGCCATAAGTCGTTTTGACCGTGGAATCGACATCAATCCACATCGAACCCCGCATCAAGCTAGATGTCAATGCTCTAGCGCGTTTCCAGACGCGACCTCGCATGATGTGGTTAAAGGTTTCCATCTGGTAGATATGTTGTTCTGTGACCGTTTTAAGAATAGACATCTTTCCTAAATAACGTGATTCTCTTATTGGTTATTAACCCTACCTCAGATACACGGTTTGTGTATGATGTATGCATCATGGAACCCTACAAAGAAATCATCCACTGTAAGCCTCAAAAATTTTTGCGTATGACAGGAATAACGCAAAAAAACTTTTCAGATTTATATGATAAAATAAAGCAACATATTGAAAATGAAAAGAAGCTTAACCCTCTGAAAAGGCGCGGTCTGAAAAGTTCTAGAGTATCATTGCAAGATTGTATCTTGTTAGCACTTTACTATATTCGCCACTATCCAACCTTTCAAGTTCTTGGCAATATTTTTGGAATACAAGAGTCCTACTGTCACAAGGTATATAGCCGTTATGTGAGGATCATAGCTAACGTTGAAAAACTTCCTAGCCGACTAGATCTTATTGATAATAAAAGGGAAACATTGATTATAGACGTATCAGAACAACCCATAGAGCGTCCTGTAAAACATCAAAAACAAATATTACTCAGGCAAGAAAAAAAGCCATACGATTAAAGCTCAAATCATAGCTTGCGCTACAACAGGAAAGGTTTTATCGGTTGTTTGTGCAAAAGGGAAAAAGCATGACTTCAGCGTATTTAAAGAAAGTCGCCTTCCTATTCACCCAAATTCTAAACTCTTAGCTGATTCAGGCTATCAAGGGCTTAAAAAATATCATGAGAACTCCATGACACCGATAAAAAAACAGAAAGGAGTTGAGCGTTCAAAGGAAGGTAAGAGCTTCAATAAATCCTTATCAAAGAAGCGTATTCTCATTGAAAACATTAACCGATTTTGTAAAATATTCAGAATAGTCAAAGAGGTATATCGGGGGAAACACAAAAACTATGGCTTAAATTGGCGGGTCGTGGCGGCTTTAGTCAATATGAGATATGGGTTTATTTAGGAAAGATGTCTATTGAAGATAACGAACTTGGGCAAGTTACTCGTGCTATGGTCAGTTTGACATGACAGCTCCTCTACCTCACGATTTATGCTAATGAAACAGCTAAACGAATAATTCTAAAGCTATGGACAGACCCAATTTGGAGCAAAATAATCGCGGCTATAATTATTTTTACAGTGCCTGCTTATTACTGGAATTTGTGGGCAAGTATAGTTAAAACTACCTGATGTTACGCACCCAGCATCTTGAATCTTTGTAATCCTTCGTTCCCATACTTCAGCGTGGGAATGAGGGAGTAAATTAATAGGCTCTTATTAGACATCTTTCCTAAATAACGTGATTCTCTTATTGGTTATTAACCCTACCTCAGATACACGGTTTGTGTATGATGTATGCATCATGGAACCCTACAAAGAAATCATCCACTGTAAGCCCAAAAATTTTTGCGTATGACAGGAATCACGCAAAAAAACTTTTCAGATTTATATGATAAAATAAAGCAACATATTGAAAATGAAAAGAAGCTTAACCCTCTGAAAAGGCGCGGTCTGAAAAGTTCTAGAGTATCATTGCAAGATTGTATCTTGTTAGCACTTTACTATATTCGCCACTATCCAACCTTTCAAGTTCTTGGCAATATTTTTGGAATACAAGAGTCCTACTGTCACAAGGTATATAGCCGTTATCTGAGGATCATAGCTAACGTTGAAAAACTTCCTAGTCGACTAGATCTTATTGATAATAAAAGGGAAACATTGATTGTAGATGTATCAGAACAACCCATAGAGCGTCCTGTAAAACATCAAAAACAATATTACTCACTTACATTGAGCGGGTATGTTTTATCATTTTATTGGTTATTTTATCCTTATAAATCAATGAGATAAGGATATACATCACGATTCTGATTATCCTATGAATTTCAATCTACAACCAACTTAAGCAAAAAGTTGAAAATCGATACCGTAATTTTCATTAAATGGCTAAATGATTCGGTCATAAAAGGCTGTTTTTATTCAATATGATGAGAACAAACATCATCCGACATCAATTTTAAATCATTTTAAAAAAAAAAGATACCCGCTCAATGTAAGTACTCAGGCAAGAAAAAAAGCCATACGATTAAAGCTCAAATCATAGCTTGCGCTACAACAGGAAAGGTTTTATCGGTTGTTTGTGCAAAAGGGAAAAAGCATGACTTCAGCGTATTTAAAGAAAGTCGCCTTCCTATTCACCCAAATTCTAAACTCTTAGCTGATTCAGGCTATCAAGGGCTTAAAAAATATCATGAGAACTCCATGACACCGATAAAAAAACAGAAAGGAGTTGAGCGTTCAAAGGAAGATAAGAGCTTCAATAAATCCTTATCAAAGAAGCGTATTCTCATTGAAAACATTAACCGATTTTGTAAAATATTCAGAATAGTCAAAGAGGTATATCGGGGGAAACACAAAAACTATGGCTTAAATTGGCGGGTCGTGGCGGCTTTAGTCAATATGAGATATGGGTTTATTTAGGAAAGATGTCTATTGAAGATAACGAACTTGGGCAAGTTACTCGTGCTATGGTCAGTTTGACATGACAGCTCCTCTACCTCACGATTTATGCTAATGAAACAGCTAAACGAATAATTCTAAAGCTATGGACAGACCCAATTTGGAGCAAAATAATCGCGGCTATAATTATTTTTACAGTGCCTGCTTATTACTGGAATTTGTGGGCAAGTATAGTTAAAACTACCTGATGTTACGCACCCAGCATCTTGAATCTTTGTAATCCTTCGTTCCCATACTTCAGCGTGGGAATGAGGGAGTAAATTAATAGGCTCTTATTAGACATCTTTCCTAAATAACGTGATTCTCTTATTGGTTATTAACCCTACCTCAGATACACGGTTTGTGTATGATGTATGCATCATGGAACCCTACAAAGAAATCATCCACTGTAAGCCCAAAAATTTTTGCGTATGACAGGAATCACGCAAAAAAACTTTTCAGATTTATATGATAAAATAAAGCAACATATTGAAAATGAAAAGAAGCTTAACCCTCTGAAAAGGCGCGGTCTGAAAAGTTCTAGAGTATCATTGCAAGATTGTATCTTGTTAGCACTTTACTATATTCGCCACTATCCAACCTTTCAAGTTCTTGGCAATGTTTTTGGAATACAAGAGTCCTACTGTCACAAGGTATATAGCCGTTATGTGAGGATCATAGCTAACGTTGAAAAACTTCCTAGTCGACTAGACCTTATTGATAATAAAAGGGAAACATTGATTGTAGATGTATCAGAACAACCCATAGAGCGTCCTGTAAAACATCAAAAACAATATTACTCAGGCAAGAAAAAAAGCCATACGATTAAAGCTCAAATCATAGCTTGCGCTACAACAGGAAAGGTTTTATCGGTTGTTTGTGCAAAAGGGAAAAAGCATGACTTCAGCGTATTTAAAGAAAGTCGCCTTCCTATTCACCCAAATTCTAAACTCTTAGCTGATTCAGGCTATCAAGGGCTTAAAAAATATCATGAGAACTCCATGACACCGATAAAAAAACAGAAAGGAGTTGAGCGTTCAAAGGAAGGTAAGAGCTTCAATAAATCCTTATCAAAGAAGCGTATTCTCATTGAAAACATTAACCGATTTTGTAAAATATTCAGAATAGTCAAAGAGGTATATCGGGGGAAACACAAAAACTATGGCTTAAATTCTTACATTGAGCGGGTATCTTTTTTTTTAAAAAATGATTTAAAATTGATGTCGGATGATGTTTGTTCTCATCATATTGAATAAAAATAGCCTTTTATGACCGAATCATTTAGCCATTTAATGAAAATTACGGTATCGATTTTCAACTTTTTGCTTAAGTTGGTTGTAGATTGAAATTCATAGGATAATCAGAATCGTGATGTATATCCTTATCTCATTGATTTATAAGGATAAAATAACCAATAAAACGATAAAACATACCCGCTCAATGTAAGAATTTAAGCCATAGTTTTTGTGTTTCCCCCGATATACCTCTTTGACTATTCTGAATATTTTACAAAATCGGTTAATGTTTTCAATGAGAATACGCTTCTTTGATAAGGATTTATTGAAGCTCTTACCTTCCTTTGAACGCTCAACTCCTTTCTGTTTTTTTTATCGGTGTCATGGAGTTCTCATGATATTTTTTAAGCCCTTGATAGCCTGAATCAGCTAAGAGTTTAGAATTTGGGTGAATAGGAAGGCGACTTTCTTTAAATACGCTGAAGTCATGCTTTTTCCCTTTTGCACAAACAACCGATAAAACCTTTCCTGTTGTAGCGCAAGCTATGATTTGAGCTTTAATCGTATGGCTTTTTTTCTTGCCTGAGTACTTACATTGAGCGGGTATCTTTTTTTTAAAATGATTTAAAATTGATGTCGGATGATGTTTGTTCTCATCATATTGAATAAAAACAGCCTTTTATGACCGAATCATTTAGCCATTTAATGAAAATTACGGTATCGATTTTCAACTTTTTGCTTAAGTTGGTTGTAGATTGAAATTCATAGGATAATCAGAATCGTGATGTATATCCTTATCTCATTGATTTATAAGGATAAAATAACCAATAAAATGATAAAACATACCCGCTCAATGTAAGTGAGTAATATTGTTTTTGATGTTTTACAGGACGCTCTATGGGTTGTTCTGATACATCTACAATCAATGTTTCCCTTTTATTATCAATAAGATCTAGTCGACTAGGAAGTTTTTCAACGTTAGCTATGATCCTCAGATAACGGCTATATACCTTGTGACAGTAGGACTCTTGTATTCCAAAAATATTGCCAAGAACTTGAAAGGTTGGATAGTGGCGAATATAGTAAAGTGCTAACAAGATACAATCTTGCAATGATACTCTAGAACTTTTCAGACCGCGCCTTTTCAGAGGGTTAAGCTTCTTTTCATTTTCAATATGTTGCTTTACTTTATCATATAAATCTGAAAAGTTTTTTGCGTGATTCCTGTCATACGCAAAAATTTTTGAGGCTTACAGTGGATGATTTCTTTGTAGGGTTCCATGATGCATACATCATACACAGACCGTGTATCTGAGGTAGGGTTAATAACCAATAAGAGAATCACGTTATTTAGGAAAGATGTCTAATATACCACTCTATTCTAGAATGTTATGGTTACTCGCTTGCTTTGCGCGAAACGCGCTGAATCTTGGCGAAGGTATTGATTACCAATAAACTTCGGTTTAACCTTACATTGAGCGGGTATCTTTTTTTTTTTAAATGATTTAAAATTGATGTCGGATGATGTTTGTTCTCATCATATTGAATAAAAACAGCCTTTTATGACCGAATCATTTAGCCATTTAATGAAAATTACGGTATCGATTTTCAACTTTTTGCTTAAGTTGGTTGTAGATTGAAATTCATAGGATAATCAGAATCGTGATGTATATCCTTATCTCATTGATTTATAAGGATAAAATAACCAATAAAATGATAAAACATACCCGCTCAATGTAAGTTTAACCCTTACTTTTGCCTTGATTCGCTCAAAAAATGACTACGGTGCAGAGATCTCACAATTGGAAAAATATAGGCACAAAAAAACGACCCCTAAAAGAGGTCGTTTAACATGCTTGAAACTACTAAATATTAAAGCTTATCTGCTTCTTCAGCCAAATAAGAGGCAACACCTTCGGCATCAGCTTTCATAGCTTTGTCACCTTTATTCCAACCTGCAGGGCAAACTTCACCGTGTTCTTCAGTGAATTGTAATGTATCAATCATACGCAACATTTCGTCAACATTACGACCCAATGGCAAGTCATTCACCACTTGATGACGAACTTTACCTGCTTTATCAATCAAAAATGAACCACGAAGTGCAACATCGCCGCCCAACAAGTGGTATTGGTTACCTTCTTCATCTTCAACGCTTTCATTACCCATCAATACATCATAATCCGCTGCAATAGATTTACTCAAATCTGCAACCAATGGGTATGCCACAGGGCCAATACCACCATCATTGATGGCAGTGTTGCGCCATGCAATATGTGAGAACTGAGAATCAACAGAACAACCAATCACTTGTACGCCACGGTCTTCAAAATCTTTGATGCGGTGATCAAATGCAATCAACTCACTTGGACAAACAAATGTGAAATCCAGTGGGTAGAAAAACAATACTACTTCTTTTCCTGCATAATCTGACAATGAAAATTCTTCATTGATACTACCATCAGCCATTACAGCAACTGCAGTGAATTGTGGTGCATCTTTTCCAACTAATACGCTCATGTTTAACTCCTTTCAAAAAATGTGGGGCAAAGCGTAGCACAAAAATATGATGTAACGTAATCCATATTTTTAATGCGGTTTAGATATCAACAGCACCGTCATACACCTCACCCATGCGCAAGTGCTGTTATTTAGAGCGCGAAAACGCTGATAAATCTTGATTAAATGTCATGCTAGGACGCATCACCATCTCAAGTTTGATTCCATCAGGTTTAAAATAACCACCCATATCTACAGCCTTGCCTTGTGCCGCACTCAGTTCTTTAACAATCACTGCCTCATGCGCTGTTAAGCTTTGCGCCAAGGGTACAAACTTGATGCCTAAACCGTCACTACCCATTTGCATTGCCATAGCTTGCGCCCAATACATGGTCAAATAGAAGTGACTGCCGCGATTATCCAACTCACCCACTTTACGCGAGGGTGATTTATTTTTCTTAAGAAACTTGGTGTTTGCCTCATTTAAACCTGCAGCAAGTGCTTTGATTTTATCATTACCCGTTTTGACCGCCATATCTTCTAAAGACACTGCCAAAGCCAAAAACTCACCCAGTGAATCCCAACGCAAATGCCCTTCTTTGGTAAACTGCTGCACATGTTTCGGCGCAGAGCCACCAGCGCCTGTTTCAAACAAACCGCCACCAGCCAACAACGGTACGATAGACAGCATTTTCGCACTCGTACCCAGCTCTAAAATCGGGAACAAATCGGTTAAATAATCACGCAACACATTACCTGTCACAGAAATCGTGTCTTCTCCCGCTTTTACACGCGCTAAAGCATGAACAATCGCATCATTGGGCGACATAATCTGAATATCCAAATCACCAATTTCATGGTCTTGCAAATATAGCTTCACTTTGGTAATCAAATTTTCGTCATGCGCTCTGGCTTCATCCAACCAGAAAATCGCAGGGTTACCCGTGGCTTTAGCGCGTGTAACTGCCAGCTTCACCCAATCTTTGATGGCAACATCTTTGGCTTGGCATGCCCGCCAAATATCACCCGCATCCACGGCATGGCTCATCAACACATCACCCGCAGCATTGACCACATTCACTGTGCCTTTTTCAGCAATCTCAAAAGTTTTATCGTGTGAACCATATTCTTCGGCTTTTTTCGCCATCAGCCCTACATTGGCCACAGAACCCATAGTTTTCGGGTCAAATGCACCATTTTCTTTGCAAAATTGAATGGTTTCTTGATAAATACCCGCATAACAACGGTCTGGAATCATGGCTTTCATATCATGAAGCTTGCCATCATTATCCCACATCTTACCCGATGAACGAATCGCTGCAGGCATAGACGCATCAATAATCACATCGCTTGGCACATGCAAATTGGTGATACCTTTATCAGAATCCACCATCGCCAAATCAGGGTTGATAGCATACACCGCCTCAATATCAGCCTCAATGGCCTCCCGCTCCGCATCAGGCAAATCAGCAATTTTGGCATACACATCACCAAGCCCATTTTTGGTATTCACACCCAACTTGGCAAAAGTGTCTGCATACTTTTCAAACACATCTTTAAAATACACTTCCACCGCATGACCAAACATAATCGGGTCGGACACTTTCATCATAGTTGCTTTCAAATGCAGGGATAACAACACACCTTGCTTCTTCGCATCCACAATTTGTGCTGCATAAAAATCACGCAATGCCTTTTTAGACATTACCGCCGCATCCACCACTTCACCCGATTCAACGCTTAAACCGTCTTTCAGTATGATGCTTTGCCCAGCTTCGGTTTCCAAAATGATAGACAGTGTATCCGCCCCGCTCATCACCACCGATTGTTCTGAGCCATAAAAATCGCCATCTTCCATGTGCGCCACATGAGATTGAGAATCGGCAGACCATTCACCCATGCTGTGTGGGTTATCTTTAGCATATTGTTTCACTGCCGCTGCCACACGCCTGTCTGAATTGCCTTCGCGCAACACAGGATTCACCGCAGAACCTAACACTTTGGCATAGCGGCTTTGGATGTCTTTTTCTTCATCGCTATTCGCTTCCGTAGGATAATCAGGAATGTTAAACCCTTTGTCCTGAAGCTCTGCAATCGCTGCCTTGAGCTGCGGCACAGATGCACTGATGTTGGGCAGTTTGATGATATTGGCTTCAGGTTTTGTTGCCAGCGCACCCAACTCCGCCAAATCATCGCTTTGTTGTTGTTCTTTGCTTAATTTATCAGGGAAGTTGGCAAGAATACGTGCCGCCAACGATATATCCTTGCTCTGCACATCCACACCCGAAGCCTTGGTAAACGCCTTCACAATCGGCAAGAATGAAGCCGTTGCCAGCATCGGTGCTTCATCAGTTATGGTGTAAATAATGGTGTGTTTGGATGTCATAGGGTTTTCCTGTATTCAAAAAGTTTGGCGCGAGCCTAGCATTCTATGCTTTTTTTTTCTATGTTGACATCAAAAGCACTTTACCTTCATTATATGCGAGGTAAACAAAGTTTAAGTTAAAACTTTATATCATACTAGGAAGAAAATTTCCACATATTTTTTTTAGAGTAACAGAACTATTTAATAACTGATGTTACGCACCTATCACATATGTTAATCTTCGGGCATGGAAAATCCCAACATATTTGAACTCTACACAGACTACCTATTAAGCTCACTTCCCTCGTTCCCACGCTGGAGCATGGGAACGAGGAATAGGTGCGTAACATCTTACATTGAGCGGGTATGTTTTATCATTTTATTGGTTATTTTATCCTTATAAATCAATGAGATAAGGATATACATCACGATTCTGATTATCCTATGAATTTCAATCTACAACCAACTTAAGCAAAAAGTTGAAAATCGATACCGTAATTTTCATTAAATGGCTAAATGATTCGGTCATAAAAGGCTGTTTTTATTCAATATGATGAGAACAAACATCATCCAATACCTTCGCCAGTTTTAGAGAATACATTGGTAAAAAACCCTAGTGTTTGTAACACATTGATTTAGAAAGCGTATATTAAAAATAACATCGGGGTTTGGGGGATGTTATTTTTAATATACCACAATATTCTAGAATGTTGTGGTTACTCGCTTGCTTTGCGCGAAACGCGCTGAATCTTGGCGAAGGTATTGATCATCCGACATCAATTTTAAATCATTTTTAAAAAAAAAAGATACCCGCTCAATGTAAGTAACATCAGTGAGACAGGAAATAATATTTCCCTCTTTACTTACATTGAGCGGGTATGTTTTATCGTTTTCCTGGTTATTTTATCCTTATAAATCAATGAATTAAGGATATACATCATGATTCTGATTATCCTACGAATTTCAATTTACAACCAATTTAAGCAAAAAGTTGAAAATTGATACCGTAATTTTCATTAAATCGCTAAATGATTCGACCATAAAAGGCTATTTTTATTCAATATGATGAGAATAAACATCATTCGGCATGAATTTTAAATCATTTTTTAAAAAAAAAGATACCCGCTCAATGTAAGTCCTGAATTCGTATCATAAGTGCAATCGTATGTAATCGCTATTCTTATCAGTTCATTCTGGTGAGGGTGTTGGCTACAAGATAAGGCGATTTTAAGGTGCGTGATATGAGATACAAACAATTAAACTTACAAGAGCGTCACTACATTGAACTAGAGCTCAAGAAAGGTACTCTTCAGAAGGATATTGCTTCGGCATTAGGGCGTTCCTGTAGCACGTTGTGCAGGGAGCTTTCACGCAACACAGGGCAACGGGGCTACCGTCATATTCAAGCCAATAATAAGGCTTTCACGCGTCACAAAGATAAGCCGAAAGCAATCAAACTTACCAATGATATCAAGACGGTAATATCCGAATATATCGAACAAGACTGGAGTCCTGAACAAGTTGCTGGTCGATTGAAAAAGGATGATGTCATTAGCATTCATCATGAGACGATTTATCAATATGTTTTAGCGGACAAAAAGGCTGGCGGTGTTTTGTATACTCATCTTAGGCACCAAAATAAGACCTACAGGAAACGTTATGGATCAGCGCATACTCGTCATGGTATCACCAATCGGGTGGATATTGATGAACGCCCTGAAGCGGCTAACAAACGAGAGCGAATAGGTGATTGGGAAGGTGATACAATGATAGGAAAAGAGCACAAAGGCGTGCTTGTAACACTCGATGATCGTCGCTCAAAACTTCGCCTTGCAGCACCGCTTAAGAGCAAGCATGCCAAGGACGTGACAGCAACCATTATCAAGCTTTTGGAGCCAATAAAAGACTGGGTACACACGATCACTTTCGACAACGGTAAAGAATTCGCATTCCATAAGACCATCGCCAAAGCACTCGATTGTAATGCCTATTTTGCAAAGCCCTATCACTCTTGGGAACGTGGTCAAAATGAGAATGCAAACGGTCTTCTACGGCAGTACTTCCCCAAAGCAATGAGCTTGCTTGAAGTGACTACAAAAGAAGTTCTAAAAGCCGTTCATAGGCTTAATAACCGACCCAAAAAGTGTTTGGGGTTCAAAACTCCATACGAAGTATTTGAGGAAAATACAGGAGTTCACATAAAATCGATAGTGGAAATTGCACTTATCACTTGAATTCAGGAGTCTTTATGTCATTCCCGCGAAGGCGTGGGGCGGAAATCTATTGTTTGCAAGGTTTCCTAGATGCCCGATCAAGTCGGGTATGGCGATATGCGACTTTCGTCGGACAGTAGTGTCCAAGGGCGAAATCATGGACGAAAATCATCCAGCAGTTTACAGTTCTCATCAGTGGGTGAGGGGTGTTGGTTGCAATGAATAAAACATACGATGTGATGATAGTCGGTGCGGGTGTGATTGGTAGTGCGTTGGCGTTGGCGTTGTCTAAGCAAGGGTATTCAATTGCACTGTTGGATGCGCAAAATCCTTCGTTTGCAGCCACCAATCCTGAGCGTGTGATTGCTTTAAATGAAGGTTCTAAGCGATATTTGGATAGTTTAGGTGTGTGGCAAGATATGATGCAACAAGGCGCGGGTTGGATTAAACATGTTGCAGTGCGTGAACCTGCTCATATGAGCGCAATGGACATGACGCATACCGAATTGGGGAATGCACCTGCTCTAGGTTATGTGTTGGAAATTCGTCATGTTTTAGAGGCAATTCAGCAGTACTTTCCAAGTCATATGACAACGATTTATGGTGGGCATTGTTCGGATTTTTCTCAGAATGAACAGGGTGTTTCACTGCGTTTCACTGGTGATGAGGGAGAGCAAAACCTACAAGCTCGCTTATTGATTGGTGCAGATGGCACGCATAGCTTTGTGCGTCAACAGGCGGGTATTCAAACATATGGCTGGAACCACAACCGAGTGGGAATTGTTGCTTCCATTCAAAGCCAGCATGGACATGCTGATACTGCCTATGAATGTTTTAAGGAAGATGGACCTATTGCGCTGTTACCGTTAGCCAATGGATACTTTTCTTTGGTTTGGTCGGTTGCGCCCAAGATGGGCGTGGAGCTTCTTGGTTTAAGCGATGAAGGTTTTATGCAAACGTTACAGCGTGAGTTGGGGCAAGAGCTGTCGCAACATATTGGTGCTTTTGTAAGCATAGGTAAGCGAGCAAGCTTCCCTTTGGAATTGCGTATTGCCAAAAGTTTTGTTCAAGATCGTATTTTGCTGGCGGGTAATGCTGCACACACGATTCATCCCATTGCAGGGCAAGGTATGAATTTGGGTTTGCGAGATGTGGCGGTGCTTTGTGATGTTTTGCAGCAAGATTGGGCGAAGCAGGATTTATTAAAACCATTGATTGGGCAAACATATGCAGAGCGCAGGCGACTGGATACAATAGCTGTGTCAGGGTTTACAGAAGGTGTGTTGCAAGCTTTTTCATCATCATTATTGCCGCAACGTTGGCTGCGTGGGCAAGGTTTGAATACCATGCAATCCCATTTAGGCATCAAACAATGGCTTCTCAAGCAAGCTGCGGGACTGGGTCAGCAAAAAGGACTGAAATCATGAACATTAAACCTGAACAAGTAGATTTGGTTATTGTTGGGGGTGGCATGGTGGGTTTAATGCTGGCTGCCGCCCTTCGCCATTCAGGATTGCATATCGTGGTTGTCGAGCGCGCAATATACCAGCCTGTACGCTCACTAGGCTTGGATTGTAGAGTATCTGCGATTGTGCAGGGTAATGTGAATATCCTTAAAAGTGTGGGTGTTTGGCAGTATTTACAAGGTAAGGTTGGTGAGATGACAGCCATGCAAATACTGGATGGGCAAGAGCAGGGTGGTCTTCATTTTGAAGCATTAGAGATTGGCGAAGATAAGCTGGGTGTATTACTTGAAAATCAACATTTTATTGAAGCTTTGCATGATACTATGCATGAAAATTCGTGTGTGGAATTGCTTTGCCCTGAAAAGGTTGAAAGTGTGGTGTGGAAACGCAGCCATGTTGAAGTGTTGTTGTCTAGTGGTCGTAAGCTACACACACCATTGATTGTGGGTGCAGATGGTGGGCATTCATGGTTACGCCAACAAGCAGGTATTGATGTGTTTTCACGCGATTACGCGCAAAAAGGTATTGTTGCCACGGTGAAACCACGCTTTTCCCATCAATATGTGGCCATGCAACGCTTTTTGTCTTCAGGACCCTTAGCTTTACTTCCGATGAAGGGTGATATGTGTTCGATTGTGTGGAGTGCAACGAATGATAGAGCCTATGATCTGTTGGCCTTGTCGGATGAAGCATTTCAATATGAATTGAATTTGGAAGTTGGTGGTGTGTTTGGTGGTATTGTGGAAGTGGGTAGTCGCGCTGCTTTCCCACTCAAAGCGCAATTGGCAAGACATATGGTGCGTTCGCGCTTGGCCTTGATTGGCGATGCCGCACATAGCATTCATCCGCTTGCAGGTTTAGGGGTTAATCTTGGTATACGTGATGCTATGGTGCTGGCGCAAGAAATTACGGATGCACGTAAATTTGATGAAGATTATGGTGATATGGATGTGCTTAACCGATATATGAAGCAGCGTATGCCTGATGTTTTGGCAACGATGGCAAGTATGGAAGCCTTGCACCGTACATTTAAAGTGCAGTTACCTGCTTGGATTCAGTTGCGCGGTTTTGGTATGAAGGCTTTGGGTAATGCAGGTATTATCAAGCAGCTTTTGATGAAAAATAGCACGGGTATCAATTTGTCTGTACCACATACCATTGAATAACTGATGTTGCGCGTAACATCAGTGAATAAGCCTATACTTTGTTGAGAGGCTTGCGGTAGTGCTTCTTCAAAATGTTGTTGATACGTACGAGGAACACTTTTATAACCACAAAGACAGTGAGAAAGGAAGCGAGAGTGGAGTCATGCTATTTTCAAGCTTGGAAGTGAGGCTTTAGCCTCGCCTAAAAATAAAGATAAGTGCAAGGTTTAGGCTTTATTCTTGGTGAAAATCTTGCGCCAGTTTCTTAAATGCGGGGCTAAAGCCTCACTTCCAATGAGTTTTGCAAGTGGCTCAAACTTCTGTGTTTACTCAGTGAATTCACATGTGTATCACCGACATTCCGCACCCCTAAATCAACATTACTTTATTTAATTTATCTATATTTTTCAACAGGTTAGAAAAATGAGGCTGTTTTCGATAAACTGTGCCACCTCTCATGAAAGGCATATTTGAGGGTAAATGACTAAAATTATGAATAATCCTCTTGTCATGAGGGCTAAAGTCACAAGCAATGTATTACCATAATAAGCTTGTTTAGCGTTGAAAACATTATGTTTTCATGTCTTTTTATTAAATACCAAAAATCAAAATAAAGGGTGCGGAATGTCGGGTATCAGGTTTGCGCAAGGCTTTTTAAAAAAACTTAAGGTTTTCTTCTTGTGTTGTGAAGGGTTAATGATGAAGGAAGTGCTTATGTGTCAGCACTTCCTTCTGTTGGGGTGTAGGTAGGGCTGGCTTTATCCAGTGTTAACCATGTTGAATAAACATTGCACCGTTAATAGCTTCGATTGTTACAACGCCAATCAGTTTTGAACCATCAACAACAGGGATACGACGAAGGTTGCGTAGCCCCATGAAAGATAGTGCTTTGAGTACAGGGTCGCTGGTGGAAACGGAAACAGGGTTGGCTGTCATGACATCAGCTACTACTTTATCTAAAACCTTAGCGTAACCTTCTTCCATACCTTCAAAATCACGTGCGGCTAGGCTGTCATGTACATATTCACCTTGTGCAGGGTAAAGGGGCATCATGACATCGCGAATTGTCACAACGCCAATGAGGTTTTGTTCGTCATCCACAACAGTGACAGATGCACAGTTGTTGAGTACCATTTTTGAAACCACGGTACGCAGACTATCTTCTTTATTTACTGATACAGCATCATTACTTACCACTTCTTGAATTAACATAGGTATGCCTCTCTCGATTTAGTTTATCTATTATATATGATGTAACCGTATAACTACCTGAAGGATTAAGTAGTTATTGAACTACAACCAGCAAACACTAAGCTTGTTGATTGCTATAAATCAAGAGAGCATAAATTTATGCATTGATTTGAAAAAAACACATGGCAGAGTGCGCCACTCTTGATAAAGTGTCATGATGAATCTGACATGATTTAAGCAAGAATACATGCGAGGGTGGCGGAACTGGTAGACGCGCTGGATTTAGGTTCCAGTGTCTTACGGCGTGGGGGTTCGACTCCCCCCTCTCGTACCAAATTTGGTCAATGCGCTTTCTTAACAGGGGCGCATTGATTTTTTGTACCATATTTTCCCTTTCGGAGGCTTGAATGATTCAAACTGAAGTTAAAAAGCTAGGCGATAACGAACATGAAGTGGAAGTACGTTTACCCAAGTCCGAATATGATCGTGTTTATACCGAAGAAAAGAGTAAATTGATTAGTCAAGTCAAACTCCCTGGTTTTCGTCCAGGGAAAACACCAGGTCATGTGATTGAAACGCAGTTTGGGCCTAAAATACACGAAGATACAGTATCTCAACTCTTACAGCAGCATTATGTTGCTGCTATTGAGTCTTCTAAGCTTATACCTGCTATCCAACCCGAGCTTTCCTTGCCAAAAGTTCAACCTGATGATGCGTTTTTGTTTACGCTTAAAGTATCGTCATGGCCAGAAGTGACATTAACTGATGTAGGCGAACTTTCATTTGATGAAATAGAAGTCACTGTGGATGATGAAGACATTGCGGCTGTGCTTGAGCGCTTGTATAAATCACAAGTGAGCTATGAAATTAAAGAAGAGCGTGCTGCTGAAAAAGGTGATCAGCTCCATTTAGATTTTGAAGGTTTTATTGGTGATGAAGCTTTTGACGGTGGTAAAGGTGAGGATGTTGCCCTTGTGTTGGGTGAAGGTCGCTTTATTCCAGGTTTTGAAGAGCAATTGATAGGTAAAAAAGCGGGCGAGACTTGTACCGTTGAAATATCTTTTCCTGAAGATTATCAAGCACCCAATTTGGCAGGAAAAGCTGCGCGTTTTGAAACAACAGTGAAAAGTGTTGGCGAAGCAACCAAAGCTCAAGATGATGAATCCTTGGCAAAATTACTTAACTTTGATGATGCCAATGCGTTGATGGAAGATATTCGTCAAGGTTTAGAAAAAGAAGCAACACAAGCCAGTAAAGGTGCGACGCGTGAATCAGCTTTGGATGCTTTGATTGAAGCCCATGAATTAACTTTTCCTGAGGGTTTGATTGTTGAAGATATGAAGGCAACTGCTTCGCGTGTGGTTCAAAATATGAAGCAGCAGGGCATGGATGCAACAGAAGATATGTTAAATGATGAAGCGTTTAAGGCTGAAGTTAGGGTGCGTTCTATTCGCGGTTTGAACTTGTCTGCTGTGTTGCAAGCGGTACGCAAAGATTTTGATATTTTATTAACAGCTGAGGAAATTGATGCTGGCGTTGATGAAGTCGTGACTGCTTACCCAGAACATATGCGCGATGATTATGCAAAGTATATACGTGATAATGAAGAGCAAATGGCAGCACTTAAAGACCGCATGTTAGAACAAAAATGTATTGATCATGTTGTGTCTAAAGGCAAGGTAACGAAAGTGACGCAAACATTGGCAGCATGGCAAAAAGAACAGGATAAAGTTATATCATGAATTTAGTGCCTATGGTTGTAGAGCAGACTGCTCGCGGTGAACGCTCATATGATATTTATTCACGTCTGTTGAGAGAACGTATTATTTTCATGACGGGTCCAGTTGATGACCATATGGCCAACTTGATTACGGCGCAGCTTTTATTCTTGGAATCTGAAGGTCCTGAGAAAGATATATTCATGTATATCAATAGCCCCGGTGGATTAGTGACAGCAGGTATGGCAATTTATGATACCATGCAATACATTCGTTGTGATGTGTCAACATTATGTGTTGGTCAGGCTGCATCTATGGGCGCTCACCTGCTTGCAGCAGGTGAAAAAGGAAAGCGTTATGCATTGCCTAACGCACGCATTATGATTCATCAACCGCTTGGTGGTTTCCAAGGGCAAGCGACAGACATTGAGATTCATGCGAAAGAAATCTTAAAGCTTAAAGATAGCTTGAATCAAATGATGGCTGAGCACACAGGTCAACCGCTTGAGAAATTAGCAGATGATGTGGAACGCGATTATTTTTTATCGGCGAGTGAAGCATGTGCTTACGGCATTGTAGATAAGGTATTAACCTCTCGGGAAGATGTGCCTGTTGCAGAGGATGTGTCCCAATGAGTTCATCTTCTTCAAATGGGTCTGATGGCGGTTCAGGTGCTTCTTCAACTTTATTGTGCTCCTTTTGCGGGAAAAACCAGCATGATGTTAAGAAGCTGATTGCAGGACCCACAGTATTTATTTGTGATGAATGTGTTGAACTTTGCAATGATATTATTATTGAAGAGTTTGAAGAAGAAAAAAAATCAACTGCTGAACAAGACTCAGGGTTGCCCAAACCTCATGAAATTAAAGGTTTTTAGATGGTTATGTGATTGGTCAAGATGCCCCCAAGCGTTTGCTATCCGTTGCCGTTTATAACCACTATAAACGCTTAGCACACAATGAAAAAGGTGATGTTGAAATTTCAAAAAGTAACGTCCTTCTTTTGGGGCCAACTGGTTGCGGTAAAACGCTGTTGGCGCAAACATTAGCGCGTATTTTTGATGTACCCTTTATTATTGCTGATGCAACAACACTCACTGAAGCTGGTTATGTGGGTGAAGATGTTGATAATATTATTGTTAAGCTTTTGCAAGCTGCCGATGGTGATGTAGAAAAAGCACAACGTGGCATTATCTACATCGATGAAGTGGATAAGTTGGCACGCAAGTCCGATTCGCCTTCGATTACCCGTGATGTGTCGGGTGAAGGTGTGCAGCAAGCGTTGCTGAAACTTATTGAAGGTACCATTGCTTCGATATCCCCGCAAGGCGGACGTAAAAACCCGCAACAAGAATTTACCCAAGTTGATACCAGTAATATATTATTCATATTGGGTGGTGCATTTTCAGGCCTAGAAAAAATTATTGAAGCTCGTGGTAAAACACGCTCGATTGGATTTGGTGCAACTGTTGATCTTGAAGATGATATTGATATTGGCGAACGGCTCAAAGGTGTTGAACCTGAAGATTTAATTAAGTTTGGGTTGATTCCTGAACTTGTGGGGCGTTTACCCGCAGTGGCAACACTAAATGAATTGGATAAAGATGCCTTGCTGGAAATTTTAACAGAACCTAAAAATGCTTTGGTTAAGCAATATATGGCGTTGTTGAAGTATGATGGTGTGGACTTAACCTTTACCGATGAAGCTTTGGCAGTGATTGCAGATAAGGCTATCCAACGCAAAACAGGCGCGCGTGGGTTGCGAGCGATTATGGAAGTTGTGATGCTGGATGTGATGTATGAAGTGCCAACAATGGACGGTGTCGAGACTTGTGTGATTACTGAAGATGTGGTGGAAGGTAAGAAAAAACCATGTTTTTCCTATAAAGACAAGTTGTTGGATGAAGAAGCGGCATAATACATCCTGATGACTGAATCATTTTTCTTTAAAAGCCTCGCTAAGCGAGGCTTTTTTGATTTAAGGGCTTGAAATTCATATACTGAAGCATTATCCATAGCTATAGAAAATAGTTTCACAGAGGTGTTTTTTGGCTGAAATCGATAGTTCAACATCAAATGAGTCAGGTGATGAAAGTTTAATTCTACCTGTATTACCGTTACGCGATATTGTGATGTTCCCCCATATGATTGTTCCCTTGTTTGTGGGTCGTGAAAAATCCGTCACCGCTTTGGAAGAAGTCATGGCATCGGGTAAGAAAATTCTTTTATTGGCGCAGAAAGATCCTGAAGAAGATGCGCCCAAGCTCGATGCACTTTATTCCATTGGTACACTCGGTAACATATTGCAGTTATTGAAGCTTCCCGATGGCACAATCAAAGTGCTGATTGAAGGTCAAGAACGGGTTCAGATTCATGATTTGAGCGAAGACTCATGCTTGCGTGCAAGTTATACCGTGCTGCCGGAAGTGGTAGAAGATGAAGAAGAGCAAGAGCAGGTTTCTCGTGCTGTGCTTAATCAATTCGAAGCTTATGCGAAGCTGAATAAAAAAATTGCACCTGAAGTGATGGTATCTGTTTCAGGTGTTGAAGCAGTAGATCGTTTGGCGGATACAATTGCTTCGCACCTCAATCTCAAGGTATCTGAAAAGCAAGATCTGTTGGAAATGACATCGGTTATTCAGCGTTTAGAAAAAATATTCGCTTTTATGGAAGATGAAATGGATATGCTTCAAGTGGATAAACGTGTACGCACGCGTGTGAAGCGACAAATGGAGAAAAGTCAGCGCGAGTATTATTTATCAGAGCAAATGAAAGCCATCCAAAAAGAGTTGGGTGAAGAAGATATTCACTCTGATTTGGATGATATTGCTGAAAAAATAGAAACATTGGGTCTAAGCCAAGAAGCTAAAGAAAAGCAGTGTCTGAGCTGAAAAAACTTAAAATGATGCCTGCATCA
>JAUZSH010000019.1 GCA_030949605.1 Ghiorsea sp.
AAAGGCTTCAGATAATGATTATTATTTCACAATGGACCCTAGCAAAGTTCACGCATCACCAACCTCTCACTCGCTTCACCCTCAGGTTTAACACCATTTCAAAAAGTAGCATTTGTAGGTATTGGTGGGATAAAGAATTTACCAGGAAGGCCTGCTAGCGTTGATGGTGCAATGGGTACAGGCTTTGGCTTTGAAATTTCGAAAGAAGATAAGATTGGGGCTGTATTTGGGCTTGATTTGGGAAGCATCAACCCTAGTGATGGTGGTGCATTTGACCGTGGTGACTTGAGTATTGCTATTGGAAAGTATTTTGATGCTTACAATACTGGAGTGTCGCTAGGTGTGAAAAATATAACGCTTTGGTATGCTGGCGCAGGCAGAAATATACCCAGTTATTACGCTGCAGCAACAAAGGTAGCTGTAATCAATGACTATGTGACTATTATGAATATTGGCTTTGGTAACAATGCTTTTCGCACAATTACTGATACGAGACCAAGTAAGGATAGAACTTCGAAGGTATCACCCTTTGGTTCTTTAGCATTTTATCCAGCACCCCAACTAAGCTTGGTCGCAGACTATACAGCAGGTATTACTTCTGTGGGCATTGGTGTAGTTCCTGTTGCCGCGTGGCCAATAAGCTTAACTTTAGGTCTTTATGATGTAGCGAAAGCAGTTCAGGGGCATGACAAAGCCATTTTTATAGCTTCGTTAGCATACGCACATAGTTTTTAACTGATGTGACTCAGTTGCTTCAATAAACACATGGATCATGGGGGCGCATGAAGCGACTTGAACGTTTGTTTAACCAACTGCGGAATCAAAGAGCAGTTCAACCATGAACTGCCCTACTCATCCACTGTCGCGAAGGTGTGTTTTTTAAGTAGTGCTTGGCTTCGATATGACCGACATTCCGCACCCCTAAATCAATATTTACGATTGCATTTATGACTTGAATTCAGGAGAAAGTACTGATTTGTTCTACGCTTCCTTAGCGGACATTCGTGTTTCATGGCAAACGGGAACACCGCTTGGCAATGATAGATTTAGGGAAGAAATTAAAGCAGTGTTGGGCAGAAAGGTTAGGTATTATAAACGAGGGAGACCTGTTAAAAGTGATAAAGAGGAATAAAAGGGCTCTGACCCTTGAAGATTGCTATTTTGTTGGTTTAATGTCGGGTACTTCGCTGGATGGTATTGATGCGGCAGTGGTGAAGCTATCAGGTGATGATGTTGATTTGATTTACTTTGAGACATTGACCCTAGAAGACAAACTGAAAGAGCCTATTTTACGCCTCAATCATCCAGGTTTTGATGAAATTGATGCCTTGGGTATATTAGATAGAGCATTGGGGCTTGCATTTGCTAATGCGGCGTTAAAAGTAGTCAAGAAAGCAGGTTTAACGCCCGAAGAAATCACAGCTATTGGTTCACACGGACAAACCATTCGCCACCGACCACAAGGTATTGAACATAGCTTACCCTTTACATTACAAATTGGGGATGCTGCAACCATTGCCGAAAAAACAGGCATTACTGTGGTTTCAGATTTTAGAAAACGAGATATTGCAGCTTGCGGGCAAGGCGCACCCCTTGTGCCATTTGTGCATCAGCGTTTGTTTGCTTTGCAAGGTGAAAATATTGCTATATTAAATATTGGTGGCATTGCCAATATTACTTATTTGGGTGGTGATGGGTCGCTTTTAGGCTTTGATACAGGTCCAGGCAATATGTTGATGGATGCACTGATGCAAAGCATGACAGATGCGCGATTTTGTTTCGATGAAGGTGGCGAGCTTTCAGCGATGGGATTTGTGCACCAACCCTTGTTAAAAGACCTGTTACAGCATCCATTTTTTAAAAAAATACCACCACGGTCAACGGGTAGAGAAGACTTTGGTGAGGATGTGGTGCAGCAAGTCATGGCTGTGGATATTTCGGATGCCGATAAAATGGCAACGGCATGTGAGTTAACTGCACAAAGCATCAGCGATTGTGTAAAAAGCCTTCCTGCACGACCTGAACAAGTATTGATATGTGGTGGTGGTGCGCTCAATCAACACTTAATTTTACGCCTAAAAGACCTGTTACATCCGTCTCAAGTACAAACGACAACTGATGTTGGTTTACCCGTAGAAGCAGTCGAAGCGGTGGCTTTTGCCATACTTGCAGAGCGAACACTTCATGGTGAAGTCAACACTTTATCAGCAGTCACTGGTGCATTGCATGACGTAAGCGGTGGTCAAATTTGTTTGGGTAGAAACAGGCGAATGTGTTTCTCCTGAATTCATCTCATGTTTGCATTAACATATGACTTGAATGCTTTGGTATTACCTAGATCCTGCAAGTGTTTACACATACATAGCGCAATCTCTTGATTCACCTAGACTATTTAAAAAACACTCATCACCAATAAGGTGACCACGTGTTTTTTTAATACGCTATATAAACCAACATCTTACACTCTGAACGTACAAACACTTGCAGAATCTAGGATTAAACCTAAATCCTGCAATCCCCTGACAGCTTAATCCAAAAAAGGTAGACTCCTTCATGAGTTAGCAGCTCAATCAAAAACAAAAGGAGTCACCTTTTCAGTGAGAAACTCTAAAAGCAAAACATACTCTGCCAAGTCTCATCCGAAAAGTAACTATTGAAAGCACAGGTAAAAACCTGACGATCCATGCGGGTCTGGTTCCAGTTATGCGGTTTCTTGGTAAGTTGGGGTTTAGCAAGGCTTTCCATCGTACGGTTGAGCATCGGCGCGCCCATAATGCCCGTTATCAGCTATCTGATGCCGTTGAATTAAATGTTCTCAGTCTGATTGCAGGTGCTCGCAGTGTGGATGAAAGTATTCGAGTGTGGGCAGATAACGTGCTACGAAAGCTTGGCGGCTGGGATAATATCATGAATGCGACCACCATGGGGCGTATTCTTAAAACGGTCACAGAACAACATATCTCCTAAATCCTGCAAGTGGCACTTTCAGTGCTAATCCCCAAGAATAACCCTGTTCAATGAAAGTGTACTATTGGTAGAATCGGCTCATATTTCTCGATTTTTTTCAATGTGATACGTTCTTATGTTAGAATAGATGCACAATCAGGGCTGCTTCTTGAATTTAGCGCGTGCAAAACCATAACTGTCTATCATCAGCCGCTTCCATCTTCATCATGATAAGACGTATCTGAGTTTAAATTAGGTCATGCCAACCCTTAGCCAGCTTTGCCAAGGTTTGGGGTGCAGCAACGTTGTGGGTATTTTCAAAGTCATCTGCCTGCCTCCGCAAACAAGCTTTCCAGCCATACGCACCATAAAAGTACGAATACTAGCCATCTCCCATCGCATCAATTGTTTGTCGCCACTCACCAGTGCCATCCAGCGCACGGTGTTGTAAGCAAGCACCGCGCATTGGAATAATGCGGAGCTGGCTAGGAAATTTTTCGTTTTGATGTGTGCCATGCCCATCTGATTCTTGGCTTCATCAATCCACGTCTCACAGGTTGCACGTTCACCATACTTCTTGTGGGTTTGCCATGGTGTAAGGTTTTCCGTGGTGACATAGCAGAAATAATCATACGACCGCATATCCAGCAGCTTGCCTTGATTGCAGTCTTCATCCTTAAGCCTGCGTACAGCAACAAAGGTTCGTGTGTGCGCCCATGTGCCACAACGATGGGTAAAGCTAGCTTGTTCCCAGCCGTCATGACCAGCCACAGCTTGCCATTGCTGTACTTCAAGCAAATCAACCAGTCCTTTCAGTTTTACTTTGATCAGGTAGCCATCACCGCGTGCATCCAACCAGTCCAGCAGCGCGCCAACAAAATAACCCGAATCACCACGAAAGACCAAACGCATACGATTGGGTAGATGCGCCGCCAACTGCTTCATGAACGCAACGATACCGTTGGAAGTATAAGCGTTACCACAACGCAGCCATGCCTGAAGAATCTCCTTGGTCTCCGCGCAAAAAGCCAACTGTGGATGGTAAGAAGGTGCGCCACGTTTGTGCGGGTTGTAACCAACTGCCGCGCCTTCCTGGTGTTTGCCATAAGTCGTTTTGACCGTGGAATCGACATCAATCCACATCGAACCCCGCATCAAGCTAGATGTCAATGCTCTAGCGCGTTTCCAGACGCGACCTCGCATGATGTGGTTAAAGGTTTCCATCTGGTAGATATGTTGTTCTGTGACCGTTTTAAGAATACGCCCCATGGTGGTCGCATTCATGATATTATCCCAGCCGCCAAGCTTTCGCAGCACATTATCTGCCCACACTCGAATACTTTCATCCACACTGCGAGCACCTGCAATCAGACTGAGAACATTTAATTCAACGGCATCAGATAGCTGATAACGGGCATTATGGGCGCGCCGATGCTCAACCGTACGATGGAAAGCCTTGCTAAACCCCAACTTACCAAGAAACCGCATAACTGGAACCAGACCCGCATGGATCGTCAGGTTTTTACCTGTGCTTTCAATAGTTACTTTTCGGGTAGACTTGCGGGTATGTTTTGCTTTAGAGTTTCTCACTGAAAAGGTGACTCCTTTTGTTTTTGATTGAGCTGCTAACTTATGAAGGAGTCTACCTTTTTTGGATTAAGCTGTCAGGGGATTGCAGGATTTAGGTATCTACCAGATGGAAACCTTTAACCACATCATGCGAGGTCGCGTCTGGAAACGCGCTAGAGCATTGACATCTAGCTTGATGCGGGGTTCGATGTGGATTGATGTCGATTCCACGGTCAAAACGACTTATGGCAAACACCAGGAAGGCGCGGCAGTTGGTTACAACCCGCACAAACGTGGCGCACCTTCTTACCATCCACAGTTGGCATTTTGCGCTGAGACCAAGGAGATTCTTCAGGCATGGCTGCGTTGTGGTGACGCTTATACTTCCAACGGTATCGTTGCGTTCATGAAACAGTTGGCGGCGCATCTACCCAATCGTATGCGTTTGGTCTTTCGTGGTGATTCGGGTTATTTTGTTGGCGCGCTGCTGGACTGGTTGGATGCACGCGGTGATGGCTACCTGATCAAAGTAAAACTGAAAGGACTGGTTGGTTTGCTTGAAATACAGCAATGGCAAGCTGTGGCTGGTCATGACGGCTGGGAACAAGCTAGCTTTACCCATCGTTGTGGCACATGGGCGCACACACGAACCTTTGTTGCTGTACGCAGGCTTAAGGATGAAGACTGCAATCAAGGCAAGCTGCTGGATATGCGGTCGTATGATTATTTCTGCTATGTCACCACGGAAAACCTTACACCATGGCAAACCCACAAGAAGTATGGTGAACGTGCAACCTGTGAGACGTGGATTGATGAAGCCAAGAATCAGATGGGCATGGCACACATCAAAACGAAAAATTTCCTAGCCAGCTCCGCATTATTCCAATGCGCGGTGCTTGCTTACAACACCGTGCGCTGGATGGCACTGGTGAGTGGCGACAAACAATTGATGCGATGGGAGATGGCTAGTATTCGTACTTTTATGGTGCGTATGGCTGGAAAGCTTGTTTGCGGAGGCAGGCAGATGACTTTGAAAATACCCACAACGTTGCTGCACCCCAAACCTTGGCAAAGCTGGCTAAGGGTTGGCATGACCTAATTTAAACTCAGATACGTCTTATCATGATGAAGATGGAAGCGGCTGATGATAGACAGTTATGGTTTTGCACGCGCTAAATTCAAGAAGCAGCCCTGATTGTGCATCTATTCTAACATAAGAACGTATCACATTGAAAAAAATCGAGAAATATGAGCCGATTCTACCAATAGTACACTTTCATTGAACAGGGTTATTCTTGGGGATTAGCACTGAAAGTGCCACTTGCAGGATTTAGGTTAAAAATAAAGGCCGTCGAAAGATAATTCTTTCGAGAGTCTATGCTCAAATATCGCGCTCAAAATCTGAGCTGTATACCATAATAAACCCCAATAAAACATACAGTTAATGATCATAACTCACGACCTCCTGACGAAAAAATAGTCGTGACCTTATTGATAAATGAAGTATACTGTATGCCTCATTCATATAAAAAAGGGCAAGTTATGATTCAAGGTATTTTTACATTTTTCTCAGGTTTTCTGATGATGTGGCAAGAAGCAAGCTTACGCGCTGTATTATGGCGTATGTTAGGCTTATTGGCAGGTCTGATGCTTGTGTTAATGTTGGGTGTATTTTTCTTTGCTGATTATTTGGCTTCGATTTGGATTCCTGAAGGTGATGCGTGGTATTGGATGGTCGTTGGTTATATCGCCTCATTTTTCGCAGGTTTATTATCTGTGGTGGTTGGCGCTGTGGCGTTTGTGGCATTGGCATCAGCGGCGGCAGCACCTTGGTTGGATACCTTGGCTTTTCGCACTGAAAAAATCATGGGCATAGCGACTGTTGAAAATGATGCATCTTGGGCAAACCAAGCTTTAGCAGCTATGATCAACTCGATTCGCCCGCTGTTGGGTTTATTACTTTGGGGACTGCTGGCATTGGTATTTTTTTGGTTCCCACCCTTGATGGCGCTGATTTGGACTTATGGCAGCATCCAGTTCCTCAATTATGAGTTGTTTGATACCCAAGCCTCCCGAAAAGACTTAAAATTCAAAGTGCGTCAACAAAACATGAAAGAACAGCGCTGGTTTTGGCTGGGTTTCGGCGGTATATCATTGCTGCTGATGGCTGTGCCGATTTTAAACATCTTTGTTTTACCTGCGGCAGTGGTTGCCCTTGCCAAAAAGGGGCATCCCGAGTCACTATCTCCAGCCGCTGAAAAAATTTAATCCCGATGTGTTCTTTGCATCGCTCAAGGTAATCTATGCCAGTATTAATGTTACACGGTCTCAAAAAAGCATTTGGTCATCAGGTGTTACTCGACAATGTCGATTTACGCATCACCGCAGGTGCGCGTGTCGGACTCATTGGACGCAATGGTGAAGGCAAGTCCACCTTGCTGAAAGTGATTGCTGGGCAAATGGATGTGGATGATGGCAATGTGCAAATCAAAAGTGGGTGCAAAGTCGCTTATCTGCATCAAGACCCACACTTTGAAGCAGGGCAAACGGTATTTCATGTGGTTGCCCAAGGTTTGGGGCATGTCGCGGAAACTTTAGAAGCTTACCATCAAGCTACCAGTAATTTGGAACATGATTATTCGGATAAGGCATTAAAAAAACTGGAAAACTTACAACACAAACTCGAACATTTGGGCGCTTGGAAACTGCACGCGCGCATTGAAACAGCCATCACCAAGTTAGACTTGGATGGTAGCCGTGATGTGGGCGAATTATCAGGTGGTTGGTTGCGCCGTGTTGCCCTTGCGCAAGCTGTGGTGCTTGAGCCTGAAATATTATTGCTTGATGAACCCACCAACCACTTAGACATTGCATCCATTGAATGGTTAGAAGATTTTGTTGCATCATTTAAAGGTGCAGTTTTATTCATCACCCATGACAGATATTTCTTGGATGCCGTTGCCGAAGAAATCATTGAGTTGGACAGAGGTAAACTTACCCACTTTCAGGCCAGTTATGCTGAATATTTAGCCAAAAAGGCTGAATTGTTAGAAATCGAATCACGCGAACATAAAAAGTTCGATACCATGCTTGCCAACGAAGAAAAATGGATTCGCCAAGGTATTCCAGCACGAAGAACCCGCAATGAAGGTCGGGTGCGCGCCCTTGAAGAGTTAAGAAAGCAACGCTCTGCTCGCAAGCTGCGTGGTGGTGATGTGGATTTGCGCGTGGCTTCAGGTGTTAAACCTGGCAAGTTGTTGATTGAAGCGATTGATGTCTGCCACAGCTTTGAAAATGCCAATATTGTTGAAAAATTTAACTGTAAAATTATGGCGGGTGAGCGCATTGGTTTCTTAGGCCCCAACGGCATTGGTAAAACCACCTTGCTCAAAATCTTATTGGGTGAGCTGCAAGCTGACAGTGGTCGCGTTAAACATGGCGTGCGCCTTGCCCCTGCATTTTTAACCCAAATTCGCACCCTCAACCCTGAATCCAAGCTTAAAGATGTGCTTGTACCTTCGGGCGGTAACTTTGTACATATTGGCGGGCATGAGCCGCGTCATATTGTCAGTTATATGCAAGACTTTCTCTTTGATAAAGAATTGCTAAATGCGCGAGTTTCAGCCTTATCGGGTGGTGAGCGCGGGCGATTATTGTTGGCCAAACTATTGCTCGAACCTGCCAACCTTTTGGTGTTGGATGAGCCGACCAATGATTTAGACATTGGCACACTTGCCGTACTCGAAGAAGCTTTAGCCAAGTATCAAGGCACGGTAATTATCGTTAGCCATGACAGGGCATTTATGGATAGAACTGTGAGCAAAGTGTTGGCATTTGAAGGTGATGGCAAGATTGTACCCATTGAAGGTGGTTACTCAGACTATTTGGCTTGGAAAGAGCGCGCTTTTTTACGCGAAAAAGAAGAGAAGCTAGCCCCTAAAGCGAATGAACCAGCAAAAAATACTGAAAAATCACCCCAAGCCATAAAAAAACTAGCCTACAAAGAACAAAAAGAACTGGATGATTTACCCGCCAATATTGAAGCTTGGGAAGAAGAAAAAGAAGCCATTGAAGCTCGTTTTTGTGATAATGACTATTTTAGCAATGACCCGGAATCCTTTCAACAAGACCAAGCGCGGTTGGCAGCACTAGAGGCTTTGTTGGAGCAAGGTTATCAACGTTGGGAAACCTTGGAAGAAAAGCAAAGAAGTTTTTAACGGATAGCTGATGTTACGCAGTTGGGCTAAAACCCATCAGTCCTGCGTCACCTAGGATATTAGCCCTGCATAGTAAAAAAAAGGCGACTTCCGAAGAAGCCGCCTTTATTTTATAACATGTTGCTAGGTTTGAGCGTTCGCTCGATTGCTGGTTAAAGCAATCTTACATGCCCATGCCACCCATTCCGCCCATGCCACCATCCATGCCGCCAGCAGGTGCTGCGCCAGCTGGTTCAGGGATGTCTGCAATCATCGCTTCAGTGGTAATCAATAGACCAGCGATTGATGCTGCATGTTGCAATGCAGTACGAGTTACTTTGGTTGGGTCAATTACACCCATTTTTACCAAATCGCCATACTCTTCAGTTGCAGCGTTGTAACCGAAGTTTGCATCTTTAGATTTAACGATTTCATTGACAACTACAGAAGCTTCGCCGCCGCCGTTGCTTACGATTTGACGCAAAGGTGATTCAACAGCACTACGTACAATGTTGATACCTGCATCTTGGTCAGAGTTAGCGCCTGTAAGTTTATCCAAAGCTTTGCTGGCGCGGATAAGTGCAACACCACCACCTGCAACAATGCCTTCTTCAACAGCAGCACGTGTTGCATGAAGTGCATCGTCAACACGGTCTTTTTTCTCTTTCATTGCAACTTCAGTAGCTGCGCCGACTTTAATCACTGCAACACCACCAGCCAATTTAGCCAAGCGTTCTTGCATTTTTTCTTTGTCGTATTCAGACGTTGTTTCTTCCAATTGTGTGCGAATCAAAGCAACACGCGCTTTGATTTCTTCTTTTGCACCAGCACCATCAACGATTGTTGTGTCATCTTTGGTGATTTGAATATTGCCAGCTGTACCAAGGTCTTCTAAAGTTACATTTTCCAACTTCAAACCAAGGTCTTCAGTGATCAATTTGCCGCCAGTCAACACAGCCATATCAGCCATCAATTCTTTACGACGTGCGCCGAAACCAGGTGCTTTGATTGCTGCAACATTCATCACGCCGCGCATTTTGTTCACAACCAAAGTTGCCAACGCTTCGCCTTCGATGTCTTCAGCGATAATCAATAGTGGTTTACCTGTACGAGCCACTGCTTCCAACACTGGAAGAAGGTCGCGCATGTTTGAAATTTTCTTTTCGAAGAACAAGATGTAAGCATCTTTAAGTTCTGCAGTCATGCGCTCTGTGTTGGTCACAAAGTATGGCGACAAATAACCGCGCTCAAATTGCATACCTTCAACCACGTCCAATTCTGTTTCCAAGCCAGTGGCTTCTTCAACAGTAATCACGCCTTCTTTACCCACTTTTTCCATCGCATCAGCAATGATTTTACCAATTTCAGCATCGCCATTGGCAGAAATCGTGCCAACTTGTGCAACTTCTTCTTGGTTTTTCACTGGGTTAGACAATTTGGCAAGCTCAGCAGTTAATGCTGCAACAGCTTTATCAATACCGCGTTGCAAGTCCATTGGGTTCATGCCAGCAGCAACAGCTTTGTTGCCTTCTTTAGCAATAGCTTGCGCCAATACGGTTGCAGTTGTTGTGCCGTCACCTGCGATGTCCGCAGTTTTAGACGCAACTTCTTTAACCATCTGTGCGCCCATGTTTTCAAACTTATCTTCAAGCTCGATTTCGCGTGCTACAGACACACCATCTTTGGTGATGGTTGGTGCGCCCCAAGATTTTTCAAGTACAACATTACGACCTTTAGGGCCTAGTGTTACACGTACTGCGTTTGCCAGTTTATCAACACCTGCAAGCATTTTTGCGCGAGCGTCGTCACCGAATTGAATTTCCTTTGCCATGATTCAAATCTCCTTAATATGATTTATTATTGTAATTTACTTGGTAAGTACGCCGAGGATGTCGTCTTCACGCATCAACATAAGTGGCTCACCTTCAATTTTGATTTCTGTGCCTGCGTAGCTTGAGAAGATAACGATGTCACCAACAGCTACGTCCAACGCGCGAAGGTCGCCGTTGTCCAAAAGTTTACCTTTACCAACTGCGAGGATTTCACCTTGCAAAGGTTTTTCTTTGGCTGCGTCAGGAATAATAATGCCGCCTGCAGTTGTAGTTTCTTCCGCTAAGCGACGAACGATAACACGATCGTGTAATGGGCGAATATTTGCCATGTTTGTTTCTCCTTCTTATAGAATAAAGTAATGCTTATATAAGAGCAAAAGAATTAGAATTCAACCCCTAGAACAATACCTTCGCCAAAATAGCGCGCATTCAGCTCGTATTAACCATGAATTTCATTGAAATTTTATCAATCAGTTCGTTAATAAAAATACGTTCGGCATTTTCCCCACATAATTTTAATGTTTCTTGTACCTGCTTGCGCGCCAGAAACCACACCTTCACATCGTGCATACTTCTGCCGACTTTTCCGTCATTCTGAGCGATTAATGCATATGCCATATTAACCATAAACATTGAAAAACATGCGCTATTTCGAACTTTGGCTTCTTTTACAACCATGAAATCTTCCAGTCCCCAATATTGTTTAGCATCACGGAAATTGAATTCAATCTGGAAGCGCAAACGATAATAATCAACGACTTTATCCCATCCCAATGCAAGATCAGAGCTAAACAAAATAACATGAGCTGTTTTCCCGCTACTCACTGACGTTTTTCTTATAATGACAACATTCAATGCATCTGGAAACTTTTTGTGCCGTGCCTCAATTTGAAAGTATTCTGTAAGTACACCATCCTCACACGTTTCATGTACGAGATATTCATTAGATATTTTTTGTGGCAGTAACCGTTCGCCATAAATCCGTTTACGCCCACGTCCTGAATATTCACCCTGCCAAGGCAAATAAAGCTGAGAATTATAACGTAGTTTACAAATCAGGTGCAAATTGACCTGCCTCACCATCTGCAAGGCAAAATTATTGCCTAACTCGCCATCAAAAAGAAAGTACTTTGGCACACATGAATCAGAAATAAGTGATTTAACGTCCCTTATTTTCTCTTGTAAAACAGTCATATAGGGTGATAACTCAACATCACGGCGATTAAAGTTTTTTCTTCCTTTGGGGCGACCTCGTTTTTTTACTGTTTTTTCATCGCTTTTAGAAATTTCTTTTTCGGTGCTTATTTCGCGATACTTTGAGCAGCCTGTCAGCTCTTTTTTGATTAACTGGTGCATCTGCAATGGAAAAGATTTGCGACGCTTTACACTAATCAGGCTAATGCATAGGAAGCATAGTCCTGGCACAACTTGCCCTTGAACGGAAGAAAAAAAAGTCCAGACCATGCGTTTTCTTACCGCTTTTAGTAACGGTGACTTCGTCACCCGCAAGTAAAATAACATCGTCTTTATCTTGCAGAAAAGAGCGGCATAAAAGCCAATTCATTTTCATCCATGCTATATTCAGTAGACCAAAAAAGCGTTGAACCGTTCGATAACTTCCACCATCAGCTGACCAGCGAGATAACCCCAGCATCGTCACTCGCCCCGTCATAGAGAGTGCTGCCTCGGTGATTACTTTAAGCTGTTTGAATGTTTTTGAATCCAAAGTATTGCTTATTGGCGATAGGATGCGCATTATTTCATTCATGGGTAGCTTCTTTTGTTTGGTTATTTGTTTTGTAGAAACAAATTATACTATGACAAAGTGGCTACCCTATCAATTTTGGCGAAGGTATTGCTAGAAGGCAGTTTTTTACATGGCCAACTCGAAGCATAAGTCTGGCAGTAGAAAGGGTTGTGAATCTTGGTGTGGTTATTTGGACCTGCTGTTGGATTACTGATTGGCTCGATGATTGGCTCGATGATTGCGTTGTTGGGCGTGTTGCTGCTTGAACAATTGAGTTTAAAAGATAAACCTAGATCCTGCAAGTGTTTGTACGTTCAGAGTGTAATATGTTGCCGACATTCCGCACCCCTAAATCAATATTACTTTATTTAATTTATCTATATTTTTCAATAGGTTAGAAAAATATAATACCCCAAGAAATTCAAACAAAGAAACTGCATTCCTTATTCCTTTTCAGCTAGAATTCAGCAAAAAACGGAGTTATCATGAGTAGAAAAAGACAAGTTTACAGTGCAGCCTTTAAGAGCAAACTAGTGCTTGAAGTGCTAGCGAATGAGAAGCCGTTATCAACCATAGCGAGTGAACATAATGTCACACCAAAGAATCTACAGAACTGGAAGAAAACCTTCTTAGACAACGTTGAAATAGCCATGGAGCCCTCGAAGGCTGTAAAGGAGTATAAGGTTGATTTAGCTGCGGCTAAAGAAGAAAATGAGGTGCTTACCAAAATCGTTGGCAAGATAACGGTTGAAAAGGAGTGGCTTGCAAAGAAGCTAAAAAGCTTGGGCTTATCTGAGAAGAAAAAGCTGGTTGAGCCCAAGCTGGAAACACTTTCTTTGTCTCGCCAATGTAGCTTGTTGGGTGTGAGTCGGAGTAGCCACTATTATCAAGCTAAACATAATGAGGGCAAGGCAAAAATAAAGGCTGAGATTGCCAATATATTTGAAGAAGTTCCCATTTATGGCGCGGCAAAGGTGCACCAGCAACTGCTGGAAAATGGTTTTAAAGTAAGCCTAAATACGGTTGCAAGCTACCGTCAAGACTTGGGGTTAAAGGCTGTCTTAGCAGTCAAACAGGTGCAGACCACACTGCCCATTCAAGCACATAAAAAATACAAGTATAAACTGCGTGGGTTAGATATATCACGTGCCAATCAAGTTTGGAGCACGGATATTACCTACATCAAAATAGGTGGTGGCATGGTTTATTTGGCTGCGGTGATTGATTGGCATTCCAAGGCTGTTTTATCGCATAAAATATCCAATACCATGGACTGTGCACTGGTGATGGATGTTTTAAATCAGGCACTTGACCAGTAGACATCTTTCCTAAATAAACCCATATCTCATATTGACTAAAGCCGCCACGACCCGCCAATTTAAGCCATAGTTTTTGTGTTTCCCCCGATATACCTCTTTGACTATTCTGAATATTTTACAAAATCGGTTAATGTTTTCAATGAGAATACGCTTCTTTGATAAGGATTTATTGAAGCTCTTACCTTCCTTTGAACGCTCAACTCCTTTCTGTTTTTTTATCGGTGTCATGGAGTTCTCATGATATTTTTTAAGCCCTTGATAGCCTGAATCAGCTAAGAGTTTAGAATTTGGGTGAATAGGAAGGCGACTTTCTTTAAATACGCTGAAGTCATGCTTTTTCCCTTTTGCACAAACAACCGATAAAACCTTTCCTGTTGTAGCGCAAGCTATGATTTGAGCTTTAATCGTATGGCTTTTTTTCTTGCCTGAGTAATATTGTTTTTGATGTTTTACAGGACGCTCTATGGGTTGTTCTGATACATCTACAATCAATGTTTCCCTTTTATTATCAATAAGGTCTAGTCGACTAGGAAGTTTTTCAACGTTAGCTATGATCCTCAGATAACGGCTATATACCTTGTGACAGTAGGACTCTTGTATTCCAAAAATATTGCCAAGAACTTGAAAGGTTGGATAGTGGCGAATATAGTAAAGTGCTAACAAGATACAATCTTGCAATGATACTCTAGAACTTTTCAGACCGCGCCTTTTCAGAGGGTTAAGCTTCTTTTCATTTTCAATATATTGCTTTACTTTATCATATAAATCTGAAAAGTTTTTTTGCGTTATTCCTGTCATACGCAAAAATTTTTGAGGCTTACAGTGGATGATTTCTTTGTAGGGTTTCATGATGCATACATCATACACAGACCGTGTATCTGAGGTAGGGTTAATAACCAATAAGAGAATCACGTTATTTAGGAAAGATGTCTAATACTATCAGACACTGATTTGAGAATGCCTTGCACATGGTATAAGTCATTTGCCATAAAACCATCGGCACTTTGCCCGACAAATACCAGCTCATCACCGATAGCGACACCCAACGTTGCGGCGAGCTTTTTGCTCAACACAACCGATTGCGGAAGGTCTTTGTTTAACCAACTACCTTGGTCAACATGTTGAGAAAGTTTGGTAACATGCTGCTCGCGTGCCAAATCAATGCCACGCAGTTGCACGCCTGCGGATGCTGTGTTGGCAGCCAGTAACCCATAAGCATATAAACGAGGGCTTGCTTTAAGCCCTTTTGCTTCAAGCTTGGTTAATAACGCTTCAACATGAGGTATTCGTGTATAAATATCGGGGTCATCCAAGTAGCCATGTTGATGGATTTGAATGTCACCCATGTTCATCTCAATGACTTGCCGTTCACTGCCCTGAATCATGCCTTCCATCATGGTGGAGAATAAAATCATGATAAAACACGCAAATGCCATGGATAACACAGTCACTGCTGTGCGCTGCCGATTGCGACCTGCATTACGCAATGATAAGCTGAGAATGTTCATCGTCTTTTCAGTGCAGACTTGGCAAAGAAACTATCGCTCAGCGGTACATTCAACGTTAGCTCTTCAAAGATAAATTCGGTAAACTCATCGGGTTTATCCGCTGGTACAATATGCATAATGGAAGGGCGAATTTTGCCAGCGAGTTGTTTTAGCCCTGTAAAGGTAAACGTGCGCGACACTTGCATATCTTCATCATAAAAGACTTCTCGGATGGGCAAGTGCCGCTCTGCTTCGACTTCCAATACAATCTTTCCCCATACCACAGCAGCATCTTCTTTGGGCATAAGCGTGAATTCAATGATATTTTGTCCATTTCGCGTGCCTTCAAAGGTAATACTTGCATCAAAATCATCTTCCAATCGCGATTCTTTGACCAAGTCATCATTGGTTAAATGGCTGCCCATCCAAGAGCCCATCATCATGCCACTACTCAAACGAATGGTGCGGTCAGTTTTGGGTAAATAGGTGTAAATATGATTGCCTGATTTGAGAGTGATGGTGCCTTTTTCGCGCAAGGGGGTCAGGATTTTGGTTAAGCTCTTTTCCTTACCTTTTGACCACGATGCCATGGTCATCGAGCGTGAATAGTGTTTGGTCTGTACTCTTAATGTTGCAATGGCATAAGAAGACGTGCCGCGCCATAAGTCATCAACTTGGGATAAAATTTGACTTGTTCGTATGTCTCCAGCCCAAGCAAGACTAGTTAACATTAGGCTTAGCAATATACTCAAGTAAATACGCATATTCTCTCCTGACCAACATACGAAAGTTTATATGAAACGATTATATATTGGAATAGCGATAAACTGAATGGAGGGGGGTATGATAGCATGGCTGCTTAAGCCACTTTAATAAAAAAGAAGCACTCATAATAGAAAGGGAATTAACTTGCGGAACAGGGGCGGTTTCACTACTCTGCCGCTTCTATTTCGTAACAATTTTGAGGTTTTAAATGCTTGAATCAATGCGCAATCATACACAAGGCTGGATTGCCAAGGTTATCCTTGGTGCAATTATTTTATCTTTTGCATTATGGGGTGTAGGTGATTATTTCACGGGCAACCAAGTGGAAACTGTGGCAGAGGTGGATGGTGAAGCCATTCTTGATGTGGACTTTGCCACCACTTACCAACGCCAGCTTCAAACCTATGCCAATATGTTTGGTGAACAATTCACCAAAGAAATGGCAGATCAACTGGGTGTGAAAAATGAAACCATTCAAACCATGATTAATCGTAAGCTGATGTTGATGGAAGCCAACCACATGGGTTTGGTCACACCTGATGAAGCTGTGCTGGCGACTGTGCAAAGTACACCGCAATTTCGCGAGCAAGGCAAAGGGTTTAGCCCGATACGTTACCAAGCTTTGATTCGTCAAATGGGTTTTGTTTCGCCACGCGATTATGAAAACTACCTTCGCCAAAATATTATGATTGATACATTACAAAGTGCGATTGTTGAATCATCCAGAGTGTCGGATGAAGAAGTTCAAGCGCGATTTAAAGCAAATTTTGAAAAACGTGTGTTGATGGCATTGATTGTGGATCCTCAAAGCCTCCAATCCACGATTGAAGTGAATGATGATGAAGCGCATGACTGGTATGAAACGCATGAATCACTGTATCAATCACCCTTAAAAGTTGTGGTGAATGCTGTGGAAATTAATGCGCAAGATTTGATGAATGAGATAAGTATTAGCGATGCAGATATTGAGCAAGCGTATGCTGAACGTCAGGCTGAGTTTGGAACACCTGAAAAACGCAAAGCTGCCCATATTTTGGTGCGCGTAGCCAAAGATGCCTCAGCCGATGTGAAGCAAGTTGCGATGGATAAAATCCTAAAAGCCAAGCAACGTCTTGATGCAGGCGAAGATTTTGCAAATGTTGCCAAAAATATATCCGATGATGTAACATCTTCTAGCGGTGGAGACTTGGGCTTCTTTGCTCGTGGTGCGATGGTACCTGAATTTGAAGCAGCGGCATTTGATCAGTTACAAATAGGTGAAGTGAGTGATGTGGTGGAAACTCAATTTGGTTATCATTTGGTGAAGTTAAATGAGATTCAAGCCGAGCAAGTGAAACCATTGAAAGATGTTCAAGATACTTTGCATGATTCCTTATTGGCAGAAAAAGCTGAGGAAGAAGCCTTTCGTTTATCAGGTGATTTAGATAATAGCTTGGGCATGGAAGACTCATTGGTTGCAGCGGCCAAAGCTGTCAATTTACCAGTGCAAAATTTTGGTGCTTTAAGTCAAGATAATGTGCTGGCAAATAAGTTGCTTGGCTCATCCAAGGAGCTGACAAATAAAGTATTTTCAACCATGCCTGGTGATGCGGTGGAGATTGTTGAACTGGATAATGGGCGTTATGTAGCGTTGGAAGTATTGCAGCGCATTGAGCCTTTCACTATGGATTTTTCAGATGTCGTGAAACGTGTATATGAAGATGTGCGTCATGCCCAAGCCATTGAACAGGCGCAAGCGATTGCAGATGAAGCTTTGAAGGCGGGTCAGGCAGGCAAGCATATCGATGGACTAGCGCAGCAATTTTCCCAAGCCAAGTTTGTATCCAAGCCTGTGCGTAGCAGCGGTGAAGGTGATGACGCAGCTTGGTTAGCTGCTGTGTTGCCTGATGCATTTCACACACCAGAAGGGCAATGGGTCGGTCAAACGCTGCCAACAGCACAAGGTATTGCCGTGGTTTATGTGCAAGAGGTTCAAGAAGCCGACAATGCTTTATTTGCAGATGAGGAAGAGACTTTGCGAACACAAGTCAAACAAGCGAAAGGCGCAGTGCGTTTTGCGCGCTGGATGTCTAGCCTAAGAGATCGTCATGACATTGAGATTAATGAGCGCGTCCTTAATCGCTTTTAAATTTGTGTTGAGCGTGGTCTAAGTGTCGCGAACGCTTTTTATCACGGCAACGGATACCAATGCTGGCAAAACATGGGTGACATCATCACTGCTGCGAACCTGCTTGGCACAAGGCTTGGATATCCAAGCTTTGAAACCTATTGCTAGTGGCTTGAATGATGAAGGTGTTAATGAAGATGTTGCCATACTTTTGGCAGATCAGCCCAATCGACAACAGCAAGATATTAACTTTATCACTTATGATCGACCACTTGCGCCAGCTTTAGCAGCGCAACAACAAGGTTGCACCATGCAAATTGCTGCGCTACATAATTGGACAAATCAGCAAATCGCTAAATACGACATCACTTTAATTGAAGGTGTGGGCGGCATGATGGTACCATTGTTGGTGAATGATAAGGTGCAATGGTTGGTTTCTGATTGGCTGAAAAGCTTGGTTCAGGTTGAAGTCATGCTGGTTGTTCCTCTTCGTTTGGGATGTATGAACCAAGCTTTATTAAACTGTCAATACTTGCAAAGTATAGGTCAATCGCCGCGCTGGCTGGTGTTCAATGATATGGATAATACAGACACATTCGAAGAAACCACCAACGTTCTCAAGCCTGTTTTACACAACATGTTGCACAATATGCCCGAAATACTTTGCCTTGCTCAGGGCGGAGCAATGCCACAGTTGGTATAGATAGGTTTACTTTCATCTTTTGTGGGATGAGGATGGTTTCAAATGAGTAATCAAGAGCAACAAAAACATGTGCAAGATGCCTTGAAGGCAAATCTTCGCTTACACCCCCCTAAAGTTGAATTGGGGCAAATTGAAATGCTTAGCGATGCACTTTTAAGTAAGTTTGACGACCTCGAACAGCGACTTAACACATATATTTCAGGTGCATCGGATGGTGAGAAGCTGCGCAAGGGCATGCTGTCTTATTTGTCGCGTTTAAATGCAAACCCACTTATTCCATTACACTTCCGTTTGAAGGTTTTAAAGCGATTTGAAGGACAGCTTGACTTATTTGATGCTGAAATGACGGCTGCCATTTTAAATGCTCATAAAATTGGTATTGATATCCTGCAAAAAGAGGCGCAGAGCGAAGCGGGTTACTATCCTATTTTGGTGAACATGATTGCTCACACTGTTGAGTTGGCAGGGCGTTTGATGCGAGATGATCTGGCTGAATACCAATCAGCAGCCATTATTACTGTACGCCAAGTGTTTGATTTGATGCGTTTAGGCATGATCATACTACCTGAATGCCCTGAAGATGAACGAAAACGATTTCATATGGCTGTGGCACGTTACGAACTATTACGTCAATTGGATTTTTTTAGTTTAACGATCAAAGAACAAGCCATGGTCATGGATGAATTGCAACATCACATTCAAATATTAAAGCCTTATTACTTAGCCAAAGGTGCAGCAAGGATTTCAGAGCTGCAGGGATATAGTTTGATGGTGACCAACCTCAGTCGTCCGCATGAGGCAGGCAAATTGCTGTCTGCCGCACCAAGCTCATCGGCAACAGATCATTTACTTATACCTATGGATGGCTTTATTGATAAGCTGGTGTCATCCATAGATTGTGCTGAAAAAGTACTTAGAAACCCTTTATTACAAAGTAAAAACCTAAAAATTGAATCCGCTTTGACCACATCCGTTGTGGGTGGAAATGCTATTTTAGATGCCTTTCGTATTCAATCACGATGCCATGAAAGGTACGAATATGGCAATGCTAAGATGACAGTCGATTGGGGCTTGGTGGACTTGATGACGGTTGTGATTGAAGAAAATCTTGAGCAGCATGGTGTGGTTGCGTTAGGTTCAGAAGTTGCGGCTGCCTCCATTCTTTTGCAGGGATCGGCGTGGACAGTATTGAATATTAGTCAATCAGGTGTTGCTATTGAACGCATAAGCTCAGAAGCACCAAGCGGTCAGGTTGGGCACATGGTGGGTTTGAACTGGGCAGCGTATCGGGGTGAGCCTAGGTTCGCTTTTGTGCGCTGGATTCGTTACCCGAGAACTGGTGAACAGCAGATAGGACTTGAGTTTTACATGCGAGAACATGTGGCTCTCAGAGCTGTGATGCTAAGTATTGGCAATACCCGCGAACACAAGCAATGGCCAGTATTGGCGAGCTTTGAAGAGGGAAATCAGCATACGATATTGTTTCCTGATGCTAATATTTTTGAGAGCTTGCTATTTTCTATTCAACGAGGTGTACAAAAAGACTTGTTTAAAGTGATAAAGATATTGGACAAAGGCAGTAATTACAGTTTATGTACTGTGGGAACAGCTCCTGAATTGGATATGTGAAATAGAAATTTTTCTAAGTTTTGATTGATGCTCATAATTATCATATAGTTGCTTTTTCATCCTATAAAATATGCTGAAGGGTACTATGACTGAATTAAAGAATGATTTATTTTTACGCGCATGTTTGCGTCAAGATGTAGAGCGCACTCCAGTATGGATGATGCGCCAAGCAGGGCGTTATTTGCCTGAATATAGGGCGACACGCGCCAAAGCTGGTGGTTTTTTGAAGCTTTGCCGCTCCCCTGAGTTATGCAGTGAAGTGACCTTGCAGCCCATTGATATTTTGGATGCCGATGCGGCGATTTTATTCTCGGATATTTTGGTTGTGCCTGAAGCGATGGGTATGGAACTTACTTTTGGCACTGGCGAAGGCCCAAAATTCCCACAACCTTTAACTTGTAAAGCTGATGTGGATAAACTTCCTGTATTGGATGACCCAACGCGTGAATTGGGTTATGTGATGAATGCAGTAAGCACCATTCGCCGTGACTTGAATGGTCGCGTACCTTTGATTGGTTTTGCAGGTAGTCCTTGGACATTGGCAACTTATATGGTTGAAGGTGGTGGCTCAAAAAACTTCTCGAAAGTGAAAGCCATGATGTTTAACGAGCCAAAAACCATGCACTTGTTGCTTGAAAAATTGGCAGATTCCGTGGCTGCATATTTGAATGGTCAAATTGCTGCGGGCGCACAAGCGGTACAAATCTTTGATACTTGGGGCGGCATTCTTAATACCCGTGATTATAAAGACTTCTCATTGCAATATATGGAAAGAATTGTATCGCAACTTACCCGTGAACACGATGGTCGCAAAGTGCCTGTAATCTTATATTCTAAAGGCGGCATGGGTTGGCTTGAAGCCATGGCAGACACAGGTTGTGATGTGCTTGGTTTGGATTGGTCGATTGATATTGATGAAGCGCGCCGTCGCGTGGGTGATAAAGTTGCCTTGCAAGGCAATATGGATCCAACCATGTTGTATGCCAACCCTGAAAAAATTCGCACTGAAGTGAAAGATATTTTAGCCAAATTTGGGCATGGTAATGGGCATGTGTTCAACCTTGGTCATGGTATTACCCCAGACGTGCCACCCGAACACGCGATTGAATTCTTTAAAGCGGTGCGTGAAGAGTCTGTCCAATACCATAAATAATGTTTACAGGTATTGTGCAAGATGTGGGTGTGGTTGATGCGTTGACGCATGAGCAACATCAATCGCTATTTGTGTTTGCAACCAAGCTAGACATGTCTGCATGGCACAGAGGTGATTCCGTCGCTGTGGATGGTTGTTGTTTGACAATAACAGACTTCCCTGATGCCAAGCAAAAGCTTTGGGCGGCAACACTATCCCCTGAGACTATGAGCTTGACGCGGTTTTCCGAGGTGAACATCGGTGATAAGGTTAACTTAGAACCTGCTTTGCGTATGGGTGATGCTTTGGGTGGGCATATGGTTAGCGGGCATATTGATGATGTGGCAAAAGTTGTGTCAATGACTGATGTGGGTGAGCACAAACAAATTACGTTTGAAGTGCCTGATGGCTTGAAACAATATGTGGTGGTTAAAGGCTCAGTCACCCTCAATGGCGTGAGTTTAACGGTGAATACGGTTGAAGGTCATCAGTTTAGCGTCAACTTGATTCCGCATACTTTAGAACATACCAATCTGCATGAATTAGAAAAAGGTGATAGGGTAAACCTTGAAACTGACCTTTTGGGTCGATACGTTGAACGTATTTTAAACTGTAAAACACAGGAGCAGACATGAGTCTCGACCCTTGCCAAGAACTGATTGAAGAATTGCGTGCAGGTCGCATGATTATCCTTGCTGATGATGAAGACAGGGAAAATGAAGGCGACTTGGTGATGGCTGCTGAATGGGTCACACCCGAAGCCATTAACTTTATGGCGACTCACGGTCGTGGTTTGATTTGTTTAACGCTTGAAGAAGCGCAAGTGGATAAGCTTGGTTTGCCCTTGATGACCCAGAATATCAATTCCAAGTTCAAAACCAATTTTACGGTATCCATTGAAGCAGCAGAAGGTGTAACTACGGGTATTTCTGCGTTTGATAGAGCGCACACCATCCGTACAGCGATTAAAGATGATGCGGTGGCTGAAGATATTCATACGCCGGGGCATGTGTTTCCGCTCAAGGGGCAAGAAGGTGGTGTGTTGGTGCGCGCAGGGCATACTGAAGCCAGTATTGATTTGGCAAGACTTGCTGGGCTAAAACCCGCAGGTGTGATTTGTGAAATTATGAACGAAGATGGCTCTATGGCGCGTATGCCTGAGCTGAAAAAGTTTGCTAAGAAACATGGTATTAAGATTGGTTGTATTGCTGATTTGATTTCGCATCGTCTTAAACATGACTCTCTCGTTAAAAGAGAAGTCGAAGTGCGTTTGCCCACTGAATTTGGTGATTTTCAAATGATTGGTTTTAGCAACCTTGTGGATGATGCTGAACATGTCGCATTGGTGATGGGAACGCCTACGGCTGAAGAGCCATGTTTGGTTCGCGTGCACTCTGAATGTTTAACGGGTGATGTGTTTACCTCACGCCGTTGTGACTGCGGTTCACAACTTCATGCGGCGATGAAACAAATTGCCGAAGCAGGTTCGGGTGTATTGTTGTATTTACGCCAAGAAGGGCGTGGCATTGGTTTATTTAATAAGTTACGTGCTTATTCGTTGCAAGATGCAGGGCATGATACAGTGGAAGCCAATCAAAAATTAGGCTTTAAGGCAGACTTGCGAGACTATGGTATTGGCGCACAAATTTTACGCTCACTGGGTTTACGTAAACTAAAGCTATTGACCAATAACCCAAAGAAAATCATAGCTTTGGATGGTTATGGTTTGGAAGTGGTCGAGCGCATACAATTGGCAGCGTTTGCCCATGAAGATAATATTCATTATTTAACCACCAAACGTGATAAAATGGGTCATTTGTTTGATGCCTTAGATAACAACAAACATGGAGAAACCAATGAGTCTTGATGCTCCAACATTAGAGGGTACGGTGGATGCAACGGGGTTGCGTATTGGCATTGTGGCGGCACGTTTTAATGAAGGCATTACCCATGCTTTAACCGATGGTGCAGTTGCAGCATTAAAAAAACACGGCGCAAGTGATGAAAATATTACAGTTGTTCGCGTGGCGGGCGCACTAGAAATTGGCACGATTGCGCAGCGTATGGCAAAGTCACACGCTTATGATGTGATTGTATGTTTGGGTTGTGTGATTCGCGGTGGTACAGCACACTTTGATTATGTATGCCAAGGTGCAATGGATGCGATTAATCATATTGCAGAACGTGGTGATATTGGTGTGGGTAATGGTGTGCTTACAGTCGATACCTTAACCCAAGCCGAAGAAAGAACAGGTGGCGCACACGGACATAAAGGTGCTGAAGCAGCCCTGACAGCCGTGGAAGTTGCCCAAATATTAAAGAATTTAGAACCTATGGTGGAATCTGCATGAGTCACTCGACAAGAAAGAAAAAAAGCCCTAATCGGCACATGGCGAGAGAGTCTGCCGTGGAAGCATTATATGCGTGGCACAATGGGGGTAACGATATGGCGATGGTTCCCAGTATTTTAGCCGATCGGTTGCAGCAAGATGAAAAACGTGGGCAAGATGAAGATTATTTGCGTGAAATCGTTCATGGTGTCAGCGGAAACTGTGAGTCTGTGGATGACATGATTGGTCAAGCTGTGCAAGGGCGTAGTTTAAAAAGTATTGCCCATGTCGAGCTGAATATCTTAAGGATTGCGGTGTGGGAGTTAAAGAATCGTTTAGAAATTCCTTATAAAGTAATTATTAATGAGGCTTTAGAATTAACACGAGCATATGCTGATGAACCATCGCGTGGTTTTATCAATGGTGTTTTGGATAAGGTTGCACAGCAGCTTCGAGCTAAGGAAATCAAGAAATAACTTCAAGTTTTCTAGCTCGAATTATTCATGAATCGTTGTGATAATCACGTAGAACCTTTGTTTGCAACGGGTTTTTCTGAAAGAGTTCGTAGCCACTGCTTACGGGCTATTGAGGAAAGATTTGTTGCGAGTAAAGGGGCAAGCGAGGGCGCAGCAGCATTTATGAATTATTCGGGCTAGGTGTGGGTGAGAGGGTATAGAGGGAGGCCATTTTGGAATACATTGAGTGTAAGCATTGTGGCAAACGGTATGCTGCTAGTCGCATCAAAAATAATATCGGTAGTTATATTCGGTGTGATAATTGCTTAGAAAAGTTTCAAGCGACTGTCAAAAATATAAAGCGAAAAAAAAATTCCAATATAGAAAAATTTTGGGACCCAACGTTAACCGCAGCACCTAAACATGCGCAGAAGTCCTTTGAAAAAAGTGAGGCTCTTTTGCAGGCAGAGTCAGATCACTTACCCGAACAAGAAGTTGAAGTAATCACTGATACTGATGAACGAAGAAGTAGCATTGCAGATTGGAATCCAGCCGAGACTATGCCTGAAACCTCATCTGAAGAAGGCGAACATCCAAAAAACTTGCCTGATGACAAGGCTCAAGCCCAAGCAGAGGTAACACTTCAAGACATACGGCAAACCAAGAGAAAAAAACTTATGGTTTATGCTCTTTTGGTTACTGCATTGACCTTGCTTGGTTTGTCGCTATGGATACTATTTTCAGATGATGAACCCAAAAATCTGGCAGTACAACATATTCAAGTTGTGCCACGACTTAGCCCTGAGGATATCGATAAAAAAAGTGTTGAGTGCAGAGCTGCTGCTGCAAGGCAATGGTGGCTGGATTATAAAGCTATGCATCAGGATTACGATGCAAAAACATTGATCAACATGATACAACAAGCGAAAATTAGGGAAGAAGACGTGAAGGTCGCATGCAGAAACACTAAGCTATTAGAAGTGATTCTTGATGCAGCCACCCAAGGTGAAAAACCCGACTGGTTTGCTTCGGAAATTCAAGCCATTTCTCAAAAGTAACCTATATTCCCATGCTGAAACATGGGAATGCATATCTGAGACCTCTGCACCATAGTAATTTTTTGAGCGAATCAAGGCAAAAATAAGGATGAAACCGCAGTTTATTGGTAATAACCGACATTCCGCACCCCTAAATCAATATTACTTTATTTAATTTATCTATATTTTTCAACAGGTTAGAAAAATGAGGCTATTTCGCTAAGCTGTGCCACCTCTCATGAAAGGTATATTTGAGGGTAAATGACTAAAATTATGAATAATCCTCTTGTCATGAGGGCTAAAGTCACAAGCAATGTATTACCATAATAAGCTTGTTTAGCGTTGAAAACATTATGTTTTCATGTCTTTTCATTAAATACCAAAAATCAAAATAAAGGGTGCGGAATGTCGGTAATAAATGAGGACTGAAGGCTTATTTTTAACGCAGATGCAGCCAAAAAAGTGCACGGTGCAGAGGTCTCTATCTAGAAAATGATTGATAATTTTCTATCGCTCACTATCTGGATGAATCTCCCGTATGGTCATTGCTACGCTCTCGCCTACGCGAGCATGACAGACTTCTGATGTTATGCTCAACATCAGTTACCAGCATTTTTATTAAGGGGTTGAAAATGATTTCTAGCATCCTTATCTAGTTAAGTAAGTACAGTATATTAAAGATTAGATTAACGTAGGAGAGAAGGCAATGGCAAAAGTAATTGGTATAGATTTAGGAACCACAAACTCATGTGTGGCAGTGATGGAAGGTGATACAGCAAAAGTTATTCCAAACAGTGAAGGGGATAACACCACACCATCTATTGTAGGTTTTACTGGTGATGAACGCTTGGTCGGCGCTGCGGCAAAACGTCAAATGGTGACCAACCCAGAAAAAACATTTCATGCAGTCAAACGTTTGCTTGGGCGTAAATTTGGCTCGGAAGAAACCAACCATCATAAGAAGTTGGTATCTTATCCTATCGTTGCCGCAGACAATGGTGATGCTTGGGTGGAAGTTGACGGCAAGAAAATGAGTCCGCAAGAAGTTTCAGCCATCACCTTGCAAAAAATGAAATCAACAGCGGAAGATTATTTGGGCGAAACAGTCACTGACGCAGTGATTACAGTGCCTGCATACTTTAATGATTCACAACGTCAAGCGACCAAAGATGCAGGAGCTATTGCGGGTTTGAATGTGTTGCGTATTGTCAATGAGCCAACGGCTGCAGCACTGGCGTATGGTCTTGATAAAACAGAAGAAAACCACTTGATTGCAGTGTATGACCTTGGTGGTGGCACATTCGATATTTCAATTCTTGAAATTGGTGATGGCGTGTTTGAAGTGAAAGCAACCAATGGTGATACTTTCCTTGGTGGTGAAGATTTTGACCAAGTATTGATTCAATATTTAGCAGATGAATTTAAAAAAGAACACGGTGTTGATTTAACAACCGATACATTGGCATTGCAGCGTTTGCGTGAAGCGGCAGAGAAAGCCAAAATCGAATTGTCTTCAGGTCAGCAAACTGAAGTGAACCTTCCGTTTATCACGGCAGATGCTTCAGGACCAAAACACTTATTAACTAAAATATCGCGTGCGAAATTTGAATCTTTGGTGGGTGATCTGGTTGAAGCATCATTGAAACCATGCGCCCAAGCCTTAAAAGATGCTGGCGTGTCTGCTTCTGATGTGCATGAAGTGGTGTTGGTGGGTGGTCAAACCCGTATGCCTTTGGTACAAGAAAAAGTGAAAGCATTTTTTGGTACTGAACCACATAGAGGTGTGAACCCTGATGAAGTGGTCGCGATTGGTGCTGCGATTCAAGGTGCGATTTTGACAGGTGATGTGACAGATGTGTTACTACTTGATGTGACACCATTGTCTTTGGGTATTGAAGTTGAAGGTGGTTTGTTCAATAAAATCATTGAGAAAAATACAACGATTCCTACTAAGAAATCGCAAACTTACACCACGGCAGCAGACAACCAAACGGCTGTAACCATTAAAGTGGCACAAGGTGAACGTGAAATCTTCTCGGCAAACAAAGAGCTTGGTTTGTTTAATCTTGAAGGTATTGCGCCAGCAGCACGTGGCACACCGCAAGTGGAAGTAACCTTTGATATTGATGCCAACGGTATTATTCATGTTCATGCCAAAGATAAAGGCACGGGCAAAGAAACTTCAATTCGCATTGAATCAGGTTCAGGCTTGAGCGAAGCAGAAATTGAAAAAATGAAGCAAGATGCTGAAACACATGCAGAAGAAGATGCGAAGTTGAAAGAAAACATTGAAGCAAAAAATCGCGCTGACCAACTCGTGTTTGCCACTGAAAAGTCTTTGGCAGAACACAGTGATGCAGTAGATGAAGCAACGGTAACTGCGATTAAAGAAGCTTTGGAAGTATTAAAAGAAGCACTGAAAGGTGATGATTTTGATGCCATCAAAGCCGCTGAAGAAGACTTGGGTAAAAAATCGCAAAAACTTGGCGAAGCGGTATACCAAAAGATGCAAGCCGAACAAGCTGAGCAAGATGCAGGCACGGCAAACGCAGCAGAAGCACCATCATCAAAAGCTAAAGATGATGATATTTTGGATGCTGAAGTTGTGGACGAAAAAAGTAAAAAATAAGTCCTGCTTAGGCACTGTGGCTTAATCATAGCGAGGGGTGGGGTTGAAAAACTCCACTCCTTTTGCATTTTTAGAATATTTTAATGTGTTGGAAAACATGTAGGAGTTTTGGGTGAGTAAAAGAGATTATTACGATGTACTGGGTATTGAGAAAGGTGCTGAAAACAACGATATTAAACGAGCCTATCGCAAACTAGCGATGAAGTTTCACCCTGACCGTAACCCTGATGATGAGCAGGCAGCCGAATCATTTCGTGAAGTAACAGAAGCTTATGAAGTGTTGGCGGATAAAGAAAAACGCGCACGTTATGATCAGTATGGGTTTGCCGGCGTGGATGATCAAATGGGTGGATTTGGTGCGGGTGGCTTTCAGGGCTCTCACGCACATCAAGATTTTGGTGACTTGTTTGGTAATATTTTTGGCGAAGCGTTTGGTGGTGGCGGCAATGGCGGTGCTGGGCAAGCCCATAACCAAGGCTCTGACTTACGCTATAATTTAACCATTACATTGGAAGAAGCAGCGTTAGGTAAAGAAGTTGAATTGGAAGTCCCCAAGCATGAATCATGCAGCACATGTAGTGGTTCAGGTGCTCGCCCTGGAACCCATCCCGTACCATGTTCAACATGTGCTGGTCATGGGCAAGTGCAAATGCAACAAGGCTTTTTTGCAGTGCGTAGAACATGCCCAAGTTGCCAAGGTGCGGGCAAAAAGATTGAGTCACCATGTGTAACCTGTGGCGGAACGGGTCGTAAGAAAGTGAAGAAAAACATTAAGGTGAAGATTCCATCAGGTGTGTATGATGGTGCGCAGGTGCGTGTTAGCGGTGAAGGCGAAGCGGGTACAAATGGTGGAGCTTCAGGTGACTTTTTTATTGTGGTTCACATCAAAGCACATGCTATGTTTGAACGTGATGGTGCGGACTTGCATTGCGAAATGCCGATTACTTTTCCGCAAGCAACATTGGGTGCAGAAGTTGATGCGCCAACCTTGGATGGTAAAGTTAAAATTAGAATCCCAGCAGGCACAGAAGGTGGGCGTGTATTCCGTTTGCGTGGACATGGTGTAAAAGATGTGCGTGTTCATCAAGTCGGCGATTTATTTGTGCAAGTGCAAATTGCTGTGCCGCAGAAGTTAACTGCCAAGCAAAAAGAGTTGCTTACAGCCTTTGCTGAAGAGACGGGCGACGAAGTGTATCCAGAGCGTTCGTCTTTTTTAGATAAAGCCAAGAAATTATGGGATGATTTGGCAAGTTAAGCTGCTGCCTATATATTATGGCATCACGGTTTTAAAATGAGAGGTTGGGTATGCGCATAATCATTACAGGTGCTTCAGGTCGCATGGGTCAAATGTTGGTTCGTGCGGTCAACGAAGCTGAAGGTGTGACATTGGCTGGAGCAACCGAACGTCAGGGCTCACCTTTGGTGGGTCAAAATATTGGTGTGATTGTTGTCGATGACATGAAAAAGTGTGCTGAAGCAGACGTGGTCATTGATTTCACCGCACCAGAAGCATGTTTAAATCATGCGAGGTTTGTGGCTGAATATAACATGGCAATAGTCATTGGCACGACTGGTTTTGATACCAAACAACAAGCAGAATTGGATGGTATACTTGCCAATACACCAACGGTGGTTGCCGCCAATTACTCTGTGGGTGTCAACCTTGCCTTAAACCTGATTGAACAAGCCGCAAAAGTTCTGAATGCTGATTATGATGCGGAAATTTATGAGGCACATCATAAACACAAAGTGGATGCACCATCAGGCACGGCACTCGCTATGGGCAAGGCATTGGCGCAAGGTCGGGGTGTTAATCTTGATGATGTGGCGGTGTATAATCGTGAAGGCATTACGGGAGCAAGAGAAAGCGGCAGTGTTGGTTTTTCTGTGGTGCGTGGTGGCAATATTGTAGGTGATCATAAAGCGATGTTTATCGCCGATGAAGAGCGTATTGAAATTAATCATTTTGCATCGGATCGCATGGTGTTTGCCAAAGGTGCGGTTCGCGCTGCATTGTGGTTAACCCAGCAAGATGCAGGGCGTTATGATATGCAGGATGTTTTGGGTCTTAAATAACTGATGAACAAGCAGGCTACTGAGCGAGGCTTTACACTGATTGAAACCTTAGTCGCGCTGGGTATTGCCGCAGTCGCACTTTATGCACTGACAGGTCGTTTGGGTGTTTCTGCCGATACACAACGCAGCTTGGTCGCCACATCAACCATGCTGGAAGTGGCGACCAACATTCTTGAAGCTCAACGTTTGAAACCTGCGATTGATTTAAGCGACCAAGAAGGTGAGGTGGAGGCGCGGGGAATGTCTCTACAATGGAAATTATCAGCAGAAAAAGTAGCGGGTCTGGATAAGTTTGCACGGCAAAATGTGACGGTTTCTTTGGTGGGCGAGCCTGATGTTTCGCTGTTTCTCTACCATAAAAGATGAAAGGTTTTACGTTGATAGAAGTCTTGCTGGCGATTGTGGTGTTTTCGTTGATTGCCGCTATTTCATGGACAGCTTTAGGGCCAGCTGGCGAAGGTTTCTTGATGCTCAAAGATGCGAGAACGCAGCTTGAATCACAGCAATGGGTTGGCAAGCAACTGCGCCGTGATGTGAGCTATTTAAGCCAGTCGGAAGATAAAAGGTTACCTGTTGTGCGCTTGGTGAATGATAGCCGAGGTGATGCGGACTTTGATGAATTACAATTGCTGATTCGCGACCCCATGTATCCTGGGCTAACCCTTGTTCGTTATTATATTGATGAAGAAAGCGGGCAATTACGGCGAGAAGCAATCAGTCCGAGGGCGAGAACACATGTTGAGCCAATCATTTGGAATTTGGCAGTGGTGGAATCATTTTCGGTTGAAGCCTTGGATGCCAAATCGGGCTGGAAATCAGTGTTTAACCCACAACAGCCCTTTCGTATCCCTTTGGCCATCAGGGTTGGGGTTCGGGATATTCGTGGTGAAATGTCGTGGGACTTACCTGTGTTTATTCGGCAGTAATCGTGTTTTTTTTGTTGACAGGGTTGGGGGTGGCTTATAGCAATCGCTTGTCTTTGATGGAAGTTGGCAGCGCAAAGTATGAGGCGTATTGTAAACCGTAGACGATTCTGTAGTAAATCCTTTTTGATGAATAGCGGTTGTGTTTTTGTAGTCGCAGCCTTCTTGTTTAGAAACGACTTGTATGAAAGAGCAATTTGGAGTTTTGTAATATATGCCTTCTCATGAAATAAATGAAGTAATCACACCCGAAGTGGGTGAAGAAAAACCTGTGAAGAAAAAAGTGGCGCGTAAACCTAGGGCTACAAAGGTGAAAGCAACAGCCGAACCTGAGGTGAAAAGCGATGCGGTAGCAGAAAAACCTGCACCTAAGCGTAGAGCCCGTAAGAAAAAGGTTGAGGAAGGCGATTCTCCCACAACGAAAGTGGCAATTAAAAAAACAGTGCGCAAAAGAAAAACTTCAACGACTGTAAAAGCCAAACCTGAGCAGGCGAAAGTGAACGACACCCCTCCAAATGAAGATCTGCCTGAAGTCAAAACAAGTCAGGTAACAGCGGCAGCAACAAAAGAGCCTGAAGTCAAAACAAGTCAGGTAACAACAGCAGCAGCAACAAAAGAGCCTGAAGTCAAAGAAGATGGGCAGGTGGCACGCCCTCAACGTAATACTCAACAGCGTAACCCCCCCCGAAATAACAACAATCGAAAAAATGGACGCAATAATCGCAAAGAGCCCCAAGAAGAAGCACCTGTTTCCAATGAGTTTGAAGGTATCACCCTGCATTTACAGGAAGTGTCTGCAATGTCACCCGAAGAGCTTTTGGAAAAAGCAGATGAGTTGGGTATTGAAAATGCAGCAGGTCGCCGTAGACAAGCGCAAGTGTTTGCCATTCTTAAAGAGCATAGCTTGCGTGGTGGCACAGTTATTTCAGAAGGTGTATTGGAGCTTTTACCTGATGGTTATGGTTTCTTGCGTACGGCTGATGCCAACTATCTATCAGGCACGGATGATGTTTATGTGTCTAATCAACAAATTCGCCGTAGTTATTTGCGTAAAGGTGATATGGTTGCAGGTGAGGTTCGCGCCCCACGTAGCAGAGAGAAATATTTTGCCTTGAAAAATGTGTTGACCATCAATGGGGAAGACCCATCGGTTGCGCGTAACAAAGTATTGTTTGAAAATTTAACGCCTGTGTATCCAGATGAACAAATCCACATGGAAATTGAAGATCCAACGCGCAAAGATGTCACAGGTCGTGTGATTGATTTGATTGCGCCGATTGGTAAAGGGCAACGCGGTATGCTGGTTGCACCACCGCGCACAGGTAAAACTGTCATGATGCAGGCTATTGCTCATGCTATTGAAGTGAACCACCCTGAAATTCATTTGATGGTTTTGTTGATTGATGAGCGCCCTGAAGAAGTGACGGACATGAAGCGTTCGGTGAAAGGTGAAGTGGTATCATCCACCTTTGATGAGCCGCCACAGCGGCATGTTCAAGTGGCTGAAATGATGATTGAACGTGCCAAGCGTTTGGTTGAACATGGTAAAGATGTTGTGATTCTGTTGGATTCAATTACCCGTCTAGCTAGGGCATATAATATTGTGTCGCCGTCTTCGGGTAAAGTGCTGTCGGGTGGTGTTGATGCCAATGCCTTGCATAGACCCAAGCGTTTCTTTGGTGCAGCGCGTAATATTGAAGGTGGTGGTAGCCTGACCATTATTGCAACCGCATTGGTAGATACAGGTAGCCGTATGGATGAAGTGATTTTCGAAGAATTTAAAGGCACGGGCAACATGGAAATTCATTTGAATCGCCAGCTTGTTGCCAAGCGTACATTCCCCGCCATTGATATGGCAGCGAGTGGTACGCGTAAGGAAGAGTTGCTCACCAATCCCGCTGATTTATCTAAAGCTTGGGTATTGCGTCGTATTATGTCGCCAATGGACACTGTGGGATCTATGGAGTTCTTGTTGGATAAACTCAAAGTAACGAAAAACAATGCGGAATTCTTTGAATCCATGAATAAATAACCATTGGGCAAGCTACGCTTTATTGGGTCGCAGCTTGCTATCATAGGGCATGAGGCTATGATGCCCACGTTTTCAAGTGTAAATTTTGGTAAAGGAGATGGTTATGAGTAATTCAACGCAGTTTACTATTGCAGGAAATTGGAAAATGAATGGTATGCTTGATGAAAGCCTAGCTTTTGTTGATGCGTTGACTGAAAATCCAAACCCAACTGCTGTTGAAGTGGCCATTTGCCCACCATTCACTTTACTGCATCCGCTATTGAAGCCTTTTGCTGATAAAGGGGTAAAGCTTGGCGCACAAAGTGTTTATTTTGAAGAAAGTGGTGCATTTACAGGTTCTATTTCACCATTGATGCTGAAAGATGCAGGTTGTCACTATGTGATTCTGGGTCACTCAGAACGTCGTGATATTATGCACGAAGATAATACTTTGTTGCGTAAAAAATTGGATGCAGTTTGGAAGCATGGACTTGAGCCAATGTTTTGTATTGGCGAGCACTTGGAAGAGCGTGAATCAGGCTCAACCAATGATGTGTTAAAAGGGCAACTTTCAGTGCTTGAAGGCACAGACACAAGCCTACCTTTAACGGTGGCTTATGAGCCTGTTTGGGCCATTGGCACAGGTAAAACAGCATCACCAGAGCAAGTCTCAGAAACGCATGCATTTGTGCATGAAGAGTTGGCGCGTTTGGGTCGCAAGTGCAAAGTATTGTATGGCGGTAGCGTTAACCCTGGCAATGCGGAAAGCTTGATGGCTTGCCAAGGCGTGGATGGTGCTTTGGTTGGTGGCGCAAGCTTAAAAGCTGATTCATTTATGGAAATTGTAGGTGCTGCGGTACGCGTAGCTTCTTAGGAGAAAGCATGACAACTGTATTATTAACTGTACATATCATTGTTGCAATCTTATTGATTGTCGTGGTGCTGATGCAAAAAGGGCAAGAAGGTGGTATTGGCGGTATCGGTGGTGGAAGTTCACAATCATTATTTGGTTCGGGCGGTTCGGGTTCGTTTTTGGTGAAAGCCACGGGTGTATTGGCAGCAATATTTATGACAACCAGTTTAAGCCTTGCCTTCTTTTCACAAAAGGATGCAAGTTCTGTTTTGGATAGAGGCATCACAACGGATGCGATTCAAGAGCAGTCAATGCCAGATGCTGGCGAATCAGCAGCAGATGCACTTTTTGGTGCGGATGCGTTGAAGAAGAAAGAAGCAGATTTTATTCCTAACGCTGAATAAAAGATAAGTGAAGCCGGGGTGGTGAAATTGGTAGACACGCTACCTTGAGGGGGTAGTGGAGCAATCCGTGCTGGTTCGAGTCCAGTCCCCGGTACCATTTTAGAGTTCGACAAGATACAACGAAAGCCTGTAGACTTAGTGTTTGCAGGCTTTTTTTTGTTGTTTAGTGTCCATTATTATCAGTTGGGCAATAAGAATAGCGATTACATACGATTGCACTTATGATACGAATTCAGGGTATTATAGTTTTCCCATACTGGTAATTTAACCTCAATCGCTGTTGCACTTATACTTTGAGTCCGCCCTTTTGTTTTCGAGGTTATTCGCTATCGCCTCGATATTGTAATGCTTCGGCAATATGTGCGGCTTGCACCTTGGGTTCACCTGCCAAATCAGCAATGGTACGCGCCACTTTTAAAATGCGATGATAACTTCTTGCCGATAAACCAAAACGATTGAGTGCTGTGGTGAGCAGCTTGCCACCTTCTTCATCGGGGTTGGCATATTTTCCCAAGGCTGTGGGTAAAAGACGTGCATTAATAATGCCTTCGCCCTGCCTTGCATATTGGATATTACGCGCCTGAATCACGCGCTCACGAACTTCTGCGGAAGATTCCCCAGCTTGCATACTTGTTAACGCTTCATGCTCCACAGGCGGCACATGAATCCGTATATCAAACCTATCCAACAGCGGTCCAGAAATACGCCCGATATACCGCGTCACCTGCCCCGCCGCACATCGACAAGGTTGAGTTGGATGCCCCAAATAACCGCATGGGCATGGATTCATCGCGCCAATCAGCTGAAATTCTGCGGGAAATGTAAGCGTGTCGGCTGCTCTGGCAATGGATACCGTGCCGCTCTCCAAAGGTTGGCGTAAAACCTCCAAAACAGGGCGTTTAAATTCAGGTATTTCATCTAAAAACAAACAACCATGCAAACTTTTCGTGACTTCTCCAGGTTTTGGAATCTGACCACCACCAATCATGGCGACATCGGATGCCGAGTGGTGAGGGCTTCTAAAGGGTGGAATCGATGACATGGGTGAGCGTGTCGCTAACTCACCAGCAATACTATAAACACGCGCAACCGCAAGGCGTTGCTCGTCAGTAAGCGGTGACATAATACTTGGTAAGCGCGATGCTAACATGCTTTTTCCTGAACCTGGTGGCCCGCTCATCAACATGTGATGCCCACCTGCCGCTGCAATTTCTAAAGCTCGCCTAGCCTGCTGCTGACCACGCACATCTTTGAGGTCGAGCATGTTTTCAGGTTGCGCTTCATGGTTGGTATCAGATACATAAGCAGATAACTCACGTTTGCCCTGAATATGCGCTGCAACTTCCAACAAGTTGCTCGCCGCAATCACTTCAATACCTTGCACCACCACCGCTTCCTCAGCATTAGCAAGCGGCACGATGATTTGTTTAAAACCTTGGCTTTGCGCAAAAATCGTGAGTGGCAACACACCTGCCACAGGATTTAACCGACCATCCAAGGCTAATTCACCCACCACAAACGGTAGCTCACTTGGGCTTTCTACATAAATCTGAGCTGATGCTAGCAGCAAACCCACAGCAACAGGTAAGTCAAAATGTGAACCATCTTTACGCTTATCCGCAGGCGCTAGGTTGACTGTGATATGCCTTAAAGGAAATTCAAAATTGGAGTTTAAAAGGGCTGCGCGAACTCTGTCTCTAGCTTCGCGCACCGCCGCATCAGGCAAGCCCACCAAGCTCCAAGAGGGCATACCCCGCGATAAATCCACTTCAACATCAACGGCTTCAGCTTCAAGCCCTCGAAGTGATGCACTGGCAAGCCTTGCTAGCATGGGTTATTTGCTGTTTAACTGTTCTTCAAGCTTGGCAATGCGTACTTCCATGGTGTGTAAATCTTCACGTGCTTTTTTGAGCATGGCTTCTTGCACTTCCATGCGCTCATGCGTCACCACATCAAAGTGCGCCAATGCACCTTCGACAATGTTTTGAATTTGAGCTTCTGCGCCCATTTTTACGCCACCAAGCATTTTAATGCCTGATGCGATTTTTTCTGAAATGTCGTCCAATGTTTTTGCATCTACTGCCATGTTACTCTCCCATATAATTTAAATTAATTATTACCTAACAACACCTTCGCCAAAATTGATAGGGAAGCTCTGAATAAGTCTGGATGAAGCAGATTGTATTTCAGGGCATGCAAAATCTAGGCATGTGTTGCATGGAATAGCAAGGCTATTGCTCAAACGCACAACGCAGAGTTTGGATGCACTGGACACAATATATGCGTTCATGACTTGTTCAGAGTTTCCTAGCCCGCATTATTCATAAATACTGTCTCGCCCTTGCTTGCCCCTTTATTCGCAACAAATTTTTCATCCATTGTTCGTAAGCACAGCTACGAATCAATTTCTTCAAAACGCGTTGCAAACAAAGTTTCTGCGCAATCATCACGACGATTTATGAATAATGCGGGCTAGGATACCTGCCAAGGTTTAGTCTTGATTTTTTGTACAAAACACACTGAAAGATAAAGAGCAGATATCCATGAAAGAAATCATACAAGCCCTATCAACACTTGCAAACATTTTGGACAGAAAAATATTCAAGCAGCTTGGCAACCTTATCGAAGCTATCCTTTCGATGACGGGACGCGTTACGATGCTCGATATGTCTCCTTGGTCGGAGTCAGGGAGTAGTTCTCCCGCTGCGCGGGAGAATGCTCGCGTTCAGCGAAGCTTCTCACACCTTGGTTCCCCGCTTGCGCGGAGAACAAGGCGTTCAAGTCGGAAACCCTTTCAGTACTCCGCCCCCTTCGTCTCACCAAAAATGAATATGCTAACGAGGAGTCTGTCGGGCTTAGCCTCAGCAGAATGAAGTGATAAGAATAGCGATTACATACGATTGCACTTATGATACGAATTCAGGAGGTAAGGTTATGAGTAATTTCGGATTTGAAGATGCAACATACAAAGCAGTGGGTGGTTATGACGGTTTGGGGAAGCTGGTGGATGATTTTTATACTGCCATGGAGACCTTGCCTGAAGCCAAGCATATTCGAGATATGCACCCTAAAGATTTAGAAGTCACTAAAGATAAATTGGTTTACTTTCTTTCAGGCTGGATGGGTGGTCCTCGCATTTACCCTGAAAAGTATGGTCGCGGGCTAAGTTTACCCATGGCACATCAACATCTTAAAATTACGGCTGAGGATGCAAAGGCTTGGCTGATGTGTATGCAAGCTGCCTTAGATAATGCTGATTATCCGCAAAATCTCAAAGACTATTTGATGGATCAACTTGCATTCCCTGCCAATCGAATCAATGAAGTGAGCCAGAAGGCGCATGGGCATACGGACTGAGTAAGTCTAAAACCATCCTAACGTTGTTGCCTGACTTGCGCACTTACTGCAGACCAGCTTATGCGCATGATTCAATAACGATAAGCCCTATCCAGAACACTGAACTGAAAGACCGTATCCGACATTCCGCACCCCTAAATCCTGCAAGTGGCTCTATGGCTTCAATTGGAGGGTAGTGGCGGCTTTAGCCTCACTTCCAAGCCTGAACGTTTAGTCGCTGTTTAGTCTCTCTTAACACTCTGTGATGGTGACGGCCAACCCACCCAATGATGTTTCTTTAAATTTGACCGACATTTCTTCACCTGTTTGTTTCATGGCGGCAATACAATTATCCAAAGACATAAAGTGCTGACCATCGTCGCGCATCGCCAGTGATGTTGCGGTGTAAGCTTTAATTGCTCCAAAACCATTGCGTTCAATGCAAGGCACTTGCACCAAGCCACCTACAGGGTCGCAAGTCATGCCCAAGTGATGTTCCAGTGCCATTTCTGCCGCATGTTCTACCTGTTGTGGTGTGCCACCACGCACAGCGCATAAACCTGCTGCTGCCATAGCTGCCGCAGAGCCAACCTCACCCTGACAACCCACTTCTGCACCAGAAATTGAGCTGTTGTGTTTGATGATGCCACCCACAGCACTGGCTGTGAGTAAAAAGTCCCTAACTTGTTCAATGCTACCGTTTTCATGGGTGATAAAATAATACAACACCGCAGGAATGACACCCGCCGCACCATTGGTGGGGGCGGTGACCACCATATGTCCAGCTGCATTCTCTTCATTGACTGCCATAGCATAAGCGCACAACCAATCATTGGTGTCCGCGTTTTCGGGGCCACTTTTCAGTTGCTGGTGCAGCTTATTGGCGCGCCGTTGCACGTTAAGCCCACCAGGTAATATACCCTCTGCCTGTAAACCCAGTTCAATACATTTTTTCATGGCAGACCAAATATCATCAAGACCTTGAAATAATGTGGATTTATCGGTTGAAGTCACTTCATTGGCAAGCTTCATCTGGGCAATGGATAGACTGCAATCATCTGCCATATCCATCATCGTTTGTGCAGAGTCAAAGGCATAAGGAACACCCTTATCTTCATGCATTTTGAGTGGTGCGACCAGGCTGTTGATGTCGCCTATGGTGTTGATAAAACCGCCACCAATGGAGAAGTATGTTTCAGTGACAAGGACATGGTTTTGTTCATCCAATAACGCAAAAATTAACCCATTAGGGTGTTCAGGAAGAGGCTTTCCTTGATCAAAGATAATATCATCAGCTGCGCAGAACAAAGCAGTGTTTTTTTCAGAAATGGCGACATTTGTATGTTGCCACACACCTTTTACCAATGAACTTAAATCATGTTTGGCAACATCTTGAGGGGCATAACCATGCAAACCCAAAGCCACAGCTTGGTCGGTGGCATGACCTTTACCTGTTGCAGACAACGAACCTTTGAGGGTGCATTGGATGTTCATAGGTTGTGATGTTGGGTGGCTTTCAAGGTATTGCTTTGCCAGTTGTAAAAATGCGTTCGCTGCAACCATAGGTCCCATGGTATGAGAGCTAGAGGGTCCAATACCGACTTTAAAAAGCTCAAGTGCGCTGATAAACATAAAACAGCCTCCTTATTCACATTGTAAATAACGTAGCAAGCAAGCTATGTGAGGTCAAAACAAGGAAATAAAGGCTATTTAAATAGCGGTAGTTCAACTCGGATGAAGAGTTTTGCATTACCTCATATATCCAAAGATTCAACGGCTATCAACGCACGGGAGGGAGCATTGGGGTCAAGTCTTGCAATACGACATTTTATTGTATTTTTCATTTTGAATTAAGGTAGGTATGAACATAAGCAGCGAAAATGTATGATTGCAAGACTTGACCCCTTTCGTACTGTCGTGGAGTCAAGACGCAACATACATGACAAGCAATCATGCTGCGAGTACATTTTCGCACATGAAAAACCAAGAAATTCGATTATCCATTGAAGGCATGGGCTGCGCCTCGTGTGTAGGTAAGATTGAGAAAAAGCTGGCTGCTGTGGATGGGATTGTGTCAGCCAATATCAATTTGGTGGACAGAACTGCGCGAATAGAAGCACGCCCTGACACCCTAGAAACCAATATCATTGATGCCATTGAATCGGCAGGTTCATATCAAGCCAAGGTTCTTGTATCCAACGAAGATGAATCCAAAAAACATGAGGCAGAGCAAGCTCATCTCAACTATCGCATCAAACAAAGTGCGTTAGCGATACTCACAGGTTTTCCATTAATGGCGGCAAGTATGTTGGGTTTATTGCCAACATTAGAAAACCAAGGTTTTTGGTTGTTTATTGCACTCGCCACATTCGGCATTATGGCATATTCAGGCTCGCACTATTTCAAAGGTGCATGGAATGGCTTAAAACATAAAAACACCAGCATGGACACGCTTGTTGCCATGGGTACAGGTGTGGCGTGGTTATACTCCACACTGGTTGTATTGATGCCTGATTTAGTGCCTGAAGCCAGCCGTCATGTCTATTTTGAAGCGGCACTTATCGTCATTGCACTGGTTAATATCGGGCATGTGATGGAAGCCAGAGCCAGAGGCAAAACCAACCAAGCCATTGAAAAACTATTGTCGCTACAAGCCAAAACTGCCCGTGTGCTTCGAGATGGCAAAGAAATGGATATTCCTATTGAAGAAGTGCTTGTGGGTGATGTTGTTCGTGTTCGCCCTGGTGAAAAAATTCCTGTGGATGGCAGCATCATTGAAGGCACATCTTTTGTCGATGAATCCATGCTTACGGGTGAACCTATGCCTGTCTCTAAATCAGCGCATGATGAAGTCATTGCTGGCACGATGAATGATAGCGGCACATTTTTATACACGGCAACCCGAATCGGTGCTGAGACTACACTGGCGCAAATCATTGAAACAGTACGTCGCGCCCAAAGTGCCAAACCTGATATTGCACGGCTCGTGGATAAAGTGGCATCCATCTTTGTACCTGTTGTCATTCTTCTAGCCTTTAGCACTGCCATGTTTTGGTGGTTGGTTATGGATAACACGACGTTGGCACTGGTCACCAGCATGACTATGCTATTGATTGCTTGCCCATGCGCTTTGGGTTTAGCAACGCCGATTTCTATGATAGTTGGCATTGGTAAAGCTGCCGAGTCAGGCATTTTGATTCGCAAGGGTGAAGCCTTGGAACGCATGGCACATTTGACCACCATTGTACTGGATAAAACGGGAACAATTACCGAAGGCAAACCGCAAGTCACAGATGTGCAGACCAGCGACAACATCAATCAAGATGATGTGTTAGCCCTTGCTGCTGCTGTGGAAACTGGCTCTGAACATCCGCTTGGCAAAGCCATTGTGGATGCTGCACAAACAAAAAATTTAGAGCTTCCTTCAGCACAAAACTTTGTTGCCACAACGGGTGGTGGCGTGTCTGCGCAAGTGGACAACCAAACCATACATATCGGCAATGTTTCATTTTTAGCTGAAAATGGCATAAAAATGGAAGGAAAGTGGTTAAATGATGCTGAAAACATGGCAAAACAAGCCAAAACACCTGTGTTTCTAGCAAAAAACAATGAAATCATCGCCATCATCGCCATTGCTGACCCCATCAAAGCTGAAACCAAACAAGCCATCACCAAGCTTCATGCTTTGGGTTTAAAGGTGCAAATGTTAACGGGCGACCACGAACAAACCGCATGGGCAGTTGCCAAAGAAGTAGGTATTGATGTGGTCACAGCACAAGTTAAACCCGATGACAAAGATAATGTGATTGCGCGACTTCAAAAAAATGGTGAAATCGTGGGCATGGTGGGTGATGGCATCAATGATGCAGCCGCTTTGGCTAGAGCCAATGTTGGCTTTGCCATTGCCCACGGCTCTGATATTGCGATTGAAAGTGCGGATGTGGTGTTGATGCGCTCAAACCTTACTGCCATACCCGATGCCATTCGCATTTCTTCGGCAACACTAACCAATATCAAACAAAACCTCTGGGGTGCATTTATATATAATAGCCTCGCCATTCCTGTGGCGGCTGGTGTGTTGTTTGTATCTATGGGTTTATTGCTCAACCCCATGCTTGCAGGTGCTGCCATGGCGATGAGTTCGGTGACTGTGGTCAGCAATGCCAACCGCTTACGGTTTTTTAAGGTATAAATTATGCACACTAAAATTACACTGATTGCTGTTTTAATATGTTTTGCTTTGATGGGTGCATGGTATCTGGATTTTATCCCTGAGAGCTTTGCTCCACTGGTCTTTATTATTGTCATCGCCATTGGTTTGCACGTCTTCTTCGATGTTTTGATTACGATTGGTACAGCCTTGTATAAGTTGTTCCGTAAAAATAAACTCACCTGAGTTCAGGCGTATTAATGGTCGTTTGAAGGATGAATTTGGAGGACGCTTTGTACGGGTGAAAGGCGATATCAAAGTCATGTGCCACCTGATGTTTGGCATTCTCGCGCTTACTGCAGACCAGATTATGCGCATGATTCAATAATGATAAGCCCTATCCAGAACACTGAACTGAAAGGCTGTATTTTTAGAACGCAGTGGAATCATTAGCCTTAAAAACCAGAAAATGCTGAAAATGATATGTTCTGAGAAAAATTGAGGCTCAAAACTAAAACAATTTAACCATATAAAAAATGCGTGTTAAGTTTTCGGTTTTGCCTAGAGTTTTGCAATTACCTCACTGATGTTACGCAAAACATCTGCTCCAGAAATTAGTACAAAATACAAATTTAAGTCGAGACTGTACATAGCTTTGTGTATCTGCCATTTTTATAATAGACATCTTTCCTAAATAACGTGATTCTCTTATTGGTTATTAACCCTACCTCAGATACACGGTCTGTGTATGATGTATGCATCATGAAACCCTACAAAGAAATCATCCACTGTAAGCCTCAAAAATTTTTGCGTATGACAGGAATAACGCAAAAAAACTTTTCAGATTTATATGATAAAATAAAGCAACATATTGAAAATGAAAAGAAGCTTAACCCTCTGAAAAGGCGCGGTCTGAAAAGTTCTAGAGTATCATTGCAAGATTGTATCTTGTTAGCACTTTACTATATTCGCCACTATCCAACCTTTCAAGTTCTTGGCAATATTTTTGGAATACAAGAGTCCTACTGTCACAAGGTATATAGCCGTTATCTGAGGATCATAGCTAACGTTGAAAAACTTCCTAGTCGACTAGATCTTATTGATAATAAAAGGGAAACATTGATTGTAGATGTATCAGAACAACCCATAGAGCGTCCTGTAAAACATCAAAAACAATATTACTCAGGCAAGAAAAAAGCCATACGATTAAAGCTCAAATCATAGCTTGCGCTACAACAGGAAAGGTTTTATCGGTTGTTTGTGCAAAAGGGAAAAAGCATGACTTCAGCGTATTTAAAGAAAGTCGCCTTCCTATTCACCCAAATTCTAAACTCTTAGCTGATTCAGGCTATCAAGGGCTTAAAAAATATCATGATAACTCCATGACACCGATAAAAAAACAGAAAGGAGTTGAGCGTTCAAAGGAAGATAAGAGCTTCAATAAATCCTTATCAAAGAAGCGTATTTTCATTGAAAACATTAACCGATTTTGTAAAATATTCAGAATAGTCAAAGAGGTATATCGGGAGAAACACAAAAACTATGGCTTAAATTGGCGGGTCGTGGCGGCTTTAGTCAATATGAGATATGGGTTTATTTAGGAAAGATGTCTAATCTATACGAAATCGATGGGCCGATCTTCGAACTCAATCATAAATCGGTTTAATGCTTGTTTCCAGTTTCTGATGGGCATAGTCCATTTCTTTGAGGCATCTTGAATAGCCAAATAGATGACTGGCGGCAACTATCCTGACAGAGGGGGCGCTGCATCATCAGAAGGAAACAACTGCCTCTACTTTATTTCATCTATTGATGCAAAAGCCCAAGCAAACAAGGCTTTATCTTTTAAACCCAATTGTTCAAGCAGCAACAGGTAAAAGGGGACGCTACCCTTTAGTGGAGGTGAATGAATTCTAACCTAAATCCTGCAAGTGGCACTTTCAGTGCTAATCCCCAAGAATAACCCTGTTCAATGAAAGTGTACTATTGGTAGAATCGGCTCATATTTCTCGATTTTTTTCAATGTGATACGTTCTTATGTTAGAATAGATGCACAATCAGGGCTGCTTCTTGAATTTAGCGCGTGCAAAACCATAACTGTCTATCATCAGCCGCTTCCATCTTCATCATGATAAGACGTATCTGAGTTTAAATTAGGTCATGCCAACCCTTAGCCAGCTTTGCCAAGGTTTGGGGTGCAGCAACGTTGTGGGTATTTTCAAAGTCATCTGCCTGCCTCCGCAAACAAGCTTTCCAGCCATACGCACCATAAAAGTACGAATACTAGCCATCTCCCATCGCATCAATTGTTTGTCGCCACTCACCAGTGCCATCCAGCGCACGGTGTTGTAAGCAAGCACCGCGCATTGGAATAATGCGGAGCTGGCTAGGAAATTTTTCGTTTTGATGTGTGCCATGCCCATCTGATTCTTGGCTTCATCAATCCACGTCTCACAGGTTGCACGTTCACCATACTTCTTGTGGGTTTGCCATGGTGTAAGGTTTTCCGTGGTGACATAGCAGAAATAATCATACGACCGCATATCCAGCAGCTTGCCTTGATTGCAGTCTTCATCCTTAAGCCTGCGTACAGCAACAAAGGTTCGTGTGTGCGCCCATGTGCCACAACGATGGGTAAAGCTAGCTTGTTCCCAGCCGTCATGACCAGCCACAGCTTGCCATTGCTGTACTTCAAGCAAATCAACCAGTCCTTTCAGTTTTACTTTGATCAGGTAGCCATCACCGCGTGCATCCAACCAGTCCAGCAGCGCGCCAACAAAATAACCCGAATCACCACGAAAGACCAAACGCATACGATTGGGTAGATGCGCCGCCAACTGCTTCATGAACGCAACGATACCGTTGGAAGTATAAGCGTTACCACAACGCAGCCATGCCTGAAGAATCTCCTTGGTCTCCGCGCAAAAAGCCAACTGTGGATGGTAAGAAGGTGCGCCACGTTTGTGCGGGTTGTAACCAACTGCCGCGCCTTCCTGGTGTTTGCCATAAGTCGTTTTGACCGTGGAATCGACATCAATCCACATCGAACCCCGCATCAAGCTAGATGTCAATGCTCTAGCGCGTTTCCAGACGCGACCTCGCATGATGTGGTTAAAGGTTTCCATCTGGTAGATATGTTGTTCTGTGACCGTTTTAAGAATACGCCCCATGGTGGTCGCATTCATGATATTATCCCAGCCGCCAAGCTTTCGCAGCACATTATCTGCCCACACTCGAATACTTTCATCCACACTGCGAGCACCTGCAATCAGACTGAGAACATTTAATTCAACGGCATCAGATAGCTGATAACGGGCATTATGGGCGCGCCGATGCTCAACCGTACGATGGAAAGCCTTGCTAAACCCCAACTTACCAAGAAACCGCATAACTGGAACCAGACCCGCATGGATCGTCAGGTTTTTACCTGTGCTTTCAATAGTTACTTTTCGGGTAGACTTGCGGGTATGTTTTGCTTTAGAGTTTCTCACTGAAAAGGTGACTCCTTTTGTTTTTGATTGAGCTGCTAACTTATGAAGGAGTCTACCTTTTTTGGATTAAGCTGTCAGGGGATTGCAGGATTTAGGTAGGTTGTACCTAAATCCTGCAAGTGGCACTTTCAGTGCTAATCCCCAAGAATAACCCTGTTCAATGAAAGTGTACTATTGGTAGAATCGGCTCATATTTCTCGATTTTTTTCAATGTGATACGTTCTTATGTTAGAATAGATGCACAATCAGGGCTGCTTCTTGAATTTAGCGCGTGCAAAACCATAACTGTCTATCATCAGCCGCTTCCATCTTCATCATGATAAGACGTATCTGAGTTTAAATTAGGTCATGCCAACCCTTAGCCAGCTTTGCCAAGGTTTGGGGTGCAGCAACGTTGTGGGTATTTTCAAAGTCATCTGCCTGCCTCCGCAAACAAGCTTTCCAGCCATACGCACCATAAAAGTACGAATACTAGCCATCTCCCATCGCATCAATTGTTTGTCGCCACTCACCAGTGCCATCCAGCGCACGGTGTTGTAAGCAAGCACCGCGCATTGGAATAATGCGGAGCTGGCTAGGAAATTTTTCGTTTTGATGTGTGCCATGCCCATCTGATTCTTGGCTTCATCAATCCACGTCTCACAGGTTGCACGTTCACCATACTTCTTGTGGGTTTGCCATGGTGTAAGGTTTTCCGTGGTGACATAGCAGAAATAATCATACGACCGCATATCCAGCAGCTTGCCTTGATTGCAGTCTTCATCCTTAAGCCTGCGTACAGCAACAAAGGTTCGTGTGTGCGCCCATGTGCCACAACGATGGGTAAAGCTAGCTTGTTCCCAGCCGTCATGACCAGCCACAGCTTGCCATTGCTGTATTTCAAGCAAACCAACCAGTCCTTTCAGTTTTACTTTGATCAGGTAGCCATCACCGCGTGCATCCAACCAGTCCAGCAGCGCGCCAACAAAATAACCCGAATCACCACGAAAGACCAAACGCATACGATTGGGTAGATGCGCCGCCAACTGCTTCATGAACGCAACGATACCGTTGGAAGTATAAGCGTTACCACAACGCAGCCATGCCTGAAGAATCTCCTTGGTCTCCGCGCAAAAAGCCAACTGTGGATGGTAAGAAGGTGCGCCACGTTTGTGCGGGTTGTAACCAACTGCCGCGCCTTCCTGGTGTTTGCCATAAGTCGTTTTGACCGTGGAATCGACATCAATCCACATCGAACCCCGCATCAAGCTAGATGTCAATGCTCTAGCGCGTTTCCAGACGCGACCTCGCATGATGTGGTTAAAGGTTTCCATCTGGTAGATATGTTGTTCTGTGACCGTTTTAAGAATACGCCCCATGGTGGTCGCATTCATGATATTATCCCAGCCGCCAAGCTTTCGCAGCACATTATCTGCCCACACTCGAATACTTTCATCCACACTGCGAGCACCTGCAATCAGACTGAGAACATTTAATTCAACGGCATCAGATAGCTGATAACGGGCATTATGGGCGCGCCGATGCTCAACCGTACGATGGAAAGCCTTGCTAAACCCCAACTTACCAAGAAACCGCATAACTGGAACCAGACCCGCATGGATCGTCAGGTTTTTACCTGTGCTTTCAATAGTTACTTTTCGGGTAGACTTGCGGGTATGTTTTGCTTTAGAGTTTCTCACTGAAAAGGTGACTCCTTTTGTTTTTGATTGAGCTGCTAACTTATGAAGGAGTCTACCTTTTTTGGATTAAGCTGTCAGGGGATTGCAGGATTTAGGTCTAAGCATATTTTTTATAAATCCTTATTAGTCATAAAAAGGGAAGCGTCCCCTTTGCCCTCGTGAAAAACGTTGGAAACACAGCATAAACTGCTTAACTTAGTGCCATTCGGAAGCGTCCCCTTTTTCCTGCCACCTACGCCAAGACATCAGCCGAGCATTCATCAACCTATCACGTTTTGCAATTTGTGGATTCCCTTCTTCAAGGGAATGACGGCAAACGGCAAATTACATTATTGCATTTAAAATATCCGACGCTACTGTTCGACTGAACGTTCGGTCAGTATTTTAGTTAGAGGTCAATCTTGTCAAATTCCATACCTTTAGGTGCACAGCATATTTTAGCCGCAGCAGAGCCTTTGTTTGCATCGGGCGGATACGCTGGTGTTTCTATCCAACAAATCGCTAAAGAAGCCAATATATCCAAGGCTAATATTTACCATCACTTTCAATCGAAAGATGAACTGTATTTGGCTGTGCTTAGATATGCATTTCAAGATATGAACCAGCTCCTTAAAAGCCTTCAGCATATCGAAGGCTCGCCAAAGGAACAAATTGCACATTTTGCACGTGAACACTTAAAACATTTATTACAAAAACAAGACCTTTCTCGGTTGGTTTTGCGAGAGCTATTGGATAGTAATAGTTCACGCGGGCAAGCGTTGGCCAGAGAAGTTTTTAGCGAATATTTTGAGCGCCTGCAAATCTTGTTTCGTAGAGGGCAAAGCTGCGGCGAAATTCGGAGTGATGTTGACGCTGATCATCTGGCAACAGCACTGGTAGGCATGAATGTGTTTTTATTTCAATCTTGGAATGCGCTACAGCATTTTCCAGAAAGTACATTTCAAAACCAAGAAAAAAGTGGGGAAATCATGTTTGATTTATTACTCAATGGCATTGCGCCGCAAGGAAGTCGCACATGAAACATATCATCATCGTTTTATTAGCCTTGGGATTGGTTTCGTGTAGTGGTGACGAGAAAAATACAAATGCCGACATGGCTGCTGCGGATAGCACCCGTCATGTCAGGTCAGTTAAGATAACCACTGTTAAAAGTGACATGCGTGATGTGAACGTGATTGAGGAAGCACTTGGAAGAATCTTAGACCCTGCAAACACCACTATATCAGCCGAAGTGCCTGCACGTGTTAAAATTGTGTATGCTGATGTTGGCGACAAGGTGGCTAAAGGAGCTGTGCTGGCAACATTAGATGCCTTAGACATGCAAGTCGCTGTCTCTACCGCAGAAGCCAACTTAGCGCGACAACAAGCCCAATTTGATGCACAGGACAAACTTGTCGAGCGGTATCGCACACTTTCCAACGATAAATTTGTTTCCACAACCGTATTAGAACAAGCAGAAGCACAATTGGTATCTTTGCAAAAAGCAGTGAATGCTGCAAAGGCTCAACTTAAACAAGCTAAAAACAACCTTTCAAAAACCCGTGTCATTGCCCCTGTCGCAGGCACTGTGCAAAAGCGTTTTGTCGCAGAAGGTGATTATTTAGGTGTAGGGAAACCCTTGTTTCAGTTGGTAACATCTGAAGATTTCATGGCTTTGATGACTATTCCTGAAACAAAAATGAGCACGATTACAGCAGGGCTGCCTGTGCGCATGCACTTGCCCAATAGTACACAAATCATTGAAGGACATATTGATGATTTAGCACCCATGATTGGTTCTGCATCCAATGGCTTTGAAGCACGCATTAAATTCAAAAACCCTGGTGGTTGGCGCGCAGGCGGAAGTGTGATTGTGGACATCATTGTGGCGACGCATAAGCAAGCTGTTGTTGTTCCTGAAGCATGTGTTGTGCTTCGCCCCGCAGGTGAAGTGGTTTATGTGATTCAAGATGGCAAAGCCAAAGCGCAACATGTGACAACTGGCGTGCGCCGTGATGGCTATATTGAAATTATTCAGGGTTTAGAAGCCAATGTGCTATTAGCCGAAACTGGGGCATCATTCTTGAGTGATGGTGCCGTGGTGAGCATCAAAGGGGCTCAATAATGAGTTTACCAGAACTATCAATTAATCGTCATGTTTTAGCATGGATGATGTCTGGTTTGTTGGTGCTGTTTGGTGCTGTAAGCTACCAAAAAATCGGTGTGGACCGTTTCCCAACTGTTGATTTCCCCATGGTGTCCGTCACCACCGTACAACTGGGTGCAGACCCTGATATTGTGGATGCTTCGATGACATCCATTATTGAAGAAAAGGTGAATAGCATTGCAGGCATTGAGCATGTGATTTCATATTCTTCACCAGGTGTTTCTGTGGTGACATTACAATTCTTGCTTACCAAAGATATTGATGTTGCCTTTAATGAAGTGCAAGCCAAGGTCAATCAAGTATTGAGCAGCTTACCTACAAACAGTGAGCCTCCCATCGTAGGTAAGGTGGAAATTGGTGCAGCACCGATTTTGTGGCTTACTTTGACGGGTGATCGTACGCTGCAACAATTGAACCAATATGCACGCAATGTCATCAAAAAACGTCTTGAAAACATTGATGGTGTGGGTGAAGTGCAAATTGGCGGCGAAAGAGAACGAACCCTGCGCGTATGGTTAGATATGGATCGCATGAGAGGGTTTGGTGTAAGCATTCCAGAAGTGATTGCAGCTTTTAGAAAGGAACATGTGCAATTCCCAGGCGGCTTTCTGACGGGTGATCAGCGTGAATACATGATCAAGCTGGACATGGAAGTGCATACGTTGGCTGAGTTAAAAGCCATGGTGATTCGCTCCACCCAAGGCAGCATCATTAAGCTGGCGGATATTGCCAAGGTTGAAGATGGATTGTCCGACTTTCGTCAAATGGCTAATTTTAATGGGAAACCTACGGTGGGTTTAGGCATTGTAAAAGTTAAAGGTGCCAATGTTGTAGCCATTGTTGATGAAGTAAAACATCGCTTAGACACAGAAATACTACCCAACCTCCCACCCGGCATGCACATCGGCATCGCCTCCAATGATGCTGATATTATTCAAGGCATTGTGGATGGACTAAAAGAACATTTGCTGGAATCCATTTTATTGGCTTTTGTTGTGGTGTTGATTTTCCTTAAAAGTTTCCGTGCCACATTGATTGTCACGGCAGCCATTCCTGTTTCTATGCTTGCCGCCATTGGCGTAGGTTATGCTTTTGGCTTCACCTTAAATCTGATGACATTGCTCGCACTGCTCTTGCTTATCGGCATTGTGGTGGATGATGCGATTGTGGTGTTGGAAAACATCTATCGCCACCGCGAGGAAGGGCTAGAGCCTGATGCAAAAAGTGCTGCTCTTTCGGGCAGTAAAGAGGTGACGTTTGCCGTGATTGCAGCCAGCTTAAGTATTGTGGCTATTTTTGCGCCTGTGATATTTATGGATGGTATGATTGGGCGTTTCTTCAATGCTTTTGCCGTGATTGTGACCTTTGGTGTGTTGGCTTCACTCTTTATCTCGCTGACCTTAATTCCTATGCTTTGCTCACGCTATTTGCATGTGGAAAAGAAACACGGGCGTATTTATCAGCTCTTTGACCATGGTTTTAATGCCTTGGATCAGATGTATCGACGGGTACTCGCCCTTTGCTTGCAGTACCGCTGGACTGTGTTGATTGGCTCAGTGGCTCTTTTTATGGCAAGCACCACCTTATTTGGCATGATTGGTAAAGGTTTTGTCCCTGAAGAGGATGAGGGTCGGTTTATGATTATTTATAAAGTGCCATTAGGCGCTTCAATCACTGATACCCGTGAACGCTTAAAAGATTTAGAAGCCGTATTAGCCAAGGATCAAGATGTGCTAAGTTACTTCAGCCTGATTGGCTCAGGGCAACTTGGGCAGGTGAATCAAGGTATGTCTTTTGTGCGCTTGAAAAACAAAGCCCATCGTGACCGTGAACAAAAGGATATTATTGCTGAAATTCAAGAGCAACTGGGGCAAATCCCTGGCTTACATGCCTTTGCCATCAAAGTGCCGATTGTGGGTGGTGGGCAGCGTGGTGAACCCATGCAGTTTGCGTTGACGGGCATAGACCTTGATGAAGTGGCGAAGTTTTCTTACGCACTTAAAAAGGAACTTGATGCCATACCAAGCATGGGCAACCTTGACCTTGATTTGCAGCTTGATTTACCGCAACTCTCCATCGAAGTGGATAGGCAACGGGCAAGTGATTTAGGCATTTCCTCAGCCGATATTGCCCAAACCATAGGCGTGTTATCGGGTGGCTTTAATGTGGCGAAGTTTAATGATCAACCCGGTGATGGAAATCGTTATGATATTCGCCTCAAAGCCATGAATCATCAAATCAAACAACCCGATGACTTGAGCAAAATCTATTTGCGCACGGCATCAGGCGAGCAAGCTCGCTTGGATACCATTGTGAAGTGGAAAACAGAGCTTGGCTCTGCCGTGATTCAGAAAATGGATTTGCGTTATGCAGGTATGTTTTTCACTGCACCCACCATGCCATTGGGTGATGCAGTGGCAAAAGTTGATGCGATTGCAGCAAAAATACTGCCGCCTGGTTATAACATTATCTACACAGGTC
>JAUZSH010000021.1 GCA_030949605.1 Ghiorsea sp.
ACTTACATTGAGCGGGTATGTTTTATCGTTTTCTTGGTTATTTTATCCTTATAAATCAATGAGATAAGGATATACATCACGATTCTGATTACCCTGCGAATTTCAATTTACAACCAACTTAAGCAAAAAGTTGAAAATCGATACCGTAATTTTCATTAAATGGCTAAATGATTCGTCATAAAAGGCTATTTTTCCTGAATTCAAGTGATAAGTGCAATTTCCACTATCGATTTTATGTGAACTCCTGTATTTTCCTCAAATACTTCGTATGGAGTTTTGAACCCCAAACACTTTTTGGGTCGGTTATTAAGCCTATGAACGGCTTTTAGAACTTCTTTTGTAGTCACTTCAAGCAAGCTCATTGCTTTGGGGAAGTACTGCCGTAGAAGACCGTTTGCATTCTCATTTTGACCACGTTCCCAAGAGTGATAGGGCTTTGCAAAATAGGCATTACAATCGAGTGCTTTGGCGATGGTCTTATGGAATGCGAATTCTTTACCGTTGTCGAAAGTGATCGTGTGTACCCAGTCTTTTATTGGCTCCAAAAGCTTGATAATGGTTGCTGTCACGTCCTTGGCATGCTTGCTCTTAAGCGGTGCTGCAAGGCGAAGTTTTGAGCGACGATCATCGAGTGTTACAAGCACGCCTTTGTGCTCTTTTCCTATCATTGTATCACCTTCCCAATCACCTATTCGCTCTCGTTTGTTAGCCGCTTCAGGGCGTTCATCAATATCCACCCGATTGGTGATACCATGACGAGTATGCGCTGATCCATAACGTTTCCTGTAGGTCTTATTTTGGTGCCTAAGATGAGTATACAAAACACCGCCAGCCTTTTTGTCCGCTAAAACATATTGATAAATCGTCTCATGATGAATGCTAATGACATCATCCTTTTTCAATCGACCAGCAACTTGTTCAGGACTCCAGTCTTGTTCGATATATTCGGATATTACCGTCTTGATATCATTGGTAAGTTTGATTGCTTTCGGCTTATCTTTGTGACGCGTGAAAGCCTTATTATTGGCTTGAATATGACGGTAGCCCCGTTGCCCTGTGTTGCGTGAAAGCTCCCTGCACAACGTGCTACAGGAACGCCCTAATGCCGAAGCAATATCCTTCTGAAAAGTACCCTTCTTGACGCTCTAGTTCAATGTAGTGACGCTCTTGTAAGTTTAATTGTTTGTATCTCATATCACGCACCTTAAAATCGCCTTATCTTGTAGCCAACACCCTCACCAGAATGAACTGATAAGAATAGCGATTACATACGATTGCACTTATGATACGAATTCAGGTTTATTCAATATGATGAGAACAAACATCATCCGACATCAATTTTAAATCATTTTTTTAAAAAAAGATACCCGCTCAATGTAAGTAATTCAAAATGAAAAATACAATAGACATCTTTCCTAAATAACGTGATTCTCTTATTGGTTATTAACCCTACCTCAGATACACGGTCTGTGTATGATGTATGCATCATGAAACCCTACAAAGAAATCATCCACTGTAAGCCTCAAAAAAATTTTGCGTATGACAGGAATAACGCAAAAAACTTTTCAGATTTATATGATAAAATAAAGCAACATATTGAAAATGAAAAGAAGCTTAACCCTCTGAAAAGGCGCGGTCTGAAAAGTTCTAGAGTATCATTGCAAGATTGTATCTTGTTAGCACTTTACTATATTCGCCACTACCCAACCTTTCAAGTTCTTGGCAATATTTTTGGAATACAAGAGTCCTACTGTCACAAGGTATATAGCCGTTATCTGAGGATCATAGCTAACGTTGAAAAACTTCCTAGTCGACTAGATCTTATTGATAATAAAAGGGAAACATTGATTGTAGATGTATCAGAACAACCCATAGAGCGTCCTGTAAAACATCAAAAACAATATTACTCAGGCAAGAAAAAAGCCATACGATTAAAGCTCAAATCATAGCTTGCGCTACAACAGGAAAGGTTTTATCGGTTGTTTGTGCAAAAGGGAAAAGGCATGACTTCAGCGTATTTAAAGAAAGTCGCCTTCCTATTCACCCAAATTCTAAACTCTTAGCTGATTCAGGCTATCAAGGGCTTAAAAAATATCATGAGAACTCCATGACACCGATAAAAAAACAAAAAGGAGTTGAGCGTTCAAAGGAAGATAAGAGCTTCAATAAATCCTTATCAAAGAAGCGTATTCTCTTACATTGAGCGGGTATGTTTTATCATTTTATTGGTTATTTTATCCTTATAAATCAATGAGATAAGGATATACATCACGATTCTGATTATCCTATGAATTTCAATCTACAACCAACTTAAGCAAAAAGTTGAAAATCGATACCGTAATTTTCATTAAATGGCTAAATGATTCGGTCATAAAAGGCTGTTTTTATTCAATATGATGAGAACAAACATCATCCGACATCAATTTTAAATCATTTTAAAAAAAAAAGATACCCGCTCAATGTAAGTATTCTCATTGAAAACATTAACCGATTTTGTAAAATATTCAGAATAGTCAAAGAGGTATATCGGGGGAAACACAAAAACTATGGCTTAAATTGGCGGGTCGTGGCGGCTTTAGTCAATATGAGATATGGGTTTATTTAGGAAAGATGTCTAATAAAATGTCGTATTGCAAGACTTGACCCCGATGATTTGACCTGTAAAATCCAATGGTAGACCCCGATGATTCCCTTCGCTTTAAAACGACAGCTTTACATCAAAGCCGTCAGGGTAGCTTTTGAGGAATTACAAAGGTTCAAGATGCTGGGTGCGTAACATCAGTAAGTAATTCAACTCGGATGAAGAGCTTTGCAATTACCTCTCAGGTATCTTGACTTTTGATGATAGTTATTATACCCTATAAAGATGAATACTACATCTCATGATAATGTCGTCGATATTTTAATTGTGGGTGATGACGTGGCTATGCAACGGGTCATCTTCACACATTTAAAAACATACTTTACTAAGCTCAACTTCAATGGGCAGATAGAGGTTTGCGCAGATGCAGTGCAATGCATTTTTAATCTGAATGACCATGGAAACAAATACGACATTATATTTTTAGACAGTCACATACTCAATATGGATAGCATAGGTATTTTTCATAGCATTCATATGACCCACCCTGAGCTTGAAACACACTTAATTTTTCTCACAAGCGCAATAGACGAACTAAAATCACGCATGGTGAAAGAAAATATCAACATCAAAAATATTAGCTTTCTTTTTAAACCTTTTGATTACGAAACACTACAATTTCATGTTTCCAGTGTTTTATTAACCGATCATCAAGCGCATACGTTGAATAATAATATTGGGGAATGTGACATCTAAAAATGTATCTGAAACGTGCATGGGTAAGAATGATTTTTCTACCATGATCACTCTCCCTATCATGTCAAAGCTATAGAGGCTTCAAAACAAAAGATAAATCCTGTGCATAAGCATGAACTCCTGGCAGCTTAAACATCTCATCTTTCATAAACTGAAAATCATAGTATGCCGCTGAGCGTTTCTTTTGCTGATGCGCATGTGTACCTTGTGGCTGAGATTGAGGCTTCGACCAAACAGGTGGCGTCAAATCTCGCTTCCAGTGTTTACTTTTAGGCAATATGGAAAAGCTACGCAGTCCTTTTTTAAAGTTATAGCTGTATGCTTTTTCAATACGGAAACCCGCTTGTTTAAACAGCAGCTTCAAACTTGGGAATGACAAGAAATAGATATGCCCTGCCCCACTGAATGCGGGAGAATCATATTTAGCGTAATAATCAACGAGGTTTTGTGCATCTGCCAATCCATTGGGTACAGACAAGTAAAATGTGCCATCATCTGCAATAATACGTCTGCACGCTTTTAAGAAAACAAGCGGTTGAGGCACATGTTCAAGGATATCCTGAACACGAATAACATCAAAAAAACCAGCATCGAACCCTATATTTTCAATTTCACCAACGCGTACATCTAAACCCAATTTCTTTTGCACCGAAGCAACAACTTCAGGATTGATATCTGTACCATAGACTTCCCATAGCGAGCCTTGCTGTACGCCTGCTAGAAAGTCGCCGCTGGCGCAGCCAATATCCAACAATTTACCCTGTTCTTTGTAAGGTATAAGATATTTTCGTGCAAAAGCAGCACCTTTACCCTGCGCCTTATAATTATCGCCTTTATAAAAAGTATAATCATTGGAGTAGTGTTCATTCAAAGCATCAGGCGTTGGCATAGGCGAGAAAAAAGAAGCTTGGCAAGCAGGACAGCGCACCAAATCATATATTTCAATCCCTGAAAGCCTTGCTTTGGCAACAATTAAAGTCGAATCACTTGAAGCACAAATCATACATGGAATCGGATTATGTGGCATGGTCACTTAAAATTAATGTGTTTTATTTACAGCTGACTAGCACGTTGGCGCAACACATGATCTGCAAGGGTTAAAGCAAGCATAGCTTCGGCAATCGGCACTGCGCGAATGCCTACACAAGGGTCATGCCTTCCTTTGGTGATAATTTCTGTTTCATTGCCATGAATATCAATGGTAGGGCGTGGTTTCAAAATCGATGATGTTGGTTTTAAACCCATACGTACATGAATGGTGTCACCATTGGTAATACCACCCAGTACCCCGCCTGCATGATTGCTTTGAAAGCCATCTTTACGAATCGCATCACCAAACTCAGAACCCCTCGCTTCCACGCAAGCAAAACCATCACCCACTTCCACAGCTTTCACAGCCTGAATACTCATCATCGCTTTGGCTAAATCCGCATCAATACGATCAAATACAGGTTCGCCCAAACCCGCTGGTACGCCTGTGGCTTCCACAGTGACGGATGCCCCAATGGAATCACCTGTTTTACGCAGTTTATCCATAAAGTCAGCCATTTCTGTCGCAGCTTTTGCATCAGGGCAAAAGAATGGATTGTTATAAATTTCGTCAAAAGAAAAATTGTTGGGATTAATTTTAACGGGGCCAATTTGGTCTACCCAGCCTCGGATATTTACACCAGCATTTGCTAAGAACTTACGTGCAACAGCACCTGCTGCCACACGCATTGCCGTTTCGCGCGCTGATGATCGCCCACCACCACGGTAATCTCTAAACCCATACTTGGCATGAAAAGTGAAGTCGGCATGCCCTGGGCGAAACTTATCTTTGATGTCGGAATAATCTTTGCTGCGTTGGTCGGTATTACGAATCAGTAAAGCAATGGGGCAACCTGTGGTTTTACCTTCAAACACACCCGATAAAATTTCCACTTCATCCGCTTCACGGCGTTGTGTCGTATATCTGGATTGACCTGGTTTGCGTTTGTCCAAATCAGGTTGAATATCTGCTTCCGATAACGCTACACCAGCTGGGCAGCCTTCAACAATGGCAACCAATGCTTTGCCGTGTGATTCACCTGCTGTGCTTACACGAAATATTTGCCCAAAACTAGAACCTGACATTTAATAACCCCTTATTTTTCAACACCTGGATCGCCAGCACCAACGTGGAACCCTGCATCCACATAATGCACTTCACCTGAAACACCAGATGCCAAGTCAGAAGCTAAATATGCAGTAGTGTTACCTACTTCATCTTGACTCACATTGCGACCAAGCATAGAGCCTCGCGCACTTTTTGCCATCAATTCACGAAAGTCACCCACTGCAGATGCTGCAAGTGTACGAATAGGGCCTGATGACACAGCATTGACACGAATACCACGCGACTTGCCCAAATCATCTGCCAAATAACGCGTCGATGCTTCCAAGGCAGCTTTCGCCACACCCATCATGCCATACCCAGGAATAACACGCTCTGCACCCAAATAAGTCATGGTCACCATGCTGCCACCATCATTCATGATTTTTGCTGCACGCTGCGCACAGGCAACAAATGAATAAGCAGAAATATCCATGGCAAGTTGAAAGTCTTCACGGGTACATTCTGAAAAAGGGTTGCGAAGTGCGTCTTTATTGGCAAAAGCAATCGAATGAATCATAAAATCCATTTTGCCCCATTTTTCTTCAACTTTAGCAAAAAATGCATCCATTTCAGCATCATCACCCACATCCATGGATTCAATCAAAGTCGAATTAACTTTTTCTGCCAACGGGCGAACACGCTTTTCCAGTTGCTCACCCAAAAAATTAAACCCAAGTTCTGCACCTTCGCGGTGACAAGCTTGCGCCACACCCCACGCAATGGACTTGTTATTTGCCAAGCCTAAAATTAAACCTTTTTTACCTTCAAGAATACCCATGGAATCCCCTTTTAAATACTTAATAAACTAACACCTAGATCCTGCAAGTGTTTACACATACATAGCGTAACCTCTTGATTCACCTAGAATATTTAAAAACCACTCATCAGCAACAAGGTGACCACGTGTTTTTTAAATACACCATATAAACCAATATCTTACACTTGCACGCACAAGCACTTGCAGAATCTAGGTAACATTTTATCGAACGCTAACAAGAATAAAACTTTTATGCATCTTACGACAATTAAGGTTTCCAGCCTATAAACCTTTGGAGTAAATTTAATCCAATATCTTGACTTTTCTCAGGATGAAACTGCATACCCAAAATATTATCCCTTCCTATCACTGAAGCAAAAGGATAATCACCATAGGAGCAGGCTGCCAACAAATGTTCAGGGTTGCGTGGTGTACAATAATAGGAGTGTACATAATACACTTGCTCACCTTTCACCCTAGACAGCACAGGATGCACTTGACCCTGAGGCAAAACCATATCATTCCAGCCCATATGCGGAATCTTAAAGCCGCGTTCAACATGCTCTTCTGGAAACGCTTTAACCTCACCTTCAATCAAATTTAAACCTGCATGCACACCAAACTCATACGAACGTGTCATCAATACCTGCATACCCAAACAAATACCCAAAAATGGTGTGCCTTTGTTCACAGTTTCTTTAATTGCATCAGCCATACCTGTTTCTTTAAGCGTTGCCATACAATCTCGGAACGCCCCCACACCAGGTAAAACAATCCTCTCATAGTTAGCAATGTCTTCAGCCTGTTGAACAAGCTTGACTTCGCCACCAACTTTTTCCAATGCCTTGGTAACCGAATGTAGGTTGCCCATACCATAATCAACAAGTCCAATCATAAATTAAAGCGTACCTTTGGTGCTTGGAATACCACTTTGACGTGGATCAGACTCCACAGCCATGCGCAAAGCACGCCCAAAAGCTTTGAACACTGTTTCTGCAATATGATGGTTATTGATGCCGCGAAGATTATCAATATGCAAGCTCATCCGTGAATGGTTGACCACGGCTTGAAAAAACTCTTTGAACAAGTCCACATCAAAGCTACCCACCATTTCTTTAGGAAAATCAACATGGTACTCCAAATCGGGGCGACCTGACAAATCAAGCACGACACGCGACAATGATTCATCCAAAGGCACATAAGCATGTCCGTAGCGTACAATACCTTTTTTATCACCAATGGCTTCGCGCAACACTTCACCCAAACAAATACCAATATCTTCCACTGTATGGTGGTCATCAATATCAATATCACCTTTGGCATCAATGCTTAAATCAATCAAACCGTGACGGCTGATTTGTTCTAACATGTGATTCAAGAAAGGAATCGGTGTATTCAACTCACATTCACCTGTTCCATCAAGGTTAATCGATAGTTTGATTTGTGTTTCTTTGGTATTTCGCTCAATACTTGCACTGCGAGTCATATCTATTCCCCTTTATCCTGCAACCTTAGCTCTAATGTTAAAGCATGACACTGCAAACCTTCGCGGTGTGCCAAGTGTGCTGCTTCTGCACCAATCGCTGCGACACCTTCTGGCGTGGAACGAATCACACTGCTGCGTTTCTGAAAATCATACACACCCAATGGGCTAGAAAAACGCGCCGTGCGGTTGGTAGGCAACACATGATTGGGTCCTGCCATATAATCACCCAATGCTTCAGGCACAAAATGACCCAAGAAAATAGCACCTGCATGTTTAATTTTAGGTAACATGGCATCAGGGTCATCCAAAGCCAGCTCCAAATGCTCTGGCGCAATAATATTCACAGCTTCTGCTGCCTCATCAAGGTTATTGACAATAATAAATGCACCATGATTTTCCACCGATGCACGCGCAATCGGTGCGCGCTCAAGTACACGCAAATGTTGTGCAATCGCAGCTTCCACCTTATCGGCTAAATCTTCATCTGTGGTAATGAAAATACTTTGTGCTGCTTCATCATGTTCAGCTTGCGATAAAAAGTCAGCGGCCAACCACTCAGGATGCCCACCATCTGCCACCACTGCAATTTCCGATGGGCCTGCAATCATATCAATACCACATGTGCCAAACACTTGGCGTTTGGCGGCTGCCACAAACTTATTGCCCGGCCCTACAATTTTATCCACAGCAGGAATGGTTTCCGTGCCATACGCCAAAGCTGCAACAGCTTGTGCACCACCAACTGCAAACCCTTGCTGTACACCCGACACATAAGCTGCCGCCAACACCAAATCATTCATTTCACCCGCTGGTGTGGGTACAACCATGATAACTTTTTCAACACCTGCCACTTGCGCTGGCACTGCATTCATCAACACCGACGACGGGTATGCCGCTTTGCCACCCGGCACATACAAACCCACACTATCCAAAGCTGTGATTTTCTGACCCAAAGTTAAACCAGCATCATCGGTATAATTCCAATCTTTTTGCACTTGTTTTTCATGGTAAGCTTTGATTCTATCCACTGCCAATTGAAGCGATTGCCTATCCATATCGGACACATCAGACCAAGCCTGCTTCATGCGTTCACGCGTAATCACCATGTTTTCAGGCGTACAATCCCAGCCATCAAACTTGGCAGTGTATGCACACAATGCCGCATCACCACGTTGTTTGACATCCAATAAAATATCAGCCACAAGGTTTTGTACATCCGCACCAGTATCGGTTTCACGCGACAACAAAGCATCCAATTGTGCTTTATAATCATCGCTGCTTGCATAAATACGCTGAATCTTCATCACTGACTGCTCTCCACATCTTTTTTTGCCAATTCTTTTTCTCTATCTTCTACCGCTTCGCGTAATTTATTAATCACTGCTTGCATTTGCTTTTTCTTGGTCACAAAGCTTGCAGGGTTAGCAATCAAGCGGCTGGATACATCAAACAAGGTTGTTTCTTCAATTAAGCCATTGGCTTTCAGCGTATTGCCTGTTTCCACCACATCAACAATCCGATCTGCCATGCCGACCAAGGGTGCAAGCTCCATTGAGCCATACAAGTGAATCACTTCAGCATGTACACCTTGTTCCAAATAATATTGCTCCGCAATACTATCATACTTGGTTGCCACACGAATGCGACCACCAATCACTGAAGATTCGCCTGCTTCCACAGCATCTTTAGGGCCACAAACACAAAGACGGCACTTGCCTATCTTTAAATCCAACGGTTCATAGACATGCGGTTTATGCTCCAACAACAAGTCACGCCCTGAAATACCCAAATCCGCAGCGCCCTGCTCCACATAAGTACACACATCTGCGGCACGAATAATGAGAAAGCGAACCTTACTACCCGCCCAATCATCAGGACCATCCACCATCAATTTACGTGTAGTTTGCACATCTTCCTTGGGCATCAAGTCAGCAAATTCAAGCAAAGGGAGTGTTTGCTCCAAAATTCGCCCTTTGGATAAGGCAATGGTTAACACTGGTTTATTTGACATACTTTATCATCCTTTCACTTTCATGTTTGATTGGCTTCTTTAACGTATATTTTATGATACATAATGCCGCTCAATTTTTGCGCCTAAACAACGCATCTTCTCTTCAATACGTTCATAACCACGGTCGATATGATACACGCGCGAAATCACAGTTTCACCTTCGGCTGCCGCACCCGCAAGCACCAATGAAGCCGATGCTCGTAAGTCAGTCGCCATCACAGGTGCTGCGGAAAGCTTGGCTACACCTTTAACCACAGCCGTATGCCCATCCAGTTGAATATCTGCACCCATACGTATCAATTCTTGCACATGCATAAACCGATTTTCAAAAATTGTTTCTGAAATTAGGCTTGTACCCTCAGCGACACACATCATGGCCATAAATTGAGCTTGTAAATCTGTGGGGAATCCAGGGTGCGGCATGGTGTGAATATTTACAGCTTTTAAACCATGAGGGGCTGCACAGCGAATAAAATCATCACCCACTTCAACCTCTGCACCCGATTCTTTAGCTTTGGCTAAAAACGCATCCAAATATTTAGCATCGGTTTTGGTCACGGTGACATCACCACCCGTAATCAAACCTGCGGCAAGGTAGGTTGCTGTTTCAATTCTATCGGCAATCGTATAAATATCGCCACCTGAAATGGATGAAACACCTTGAATCGTGATCGTACCTGTACCATCACCTTCAATCTTCGCGCCCAAAGCACGCAGTGAATCAGCAAGGTTCACTACTTCAGGCTCTCTTGCTGCATTATCTAAAATGGTTTCACCATCAGCAAGCACGGCTGCCATCATAATATTCTCTGTACCTGTTACCGTCACTTGCTCAAAGAAAATATAGCCACCTTTTAAGCCATGGGTCGCTTTGGCAATCACATCACCATGTTCCACCGTGATTTCAGCACCCATGACTTCCAAGGCTTTCAAGTGCAAATCAATGGGTCGTGCGCCAATAGCACAGCCACCAGGCAAACTTACTCGCGCTTCACCAAAACGCACCAACAATGGGCCCAAAACCAACGAAGATGCGCGCATGGTTTTCACCAATTCATAAGGTGCTTCAGGTTTGTTGGCTGCTCGCGTGTCAATGGTTAAACGATTTCGATCATCATAAGAAACATCAGCACCTTGCCATGCCAACAGCTTGGTCATGGTCGAAATATCATTTAAATGCGGAATACGATGAAAAGTCACAGCGCCATCGGCAAGAATAGCAGCCGCAAGCAATGGTAGTGCTGCATTTTTTGCACCACTACTTTCCACACTCCCAACCAGAGGCACGCCGCCTTGTATCACAATGTTTTCCATACTCACCACCTATCATTAATCAGCCGCAGCTTGACATCCTCCCCATGAATAAATTCAGGGGATTCGGTTAGCGTATTGCCAACACAGGTTCTTGTTTCACGGTAGTTGCTATTGCATCCACTTCACAAGTTAACACGGCATGTCCTGCCGCTAGTATATTCAATGCTGCATTAAAGTCTGCATTGACTTGATAGCCACAAGCCCGACACTCGAACTTCGATTGAGAAACATGATTGGCTTTGCTGGTGTATTGGCACTGACTGCATCGTTGGCTTGTATATGCCGCAGGCACATATTCAACCATACCGCCTTTCCAGCGTTGCTTATACTCAAGCATGGTTGCAAACATTGCCCATCCTGCATCAAGGATGGACTTGTTTAAGCCTGACTTGGCTTTTACATTTACACCGTGTTTCTCACTATTTCCCTTCGCAGATTTTGACATACGCGATACACCAAGATTTTCCATGAATATCATTGCGTGGTTCTTGCTGATTTCAGTGGAGGCTTTATGCAGTGCATCACGGCGCATGTTGCTAATCTTTGAATGGATGTTTTGAATCTTCTCTTTTTGTTTATGCCAGTTGTTTGAAAATTTAACTTTACGACTTAAAGCTCTCTGTGCTTTGGCAAGACGTTGTTCGTGTTACTCCAGCACGAGAATGAGCAAGGCAACTTGAATGCTTGTTCAATCAGGGGAATTCAATACCCAAGGCGTTAAAACTGAGCATAAATAACCATCGCCAAAAATAATAGCGAACCCACCCCCAAAGCTTTGACTGTTAACGCCTTATATGTCGCTGTTTTCAGACCAATCCATACACCCGTCAATAAAATAAACACCACGAATATCGACATGGCAATAGCAAAGGCATCAAATAAATCACCGCCTTTACCTTTATGTAAGCTCATCAAGCGATGGTATGAACTGGGTATTTTCACTTCAATCACAGCAACTCTATTATCTCGTGAAGAGGCTCTGAGGCTTACGCTATGATTCTTACCACTCCACTTCATTTTATAATGCCGACCACTGCGCTTCACTTTGACTTTACCCATAGGTTCATTCAAGTCGTGTTCACTTAACACTTGACGCACAATATTTTTCATCTGTTCCACATCACCGTTTAACGGCGTATTCATGGTCACACGGTATTCTTTTTTCTCTAAATTGGGTTTGTATTCTAAGGTGTATAATCCTCCTGTGATCGCAAACATCAACAGTAGTGGAAGCGCTACGGCCGCCATGATTAAATGTAATTTTACAAGAATTCTTCTATCCATAATACCCTCATCAGTTTTATCTTTATTCCAAATCGCGGTGCAGCGTAACCATTTAAAATAAAGCCGACAACTATCAATCATAATACAATATTTACTTCAACGCACATCCTTCTTAAGCTTGGCAAAACGAATTTCAAGAAACAAGTCAACTCAGGAGATTTTTAATGAACCACTTAGAGCAAGTTATCGACCAAGCTTGGGAAACACGCGATTCATGGGATATGCACAATGTTGATGCTGAAATCCGCGAGGCTGTTGTACGCACGATCGACCTTTTAGATGATGGCGGCATTCGTGTTGCTGAAAAAAAAACGACAGTGGTGAATGGGTCACCAACGAGTGGATGAAAAAAAGCTGTCCTATTGTTCTTTAAACTGCATGATAATGAAGTCATTCGTGGTGGCGATACCAATTATTTTGATAAAGTACCACAAAAATTTGCCAACTGGGGCGAAGAGATGTTTCGCAAAGGTGGTATGCGCGTTGTACCTAACGCAACTGTGCGTAAAGGCTCATTTATTGCACCCAAAGTGGTGCTGATGCCGTCTTATGTCAACATCGGGGCATATGTGGATGAAGGCACCATGGTGGACACATGGTCAACAGTAGGTTCGTGCGCTCAAATTGGTAAAAACGTACATTTATCAGGTGGTGTAGGCATTGGTGGTGTGCTAGAGCCATTGCAAGCAACACCAACCATCATTGAAGACAACTGCTTTATTGGTGCGCGTTCTGAAGTTGTCGAAGGTGTTATTGTTCGCGAAGGTTCTGTGATTTCTATGGGTGTATATATCGGAAAATCAACACGTATTGTTAACCGTGCAACAGGTGAAGTGACCTATGGTGAAGTACCACCATATTCGGTGGTGGTTTCAGGCTCTATGCCAGGCGCATCAGGTGGTCCAAACTTATATTGTGCTGTGATTGTCAAAACAGTGGATGAAAAAACTCGCTCCAAAACAGGTATCACTGAACTTTTACGCGAGTAAACACCTGTACGGCAAATAAAAACCATGCCTTGCCTTCCATCCAGGTTAATTTTAACTTGGGTGGAAATTTTAGATGCTTGACACCTCAGGAGGGAAACCAACGATGGAAAATAACACTAACGACACTTCACCACCAATCAATGAAGTACAAAATATAGATCAAATTCGTGAAATCATCCTTGGCCCTCAAATGCGCAACCTTGGTGATCTGATGTTTGGCTCGCAAATACACGCCCTAGAAAAGCGATTCTCAAAGCTTGAAGATAGCATCAAACATGAGTCCAACACCTTGCGTAGTGAAGTGAGCAGCAGGTTGGATACACTCGAAGCTTACATCAAGCGCGAGGTGACCAATGTGACTGAGCTGGTTGCTGTTGAGCGGCGTGAGCGTGAAGAAAACACACAACATATGCAATATGAGCTTAGTCGATATGCGAATGAAACTGAACGCAAGGTGCGTACCGTTGAAGAGGTGATTGAACTGATCAAATCAGAATCCAGATCAGCACTTCTTGATCAATCCAAGTCCCTGCTATCTGAAATACAAACCGTGCGTGTTTCACTCACTGAAGTCATTGACCAGCAAACAAGCATTTTACAAGCTGAAAAAACTGATCGTGATATGTTGGGTGATATATTTCATGAAGTATCAATGCGTTTACACGGTGAACTGAGACAGTCCCCGTTGCAAAGCGATTGATGAAATTGATATGACCCAATTTTTATGAGTGAAAACAATAACAAATCATCTGACAACCCTTTAGATGCTTTGCGCTCCCTTCTCGGAGGAGGAGAGGAGGCAAAGCGCATTGAAGCAATTGAAGAACGCTTTGAAAACGAACAAATATTGGCTCAAGACATTGCAGCAGTCCTTGCCGAAGCTATTGAAATCCGCAACAAAGAAGATTCCAAGCTGGGTAAAACCCTAGCACCAACTATTGAAGAAGCATTAAGAAGCTCAATCACGCGTAACCCACAACCGCTATCTGATGCACTTTTCCCTGTCATGGGGCCAGCCATTCGCAAGTCCATCAATAATACCATCACTGAAATGATGCAGTCTTTGAACCAAACCTTAGAAAATTCATTTTCTATTCAAGGTCTCAAGTGGCGATTGGAAGCCAAACGAACGGGTAAAACATTTGCTGAAGTTGTGATGGTCAACACTTTGGTTTACCGCGTTGAGCAAGTTTTCCTTATTCATAAAGAAACAGGTTTACTTTTGCATCATGTCTCTCATGACCCTGCCCTTACTGCAGATGCAGATGTTGTTTCCAGTATGTTAACGGCTGTCCAAGATTTTGTGCGTGATTCATTTGCGAGCAACACCAGTCAAGGCATTGATAACTTACGCATGGGCGACCTTGAAGTCATGATTGAAACAAGCCCTGATGTTGTGCTTGCTGTCATCTGTCGTGGCAATCCCCCACGCTCTTTCACCAATGAGGTGCAAGAAACCATAGAACATATTCAGCAGCTTTATGCCAGTGAACTTCAAGCATTTGAAGGTGATACTGAAGTCTTTGAGAAAGTATCGGGCAACCTCGAACCTTTATTGGTTCAAGATTTTAAAGGTAACACCAAGTCCTCACCTGTTAAAGCCATTGTTTTACTCGCCAGTATCGCTCTCTTTATTGCATGGTGGGTCGGCTCCAGTGCCATCCAAGGTAACCAATCTCAAACAGCATGGAACAATTACATCACACAGCTACAAGCTGAGCCTGGCATTGTTGTTGGTCATGTTAACATTCAAGGTAATCAATATACTATTTCAGGCTTGCGCGACCCATTAAGCGTTGACCCATACACCCTGCTATCCAACCATGATTTGGGTACTCAAACAGTATCTTTTCATATGCAGCCTTATCATTCTTTACAAAATGAGTTTGTTCTAAAGCGCGCATACAAACGCTTACAACCACCTGAAAGTATCAAGTTATCTTATCAAGATAACGTACTATTCATCCAAGGTGCAACCAAGCCAAACTGGTTAGACAACGCAGTCACCAAAGCCCGTTATATTTCAGGTATTCATCGTGTTGATAGCACGCAGGTGTCTTTCATCAAGCCTCCTACCGTTCATAAAACAAAGCCTAAACCTATTCCAATCAGTCGGCTTATCAGCAAACCGGAGGTGAGCTTTTCTTCTCCAGAAAAGAAGGTTCTAAAGCGCAGCTTAACCGATGCAGAAATTTTAAAACTTGCTATTGCATTGCTCAAACCTCCAAGTAGCATCCAAATGTCATACAGTAACGGTACATTATTTGTTTCAGGTCTCTCGACAAAGGCATGGGTTGAATATGCAAACAGCAACTACAGCCGTATTGAACAGATTAGACGCTTATTCGTATCCAATCATTCTATAAAAAAGGAAAATTCTTGATACAAAAAAAAATATGTGTGTTAGGCGCTGCTGGCGTTGGTAAAACAAGTTTAACCGCCCAGTTCGTATACAGTAGATTTTCTGAAAAATACCTATCCAGCATGGGTGTTAAAATTGATAAAAAGTAGTAAGCATTGGTAACACCCAAGTTAATCTGATGATTTGGGATGTGCATGGTGAGGAAAATACAAAAAATACCAATCAGCTATTTGCGTGGTGCCTCTGGTATTTTGATGGTGATTGATGGCACTCGTCGCGACACCTTTAGCGTCGCTGAGGAGATTCGCCAACGTATTCACAATGAACTGGGAGAAATCCCTATCATCTACCTGCTCAATAAATATGATTTACAAGATTCTTGGGTCATCAATGATGATATGCTTCAACAGTTGAAAGACATGAATCATACTGTATTTTTACCAGTGCTAAAACAGGTGACAATGTTGAAGCTTCTTTCACAGCCATTGCCAAAGCCATGTTGCCATCATGAGTCAAGCAGCCATTCCTGAATACATTCACCAATGGCTACTCAACTATCGCCTTGGTAATTTATCACCAGCTTGGATTCAGCTCAAAAAAGGCACTGCATGGGTTCAATTGATTGGTGGTCAGTGGGCAGACTACTTTAACAACGAACCCATTTTAAATACTGATATATCAATATATTGCGATGTCTTGCAAGGCATGGTTCCCATCCAAGAGTCTTTTGAACTTCCTCACATGCAACTCATGGATAATCAATATACAAATATTATTGCACTTACAGATGAAACATGTGATTGGCTATTGTTTCTTGATGCAACCCAAAGCACCTTAGAGTTGCAACAGTATCAACAAGTTGCCAATGAGTTAAATTTACTTAAGGATCAGCTTGATAGAACATTAAGCAGGCATGTTGGGCAAGAAGTTACCCAACTGACTATGGATGGAAAGATAAAACTCAACAGCAATGGAGAACGCAAAGAAATCAGCACACTATTCGTCGATATTCGAGGCTTCACGCATTACAATGAAAAAGTTGATGCACAAGAAGTGATGAACACACTCAATGCCTATATGCACGAGATGCTACAATCCATTTTGGATAATCATGGTATCATTGATAAAATTATGGGCGATGGTGTGATGGCTATCTTTGGTATCGCCAACTCTCAAAACAACCATGTTGAAGATGCTTTTCAAGCAGGTCTATCAATTCAACAGCGCATTCAAACGCTGAATACACAGCGTGCAAAAACCAAGAGGAAGTACTCGGTGTTGGGGTTGGTATTGCAACAGGTGAAGCCGTGCTTGGCATCTTAGGCTCACATGAGCGGCGCGCTTTCACCGCCATAGGTAAGCATGTCAACTTAGCTGCTCGTTTGGAGTCCAATGCCCGTGCTGGGGAGATATTACTGGATGAGGTAGCTCTATCGTCCTTAATATTCACACCGAAACACCATACAATCAATCTTGATTTAAAAGGCATTGGCAAAACCAATGTTCACAGCATTATTGTTGATTAATTGACGTTACGCAGTTGGGTTGAAATTCGTCATTCCCGCGTAGGCGGGAATCCATCTTTACACATACATATTTTTACGCATTCCCATGCTCCTGCCTAGCCCGCATTATTCATAAATCGTCGTGATGATTGCGTAGAACTTACATTGAGCCTT
>JAUZSH010000022.1 GCA_030949605.1 Ghiorsea sp.
CGGGTATTCTTAAGAGGAATTTGATATATATTTTCCACTGTTTTTCCAAATAAAAGTAATATTTTTTGATGCAATGGCGTAAGTCCTTCAATTACCTGCTCTGTTTGATGTTGCGTGGTAATTTTAAGGCAATGAATGCCATGTAATAGCTGAAAAACCCAACGTAAAGTTGGCTTAGCAGTCGCTTGATTAATTTGATTGGGTAATGTTTTTTTGCTCAGCAAGGCTGGCTCGCATTCGCCTTTCTGCAATACCATAAACAAGTAATGAAAGCAGCATGACCATTAATAATGCCATGATTCGCCTTGGTTTTTTACAAATAATGTAGATGTGAAAAACAATGGATCTTTGAGAAAACGAAAGCCTCGTTCAACTTGGTTTTGCTCTTTATAAGCCAACACCACAGCTTGATCACTAAGCTCTTTTGGGTCGGTATTGCTACCAATAATATAGTGAGCATCTTTCATTTTTGTGCGCTCAATTTTATTCACATCCTGTTCACTTTCGGCGATAGCCTGATACTTTATACCTGTTGGTGTCTGATCTTTTTTGGGGCGACCTTTGCCTTCATAGCTTAAATACTCAATGATTTCAATATCTTTAAGCTTATGGAACTTCCATTTCTTGGCAATTTCTTTTACTGCTTCTGTGGCATCCACGGCACAATTGAATCGTTTGGCTTGCAGGTGAAAAAGCTGCTTCTCAATGGTGATCAATGCCTTGGCTACTTTTTTATCAACTTGCTTTATTGCCCGCTGTTTTGATGTTTCAGAAGAAAGTACATGCCACCGCTGTTTGATATCATAATGCTCGATTTCAACAGTTTTCATCATTCGACCATCATCCAATTTTTGCCAATCGTTGGGTGCAGCAAGAGTTTGCTCAATGATTTCATTGACGCGTTTAATATTATTAGGAATGCGTGTTATAAATAGAAGCTCCTTTAAATTGGGAGCATTTTTCTCGGTGTAAAGTTTGCAATCAGCAATCAGATAACGTGGTGTTTCTGAAGCTTTAAAGCTTTCAATCAATTGTCCGCTACGCTCTTTAAAAACAGTATTATCCGAGGCGTTTCCATCTAATGCCTTGCCGATCAACGGGATGCCGCCATCCTGACTGACCATCATCTCCAACATGACTTGTTTCAAATCAGGGCGATGATCCTTGGAGTACCCTAATTTAATCGCAACGGTTTCATCATCCGTTTTTTCCAAATAATCACCAGACAGCGTAAAACTGGTGCTATCAAGGCTATTAAAACGCGTATCAACCTTCTCCTGACGGCAAACATTCAAAGAAATTTCACTAAACAACAGTTCAGTCCCATAACCATGACAGCGATCCAGTACGCGCCCTAATTTAAAACGATTAAAATCCTCCGCTTTTACGCCCTCACGAAAAAGCAATGATAACGGTACTTTCTTGAAAAATAATGGCGTTAAACTCAATGGTTTATTAGAAAAACCCAACCCATTCATAATCATGCCGGCCACAGTTTCCCCTGCTGATAAGGTCTCACCTTGAAAAGAACCAAGTCGCTTATCAATAAGCTCAACAATATTCAAATCTTTGATGACACCAGCAATGATACCTAAGTGATCTAAACGTTCTATTGAGTAGCTGTTTGTATTAATAGCTCTATACCTACCTTGTGAAATTAGAGGCGAAGCATAAATGATTTTTTGAATAAAGTTACCCACTCAATGTAAGTTGAGCGGGTATGTTTTATCATTTTATTGGTTATTTTATCCTTATAAATCAATGAGATAAGGATATACATCACGATTCTGATTATCCTACGAATTTCAATCTACAACCAACTTAAGCAAAAAGTTGAAAATCGATACCGTAATTTTCATTAAATGGCTAAATGATTCGGTCATAAAAGGCTGTTTTTATTCAATATGATGAGAACAAACATCATCCGACATCAATTTTAAATCATTTTTTTAAAAACAATACCTTCGCCAAGATTCAGCGCGTTTCGCGCAAAGCAAGCGAGTAACCATAACATTCTAGAATATTGTGGTATATTAAAAATAACATCCCCCAAACCCCGATGTTATTTTTAATATACGCTTTCTAAATCAATGTGTTACAAACACTAGGGTTTTTTACCAATGTATTCTCTAAAGCTGGCGAAGGTATTGTAAAAAAAGATACCCGCTCACTTACATTGAGCGGGTATGTTTTATCATTTTCTTGGTTATTTTATCCTTATAAATCAATGAGATAAGGATATACATCACGATTCTGATTATCCTACGAATTTCAATCTACAACCAACTTAAGCAAAAAGTTGAAAATCGATACCGTAATTTTCATTAAATGGCTAAATGATTCGGTCATAAAAGGCTGTTTTTATTCAATATTTTGAGAACAAACATCATCCGACATCAATTTTAAATCATTTTTTTAAAAAAAGATACCCGCTCAATGTAAGCGCTCAATGTCAAGTAGAACCTTTGTTTGCAACGAATTTTAAAGAAATCGCTCGTAGCCGCGCTTACTAACGATTGATGAGAGATTTGTTGCGAATAAAGGGACAAGCAAGGGCGCGGCTGTATTTGTGAATAATGCGGGCTAGAATACATATGTAACAAGTGACTGATAAATAGCTTTTCTTTTTCTATCTCTCGCTATATGAATTCCCACGCCTTCGCGGGGGCAAGCTCTGTGCGGGAATGACAAACTGACGTTACGCACCTATTCCTCGGAAGTGAGGCTTTAGCCTCGCCCAACTTAGACTATGCATAAGGATTTCGCCTGATTTTCAAATCTATTGCACCTGCTACAAGAGGGCGAGGCTAAAGCCTCACTTCCAACCTACACGAAACGCTTACGCCATACTTTTTGAGTAACTGAAGAAACGCTGAATATCAGTTATAAAGTGTCCGCCAAATACAAATTCACATTGTTGGTGTCCAACAAATACAACCCCTTTCCCGCTGGCTTCAAAATATCAATATGTATCAATTTTTTAAGCTCGCGCGTCACCGACTCTCGTTGACAACTCAACAACTTACCCATCATGGCATGACTGGGGAGACGAATCAATATTTCCGCAGCATCCATGCGCGCATTCGTTTGGTCGGCTAAAGTTAAAAAATAATGGCAAAGTTTCATACCTATATTCGGCTGACTGAGGCGACATACCACTTCATGGGTTTTGACATAACGACAAAGAAAATGTGCCGTTAACTTTTGCAAGAAATCAACACGCTCTAAACTTTGCTTAAATGCATCACCTTCAATTTCCAGCAAACAGGTTTTGCTATCTGCGGTAACGGTTGCGCTACGCACATTGGTCGCAAAGATGGCAAGCTCACCAACCAACTCCCCTTCCTGCAATTGATAAAGCAGTGTTTCGTGCCCCGTGCCTGAAGTAAGCTGCACATTTAATCTGCCACTTTTAATCAAATAGCAATACTTACCCGCATCATCACCTTCAAAAAGAAACACATCACCCTTATTTAACCAAATTTCTTTGGTTGCTTCAAAGTCACTCGCTTCAAACAGCTTGTTTAACTTTATATTCAATTTTCACCTACAGTATTACAGTATATCATGAGAGTCGCATCATACAAACAAACACCATAAAAAAAGGTAACATATATCACCGAAACAAGCAGTGAAAATATTGATAGAAAAAGGAAATACCTAAACCTGAATTTAGGAAACCCTGCCTCCCTACTACTCTCAAAGGGTAAAAAGGTAGGCTATCCACCGAGTTAGACACTCAAAAAATAATACAGGATAGTCACCTTTTTCATGAACAAACCTAAACGAATATCAGCCCTTAAGTCCAGTCCCAAAGTTAAAATTGAGACGAATGCCAAAAACATAACCACCCATAAGGGAACAATCCCTGTGGTAAAGCTCCTCGAACGTTTGAGGTTTTCGGAGGTGTTTACACGCGCAGTCGAGCATGGATTAAGGCAAAATCACACCATGATATGGTTGTCCCTTGCAACATGATGTGGGTTGATGTCTATTCCACTATCAAAACAGTTTTCGGCACTCAAAGTGGTGCAGAAAAAGGTTGTTTTGTTTCAAAGTAGTATCTTGGCATACAATATCGTGCTCTGGACGGTCTTAGCTAGCGGCAATCAGCAATTAATACGTTGAGAACCTGCAAGCCTGCGCACGTTCATATTACGGATGGCTGTAAAATTAGTAACAGGAGGCAGGCAATTGACCTTAAAAACAGCACAATCAGCACTGTACCCACAAGTATGACAAAGCTGCCTGCGTTTCGCGATCGAATAAACACTAATTTCTTAAGATACTTTTAGAGTGAGACCAGCCCGAAAAGCGGTTATGGATAACGGTGTCCTGAAAATGGTATTGACTGATAATTTCATCGTTCAGTAAGGGATGCGTAGGGAATATGAAGAAGATTTTACCCAAATTAAAAAGTACTGCTTGCAGACTTGTTCAATTAGAATCCGTAATATCAAATATAAACTTGATATATTAACATATATTAATATACTTACCCTTTAAATTCACATATGGGAGAGGGATTATCATGGCAAGAGTAGTCATATTAGGCTCAGGTATTTCAGGTCACACAGCAGCACGATATCTGAATAAATCTTTGAGGAAGGAGCATGAAATTATTATGGTTTCACCCAATCCAAACTGGAATTGGATTCCTTCAAATATTTGGGTCGGCGTGGGTCAAATGAAAGAAGAAGATGTTACATTTGACTTAGCAGACGTCTATAAAAGGAAAACCAACATTGACTTCAGGCAAGCTAAAGCGTTGTCCATTCACCCCGAAGGCAGCAAAGCCAGCGAAAAACCTTTTGTGACCGTAGAATACACACTAGAAGGCAAAGCTGGCGAACAAGAAAACATCGAATATGATTATTTAATCAATGCAACAGGACCAAAACTAAACTTTGGAGCCACTGAAGGGCTAGGCCCAGACCACGGTCATACCGTGTCGGTTTGTACACCAAGCCACGCCATTGAAGCTAGCGAAAAGCTTCAATCAACGATTGAAGCCATGCGCCAAGGCAAGGAATGTACCATTGTGATTGGCACAGGACACGGCATGTGTACATGCCAAGGTGCAGCATTTGAATATATTTATAATGTGGAACATGTACTTAAAGATGCTGGTGTTCGTGATAAAGCCCGGATTGTTTGGCTAAGCAACGAATATGAACTTGGTGATTTTGGTATGGGTGGCGTACATATCAAACGTGGTGGCTACATCACCAACGGTAAAACCTTTGCTGAATCCTTGATGGTGGAGCGCAATATTGAATGGATTACACGGGCGCACGTTTCTAAAGTTGAAGCGGGAAAAATTCACTACGAAATTTTAGATGGCTCAACCCATGAGATTGAATTTGACTTTTCAATGTTGATTCCACCCTTCGCAGGTGTTGGTTTACAAGCATTCAATAAAGATGGTGGCGACATCACCAGCGATATTTTCGCACCCAATGGTTTCATGAAAGTGGACGCTGACTACACACCTCGCCCTTATGAAGAATGGAGTGCTCGTGACTGGCCAAAACATTATCAAACACCATTACCAATACCTTCGCCAGTTTTAGAGAATACATTGGTAAAAAACCCTAGTGTTTGTAACACATTGATTTAGAAAGCGTATATTAAAAATAGCATCGGGGTTTTGGGGATGTTATTTTTAATATACCACAATATTCTAGAATGTTGTGGTTACTCGCTTACTTTGCGCGAAACGCGCCGAATCTTGGCGAAGGTATTGATTACACAAAAACATATTTGCCATCGGCATTGCTTTTGCCCCACCGCATTTAATCAGTAAGCCCATGCAAAGCGCCAATGGAACACCAATTAACCCTACACCACCTCGTACGGGCATGCCATCTGCTACTATGGCAATCGCGGTTGCCAATAGTGTGAGTGATATGATTAAAAAAGGCACAGATGAACCTACCCAACACGCATCCATGGCAGAAATGGGTGCAGCTTGTGTCGCATCCACAGGTGCGAGTATGTTTAGTGGAGGTGCTGCAACCATGACAGTATTCCCTGTGGTTCCTGATTTTGAAAAATATCCTGAACACGGGCGTGATATTGAACTCACCACGGGCGAAGTTGGTTTGGCTGGTCACTGGATGAAATCATTACTCCACCACACCTTTATTTATCAGGCTAAGATGAAACCAGGCTGGTCTATTCTACCCGACTAAGTTTTTAAAAAATAAAATATTCGCAGGAGAATAGCATGACTAAAAAAGTAACCAATAAAGAGCCTTATCAACAAGCTTATTACCCACCAGCACCAACAGGTTGGACGCGCTACATGCGAACATCATTGGTATGGCAGGGCATTCGTTTTTTAGTGATTAATTATAAGATGCTAAAACTTATGATGAAGTCACACCACTAAAAGGAACAAGCCAACACATCACTCGGGTTGATTGCAACCCAGTGGTGTGTTGGTATTTTTTTGCATACCCCCCACCCGCTTTAATATTCACACCAAACACCTCTTTTTTATTTACATCAAACTAAAACATCATAAGTCATTGATATATTGACATAATATTACACTTCCAGCCCTGTTAAGCGCATAGGTTATACCAAAATTTACGCATGATTCGAAACTCGTACTGCTGCTTTCATTGGAAGCGAGGTTTTAGCCTTGCCAAAAAAATAAAGTTCAAGATTTTTTATCTTTGGTAAAGTTCTTGCACCTGTTTCATCAATGCGAGGCTAAAGCCTCACTTCCAAACCGCATCAGGTTTGCAAGTGGCTCTTGAGTAAACTCTATTTAATCTACCCAAATATCTTAGCCATATATTGCTTTCAAATGATAGCGCAGTAGCTTTGCTGTTCTATTGATTTTGGAGTAACACATGAGCATTGAAGATTTAATTTCGGGTTTCAGAACCCGTGCCGAAGATTATAGCAGCCGATTGGATTCGCTGCGGAGGTCGCTTTGACCTTGAAAGCAAGGTTGAAAAACTTAAAGAACTAGACGCTCGCACTGAAGACCCAACATTGTGGGATGACCCAGATGCAGCGCAAAAAATCATGCAAGAAAAAACATCGTTAGAGCGCACCATTAATAGCTTTAACAAAACATTCAGTACCCTTGAAGATGCATCCATGTTGTTTGAAATGGGCATGGAAGAAAGCGACCAAGACAGTAAACTCGAAGCTGTGGTCGAAATTGATAAAGTGCAAAAAGACGTAGAAACCTTTGAGTTGGCACAAATGTTGGGCGGTGAAACCGATGCTGAGTCTGCCTTTTTAGACATTAACTCAGGTTCAGGTGGCACAGAGGCTCAAGATTGGGCAGAAATATTACTACGTATGTATTTACGCTGGGCAGACCGCAAAGGATTCAAGACCGAACTCATTGAATGTACGGCGGGTGAAGAAGCGGGCATCAAATCGGCAACCGTCTCTATCAAAGGCGAGTATGCTTATGGCTTCCTCAAAGCTGAAATCGGTGTGCACAGGTTGGTGCGCAAGTCTCCTTTTGATTCGGGTAATCGCCGCCATACATCTTTCTCATCTGTGTTCGCCTTCCCTGATATTGACAGAGACATTGATATTGAAATCAATCCTTCCGATGTGCGCATTGATACCTATCGTGCTTCAGGTTCGGGTGGTCAGCATATCAATAAAACCGACTCTGCAGTGCGTATGACGCATGAACCATCGGGTGTGGTGGTGCAATGTCAGAGCGATCGTTCGCAACATAAAAACCGCGAACATTGTTGGAAAATGCTCAAAGCACGGCTGTATGAACTGGAAATCGAAAAACAACAAGCTGAAAAGCAAGGTTTAGAAGATACCAAGTCTGATATTGGTTGGGGTCATCAAATTCGCTCCTATGTGTTGGATGCTTCGCGTATTAAAGATTTGCGTACAGGCATGGAAACCAGCAACACGCAAAACTTCTTGGATGGTGATATTGATGACTTTATTGCCGCCAAATTGATGGGTATGGACAAAGGCAATGGAGCAAACAACGATGACTAAATCTTTAGAAGATATGATTAATAATGTCCAAACATTTAACACGGACAATGAAGATTACCGCTGTGGTACTGTTGCCCTTTTGGGTCGCCCGAATGTGGGTAAATCAACATTGATGAACAAAATCATTGGTGCGAAAGTTGCGATTGTTACACCCAAACCGCAAACCACGCGCCATAGAATTTTGGGCATTCAAAGCGATAAAAATCAACAAATTGTCTTTGTTGATACGCCGGGTATTCATAAAGGTTCTCAGCAATTAAATCGAAATATGGTGAAAGTGGCGTATGCCGCAGCCGAAGAAGCTGATGTGTTGTGCATCATGCAAGATGCTTCCAAACCTTTGGATAGAGGCACAATCGCTTTGATAGAACGCTTTTCTGAAGGTCATTTGGATAAACCGCGTATTCATGTTATCAATAAAATCGACCAATCCAATAAAGATAGACTGTTGCCACGCTTACAAGAGATTCAACAACTTGACCCTGATGCCGTGGCTTATGTGCCTATTTCTGCGCGAAAAGGTTCGCAAGTTGAATCATTGCTTAAAGAAATCAGCAAACATTTACCCAAGAATCAACCCATGTATGACCCAGAATGGTTTACCGACCAATCCCAGCGTCAAATGGCAGCAGAATATGTGCGCGAGCAAGTCTTTTTATCCATGTATCAAGAAATCCCCTTTCAAACAGCCGTAGATATTGAAGACTTTGAAGATTTGGGTGATAAAATCGAAATCACAGCCGTGATTATCGTGGGTGCAGAGCGGCATAAACCCATGTTGATTGGTAAACGCGGTGAATTGATGAAACATATCGGCATCAAAACACGCGAAGGATTGGAAGAGCTATTGGGTTGCAAAGTTAACCTCAAGCTTTGGGTCAAAGTGCAAAAAGATTGGTTTAACAAACCTGGTATTCTGCAAGAACTCGGCTTATAAAATTTTATGGCAGAGCTTAGGGATCATGCACTGCTCTTACGCTCTATACCATACAGTGATTCATCACTCATCCTACACTTATTCACCCAGAACCATGGTCGAATAAGCTTGATGGCTCGCGGTGCGAGAAGACCTAAAAGCTCCTTTCGAGGTGGGTTAATGCCCATGCATCAACTGCATATCCGCTGGCGGGAACCACGAACAGGCAACATGGGAACCCTACTTGAAGTCCAACGTTTGACACCCCTACTCCCTGAACACCTCATGCTTGCAGGGCAAGACCTCTTGGCAAAAGCATCCACTCTTTTTCCAGATGGTGTCGAGCAAGGTTACATGGAACTTCAACATGCATTTCATCTTTTAAGGCAACGTCCAGAACATTCAGGTCAACTTGCCGCCATTTGGAGCATGTTAGAACGTGCGGGCTGGGCTGCTAATTTCAAACATTGCTGGCATTGCAATGACACCATTAACCTTGAGCACAATATGATGTGGTATCAAGCCCATTTATTATGTATGAATTGCGCCCATAATCACGGTATCAAGCTTAGTTCGGGTTGCCTAAAAAGTTTATATGGGCATTTAAATCGTGAAGGTGTGAAACTTTCTGTTCAACATATCAAAATATGGAAAACCATGATTGACACCATCTTGACTTCACAGCCAATGACAACCTGAAAGGCACTTTCGGATACCCTAGGAGCTATAGTAGACATCTTTCCTAAATAAACCCATATCTCATATTGACTAAAGCCGCCACGACCCGCCAATTTAAGCCATAGTTTTTGTGTTTCCCCCGATATACCTCTTTGACTATTCTGAATATTTTACAAAATCGGTTAATGTTTTCAATGAGAATACGCTTCTTTGATAAGGATTTATTGAAGCTCTTATCTTCCTTTGAACGCTCAACTCCTTTCTGTTTTTTTATCGGTGTCATGGAGTTCTCATGATATTTTTTAAGCCCTTGATAGCCTGAATCAGCTAAGAGTTTAGAATTTGGGTGAATAGGAACTTACATTGAGCGGGTATCTTTTTTTTAAAAAATGATTTAAAATTGATGTCGGATGATGTTTGTTCTCATCATATTGAATAAAAATAGCCTTTTATGACCGAATCATTTAGCCATTTAATGAAAATTACGGTATCGATTTTCAACTTTTTGCTTAAGTTGGTTGTAGATTGAAATTCGTAGGATAATCAGAATCGTGAAGTATATCCTTATCTCATTGATTTATAAGGATAAAATAACCAAGAGAACGATAAAACATACCCACTCAATGTAAGTAGGAAGGCGACTTTCTTTAAATACGCTGAAGTCATGCTTTTTCCCTTTTGCACAAACAACCGATAAAACCTTTCCTGTTGTAGCGCAAGCTATGATTTGAGCTTTAATCGTATGGCGTTTTTTCTTGCCTGAGTAATATTGTTTTTGATGTTTTACAGGACGCTCTATGGGTTGTTCTGATACATCTACAATCAATGTTTCCCTTTTATTATCAATAAGATCTAGTCGACTAGGAAGTTTTTCAACGTTAGCTATGATCCTCACATAACGGCTATATACCTTGTGACAGTAGGACTCTTGTATTCCAAAAATATTGCCAAGAACTTGAAAGGTTGGATAGTGGCGAATATAGTAAAGTGCTAACAAGATACAATCTTGCAATGATACTCTAGAACTTTTCAGACCGCGCCTTTTCAGAGGGTTAAGCTTCTTTTCATTTTCAATATATTGCTTTACTTTATCATATAAATCTGAAAAGTTTTTTTGCGTGATTCCTGTCATACGCAAAAATTTTTGAGGCTTACAGTGGATGATTTCTTTGTAGGGTTCCATGATGCATACATCATACACAGACCGTGTATCTGAGGTAGGGTTAATAACCAATAAGAGAATCACGTTATTTAGGAAAGATGTCTAGTGTATCTGAGGTAGGGTTAATAACCAATAAGAGAATCACGTTATTTAGGAAAGATGTCTAGTGAATCATGAATTGATTTACTGTCATGCCCAAGTTCTTTTATCAGGCATCCAGCCAAGCTTATATCTTAAAAAAATATGGACCCCTGCCTTCGCGAGGATGACGTAGATTAAACTCAAAAAGTCATAAGCTATTGATATGTTGAAATAATATCATGTTTTCATCCGCATAAAGTGCAAAGTTTTTAGGCTGACTACAAAAGCCTTGCGCATAACTGGAAACTTATGCGGTTATTTTCTTACATTGAGCGGGTACCTTTTTTTAAAAAAATGATTTAAAATTGATGTCGGATGATGTTTGTTCTCATCATATTGAATAATAGGGTTCATCCGGACAATGCGTCCTCCCGATTTTCATGCATTGAGAGGATTTTCAATTTCAGGAATTCCATATCTCGGTAACCATATGCTACTTTATGGATCGTTTTGATCTTGTTGTTACTGCCCTCAATCTTGCCGGATGAAAGACCATCGAAATCATAGTAGGCTAATATTGCTACGCGCAACCTAGCCAAAGTTCGCGCAAAAGACTTTACTACACGAATCCCTGATACCTCTGCTTTATTGACCCATTCAGACAGCAGATTTGATGCATCTTCTTTGCTCTTCTGCTGCCAGATAGGCCTGAGTTCCTCCTTCATATAATACGCTGTGGCAAGGGGTTTATTAAGCTCTAAAGCATGGTCCAAACGTTGCCTTGCAGACTCCTTTTTCAGCGCTAAATTTTCAGGTTTGAGCATGAGTAACCAGCGAATGCCTTTGAGCACTTTTTTACCCATTGCCGTCTCTGCATCACGTTGCATATCACGGCGCAATATTGTCAGCTTTTCATTGAAGAGTTTGATGACATGAAAATGATCAACCACATTCACTGCATCTGGCTGATTATCCCTAGCTGATTTGATAAAGGGCGCCCCCATATCTGTAGCCACGACTTCCAATTTAACCTTTGCCCGCCTCAATCTTTCCCAAAATGGGTCAAGCGACTCACTGCTTTTTCCTTTGCCTACATAAACGACAATCCCCGATTGTAAATCAAGAACGATAGTCAAATAACCCGCCTTTTTACCCATGTACACCTCATCAATAGCAACACGTTTAAGCTTCTTTATGTTGGGTCTTTTATAGCGACGCTGCAGGTAGTCTTTCTGGATGTCTTTCACGAAGTCCCAGCTCACGCGCAGGTATTTAGCAACGTCCTTAATCGTCATGTATCGCGACAAAATTAATGCCAGTTTTTTAAACCGCTTGGTGTGCTGTTCTGAACCCTTGGTGAACCGCACTTTAACTTGTCGAACAAGCTTGCATTTTAAACATTGTACGCGAGGAACTGCGAATTCGAAATAACACGGTCTATTACCAATTGGCAGTGCTCGAAACATCCGAGTATGGCTACCTCGTAAATGAATTTCCCGGCTGTCACAAGAACTGCAACGAAGCGCAAAACGCTTCTCTAGGATGACAAATATGATGCTTCCATTTTCGTAGCGACTGCTTTGATACTCGTAGCCTGTAGGAAGGCCAAAACCATGATATAAAAGACTCGTAGACATTATGAACTTACATTGAGTGGGTAACTTTATTCAAAAAATCATTTATGCTTCGCCTCTAATTTCACAAGGTAGGTATAGAGCTATTAATACAAACAGCTACTCAATAGAACGTTTAGATCACTTAGGTATCATTGCTGGTGTCATCAAAGATTTGAATATTGTTGAGCTTATTGATAAGCGACTTGGTTCTTTTCAAGGTGAGACCTTATCAGCAGGCGAAACTGTGGCCGGCATGATGATGAATGGGTTGGGTTTTTCTAATAAACCATTGAGTTTAACGCCATTATTTTTCAAGAAAGTACCGTTATCATTGCTTTTTCGTGAGGGCGTAAAAGCGGAGGATTTTAATCGTTTTAAATTAGGGCGCGTACTGGATCGCTGTCATGGTTATGGGACTGAACTGTTGTTTAGTGAAATTTCTTTGAATGTTTGCCGTCAGGAGAAGGTTGATACGCGTTTTAATAGCCTTGATAGCACCAGTTTTACGCTGTCTGGTGATTATTTGGAAAAAACGGATGATGAAACCGTTGCGATTAAATTAGGGTACTCCAAGGATCATCGCCCTGATTTGAAACAAGTCATGTTGGAGATGATGGTCAGTCAGGATGGCGGCATCCCGTTGATCGGCAAGGCATTAGATGGAAACGCCTCGGATAATACTGTTTTTAAAGAGCGTAGCGGACAATTGATTGAAAGCTTTAAAGCTTCAGAAACACCACGTTATCTGATTGCTGATTGCAAACTTTACACCGAGAAAAATGCTCCCAATTTAAAGGAGCTTCTATTTATAACACGCATTCCTAATAATATTAAACGCGTCAATGAAATCATTGAGCAAACTCTTGCTGCACCCAACGATTGGCAAAAATTGGATGATGGTCGAATGATGAAAACTGTTGAAATCTAGCATTATGATATCAAACAGCGGTGGCATGTACTTTCTTCTGAAACATCAAAACAGCGGGCAATAAAGCAAGTTGATAAAAAAGTAGCCAAGGCATTGATCACCATTGAGAAGCAGCTTTTTCACCTGCAAGCCAAACGATTCAATTGTGCCGTGGATGCCACAGAAGCAGTAAAAGAAATTGCCAAGAAATGGAAGTTCCATAAGCTTAAAGATATTGAAATCATTGAGTATTTAAGCTATGAAGGCAAAGGTCGCCCAAAAAAATATCAGGCACCAACAGGTATAAAGTATCAGGCTATCGCTGAAAATGAACAGGATGTGAATAAAATTGAACGCACAAAAATGAAAGAAGCTCATTATATTATTGGTAGCAATACCGACCCAAAAGAGCTTAGTGATCAAGCTGTGGTGTTGGCTTATAAAGAGCAAAACCAAGTTGAACGAGGCTTTCGTTTTCTCAAAGATCCATTGTTTTTCACATCTACATTATTTGTAAAAAAACCAAGGCGAATCATGGCATTATTAATGGTCATGCTGCTTTCATTACTTGTTTATGGTATTGCAGAAAGGCGAATGCGAGCTAGCCTTGCTGAGCAAAAAAAAACATTACCCAATCAAATTAATCAAGCGACTGCTAAGCCAACTTTACGTTGGGTTTTTCAGCTATTACATGGCATTCATTGCCTTAAAATTACCACGCAACATCAAACAGAGCAGGTAATTGAAGGACTTACGCCATTGCATCAAAAAATATTACTTTTATTTGGAAAAACAGTGGAAAATATATATCAAATTCCTCTTAAGAATACCCGCTCAATGTAAGTATGAAATCCAGTTTTCCCAGATTTTAACAAGTTAAGGACGCATTATCCGGATGAACCAAAAAAAAATAGCCTTTTGTCTTACATTGAGCGGGTATGCTTTATCGTTTTCTTGGTTATTTTATCCTTATAAATCAATGAGATAAGGATATACATCACGATTCTGATTATCCTACGAATTTCAATCTACAACCAACTTAAGCAAAAAGTTGAAAATCGATACCGTAATTTTCATTAAATGGCTAAATGATTCGGTCACAAAACTTACATTGAGCGGGTATCTTTTTCTAAAAAAATGATTTAAAATTGATATCGGATGATCTTTGTTCTCATCATATTGAATGAAAACAGCCTTTTATGACCGAATCATTTAGCCATTTAATGAAAATTACGGTATCGATTTTCAACTTTTTGCTTAAGTTGGTTGTAGATTGAAATTCGTAGGATAATCAGAATCGTGATGTATATCCTTATCTCATTGATTTATAAGGATAAAATAACCAATAAAACGATAAAACATACCCGCTCAATGTAAGTTATTTTCATAGGAAGTGAGGCTTTAGCCTCGCCAAAAAAAAGCCAAGTGTTAGATTTTGTTCTATTTCTGGTGAAGTGATTGAATATCATTCATCAATGCGAGGCTAAAGCCTCACTTCCAACCTATACGCAACGCTTACGCCATACTTTTTGAGTAAGCTCTAATATAGGGAAGTCAATCGCCGCTCATGAGTTTTGCAAGTGGCTCACTATATCATTATTTATCGCCAATAAAAATAAAAGTCACTAATCATAACAAGCAGACAGCAAGGTTCGCTTAAGATTGCGGACTTCCTATCTTTGCATGATATTTTTCATGAGTAATGTCATTTTCTTAGCCGAATGATTCAGCATCTGATTCAGCAAGCTTAAAGCTTCGGGGTATACTTTTTGAATACTCTGCATGGACTTTTTATCCAATACAATTAAATCCAAACTATTGGCTGCATACGCGCCATAAGCATAAGTTACACCTTTATTGGCTCGGACTTCACCCAAAAAACTATTTTCTCGGCGGACTTCAATCACAGTCTGAACATGATTCAGATTCATCGTCACTTCAACTTCACCCGACAGAATAATATAATATTTATCGGCAATATCACCTTCACGAAACAACATTTCATCACGTTCTAATTCTACAATTTCCAAGTCTTTGGCAAGGATAGCGCGTGCATTCGAAGGTATTTTTTTGAATGACTGGTGACTAAACAAGAAGCTATTTAACAATCGCTCTTGCATCTCTTGATATACGCGGTTTCTAAAAGCAACATCTGCATCAAACACTTGTCTTATAGCATTCAGATCTACCCTGATGATTTCTGATGGTTCTGCTGTATAAACTGAAGCAAACCGTATTTTACCGCGTAAGGCACCGTATTCACCATAAAAACTTCCCGCCGCAAGCGTAGCAACCAGCTTCATTTTACCATCGGTTCTTTTACCAATAGATACCAACCCTTTACTTATAAAGTAAAGATCGTGAGGCGTATCTCCAGCGTGCATCATTTCAACACCTTGAGCAACCTGTAATACATGAGAGGCTTGATTCAAAACACGAAGACTAAGCGGACTCAACGCAGAAAGAATAGAAAATTTCTCAGCATTCAACACATCTTTAAACATTGCATTATTCACACCTGATAGCTCTAAAAAACCATCATCATTAATCTTAGCCATTGCACTCACCCATATCTATCATATTTAACTGATGTTACGCAGTCAGGATAAAATTCGTCACTCCCGCGAAGGCGGGGGCAAGATCTGCGTGAAAATGACAGGATTTTGATATTTTGCGTAACATCAGATATTAAAATGAGGCTAAGTTTATTTCAACCATTCCTCAAGTGTATCTTGATCGTATTTGAAACGGAAACGCATGTAAATACCTTTCCGAGCATATTCAGCGGCTGTAAAGTCTTGATCATAATAACCCACAAAATTATAACCTAAACTCAACCAGAAATTGTCAAACATATTATAACCCACTGCCATGCCTGCATTGGGTTGGTAGTTATTCAAGTGACGCACACGAAGAACAGAAGCTTGAATGGTAAAGTCCCAAGTATCTGTAAAGTCATAGATAAGCTGAGTTCCAAACAAATCAGTCAATCCAGACCATGAAGCCAAACCAATAGTTTCATCCGTTAATTTAATGCCATGATTAAAGCGAAGCTGCCACGCATCATAGGTCTGCCAGTTTGCAGTCATATTATTGATATAACGAAGGCTTCTGATATCTATGCTAGACCCTGTTTGTTCATTGCGGCGAATATCCAAACGGTTCAACAGAATAAGTTGATCATAAGAAGGTCGCCATGCAGCGCGCAACGAAGCATCCGATGCCAAGGTTAATGCATTCGATGCCAATATATCCCGCTGCCAACGCAACGTCATTTGAATGGGTAGGTTCTCATGAAGATGCCCTTGCAACCCCGCAGTAACACCATGATGAACACTTAAATCACTCTTCCGCCATTCCAAACGGTTTGTCCAAGCCCATGTACCTGGCTTGTAATCTGCGCCAACCGAATAGGCCGTGAAAGACTCGCCACCTGTTACAGTCGCTGCATTCAAATTTAATGGTGTCGGCGCGGTCGTGGTGACTACTTTTGTTTTATCCATGCTGGCACTGAATGAAAGAGCATCATCAATTTTCCACGTTTGCAATAAACCTGCATTGGCAAAGCTTCGTTTACCATTTTCACTCAATTGTTGCTCATAACTTGTCGACATTTGCGCACCATTCCAAGGTTGGGTGCGAACACCAAGACGTGTTGATGATGTATCTTGCTGGTTACCGCGTGTCCACTCTTGAGTAGCGCTTAATGTTGTGGCAGCAGTAATGAGGTAATCAGCAGCAATCGTTGAACGGCTGGGGAAATCAATACCATTATCCGTGGCCAATGCTTCTTCATGGTCTGCCCGTATTTTTAGGCGGCTGCTGATGGCTTTGGTTGCGCCAATGCTGCCTAATGTTGAACCTGTGGAACGCCCCGTACCATCAACATCACGGTTGACGCGAACGCCTCCGCGAACATCCAACCCTTCTTCAAGGCTTTGCCTGTATTGCACACTTGCCATATCGCGTGTTGCACCGGTATTGGTGACTTCTTGACGAAACACTTCAGTATTAACACTAACATCATCATTGAAGCGGTATTGTGCATCCGCACCCACTTTCAATGTTGAATTTTCACTTCCCAGTTGCTGACCCAAACCAAAATTATCATCTTGGCTTCTTGCATAAGCAGTGCCACTTAATGTTTCACCCGCCAAACGCGCTTCTACTTTCCAAGCTTGCCCTACAATAGCATTGCTGGCACTGCTCGCTGCTTCAGCGCGCACTTCCACCTTATCATTGACTTGAATTTTCGCATCCATACCACTTAATGTATTGCTACCACCCAAGTATCCTTCGGAAACAAATGTACCACCAATCTCAATATCAGTTGTTGGTTTCACATAAACACGCCCACCAGCCACTGTAAATTGATCTGTTTTATCATCTGATTCATATTCAACACGAATGATAATCGGATTAAGGTCGACATCTTTACTCAAAATAGGTTGTTTAAACCAAATCGATCCCGTAATATAATCAATATCATAGTCCAAATGGCGCGTTAACTGGATAGATTCAAGAATAACTTCACTTTTAAATCTATCCACTGTCTCCACTCGAATCGTTTCCGAGTTGGTCACGATATTTTGACGGCTTAAACGATACAAACCACTCGTACCATTGCCACGAATATCATCTTTCACTGATGTTAAACTGGTTTGCGTTGCAAAGGCTGAAAAACCAAGTGCATCTTCATGTAATTCAGCTTTGATACCCGTAAACGTACGCGAATAACGTGTTAACTCTGTGGTTGAAAGCCCAGTATTATAATCGCCAAACAAGGCATAAAAACGGTCACGTTCAATTTTTAAATATAACTTTTTGCTACTCGTACCATCAAATTGCTGCTGTGTTGCATCGCCATAAATGGTATACATGGAATTGGGATCAATATCACCGAAGCGGCTATTTTTTTCAGCGTTTGTTTTCGCTTGTGTATTATAAGACATGGTCAATAAAAAATCGCCTGAGATTTGACCTTTGGCATAAAGTGCAACACGTCCATCTTGATAAAATTTATCAGCCTCATCATTTTGAGTAACGGGTTGCACTGCGCCTGAAAGTTGATTGTAACCTATCGTACCTTCAGCAAAACCAACCAAAATCCAATCACGAGCTTCAGGTTTAATATACAATTCAATGGTTTCATGAACATTGCCATACCCAAGAACAATACGGCGAGAACCACTGCTACTCACAGGTGCCATTTCCACCCAGCCATCACTGTTCACAGCTACTTGTTGGGAAGCCTCTTTTGCCACCATTGAAACTTCAGGTGATTGGATATTGCCTAAATCGCCGCCCAGTTGCTGCAATTTCAACATACCGTTAATGACAACACCTCGGTTATCACTCACTTCAAGTCTGAAGCGGACAGGCGTTTTACCATCAGCAATGTTATTGGCTGTTTCTACCAGTTTTATTTTTGCAATTGCACCTGTGCGAACAACGGTAATGGTTTCATCATAACGCGCATTGCCAAAAGGATCCAAACCTCTCAATTGTAAAGTATGCTTACCTGTTTTACCAAAATCTACACCAATATAGGTATACGTTGTTAAACCCGTATCAGGGTCTTCGGATTTAAAACCAATACGCTCTTTGCCAACCACTTGCCCATCAATCAACAACTCTGCTTCTAGGCGTGTATCTAAAGTGAGGCGAACAGCATTGGTCGCATGAGGTAAACTCATATGTTCACTGGGTGATAAAATACCTTCTTTTTCTTCTACTTTGGCAACCTTAACTGACTCTTTTTTATAGTCCCAAGAATCAAGTGCTTCACCATAAGCATCCGCAAGCCTATCTTGTAGCTCAAAGCCAAAGTCGTGCGTCACTTTATCCGCACGAATTTTTAAAATCACGCGGCGGTTCAACTGGCGACCTTTTGCAGTGTTATTATCATAAATCGGTTGTGTTTTACCATAACCTACTGCACTTACAATACTATCATCTAATTGTAATTTTTGTTTGAAATAGTCTGCAATAAAATCTGCACGCGCTTGTGATAACACTTGGTTATTGGCAAATTCATGCCTGTGTTTGGGTGCTATGCGAATATTATTGGTATGTCCTTCAACAACCAAATCGCGAATAACCAAGCCTTCCATCGTTTTGAGCAACGATTCAAGTTTCTTCAACTCACTATCGGGTAACACTGCTTTACGATTTTTAAAGCGAACATTCAAAGCAAAGGAATACTGATCACGCAATTCTGTCAATGTATCATGAATTTTAAGTTTGGCTAAACCTGTACGCCCTTTTTTCGTGCCTGGAGAAGAGAAGCGCACATAAGCAATAGCTTGTTTTAGCCCACTTTCACCATGACCTCTCATCGCCAAACGAATATGTTGTATTTCTTTTTCAGGATCAAGCTGCCATACCAGCCCTGCTGGTGTTGCTTGAGGTTCAATATCCGTGCCATCCACAGATGCTGTACCTTGAGAATATGTCCAGCCCTTAGGTAACATATAGAAAGCATCCAAGCTAAACAACTGCACATTGTCGCCGCGCTTCACATCAACATCAGCCCAAACCAAACCAGCTTCTTCACTCAACGCATGGATAACCGTGACTGGCATTTTCACTGGCGCACGTTCAATCAAGCGAAAGTTTGCACGAACAAGCCCACCACCTGTCACCTCTGCAAATTGTGAGTAGTCATTACCTGAAAAACGCGATTGCGTTAAACCCAACGCTTGATAACGCTCTTGAATGGTCATTTCATCCATTTGCACAACATGTGTGCCAAGTTTTACGCCATCAAAATGGTAGCGACCATTTTGATCAGTCACCACATTGCGACCATCTTCCATAAAAATACGAACACCTTGCACAACTTTCTCATCTTCATCATGCAATTCATTCATATTATCATCAACAAACACAACGCCCGCGATATAACCTTTACTGCGAATCAAGTCTTCGCGCACAGTCACCGTGGCTTGAGAAACATTGGACTGAACAGGGGTCGTTAATAGCGTCCCCCCCGCAAAAGCAGTATTGGTTGATTTGCCAGGCTTGGTATTGGCACCAACCACAGTCGTGTACATTAATTTTACAGATGACAATGCATCTATGCTACCAACATTAAATGTTAACTGCCGCCCGTTAGCTGAAATCGTTGGGTCGGCTAAAGCAACACCATCCAGTGTTGTTGAGCCTGCCTGATAACGAAAGCCCAATGGTAAGACATCACTCACCGTTGTTGCACTTGAAGGAACAGTTTCATGAACATTCTCAATGCTAATTTGATAATTAACCCGATCACCAATCGCAACAGTTGGTGTTGCCGTTGTTTTTTGTACAAACAAGTTGATACCTTTGAAGTCCAACGGAATATCAATTTTAATGGGTGGACCTGGAACAATATTAAAGTTTGCACCACGCGAAGCAGGAAGCAATGCATACTGACCACTATTCTCCAAAGCTGATGTCGGCAGTGCTTGAAGTGCTGCATCCGCCACTTGCGATGGGAATTTATAACCTAGCGGTGGTGTGACTTGCAGATAATATGTTCCCAAAGCCATCAGTGGAAAACGATAACGACCTGCTGGGAAATCATAAGTAGAGCCTGAAGCATCCGTCACGGATGAGCCTGAAATTAATGTTGAAGGAAAAGCACTCACTCCATCATCACCAAAGACTTGCGCAGGCAAACCCGTTGTTGAATTAATGATGGTCACAGTCACACCATCAACAGGTAAACCTGTCGCCGAATCGAAAAAGATACCAAAAGGATCCACCAAGGCAGCGGCGGCAACCGTAGTGACGGCATCCAACGGATCTGTGTAAGTTGCTGTAATAACTGTATCCACACTCAATGCAAGCAGGTTGTTACCTGATGTTGGTATTGTGCTTCGTATGGAACCAACACTACCTCTAAATTTTCCAGTATTGGGGCCTGTTTCGGTGAGTGTTAATACTTCTGTATCGCCACTCACGCTATCGATGAGGGTAATGGTCACTGTTTGTACGGTATAAGGATCCGTATTTTGATCGCCATCGGCGACCTCAACGTAAATCGTATTTCCTGGATGATAAACATCTGCGGGGGTATACTCATTGGTTTCACTATTAAAATGCAGGAATGTGATCACTGCGGGTGTGCGAGGTGAGGTAACAATCACTTTGTTGGATGTGATGGTTGGAATATTAGTCGCCGTAAATGTAAATGTACTTATAATGCTTTGCCCTGGTAAGAAAGCAGCATTCACCACTGTCGCGTTTAGCAGAAGGAAAACTCCAACTGCAACCACACGACAAACAGCACGGGTCAACCCAGCGTTATTAAAACGCTGAGTCAAACCCATGCCGAAGCGGCGAATACCTTTTATCACTTCAAGCAGTCTTTAATCGACTGTGACTTTGAATTGAACAACAGCAGGTGAACCTGTGTTGATCTGACCAGCGCCAGCACCAGCACTATTCACAGATAAGCCACCATTTGCAGCAGTTAGCGGCAATGTTGTTAATGGACCATCAGCAACAACACCAGCATTCAACAGTGTTGAACCTGCAACATATGTTGTGAACACAGGTACTTCATCCGTAATCAATGCCGCCGATGCACTTGCACCAACATTAACAGTTGCTGTCAATCTATACTCTAAGGTATCACCAGATTGCGCAGTTGCTGTTGCAGCAAACACGCCGCTTTGCGTCACATTACGTACTTCTTTAACCAAACCAACATTCGGTGAAAGCACAGTTGTAATCGTTTCATTACCTGCGCCAGCACTCGTGATATACGCAACAGTTGCGCCACCAACACCTTGGGTTATCGCAGTTGTATTACCTGTTAAGTTCACAGTATGTGTACCAACCACACCCGGAACCGTTGGCACATTAGCAGTCACCACAACAGTAAATTTTTGCACTTCACCCACTTGTTTACCAGCTGGCGCACCACCTACTGCAATCACTGGACTACCAGTAACTGGTGTTACCGTAATCACGGTTGGAACTTCGGCAGTTGTTGTAGCGCCAGGCGTGTTAGCAATTGTACCTGGTGTAATACCACCAACATCAATGGTATATTCCTTACCACCGATATTAATCGTGTCACCAACAGCTAAGTTGGTTTCAGATCCAGCGGGAATACGAATAGTATTTGCCACTGTATTCGCTTGACTGGTTACAGAACCACCCAAAGTCAAACTCGTACTAATCGTTGCTGTACCATTCACATTTAATCCTGCTGCAGCGTTTACACCAGCATCAGCTGAATTAGCAGCGAAACTAAATACATCTGTACCATTGGCAGCATTCGTGACTGAATACGTATAGGTATGTGATGTATTAGCATTCACCGATTGCGCCACTGAATCTACTGAAATGATAGGTGCAGTAGCGATTGTATTGACAGTAACATTTACTGATGCAGTTGATGCACCACCTGTAAATGTAAGCGTTGCCGCATTGTGGATGGTTGCGCCACCTGCTGTAATCACAGCGTGTGCTGTACCACTTGCTGCTATAAGCAGAAGCGATGCAGAAGCAGCCATCAGTCCTTTTTTCATAATATTTTTCATAATATTTTCTCCTCTATCTCATCTGATAAATAACAAAACCAGACAAGTGCAGATAAATGGCTGAACTATTTCAACCAACCAGAGCTGCACCTGCATAAGTTTAGAATTTCTTAATCAATCTTGACTTGATAGAGCAACACAGACGTTGCACCTGCTGCCAGTGTGCCAACATTTAATGTTGCTGTTGTACCTGTGAAATTATAAGCATCACCATCAGCAATATCAGTCAACCCAGTATTTGCCGCATTAGCGTAAGTCGTAGCTGCTGTGTTCGACTTGGCAGTACCTGCTGTATATGTGGTATACAAAGGCATAGGATCGGTCACAGTTACAACTGTTGCATTACCTGATCCAGCATTGTTGATAGTAATACGATAGGTCAATGTATCACCTGGTGCACCAGAACCAGATGCTGCAAATGTTGCACCACCATCCACACTGACTTCCTTAACGATCGTTAACTGTGCGCCTTGGAAGGTCGTTACAATCGGATCAGTAGTTGTCAACGGTGTACCACCTGAAGTAGTCACTGTTGTGGTTACAGGCACAGTGCCGTCACCTGCTGCAGGGCCAGCTGTTGCAGTGACTGCCACAGTGAATGTGCCTTGCTCACCAACCACCGTACCGACCAATGCAGCAGCAAATGCTGGCGCAGTGTTTGAGCCTGCAGCGTTAGCAATCAATGTTAATGTCACAGGAACTTCAGCAGTTGTTGTACCTGCAACACCATCTGTACCTGAAGCATTGACATGACTGGCTTGGTTGTTTGCAGAAATTGCAGAAATTGCATAATCCGCACCACCAATCACCACAATATCATTGACCGCCAAGTTTGTATCCGAACCCGATGGTATTGTAATGGTCGAAGCAGTAGGTGCTGCCGTAATTACCGATGCACCCAAGGTAATGTTAGCCACAGAAGGTGTAGCTGTTTGCCCCGTTACATTTGTTTGGCCAGCAATAGGCGTTGTAATCGGATAAGTATCCGAACCATTAGCCGTTGCCGTTATAGTGTATGTATACGTTGCCGTGCTACCTGAAGCAACTGCTTGGTCAGCAGGTGCAGTTAATGTTGGTGCTGAAATCACCAAATTCACTGTCACTGAAGATGTTGCTGTTTCTGCGTATGCAGTCGCACCTGAAGCATCTTTATAGTTCACCGTTACCACGTTGAGAATAAGTGCGCCAGCACCTGTGTTGGCTGATGCGGTCTGCGGCATTGCCACTGTTGCACCGACAACAACAGCAACAGCAGCTATTTGCAACACCCCTTGTTTTATTTTTGATATGAAGTTCATGTTCATATCCTCCTTTTTAATCATCCGAAGATGTTTTCTTTTGCCCGAAGGCAGTGTTGTGCAACTTGTGTATCACGTCCCTCACGCGAATAGACTGAAAAGCAAACAGTCTGTGACTAGCTTGCTAAAAACCATCAAAAAACACTCATGGTGGCCCTTCCCATGTTGCATAAACATACGCCTTTTTCCTTTTGCTGAATAAGTAGGCTGTGTTCATCATGAAGCGCCTATTTCACACGCACGCGAAAAGCTGCTACACCACTCTTACCAACACCAACCTCTGCAATCGCCCAGCGAATGTCGGTGTATTGTTCTGGAGAAGCTTTGCGCTCTTGCGCTTTACCACTCACATTGACCTTGTAACGCAAAAGACTTGGTTCGTTGAAGGTCTTTCCTCCATCAACCGAAAAAGTAATTTTAGCACCTGGCCCATAAGCCGAATCAATGACATACGCTGTATCTTTGGAAACAGGATTATTCAGCTTAATATCTTTGGCAGCTTCATCACCAACATTTTTGTAGCTCAAGGTATACAACAACACATCACCAGGAAGCACTTCACTCGCAGCAATTCGCTGCTCAACTTTCTTTCCATTTTCTTCGACGATTACAATTTTCTCAGCTGTGATAGAAACCTTCACATCGGGTGCTGCTATCGCATACCCAGGCAACACCATCATCATTAATATAAAAAAATACTTCATACTGCTCTCCTTTTTTACTTGTTTTATCCAACATCTTGAACACTACCTACCCTAACTGTGGGCATCAAAATTACATTTCTTCCATCATAATATGATATTGTTAGTAACAAAATATTGGGACAACCGTCTGACAAGACCTTTTTTCGATCGAATCAACGCACCTTTTCATCATACAACATCACATTAAAAGCATACAACATCACATTAAAAGCATACAAAACAGATACTTAAGCATATGCACCTCCTCCAACTCTCTTTAAACACATTCCAGCAACTGTATGCCAGCATATATTGACGTGATATTAATCACCTTGAATAATAACATTATCAAGCACTTACACCACCTAGCTTAAAGGATTAATCCTTTAAAAAATTGCCTTCTCAAGGCATGCTTGCAAAATAGTTGAAATACTGGGAAATCGAGGGTCAAAACTATGTCAAAAATTCTCATCATTGATGATCACCCACTCTTTCGAGATAGTCTTTCAGGTATCCTCAAGAAAGAAAAATTAAACGGTGAATCGCCGCAAATCTTACTCGCAAAAGATGCAGCACATGCGCTAAAAATCATACACCAAAACAATGATTTGGACATGGTATTATCCGACATCGATATGCCTGGCATGGATGGATTAACACTACTTCAACACATCCAAACATATTTACCCAACGCGATTATCGTGATGATTTCTGGCTCTGAAAGCTCCTTAGATGTGCAAAAGGCGATCAAACTTGGTGCAAAAGGTTTTATTCAAAAAAGTAGTGAAACATCTGTGTTACTTGCAGCATTACAGCTCATTTTAGCTGGCGGAACATACATTCCACCACTTATCCTCGACCAGCAAAGCGTTGGCATTGAACCTCGCCAAGACACAGTATCACTAACCGCACGACAAATGGATATTTTACAACACCTACACCAAGGTCAGCAAAACAAAGTGATTGCTTACCAACTTAACTTGAGTGAAGCAACCGTCAAGGTGCATGTGCGTCATGTTTTTTCTGTTTTGGGCGTGAAAAACCGAACCCAAGCCGTACAAAGAGCCTTGGAACTGGGCATCTTATGACACTGGCTTTTTTAATCATCTTATGCCTTGTGAGCACAATCATGTTTCACCTTTACTGGAAAGGTATCCAAGAGCGCAAGCGCCTGACAAAGCAAATATTTGAGCTCACCAAGAGAAACAAAGAAACTTTAGCCCAGAAAACCAAGTTTCTCGCCACTGCTAGCCACGATTTACAACAACCCCATCAAGCCTTAGGTCTTTTTCTTGCTTCCATAGACACTGAACACCTTGATTCCGAAACCAAAGATATTATGACTAAAGCTATCGGTGCCCACACCGCAACATCCAAGCTTCTCAACCAATTGCTTGATATTTCTAGGCTCGATACAGCGGAAAAACCAGCTCTGCAACAACTTGCCCTGCATGAACTCGTATACAATATTGGCATGAAATTCATGCCTATCGCAGCCTCGTATGGTGTTGAGCTACGCATCAGACAACGTGAATCTTATGTGCAAACTGATGCTATAATGCTTGAGCGTATGCTCACCAATATCTTGATCAATGCGTTCAAACACACAAAAAAGGCCAATGTATTACTCTCCATTCGCAAAAGAAACATTCATGGTGAAGCACATTGGCAAATTGAAATATACGATACTGGCATTGGTATACCCGAAGACAAACAACAACTTATATTCCAAGAGTTTAGCAAGCTTTCCAGACCAAGCACCCTCCCCATAGGGCTTGGGCTTGGTTTAGCCATCGTCAAACGCTTGAGTAAAATTTTAGAGCATCCCGTGGGTGTTCGCTCCCGTTTTGGGCGTGGGTCTTGTTTTTTTATCACGCTAAAAGCCGCACCATCACCACAACCCACCACTCAAGAACCTGTGATGGACAGTGTGATTCGTCAACGCCTGAAAGTTGCCGTTATCAATGATAACCTCATGCTTAGAGACAGCTTAGAAACACTTTTAGTATCATGGGGTTGCCAAGCTAAAACATTCAATTCTTCAAGCAGTGCTTTGGAAATTATCCATTCAAAACCTTGGCATCCTGATGCCATTATTATCGATGGAACACTGGAATCGCACACAGCTTAACTTGCAAGATATACAAGACATTCGTGACTTATCAAGAAAAAATATATCCATGATTCTCATAACCAAAGAAGCCAATAACACCTTTGCCAAAGAGGCAGAAATGTTTGGTTTTACACTGCTCAATCACCCTATCGAGGCCAGTGTTTTACGTCATATTTTAGGTGAGCGTTAAATGTTAAACGACAAAGACTTACACAACCTTTTTGAACGTTCAGAAGATAATCTACGCAAGCGTTTATCCATGCTGCATACTTCTGAACTTTCAGACCTTGTACTCAACTGCCGTAACGATGAGGACCGACTAAAACTCATCACAGCCATTCCAGAAGAACTGCTTGGTGATACCCTTCTCGAACTACCCGAAGCCATCAAAGATGAGCTGTTATCCAAGCTTAACACCAGTGATATTGAAGAAGTTGTTGAGCATTTGGATTCTGATGATGCCGCAGATATTTTACAGTCTGTAACGCCTGAAATCGCCGATGAAGTCATCAAAGGTTTGGATCCCGAAGATAGACGTGGTATTGAACCCCTCATGGCACATGATGAAGAGTCGGCTGGCGGTTTAATGCAAGCTGAACTTTTCAAAGTTCGTGATGATTGGCCTGTGGATAAAGTGCTATCCGTGCTTCGCCGTTGGGGGCAAGACATCGAAAACTTAACCTATATTTACGCTGTCAATCAACATGATAAACTTACAGGTGTTATCCCTCTTCATTCATTACTTTTCACTGAGCCTGAGGAAGAAATATGGCGTATTGCCGATGCGAATTTCCCAACAGTAATGGTGAATGAAGATCAAGAAGAAGTGGCTAGGATTTTTCGTAAATATGATGTTTTAGCACTACCTGTGGTTGATAAGAAAGGTGTGCTTGTTGGTCGCATCACTGCTGATGATATTATCGATGTTGTCCATGAAGAAGCCACAGAAGACATGTTCCACTTGGCAGGATTATCCAATCAAGATGACTTGGCAGAACCTGTTATTATCACTGCATGGCGGCGTGGTGTCTGGTTGATGTTTAACCTTGTCACAGCAGTCATTGCCTCACTCGTGATTGCCCAATTCCAAGCTACCTTAGAGCAAATTGTTGCATTGGCCGTACTCATGCCCATTGTTGCGAGCATGGGTGGCATTGCAGGCACACAAACCTTAACTGTGATGGTGCGCGGCATTGCCTTGGGTCGCGTAACATTTAGTAACGCCAAACGTGCTTTATTGAAAGAAGTGAGTGTGAGTATTGTGACGGGATTAAGCTTTGCCTTTCTTGTGGGCTTACTTGCCAGCACCTGGTTTCCAGAATATGGCACCACACTGGGTCTCATCATTGCCGCAGCCATCATGATTAACCTACTTGCCGCAGGTTTCGCAGGGGCACTAATTCCCCTAACACTGCAACGTTTAAACATCGATCCCGCACTGGCATCAGGTACAATTTTAACCACTGTGACGGATGTCGTAGGTTTTCTTTCCTTCTTAGGTTTAGCTACCAAGTTCCTACTTTAACGCCATAGACATGAAACAACACTTGCAAAAATGACCCTATGATGCTATAAATGAAGTTGCTCGGTGAGCATACTTTAAAACAAGGAGAGCATTCATGCTAGGAAGACATCAACGTATTACAGCAAAAGAAAGAACCTTGGTTACATCAGCATTTAAACAAACGCACAGCTTCCACACCCACGAAAAAAGAAGGCTAAAAAGAGCAATGAATAAACGCATGAGGCAAACACTCAAACAAGAAGTTTCTTCTTAAATAACTGCCTAAAACTTGTCTCGTTCCCATGCCTCTGCGCGTGGGAACGAGAACCATGCGGGGCTAAAGCCCCACTTCCATTGAATCCTCAATATTAACGCAATCGTTTTTGTTGCCTTTGATTCTTCCCTTGAACCACCACTTGATGTGCAGACAAGCTACGTTTGACACCTTGATCAGCATAAGCAAAAGGCTTAAGAAAGTTGGGAACTTTCCTCCCTTCAAGCTTCAATAAATCCTTGAGCAAGAGCAAGGCAACCTCTTCTTCCACCGCACCTTGTGTTTTTACTCGATATTCAAAAAGATAGGCCGCCAACCGTTCCAGTGATATTTTCCAAGTGCTCTGACTTTGTGCATACACCCATAATGAAAAGTTAAAAAACGATTCAAACACACTTCTACCTTGCCATAACATCTTGATACTTCGTGTAAAGTTGCCACTGTTGTAATACAAGTTCCAAAAGCGTGCAAACCGCTTCATTTTCTGAATATCTTCAAAACTCAGTTTGCTGTTTCGCAAAATATCATAGGGCGGAATATCAGAATATATCATCTCAAACTGCTGGTCATGTCTGTTGAGTGTTGTACCTGCGAGCTTCTTCAAAATACCAATTTGAATCTCCGCATCGGTTAAAGCAACCAAGGTGTCCAAACCTTGACCAAAGCTTTGTAAATCTTCATCGGGTAAGCCCACAATCAAATCCAAGTGCATGTGTGCAGATGTTTCTTGCGCCAAAAAGCGAATATTATCATAAATCTTATCCAGCTTAAGGTTGCGATGAATATTCTTTGCGACATCTAAATTCAGCGTCTGAATGCCAATTTCAAGCTGTAATGTTGCAGGTGAAAATTGGGTCATACGCTCTTTTAAAGCCGCGGGGAAATGATCAGGAATCACTTCAAAGTGAACAAATAATGCCTCATTTTTGGACAAGAAGAAGTCCAAAAGTTGGGTGGCAATTTTAATATTCAAATTAAAAGTACGGTCAATAAACTTGAAATTACGCACACCGCGTTGCCAAAGCTTTTCTAAAGCTTCTAAAAATAGTGCCGTATCAAAATTGCGTACCTTCTCATCTCTGGAAGACAAACAAAACTCACACTGAAAAGGGCAACCTCGTGAAGCCTCAACATAAATATAACGGTTGGATACATCTTCATCCGTGTATTCATCATAAGGCATAACAATCGTGTTGATATCGGGAAGAGGGGCTTGAATCACACGCTCGGTGGGTGCTAAATCACCTTGAATGGCTTGAACCAGTTGATAAAATGCCAAGTCTCCTTCGCCTTGAACAATATAGTCCGCAGCATCAAAATTGACCCGCATGGGCGCATAGCTCACCTCTGGACCGCCAAGAATGATGATGGTGCTGGGTGAGACCTTTTTCAACGTGTGCACAAGTGCTGCGCATTGCTGAACATTCCAAATGTATACACCAATACCAATGATATTGGGCTGACATTCTAATAATTTCTCCGCAACATCTTGAATGGCATCATTAATCGTAAACTCATGAATAAATGTGTATTCACGCAATCCCTGCATGTTTGCATACAAATAACGCAAACCAATGGCACTATGTGAATAACGGGCGTTCAGTGTGGTTAATTGAATATGATAATTTGGCTTCATTGCGAAGAAACACTAATCATTTCCACATTTTAAATCCATACAAATACAAAAAACTTGCTGTATCTATCTCCACTGTGACAGATAGTGTATTCATGAAACTGGATGGCAACGATTATGAAAGCTTATATCAAGATTGTGCTAGCATCAAAAACACATTCGTGAAACCTTTGATATCATGCAAAACATTAAACATGTTGATGGCGACAAAACATGTGAGAACCTGATTAAGACAATTGGGGAAAGTTAAGCTTGCAGGTACAAAAGATACAAGTAACCCATATAACCTGAAAGCAACACACCACCTTCAACGCGCGTAATCCGCCCCTCTCTTTTAAAACCATACGCCACTATAAAAAGTGCAGCGGTGAATATAAACATAATAGGCAAGTCTCTCGTTAAAGTCGCCATATCAAAGCTGCCTGGCGCAAAGAGTGCTGGCATAGATAATACGGCTAAAATATTAAACATATTCGAGCCAATCACATTACCAATCGCCAACTCTGCTTCATTTTTTAACACACTAACAACAGATGCCACCAATTCAGGTAAACTTGTACCAATAGCGACAATCGTTAACCCAATAACCAAATCACTCACCCCAAGCATCACAGCCACTTCAACTGCACCCCAAACCACCAGCTTAGAACTCGCCAAAAGGACAATCAAACCAATCAAAAACCACATGACTGATGTTTTCATATCTGTATTCTCAGGAATAACATCCGAAAATTCGGCCTCTAATACTGCATCTCGCTCTTTCAAACCCAAGCGCAACAGCCATAAAACCAATAACAATAAACCAACAGCAAGCACCACACCATCCCATACTGATAAAGCACCATCCAACATCAAGACCAATGCCAACAGCATAATCAGAAGCAACACGGGGAACTCGCGCTTTAATACTTTGGACTGCACAGCCAAAGGTGCAATCAAAGCTGTAATGCCCAACACCAGACCAATATTGGCAATATTTGAACCCACAGCATTACCAATACCTAGATTATTGTTGCCATCCAAAGCAGCAAGCAATGCCACCAACATCTCAGGTAATGAAGTACACAGGCTCACAATGGTTAAACCAATAATCATCGGTGGAACTTGGAAGTTTTTGGCAATGCCAGAAGCACCCATCACAAATTTATCTGCACTCCAAACCAACAAACCCATTCCTATAATAATCGCAATACTGGCAAGCAACATGAAGTAACCCTCTTAATCAGAAATTGCTAAATCCTAACCAACTCTATCTGAAATGCGACATTCATCATAAAAGCCGCTTGAATCATTGCTTATCATACTGCATCCTTGCCATTCGTTAACTTGGGAGGATTTTTCACTTATGGATTCAAACGCACTTTACATCACACGCCGCAACATGGTCGAATCACAACTTCGATGCTGCAAGGTTTTAGAGCCAAGTATTATTGAATTACTCATGGATTCGCCGCGTGAAAAGTATCTACCTGAACATGTTCGCAGCCTTGCCTATATGGAAGGATCTGTACCTTTACCACAAAAGCAAGAAATGCTCACACCACTTCAGGAAGCACAAATCATTCAGGCTCTCGATTTAAAAGGTACTGAAAAGGTACTTGAGATTGGAACAGGCTCAGGCTACCTCACGGCTTTACTGGCATTGTTGGCAGATCATGTTACCAGCTGTGAAATCCATAAAGACTTGGTCGCTCTTGCCACACAAAATTTAGTCGCCAATGGCATTGACAACGCCAAGGTTGTCCATGTCAATGCAATGAATGAGGAAGAGCTTTGTGCCTCAAGTATTGGTCAAGATTTTGATGTGATTGTACTCGGCGCAGCTGTTGAGCGTATTCCAACACATATTCAAAGTTTACTGGCAGAAAAAGGGCAAATCATTGCTTTTATCGGACAAGATATTGTCACCTTAGAGCATCATACGATCAACGGTACAACTTGCACCCAAAAAGGTATCGCTGAAACACGTTTACTACCCATGGAAGGTATCGTTAAAGTACGCGAATTTGTATTTTAAATTGTTCTTATGGTCGCACCGACCACAAAACTCACACCACAAAAGGCAGCTTTATTCGCTGCCTTTTGTGGTGGCGGGATTCATCAACCGCCAAGTACCCTGCTTGTAGTAGTTTGGAATGCGTACTGCAAAACGATTGTATCGACCTTCCAGTGCCTCGTAGTGGCAAGCTTCACAACGTGCAACCGATTGCACATCAGAGTTACCTTCAATCATCGCTGGCTTCACAACATCATGCAGTAAGGTGAAATATTTGGTTTCACTGATACGAAGTGGTGTTTCATCATTATTCAGTAAAGCCAACATCGGTTGTGCATAAGTATTCTCAACTTTATCCGCTGCATTTCTCTGCAAATATGCAGATACTTCTTCGCGTATTGAATCGGTCACCTCTGCATTATCACCAAAATGATCACTTAACCCACCCATTAATACTTGCCAAGATCTCGCTGGCAACATGCTTGGTGCGTAAAGCATATGGCACGATGCACAAGCGTTATCATAAGCAAGATTTTGCTCACTGGGCAGAACATGTAACTTCTTAATCATGCCTTTCATCCAAACTTGATCGGCTGGATCTTGCCAAATTGATCGTGTTGCTGCCAAAACACCAAACACCACAATACCAATCATTACTGCCCAAAACACTTTCTTACTCACCATTCAATCCCCTTTATGATAATTGTGTTACCTACGAGCCACTCATCCACCCAGAGTTTTGCAAGTGGCTCCTACAAGTAGTTTTAGCACCTGAATTCGTATCATAAGTGCAATCGTATGTAATCGCTATTCTTATCACTTCATTCGGGTGAGGGTAAATGACTAAAATCATGAATAATCCTCTTGTCATGACCTGAATTCAAGTGATAAGTACAATTATCACTATCGATTTTACGTGAACCCCTGTATTTTCATTAAATGCCAAAAATCAAGATCAGGGGTGCGGAATGTCGGATTTAACCTTTGAGTCCGCCCTGCTATCATCTGTTTTGCGTAACATCAATAAAGTATAGATAACACATATACCGCAGCATTAGCCCCCATATGTAAGCCAATAGCAATCCACAACGAGCGACTCCACTCATAAGCCAATGCAAAAATAACACCACCCACAAGCTGAGGTGATAACAGTAATCCATGATGCACCAGTGAAAAAAAGGCAGCACTAACCAGCACCGATACCCCAACACCCCAGCGTTCGCGTAGCATACGGTACAACAAACCACGAAAAATAATTTCTTCCACAATCGGAGCAAGCACGACCATTAACAATAATCCCAGCATACCGTACAACCACGAAGGTAACTGTACATAAGTGAACCATATAGGCTGCACAGCGTACAGCACACCCACAGCCAATAAACACATTGCAGATATCTTCAATAACACAAGCAATGCAACTTGATTGGGTTTATCCAAACCCAACGACGTAAGCACCTGGTATTTCCAAATCAGAAAGACGAGACCCAACAGGTCCGCAAAGCGAAGGCTTAAAATTACAGTTTGTTGCGCTATCGAAAAGCCTTGTCCATAGGTCAATAGCATTGTTGCCGTCAGCTCCAAGCCGATATACATCAATAAGCCAAATAACAAAAATTGGCTGGGTAATTCCGCGAAAGGTTTATGTTGAAACATCTAAGATTTAGGGAAGTTAACTATCTGTTTCAGGTGAAACAATATTGGTCGTTGCTATCAATGCACCCAATCCACCCACCAAAGCACCACCAAAAATTAAAGGTAAAAATAACATCCAGCCACTCAAATCAATACCTATATTACTTTGCCAATCATATGTAAACCAAACCAACGGCCACATCAAAAGCCATGCTGTAAAACCTGCACCTACACCAAGAAGCACACCTTCCAAAACAAAGGGCAAACGTACAAACCATTCCTTTGCACCCATCAGGCGCATCAAATGTACCTCTTCAGCCCTGGCTAATAAAATCATACGCAACGTGTTGGATACAATCAGCGCCATAGCCAAAGCAAGAATCGTGGTGGCAAACCATGCCAAATTCTGAATCGTACCAAGCACATCACCTGCTTCCACAAGCTCCAGCTCATCTTCATTGATCTCTGCACCTTGCGCCAGTGCAACATCCTGAATGTCATCCAATACTGTCGCCACACGCGGCTCCTCCAGCATCACTTCAAGACTTGCTGGCAAGTGCTGACTAAAGCTTACAGCATCCAAACCTTCACCACCCAGCCATTTTTCCATCCAAGCTTGTGTTTCTTCATCGGATACCAAGCGCACATGATCCACACCATCAATATCCATGATATTTTCCTGTAAAGTAGCCATCGTTTCCTGCTGGTTTCTGTCTACATACACATGTACTTTAATTTCATCTTGCCAAGTACCAACCCACTGTTCACCCCCTTGCAGCGCAAGCCAAATGATACCAACAGACCACAATGCCACGGCAACAATCACAAGTGCCAATACCTGATGTATGCCAAAAGGTGGGAGCTGCCAACCGCCAGGTAAGCGCATCAATGAATGGTGTATTACACTCATGGGTTTCTCCTCTGCCTTCGCCCCGTTACCAGCACACCTTTGTGCAATTGAACCACATCTCCAGGGTGAGATGTAAGCAGGTGTAAATCATGGGTTGCCATGATAATGGTGGTTCCCAGCTTATTTAGCGCACTCAATATATCCAAAACATGCCTTGCCGTATCATCATCCAAATTACCTGTGGGCTCATCGGCTAAAATGAGAGGTGGGTTAGAAAGCATCGCACGCGCAATCGCCACCCGTTGTTGCTCACCGCCAGATAATGTTTCAGGATATGACCACAATCTATCTTTTAGACCTACGAATGAGAGTACTTTTTCCACGCGTGGCAACAAACGCTCCGCATTCCAACCTTGAGCGCGAAGTGGCAAAGCAACATTCTCAAAAACTGTACGCGAATGAAGCAAGCGGTTACCCTGAAAAATGATACCTGTACGCTGCCTTAAAGCGCGAATTTGATGTTCACTAGCATCACGTATTGTTGTACCTTGAACCTCCAATTGCCCCGATGTTGGGCGAATGCCACCATACATCATCTTCAACAGCGTGGACTTTCCAGCGCCACTTTCTCCTATCAAATACACAAAGCTACCTTGTGGGATATCCATATTAATACCTGATAAAGCGACTTTCCCCGTCTTATAACGCATCATTAAATGACTCATGTGAATGATTGTGTGTTCTTGGCTCATGAGCCAAGCGTAACGGGATGGATTCATGCTGTCAGTAGGCAAGCTGCACAATCTTTGTCAGACTTGGCACATGCGTGTGATTTGTCCTCAATGTTTTGCTTCTTATCAAATTGAAGCTGTTATCAAAAATGCAATATTGGTCTGCCACAAATGCAACACCGAATTTGATAGTTATGGTAACAAAGTCATTTCAGGTGATACCGCATCACAATGCTTTCAAGCCCAAGAGGATAAAGCACCCACCTTTGGTCTCAAAGACCTCGCCCAATCTGGAATGCAAAAGAAAGATTCCCATGTTTGGTTATGGATGAGTTTGGTTCTACTGCTACTTACCATCGCAGGTACGGTCGTCAATCGAAACCTATGGTTGCATCATACTGTGTTTCGTGGCTACCAACTTCAAATTCAAACTGATGCGCCTGTATTGGATAGTGATTGGCAAGTGGAGCCTAACTCCTTACATAGCCAATGGTTAAAACGCAAAGATGGAAGCCTTGTATTAATCGTTGAGGCTAGAGTGCGCAATCTTTTAAACATTTCATTACCCCCTCCAGAAATCAAAATAGTCTTGGTGAGCCAAGCAGGGGAAAACCACGAAGTCATCCAGCCGATGACTGAACCTGCAAGCATAGATACCTTCAAAGCAGTACCTTTTATTTCACCCCCAGTGGATAAAACGGCTGTATTTCCATTAGGCTCTCGTGGTTTCATTTTAATTTTAGAAGATGTTCCGCCTTCAACACAAAGCATCGAATTGCATGCACTTCCTGTACAACGCAAAGGAAAATCTAGTTTCTAAAAAATAGTGATGGCGCGCTTCGTGCTTAACAGCCTGTCTATGGACACTCTTCAGAGACTGAAAAAAGGAAACATTGAAGCCAGCACATAAAACGTTTATAATCGGGGTATAATGAGGTGTCTGATATGTCTGTAAGTTTAACTGAAAGTGCTGCGAATAAAATTGGTGCATTGCTAGAAACTGAAGAAAACAAAGGTCTTAAATTAAGAATTTTTGTCTCTGGTGGCGGCTGCTCTGGCTTTGAATATGGCTTTACCTTTGATGATGAAATCAAAGATAATGATACTGTTGTAGAAAACTTTGGTGTTGGTTTGATTGTCGATCAAATGAGCATGGGTATGCTTGATGGTGCTGAAGTAGACTATCAAACATCATTACAGGGTGAGTCTTTTGTCATCAAAAACCCAAATGCTGGCTCAACATGTGGTTGCGGTAAATCATTTAGCCCCGCTGAAACAGGTGCGGGCTGTGGCCATGCCGCTGCGGAGTACTAAAACTCACCTTTCATGAGCTATGCTTTAGAAGTTAAGCAACTCACAAAAACATACCGTAACGGTAAACAAGCACTGCAAGGTGTTGACTTATCTGTGCCTGAAGGGTCATTTTTTGCCCTTTTAGGTCCCAACGGCGCTGGAAAATCATCACTCATCAATATTTTGGCTGACACTGTCAAACCAACTTCAGGTCACGTCACTTTTTTAGGGCATGATTTATTTAGAGAACGCCGCTGGTGCAAACAACACTTGGGCGTGGTTCCCCAAGAAATTGCCTTTGACCCCTTTTTCAATCCCCGTGACATTCTTAAAATCATGTCGGGGATGTTTGGCTTCAAACCCGACCTCAAATGGATTGATGAGCTTTTAGAACGCCTAGAGTTATCGGAACATGCTCATAAAAATGCCCGTCAATTATCAGGCGGTATGCGTAGACGACTTCTGGTGGCTCAAGCTTTGGTGCACAAACCCAAAGTTGTCATCTTAGATGAGCCAACTGCTGGTGTAGATGTGGAACTTCGCAAGCGTTTATGGGACTTCATGCGAGAATTAAATACAAACGGTACAACCATTTTACTCACCACCCACTACCTCGAAGAAGCTGAAGAATTATGTGATCATGTTGCTATTATTGACCAAGGCAAACGCTTAACCTCTCAGTCCATGAAGGGTTTATTGGATAGCGTAGGCAGCTCGGCGCTTGTTTTACAATATGCCAAACCCATGAGCCAGCAAGCATTATTAACACTCGCTCAATTTTCACCCCGTATAGATGGTGATAAAATACTATTATGTTTGAAAAAAGATCATTCAGGCAAAAATAATTTTAATGCTGTTTATCAAACTGCTATTCAAGTTTTGGGTGAAGCCAAATCAGTCCGCATTCAAAATGAAGACTTAGAGGATGTTTTTTTACGCATCACCAACGAGAAAAAAACATGAACTGGTATGGCTGCTGGACACTTTACACCCGTGAAACACGTCGCTTCCTTAATGTGAATATGCAAACCATCGTTGCGCCTGCATTAACAGCCATCATGTATTTAATCGTCTTTCGTTATGCCATGGGCGATCGTGAAGTTCCAGGAATGGATGTGGCATACTTTGACTTTCTCATCCCTGGTCTTGTCATGATGGCCATGCTACAAAATGCCTTCGCCAATACTTCCAGCTCTATTATGGTTGGAAAATTAATGAATGTGCAGATATTTCTCATGATGGCCCCTCTTTCTGCGCTGGAAGTGACCATTGCCTTTTTGGCAGCGGCAGTCACCCGAGCCGTGATTGTTGCCATTGTGCTGCTACTCGTGCTTGCACCTTTCACCAATGTTCACATCGAACACCTATGGATGATTCTGTTTTATGGTATTGCTGGCAGTATTATCATGGGTGGTTTGGGTTTGATTGGTGGCATGTGGTCAAAAACATTCGATGATATGGCATTATTAAACAATTTTATCATTATGCCGCTCACCTTTCTATCGGGTGTGTTTTATTCGGTGAAGCAACTTCCTGAAGTTTGGCAAACCATGAATCATTTCAATCCATTCTTTTACCTGATTGATGGCTTTCGCCATGGTTTTTTAAATGTGGGTGATACCAACCCATCTCAAGCCATTATCGTGGTTTCTATCGCTACATTATCCACCATCTTTGCCTGCTGGTATCTTTGGCATACAGGCTGGAAACTTAAAGAGTAACTTTTTAGAGCCACTTGCAAAACTCTGGGTGGATGAGTGGCAATCCCACTTTGAGTGCATTTTTAGGCTGAAATGAGGGGCATGGTGGTTCCATACACCCGACATTCCGCACCCTTGATTTTGATTTTTGGTATTTACTTACATTGAGCGGGTATGCTTTATCGTTTTCTTGGTTATTTTATCCTTATAAATCAATGAGATAAGGATATACATCACGATTCTGATTATCCTACGAATTTCAATCTACAACCAACTTAAGCAAAAAGTTGAAAATCGGTACCGTAATTTTCATTAAATGGCTAAATGATTCGGTCATAAAAGGCTATTTTTATTCAATATGATGAGAACAAACATCATCCGACATCAATTTTAAATCATTTTTTTAAAAAGAGATACCCTCTCAATGTAAGGCTCAATGTAAGTATTTAATGAAAAGACATGAAAACATAATGTTTTCAACGCTAAACAAGCTTATTATGGTAATACATTGCTTGTGACTTTAGCCCTCATGACAAGAGGATTATTCATAATTTTAGTCATTTACCCTCAAATATACCTTTCATGAGAGGTGGCACAGTTTATCGAAAACAGCCTCATTTTTATAACCTGTTGAAAAATATAGATAAATTAAATAAAGTAATATTGATTTAGGGGTGCGGAATGTCGGATACACCGAAATTCCAGCCTAAAAACGCGCCAGAATGGGGAAGTCAATCGCCGCTCATGAGTTTTGCAAGTGGCTCTTTATACTGCATGATAAGGTCAAGCAGTATAAAAAGGGTGCTTTCTACATTCCAGAAGACTTTTCAATAAGTGCTTGGATTTTAACCTTCAAAGCTTTCACCAAAGATTCTCCCGTTTCATGCATCAACGTTGCAGACTCTGCTTCAACCATTACACGAAGTTTAGGCTCTGTACCTGAGGCGCGAACATTCACTCGCCCTGATTGACCCATCTTTAATTCTACATCTTTAATCAAGCGCTGCACTTCAGCATCGGCAAGGACATCCACTTTCTTTTTCATCACAATATTCCACAATTTTTGTGGATAAAGTGTTAAATCTACCGCAAGTTCGGACAATGGTTGTTTGGCTTCTTGCATGGCACACAACAGTTGTAACGCCGTCATCAAACCATCACCTGTGGTATTACTATCCAATAAAATCATATGCCCTGATTGCTCGCCACCAAGGTTGCAACCCTTATCTCGCATCATTTCCAACACATATCTATCACCCACATTGGCTCTGAGCATTTGCACGCCGCGTTGTTCAAGAAAGTTGCCCAGCCCCATATTACTCATCAATGTTGTAACAACTGCGCCACCTTTAAGCTGCCCTTGCTTCAGTAAATGCTCTGCCAAAATGGCAATCACTCGATCACCATCAACAAGCTCACCACTGGCATCACAGGCAATCAACCTATCTGCATCGCCATCAAGTGCAAAACCAATGTCTGCCTCAACTTCACGCACTTTGTCACACATGATTTTTGGGTAAGTAGAACCACAGTTTTGGTTGATGTTATAACCTGTAGGTTGGTCAAACAATGAAACAACTTCACACCCAAGTTCCTTCAACAACGTTGGGGCGACATCATAAGCAGCCCCATTGGCACTATCGACAACAACTTTAAATCCTGAAAAACGGGCATCTTTCGGCAGTGATGCCTTGAGAAATTCAATGTATCTTCCACGCGCATCATCCACACGCTCTGCTTTGCCAATCTCCAATGCTGGTGGCAAAGGTGGTAAGTCATCCAAGGCCGCCTCAATTTCAAGCTCCACACTATCTGGAAGTTTAAACCCATCAGCACCAAAAAACTTAATACCATTATCACCAGCGGGATTGTGCGATGCCGATAACACCACTCCTATATCAGCCCGTAAACTGCGCGTTAAGTAAGCTACTGCAGGTGTTGGTACAGGACCAACAAGTAAAACATTCATGCCTTGGGCTGTCAAACCTGCACAAAGTGCTGATTCAATCATATAACCTGAAAGCCGTGTATCCTTACCAATCAAAACATGTGGTTTATGTTTCAAATGTTTAGTCAGTACATAACCTGCTGCCCGACCTAGACGAAGTGCAAACTCTGCGGTCATCGGGTCAGTATTAACTTCACCACGTACACCATCTGTTCCAAAATATTTTCGCATGTCTCATTTACCTTCATTCTTTAATTTTTTAACTGTCTATCTGGCTCAATAAGCGCTGGCACAGCAATCTTTTCTCGCCTAGGCTCTTCTTCGATTATGCCTGTGTATACATCCTCAATCACAGGCACAACAGATACTGGAACAACCTCTTCCTTAACTTCAATTTGAACAGGTTTCTCAACCGCATCCTTCATGTGATATTGCGCGGGAACAGGGACAATAGATGCTGGAACAACCTCTTCCTTAACTTCAATTTGAACAGGTTTCTCAACCGCATCCTTCATGTGATATTGCGCGGGAACAGGGACAATAGATGCTGGAGCAACCTCTTCCTTAACTTCAATTTGAACAGGTTTCTCAACCCCATCCTTCATGTGATATTGCGCGGGAACAGGGACAATAGATGCTGGAACAATCTCTTTCTTAGCTTTAATCAACTGACCATGTCCGCCTTCAGGTATAGGAACAATAGATGCTCCATCTTCCACCATGAGATGATCTTCAGAGGTCGATAAGGCTTCCTTACGCAGAAATTTATCATTATTTTGCACAGTACGCGTCCACACAAGGTCACCACGCACACGAATTTTCACATCTTTTTCTAAGGTGTGGATGCCTTGACCACTTAAAGGTACAACCGTTGTTTGCACATCAAATAGACCTTGCTTTAAATTCAATCTTAAGGCAGAAGTTTCAACCTTATCCATGGTACTTAACCATACCTCAGGTCCCGAAAGGGTAATCACCGAGGGTGTTATCACCACATGCTCGGCTTTCCATCCTTGCGCCAGATCAAATATCGGCTGTACTTTAATCGTTCGTTTTACAATATGATCCACTTGAAGCTGCACACTATCAGGTTGAATTTTTTCCACTTTAAGACCTGCAGGTAAATCAATGGTTTCAATATCCAAAGCTTGCTCAATCACACCTGGCATATTTAAAGAAGAAGCATCCACAGAAACAAATAAAGCCTGAGTATCTAAGGAATTAAGTAATGCCTGAAGCCCTGAAACCGTGATACTGACCTGATCGGGCAAATCATTCACAATCATCATATTTTCAGGAACATCCCTCACCTGTAAAGCAACATCAAGGCGCACTGAACCCATACCTTGCCCATGAACTTGCGCCCAAAGCACAATGGCAATCACAATCGACCAAAAAGGGAGACCTAGACGGTGAATATAGCTCATGTTTTGCTGCTACCAGTAAATTTTATACTTGCCAGCCCTAAAGCCAAAGCTTTTCTCAACTCATTTCCGTGCAAAGACTCGCTCATCTCGCCATTTTCAACCAAATGAATATCACCACGTTCTTCAGACACCACCAAAACCAAGGCATCATTCTCTTCACTCAAGCCAATGGCTGCACGGTGTCTCGTTCCATATGCACCCAAAACATGCTTGGACTTGGCCAAAGGTAACAAAACACGAGCCGCACGAATCTCTGGCATACCTGCATGGTCTAAGCCTAAAAGCAAAGCACCATCATGTAATGGTATGTCTGGGCAGAATAAGGTTACAATCAGATCCGCATTCACTTCAGCATGAATCACAACACCACTTTCATCCAAATGCTTGAGACCCGTTTCACGCTCAAAGACCAAAAGTGCGCCCCATCGTTTTTTCACAAGGCTATGCGTAGCCTCGACAACTTCATTAATCAGCTTGTCTTGTGGCTCAATACTTGTCGAAAGTGGATTCACCGCAACCCGCATTAAACCTTTACGAATTTCTGCCTGAAATAGCACCACCAAAATCACAATAAACACAGCAAAAACTTGATTAAATATCCATTCAACCGTCAGTAGCCCAAAAATACGCGCAACTTCATACAGGACAAGCATCAATAGCAAGCCGATTAACATTTGTTCCGCATGCGTACCACGAATTAAACGTAATACATAATAAACCACCAATGCCACAATCCCAATGTCAATGAAATCAATAAAGCTCAACTGGAAGCTCTCCAGCAACATCGTAAAGTCACTGATCATAGAATTTTGGCATCTGCAAGCTTCGATGCAACAAGCGCTGTTTTATGGTGTTCAAAACAATCATGAACACGAATCATATCCGCACCACAAAAAATCCCGACAGTTGATGCAACAGCAGTTTCTATTTCCCTCTGATGAACCTCAGAGTTTGTCATAGCACCCAAAAAAGATTTGCGCGATGCACCCAACAATACAGGCATATCGAATGTTTTTTTAATCACATTAATATTTGCAATCAAATTCAAATTATCTTCAAGACGTTTACCAAATCCGATACCTGGATCTAAAATCATCGCTGATGTTTGAACTCCTGCCTGAACACAAGCTTCAATCCTCTGCTCAAAAAAGAAAAGAACTTCGCTCAGCACATCATCATAGTGAGGATTCGTTTGCATGGTTTTCACATTACCCTGCATATGCATCAAACACACATCGACACCTGTGTCAGCAACAACATACAAACTGTTGGAATCAAAGGTTAACGCACTAACATCATTCACTAGCCTAGCACCTGCCACAATAGCTTTCTGCATCACTTCAGCTTTCATGGTATCAATGGAAACAGGAATATCTCTTTCGGTTAAAGCTTGTACGACAGGTATAACCCTAGCCAACTCTTCTTGTACATCCACAGGTGAAGCATTGGGGCGCGTGGATTCGCCACCAACATCAACCACATTCGCACCGTGCAATACCATCTGTTTTGCACGCAATATAAGTGCTTTTAAATTGTCATTGTTTCCATCTGAAAAGGAATCGGGTGTACAGTTAAGTACACCCATCAACCAAGCTGGTCGATGCTTTTGGCGAAACCAGCGGGACAATATTAACTCTCTTGCCCAGTTCCTTTATCAGAAACCTGATGATCTTCCTTATCATCATCCATCACCACGGAACTATCATCATCGACATCCGCTTTAGGCATTTTATTTAAATCATCTTTTCGGCTAATTTTTTCACCTTTCAACAAGGCCGTCACTTCTTTGCCTGATAAAGTTTCATACTCCAAAAGACCTTGGGCAATAATCTCTAACTCATCTCTATGTTCGGTAAGAATAAAGCGAGCTTTTTCTTCAGCAATATCAACAAACGCTCGTACTTCTTCATCAATAATACGAGAAGTTGCATCCGATACATGTTTACTTTGTGTTACCGAACGACCAAGAAATACTTCTTCTTCATTTTCAGAGAAACGCAATCTTCCCAACCTATCACTAAAGCCATATTCAGTGACCATTGCTTTGGCAATTTTAGTCGCTTGCTGAATATCATGCCCAGCACCTGTGGTAATATTTTCTTTGCCAAACACCAGTTCTTCAGCCATTCGTCCACCAAACAATGATGCCAAACGTGATTCCAATTCAATGCGTGATTGGCTCAACCTATCCCGTTCTGGTAAATTCATCGTCACGCCCAGTGCGCGGCCACGAGGGATAATTGTCACTTTATGTAACGGGTCATGTTTGGGGCTATGAATACCCACCAAAGCATGCCCTGCCTCATGGTATGCGGTTAACGCCTTTTCTTCCTCAGTCATAATCATAGAGCGACGCTCTGCACCCATCATCACTTTATCTTTGGCTTCTTCAAAGTCTTGGTTAGTCACTTTATCACGATTATAACGTGCTGCACTCAATGCAGCTTCGTTGACAAGGTTTGCCAAGTCCGCACCTGAAAAACCAGGTGTGCCACGCGCCAATGCTTTCACATCCACATCTGATGAAAGGGGTACTTTTTTCATATGTACTTTCAAAATAGCAACGCGACCAGGCATGTCTGGATTACCCACAGTCACTTGGCGGTCGAAGCGACCTGGACGCAATAATGCAGGGTCAAGCACATCTGGGCGATTGGTTGCTGCCACAAGAATCACACCTTCATTGGCCTCAAAACCATCCATTTCAACCAATAATTGGTTTAATGTTTGTTCACGCTCATCATTGCCACCACCAAGACCTGCACCACGATGCCTACCCATAGCATCAATTTCATCGACGAAAATAATACACGGTGCATTCTTTTTAGCTTGTTCAAACATGTCCCGTACGCGTGATGCACCGACACCCACAAACATTTCCACAAAGTCCGAACCTGAAATGGAATAGAAAGGTACCTCAGCTTCACCCGCAATCGCACGACCCAGCAATGTTTTGCCCGTACCCGGAGGGCCTACAAGCAGAATACCTTTAGGAATTTTACCACCCAAACGGGTAAATTTTGATGGGTCACGCAAAAATTCAATCACTTCTGTGACTTCCTGCTTGGCTTCATCGCAACCTGCAACATCATCAAACGTTTTTCTGTCTGAATGTTCAGTGAGCAACTTCGCTTTGGACTTACCAAACCCCATCGCACCACCTTTACCGCCACCTTGCATTTGACGCATAAAAAATATCCATACGCCAATCAACAATAACATGGGAAACCAAGAAATAAGAATGGTTAAAAACAACGACTCTTCTCGATGGCTTGCTTGGACCTCAACCTTGGCATCAATCAAACGTTGCACCAATGTTGGATCGTTTGGAAGCTCCAACTCAAAGCGTGTAATATTCCCTGCCATATCTCGGTAGTGACCCACAGCTTGTTTATCTTGAATCGTCACGTCATCGACAAGCCCTTGATCCACCTTTTCGACAAATGCTGTATAACTCATGGGCTCTGTTTTTCCATTCATGGAGCCGCTGAACATATTAAAAATGCTCATCATCGTCATGCCAATCACAACCCACAACAGTAAATTCTTACTCATCTTATTAACCTCTTTATTCCTAACATCTAAGCACTAAGCTTTTGATTTCTTTTGAAAATTTTCAGATTTTCGCCTTGTCTTTCCAGATAGCAACCCGACAAACTAACCCAACCATTTGCACCATGTTGCTGCCACTGTTCAATGGCTTTAAAATGTCTTCTGCCAAGCACTTTACCATCAGTAAAAAGAATACCAATCATTTTTTGTAAAAGATAAACACGCACTGAAGGAGTTTGCATCAACCACTCTTGCCAATCCATGCTGCATCCTTGTCTTCCTTGCTCCTCAATCACATCAATCACATACTTTTCTGCCAACCCTCTAATACCCTCTTGCACGCGTATTGCTTGCTGTTGATAACGTAAAAAAAGAGCCGTAGGATCTACATCGTGATTTTGTATCATGGGAAACAGTTGATGGCGAATTTTATTACGCCAAATTCTAACATCTTGATTGCTTGGGTCTTCTATCCAATCAATATTTTGTTCATGTAAATATTGTTTTATTTTGACTTTTTCTACATCCAGAAAAGATCGGTATAAAAACAAGTCACCCTGCTTTCTTACGCCTTGCATACCTTGGCACCCAGCCACACCAGCACCTTGTAACAAACGCATACATACTGTTTCAGCCTGATCTTCTCGGTGATGACCTATCGTAAGGTGAAAACATTGCGTTTCCTCTGCCATATCTGTAAAAGCAGCATAACGCAGCTGTCGTGATTCTGCTTCAATATTCTGCTTTGGCTTTCGCAGTGTTTTACAGTAGAAAGGAATACCCCAAGCCTCAGCACGTTGCGCCAGCAACACCGCTTGTTTTGCCGATGATCCAGACCAGCCATGATCAATATGCCACGCAGACACATCATAACCTTCAATTTTTAAATAGTGCAACAGTGCTGTCGAGTCTGCACCACCAGACCATGCTACCGCCAATCTTTGGGGCAATATTTTTAATGTCTGCTTGGGTAAGTTAAAAAAGTCTGCCCCACGCTTCACTGCCAACGTGGTAACCCATCATGATAGATACGGTGAGCTGCGCTACTATCTTCATCCAAAAGCTCATAAATTTCTGTATCCATACCTGCTAACGAAAGTCGCCCTGCGCGGATAAAGATATAAACACGTTCACCATCAGCTCGCGGACGCACACACACCACTTTCAAACCCGAAGGAGGTATTCTATATTCTGAAAGCACTGCCTTTGCATCAGCATCGATAGGGTTAAACTCCTTCACCACGGATTTATTTTGCATGGATGATACAAACTCGTTTAAGGCTTGCGATGTCAGAGCAAAACCAGTGTTGTGCATAAGGTATTCAGAGTGCCCCGTACCACTTGCTATTTTATCCACACGCACGTGACCCAACGGCAATTTACGCAATCTTTGCTCTCTATACGTGATCAATCGACCAACGCCAACATCACGCGTAACCCCAGCATCAGCCTGAGATACAGACAAGCTAAATGCCAACGTAAACGAACCCAGGTCTTTATTTTTATGCCTGATAAAATCCCAACCACCTAGTAAAGCAATACACATGGTGACTGCAGGCATATTAGTCGCCCCCCCATTCTCATCAACATCCTCATACCAATCTTTCATTTTTGTTTTAATCAGCGTCCCCGTATGCAATAGCTCACGGATGCGACCCCGCATAAAACAACCCGATGCAGAAACCTGATCCAAGAAAACATGATCCTCTTCATCAATAATTTGCAGCACACCAGGAAGAAAAGATTTACTCAAAAAGGCAACGTGATCTTTGACCATCAGCGTCATACCAGATAGGTAATCCGACCACTCAATACGCAAACACCCTTGCTTGCTTGCCAAAGCACTCCCACTATGCAGCGAACATTGTCTATCCAGTTGAAAATAAACCAAATCACCATCTTCATATGCCTTCTGCATCAACTTGATTGCTTCCATACCGCGTTGATTTTTAATAACTTCAGGTGTTCTATTCATCCACAGCGATTCTTGTTTGCGTCGCTCCGCCTCAACTTTCACATCTTCTTCAAAAACACGAAAGGCATTCAATACCACTTCACCTTGAAGCCATGGGCTACCCATTGATTTTGCTTTCTTTCCCTTTAAGGCATGATCACGAATAGTCAGTAACCAAGCGGCAACAGGGTGCTCATCTTTCGCAGATTCAAGAAGGCGAATCACTGCTGCAGGTAGCTTTTCAGGTCTTGCAATCAGTGCGTCCAGTTTTTTAGCATCTTGAACCCATTGCATCCAAACACCTTGCTTGGTTTTTTGCGCCAAAGCCCACAATGATAACCTTGCCCAACTGCGCTTAAGCATGTGTTCACCCATGCGCTCTTTAGCAACCAAAGTAAGGATACCAGCTTCATTACGCGCACCAATTTTATCACGTACTTCACGCATACGCGGTAATAGGTCTGGATCTAAGCCATAAGCTGAAATAACAGAACGTGTATCTGCAAGCAAGTTGGTATCAGGTTGCTGATATAGAAAGGCTATGGGTGTTGCAGGAATAATCATGGTCTCATAAGTAGCAATACGGGTCATTTCTACTGCACCATCAATGTATTGTTTAAGAAAAGCACGCAATGCCCAGTCGTATACACCCCCAAGAACAGACACCATCACTCTATCATTATGCAGCGCATGTTTATTCGATAAACCGCTGATGGCATCACGAATAAGCCTTAAAATAAACACATTGACGGCTGGAACCCAGGGCGCAGAATCAAGCTTATCTTGCTCCCAAGATTGCTCCCACATACCATTTAACGTATTCAGTAAAACCACCCCACCCAACTCATCAGCACACCAATGGTGCAAAAGCGTCATCGGCAAATGCGGGTGTAGTGCTTGCAAATGTTTAAACATTGCCCGCGACACAGGTGTCATCTGAGGAAGTTGATGAGCCGACACCCTCACTCGATCAATCATGTATTTTATAGAGTATTCATGTAATTTTCGTACCGCATTTGTAAACACCAGTGTTAATTGAGGGTCTATGGCATAAGGGACATATTCTCGCGCATCTTCACCTGGAATACATAAAGGCAAACGTCTCGCATCAACGCGGCAGCGCTTTGCTGCGCTCTCTCCTTGCATCAAAATTGGACGATACCAACTCCAACGGTATTCAAAATAATCGGGGGATAACATGTCCTACACTCCTTAAATTAGTATGACAAAACTCAATATATGGCTAGCTTACGCCACAAGGATTGATAAAATAATGGCAAATTGCAATATTTGCCACACCGAATAAGGCTTTTAAACATTGAAAATCATAACTATAATCTATGCTTTCTTACTGCTTCTCCCAAGTATAAGTCACGCCACAAATCAGCAACCTCGCGTCTTGGTCACCCTCCCCCCACTATCGGGCTTGGTTCTAGCGTTAGACCCTCAATTGAATGTGCAATGCCTTCTACCCAACAATGCTGACCCCCATCATTTTCAACTCACACCCAAACAAGTGGATAGCCTGCAACAAGCCAACTTACTCATTCGCTCATCGCGGGATGATCAGTCTTGGGCGATGCTTCACAGTGGCACGCCCTCTTTTAGCTTATGGCAAGACAATGATGACCCACAGCACAAGCACACGCAGCACCATGAAACACATGCTTGGCTAAATCCTAAACTTGTGATGGATGAACTACCCCACTTGGCAGAGATTTTGATTCAAACCAACGCCACGCATGAACAAAATATTCAAGTTCAACTCAAACGTAGCCAAAAACAAGCTCAACATATTTGGCAACAATGGGAACTATTGGTTCAGCAGCAAAACCTTAAACAGCGTGGCATTATGATGCAGCACCCATCTTGGCAAGGTTTATTTGAGGCTCTAGGTGTTCCTATTCGCAGCGTACTTGAGTCCGCACAGCATGGTCAAGAATATGGGCCACGGAAACTAGAAAAGGCACTCAATGTATTAAAGAAATATCCTCAAACTGTATTGATTGCTGACAGCAACCACAGCAATCGTGCTTTAACATGGCTGCAAAAGCACACGGGTAACCCTATCATTGCACTGGATGCTTTGGGGCAGTGTGGCGAATCTTGGTCAAGCTTGATGCAACGAAACATAGAGGCATTGAACAAACTTACGGATAAAAAACCATGACTCCATCTGTGGTTCACCTGTCTCATATCCGCTTTGGATCAGATAAAAAACCAGTGTTGGAGCATCTTTCGCTTGAAGTGGGTTCAGGGCATTTTATGGGTATCATTGGTCCCAATGGTGCTGGTAAAAGCACACTTCTTTCTATTATTGCAGGCTTAATCAAACCTTCTGCTGGGCATATTGATTTATTTGGAAAATGTTTAAACCAGCGCACACAACACAAATTGCAACGCGACTTGGGCTACTTGCATCAAGTACAAAGCAAGCTTCCTGATATTCCGCTGCGCGTATGCGATGTGGTCGCGATGGGTTTAAGCAGCTACAACACATCACTTTTCCAAAGATTTTTCGCCAACAAAAGTATTGAACAAGAGAAAGTTACACATGCCCTAAGTTTGGTGGAGATGACCACGCACCAACATGCAGACTTTCGAAAGCTTTCTGGTGGGCAGCAGCAACGTGTTCGCCTTGCCCGCGCTTTGGTTCGTCAACCCAAGTTATTATTATTGGACGAACCTTCTGCTGCTTTGGATAGCCGCCATCAAGAAAAATTATACAAGCTTCTGCGTCAGCTTTGCGATGAGCAAGACATGACCGTATTGATGGTGGAACACGACATTGCAGCCATTACTTCTTATGTGGATTCGGTGGCATGTTTGAATAAAAATATCCACTATCACGCCAAAAAAGGTGACACGATTCCCGATGAGGTATGGCGTGAAATGTATGGCGACCACGTCAATATTGTTGCCCATGATGCCAGTTGCATTGGTTGCGCACCCGTTGCCAAACATAATGCTCATCATCATGATTGATTTTTTAAACGATTTTTTCTCTAGCCCCGTGATGTTGGGTGCATTATTTCCCGCTCTTTTGATTGCTGTAGTGACATCATCCATGTCTATGATGGTCTTGGCGCATCGCTTATCATTTTTAACTGTGGGTGTATCCCATGCTTCACTTGCAGGGCTTGGCATTGCCGTCACCTTTGGTCTGCCTTTATTACCCACTGCCGCTGCTACTGCCGTTGCTGTTGCTTTATTGCTTGCCATCATGCCACGCCGTCAAGGTATCAATGAAGATGCAGGTACTGGCGTGTTGTTTGCAGGCAGCATGGCATTGGGCGTGATGCTCATATCCAATGCCAACAGTTATGAAGTGGATTTATTCGGACTTTTATTTGGCAATATATTAACTGTTTCTGAGCAAGACACCACATGGATTACTTGGGGAAGCATATTGGTCTTAATTGCTTTAGGTATTTGGGCGCGAAGCTGGTGGAGCATGGCATTTGATATGATTACAGCCAAAGCCTCTGGCATCGCCACATCTCGGTTACGCCTTGTATTGTATGGTGTGATTGGTTTATCGGTCGTGATGTGTGTCAAACTCGCTGGCATTGTACTCACCACTGGATTGATGGTTCTACCTGCGGCATGTGCTTGGTTTTGGGGTCGCTCCATGTTAAGCCTTTGGATGCTCAGTCTTACTTTTTCCATCATAGGGACATTAGGCGGCTTAATGTGGTCGTACCAATATGATTTACCATCTGGCGCATCCATTATCGCCATGTTATGCCTATTATTTATTGCAAGCTGGTTGATTTCTTGGCTAAAACATCGCGTATTCGAGGCATCTCATGACTTTTAACTATATCCAAGCGATTGAAGAAGCCAAGGTGTACGATGTTGCCATCAAAACACCTTTAAGCACTGCACCCAAACTTTCCAAACGCTTGGGCAATCATATCCTGCTTAAACGCGAAGATTTGCAGCCTGTATTCTCATTCAAGTTGCGGGGTGCATACAATAAAATGGCCAACTTATCGGATGAAGAAAAAGCCAAAGGTGTGATTTGTGCTTCGGCTGGTAACCATGCCCAAGGTGTTGCTATGAGTGCGCAAAAGCTCGGTATTACAGCAACCATTGTCATGCCAGAAACCACGCCCGATATCAAAGTCTCGGCTGTCGATGCTATGGGTGCAAATGTGGTGTTGATTGGCGACTCCTACTCTGATGCTTTGCTTCACGCTGAAGTGTTGTGTGATGAAAATGGTTATACATTTATTCACCCCTACGACAATGAATTGGTCATTGCTGGGCAAGGCACAGTCGCCAAAGAGTTGCTGGAACAATCCAATCAAATCATGGATGCCGTGTTTATTCCCATTGGTGGCGGCGGTTTGGCGGCAGGTATTGCAGCCTATTTCAAAGAAAAATCACCACACACCAAATTGATCGGTGTTGAACCTGTGGATTCGGCAGCCATGTTTGCCTCTATCAAAGCCAATCAACTGGTCACATTAGACCAAGTCGGCATCTTTGCCGATGGTGTTGCCGTGAAACAAGTGGGCGACATCACCTTTGACTTATGCAGACAATATTTGGATGAAATTATCTTAGTGGATACGGATGAAACATGTGCCGCCATCAAAGATATTTATGATGAAATCCGTGCCATTGTTGAGCCTGCGGGTGCATTGGCATTGGCAGCATTGAAGAAATATGTGAAACGTGAAAATATTTCAGGGCAAACATTGGTGGCTATCAATAGTGGCGCAAACATGAACTTTGACCGTTTGCGTCATGTCTCCGAACGCGCTGAATTGGGCGAACGCAGAGAAGCCTTGTTGACTGTGGAAATCCCAGAGAAAGCGGGTTCATTTTTAGACTTTTGCAATCATTTGGGCGCATACAATGTCACCGAGTTTAACTACCGCATGTGCAGCCGCAATAAAGCTTATGTGTATGTTGGCGTTGCCATCAAACATGGCTCACAAGCAGAACAAATCACCCAAGAATTATGCGGTTTGGGTTACAACATCACCAGCCTCATGGATAATGAAGCAGCCAAACTACATTTAAGACATTTGGTCGGTGGTAAATCTGTCGATGTACAAAACGAACATTTGTATCGCTTTGAATTCCCAGAGCGACCACGCGCATTGTTGGACTTTTTAACCAAACTCGCAGGGCGTTGGAACATTTCACTGTTCCATTATCGTAATCATGGTGCGGCATTTGGGCGTGTTTTGGTTGGTTTTGAAGTGCCTGATACTGAGTTAACTGATTTCCATACATTCCTTGATGATGTGGGTTACACTTTTGTCGATGAAAGCGATAATCAAGCGCTTAAACTATTTTTATAAATATGTTTGAAAACAATAGCTACGTCATTCCCGCGCAGGCGGGAATCCATAGCGTAGATTCCCACCTGCGCGGGAATGACGATTCTCTATAAATGTCTGACGAATCTTCAAACCAAACATGGGAACGTGAACACGTGTGGCATCCTTATGCCGCTATGCCCAACCCCAACCCTGTCTATCAAGTGACATCGGCAAATGGTGTTGACCTCACCTTAGATAACGGGCAACAAGTGATTGATGGCATGAGCTCATGGTGGTCAGCCATTCATGGCTACAATGTGCCAGAACTCAACCAAGCCATTGAAAAGCAACTCAAAGACATGGCGCATGTGATGTTTGGCGGCTTAACCCACCAACCTGCCATCGATTTAGCCAAAACCTTAATCGACATCACCCCCAACAACTTACAACATGTGTTTTTCGCCGACTCAGGTTCAGTTGCCGTGGAAACTGCGCTAAAAATGGCATTACAATACTGGCAAGGACAGAAAAACGACAAAAAGACCAAGTTTCTCAGCCTTACCCACGCTTATCATGGCGACACCTTTGGTGCGATGAGTGTCTGCGACCCCAACAACAGTATGCACCACCTCTACAAAGGTTTACTGCCTACCCATATTTTTGTGCCACCAAACATCCAAGACTTACGCACCTCTTTTGCCGAACATCATCAAGAGCTTGCCGCCATGATTGTGGAGCCCATCGTGCAAGGTGCAGGTGGTATGTTATTTTATGATGCCGAAATATTGACAGAAATTCGTAAGCTTTGTGATGAATACAATGTATTACTCATTGCCGATGAGATTGCCACAGGTTTTGGGCGCACAGGCAAATTGTTTGCTTGTGAACATGCCGACATCCAACCCGACATTCTATGTTTAGGTAAAGCGTTGACGGGCGGTTATATGACACTTGCTGCGGTGTTAACTGACCCCAAAATAAGCCAAGGCATTCAAAAACAAGGTAACATCCTGATGCACGGCCCAACCTTTATGGCGAATCCACTCGCCTGCGCAGTTGCCAAGGCATCTATTGACCTATTATTGGCATCCGACTGGAAAAACCGCATTCAAAACATCGAAAAACAACTCAAACAAGGTTTAATGCCTTGCTTATCATCGAATAAAGTCGCCGATGTGCGCATCATGGGTGCGATTGGTGTGGTCGAAATGAAAGAAGCTATGGATATTCCAAACATTCAAGCCAAACTCATCGAGCAAGGCGTATGGCTGCGCCCTTTTGGTAAGTTGTTATACACCATGCCGCCGCTTATCATTGAAGATAACGAACTTGGGCAAGTTACTCGTGCTATGGTCAGTTTGACATGACAGTTCCTCTACCTCACGATTTATGCTAATAAAACAGCTAAACGAATAATTCTAAAGCTATGGACAGACCCAATTTGGAGCAAAATAATCGCGGCTATAATTATTTTTACAGTGCCTGCTTATTACTGGAATTTGTGGGCAAGTATAGTTAAAACTACCTGATGTTACGCACCCAGCATCTTGAACCTTTGTAATTCTTCGTTCCCATACTTCAGCGTGGGAATGAGGGAGTAAATTAATAGGCTCTTATTGGAGCCACTTGCAAAACTCTGGGTGGATGAGTGGCAATCCCACTTTGAGTGCATTTTTAGGCTGAAATGAGGGGCATGGTGGTTCCATACACCGAAATTCCAGCCTAAAAACGCCCTAGAGTGGGGAAGTCAATCGCCGCTCATAAGTTTTGCAAGTGGCTCATTGGAAGTGAGGCTTTAGCCTCGCCCTCTTGTAGCAGGTGCAATAGATTTGAGAATCAGACGAAATCCTTATCATAGCCTGAGTTGAGCGAGGCTAAAGCCTCACTTCCGAGGAATAGGTGCGTAACATCAGTTTGTAATTCCTCAAAAGCTACTTTGACAGCTTTGATGTAAAGTTGTCGTTTTAAGGCGAAGGTATTCATCTTTTGTAACTATTCAGCTCCCATCATAAAGGTGGATTTTTCGCCGTCAAACAGCAGCCGTAACGCCATCGAAGGCTCGAAAGCAACCCGATACTTTCTGCTGTACCCTGGTCATACGCAGATCCCTTTCGCCCTGATTATTGGTAGCAAAATGCCATCTAGCTTGCTCAGACAAGCCTTACACTTTTGACCAACTGAGCCAGCCTTATCTAATTTTCTTAACTTAAGCTTAATTTTAAGCCTTGCTATCACCCTCGATAGGTACGCATTATAGACATTATAGACCGCTACACCATGCACCTTGTTAACTTGTTTGGTCGGCAAAATATGGATGAATGAGGTTGACAGCGTATCCATACGCTTTCACCTTTGGCATCGAACAACAACTAGTTTCAAAAAATAAAGGGGGGTCGTCATGTCTGGGATTGGCTTGCAGCAAAGCATCTTGATGGGCAAAAACAATAATCTTTCCGCCTCACTTAGAGAGCACAAGAATGCAATTGATGGATGGGAGCATTACTGCAAAAAGCTAGAGTTTAAGCTTGAGAGAGAGAAAAGTTTACACGCTTGCGAGATGCGGAAAACAGGGCATCTCACTAAAGCGGTGGGCAATACAGAATCAGCTCTTAAGCATACAGAATCAGCTCTTGATAAAACAGAATCAGCCGCTTTAAGCTACAAGAGTGCTGGCGAGACTTTAAAGAAAGCCTTGGATATATCTGAAAACGAATCAGAAGGTTGAGAAAGACTATCATAGGACACTGAGAAGTCAGATTGAGGCGCTTGATATGCTTTCAGTGGTGAAGTCCAAGCAGGTTGATTACCACAAGCATGTTAATACTGTCGCGGCAGATGTGGTTGCATCAAACACCCAAGCCGAGCGTTCACGAGCACAGGTCAAAGTTTTATCTGGTTTCGATAAGTTGTGCAGGGATATGTTGCATAACGGGTTTAATCTTGTGCGGATTCAAGCCAAAAATGCCCAAGACCTTAAGGATTCATTCATGTGGGTGGAAGACCCTGAAATGCATAACATTGTTGAGAACAGAAAGAATAAGATTATTAATGAATTTGGTGCGTCACTTGGAACAATGAGGGAACTAGGAACAATAGGATTTGGTCCATCAAGGCAGGGCGATGTATTTAACCCGAACTCACCATTTAACTTTGGGAACACAAGGGCGAGACACAGTGTAGAAAGCAAGCCGGAAGATTTACAGCATATCATGTTGTTATCTATTGCTTGGGGTGAGTACATGAGCTTCACACAGTCGGGAGAGTCGATTGGGTATGCTTCACAAGTACATACACTTCAGCAACAAAAGAAAGCAGGGATGGCTGCTTTGCAGGATGCCTTAACATCAGCTCAACCTTGCTTATCAACCGCCCAAGATAAGGCAGTAAAGCTAGCAACATTAGACAGTAAATTAGAGCACCTTCATCAAGCATTTCAAAGCTTATTGCAAGATGCTAAACCCTTTATTCAAGCTCGCTTAAAAGATTTGAAAGCACATGTTAAATTTGAAAGTGAGCAAGATATTCATGCGGAACGTGAGTTTCATGTGACTCCTGAATCGTTGCCGCCTGTTCATCTGGATATTCAGGTTGATGGTGAAAGGGAGACTGTGACGCTGATGAACCTATCGCCAACAGAGTATGAAGTCATGTTTGATGCAATGGGTATCAATGATATTGAAGGTGCCTTAAACAGCTTTTACACGGACTCTCCGAATAAAAAGAATGCGACACCTCTGTTGAAAAATGGAGAATCTGTGGAAGTTGATGATTCCACACGCCCGTTCCTGAAGGCTGTGATGCGATTTGATAATGAAGGGATAACCATGCTTCGGAGTGGTTGGCTGTCGGCTCAAAGAGCCGCTATGGGCATTGATAACGATGAGGAAGAAACGGAACGAGACATGAACTTGTAAAATAAGTTGTGCTAGCTATCACATCCATCAAGCAACAAACCAACATTATCAGTCAAATTAAGGCTTACTCAAAAAGTGGTTTACCTGCACTTGATATTCAAAAGAGCCTGTTTTCCACTTTGGAAGTGAGGCTTCAGCCTCGACTTCTGTAAACAGGCACAAAGTTTTCGCAAGTGGTTCTTTAGTCAAATTTGCAGTTTAAGGAGGCATCAATGATGCGTTATACTTTCGGATGGCTTGTTTTCTTTTGTCTTTTTACATCACAAGCAGAAGCTGCAAGCCTTGCCAACACATGGCACACCAGCACAGGTGTAGTGCAAGCATTACATGTGGGTGAGCGCAATAATCTATATTATAGCGCTGATACACCCACTCTTAACCAATTAAGTGCAAACCAAAGCCTCTCAACTTGGGTAAGCTCTACCCAGCTTGCAGCCTTCAGCCAAGCCTCAGGCATCACAACAGATAGTTTGGGCAATATTTATTTTACAGATTCCGCAGCCAATGCCCTTTATTTCATTGATATTACTACGGGCAATATCAAGTTGGTTACCAACCTACTCAATCAACCCGCAGGCATCGCCATCACAATGGCAGGCGATATTGTGGTTGCCAATATGGGAACCAATCAAGTGTTATTGGTCAATCCCAATGGAAATAGCAGTATCATTGCAGGTAATGGGGGTGCAGGTTATACAGGCGACTCTGGTTTAGCAGTCGATGCGCAGTTGAACTTGCCTTCAGGCATTGCTATTGATGGCTCTGCTATTTATGTATCCGAATTAGGCAACCATACTGTTCGTAGGTTTACCATCGGTGGTAGTATTCAAACCATGGTTGGCACTGGCATCGCATCTTTTGTTGGTGATAATGGTTCAGCAACCCTTGCCACGCTTAACCAACCCACAGACATCGCGCTAGACCCCGCAGGCAACTTGCTGATTGCAGACACCGCTAATCACAGAATCCGCCGCATGAATAGCATCGACCATATCATCACTACCATTGCAGGCACAGGAAGCAGTATCGCCAACACAACAACAGTCACTGCAAGCCCTGCACTTTCAACCAACTTACCCAGCCCTACTGCCATTGCGACAGATAGCTTAGGCAATATATATGTGAACTCAGGACAACAAATTATTCAGCTTACCGCCGATAGTAATGCTGTGAATGTTGCCAGCCAACAAGCCAGCTGCATTAGCTCACCTTTAGCTTCATTTTCATGGCTTAGCCTTGGCTTGATGGGGTTGTTTCTTTATAGATTAAAACCATATTCTGACATATAAACACACCGCTTATGCAAGTGAACTATCGCCATTGCACCATATGCTGCACTCACCAAAGCAACCGCAGCATAAAGCGAAAGAAATAATAGAAACATAGGTTCTGAAGCATCAATCGACATCAAAATGATGGATGAAATCAGCCAAATTTGTAAAGCTGATTGCCATACCACCCTTCGCTCTATTTTCATCATATCAAGCAAGTCTGACATGTACATAAACGACTTAAATCCTTCGTTGCCTCCTTGCAGCTTATCTAAACTTAGCTTGGGCATTTGCCTATCCAAATATGCTTCTCCAAGCTTAGTGCCACGTCTAAAAACATACTGAGTAAAAGCCAACAATAATAGAGGTAACAAGAGCAACATCATCCATGTTTCTAACATGTAACCTTGCACATAGAGTGAAAAGGTTAAAACGACCATCATCAATGATGTTCCCCAATAAACCCCCCTGTTTTTCTTTGAAAACAAATGCTCACCTGTTGCTTTATATTGTTCAATATAATACCCATTGATCAGCTTATCTACCTCATTTAAATCCTTGTTATGATCCATTTATCACCTATTCATTGCTTATTTTTCTGTGTCTTAATTTCTTGAGGTATTATATTTTCCGCATTACTTCCAAACAAAGCTTAAGGTCTACGTAAAGCTTTACTTAATCAAAGGTGTCCAACCTCAATCGCCCTCGGAATTGGCGCATCTGATATGTCAGCCATGGAATAACCTCAATCGCTGTTGCACTTTGCCCAACATCAGTGCTTAAGCCAAATGGTAACTCACAGACAAACGATGCGTACCCCCAGCTTCAAGTGTTACTGTATTGTCCGCAGCGTTACCACTTTCCACACAGACCATGTTTAAATATGCATCATCTGCACCCAAATCACCCATTGCTTTGCATTTATCCAGCCACGGATTCCACACAATACTTGATTGGCTGCCTTGTTTGTTGATATGAATACTACGATTCAACACTTTATCTTGAATCACCACATTACTACTTTGATTGATATAAATTCTATCGACTTCTTGCTTAAAAAACACCGCGCCTTGCTGGGTTTTACGCTGATACGCTTCAAGTTTATCAACGTATTCGCAGCTATCTAAACCTTGAACTTTGATTTGCCGCACATCTTGAACATTGAAATAAGTGTGCAGTGCTTCGCTCAGTTGGATGGATGCATTGCTTTGGTTGGTTGTGGTCAGTTCAATGTTTAAGGTGCGACCAAATATCACTTTGATTACAACAGGTGTATCATACTTCCATTGCTCCGTTTGCGTGTCTAACAAACGCATCACCACTTCGATTCCACCTCCTGCCAATTCAGAAGTGCTAACCAATTCCCAATCGGCTGTGCGGGCAAAGCCATGCGCTGCAAACGTAGATTCCGTGGCATGCTCACCAAACCACGGCCAACAAATCGGAATACCACCACGAATAGACTTACCCTTCTCAAGCTTGGCATCAGGTGACAACCACAACACGGGCGCTTCACCTTTGGGCTGCCAAGTCATCACATGTGCGCCTTGCAACGCCATACTTGCCGAGCAAAGTTCGGTGTTGATGTCCAAAATCAACAAGCCATGCTCCGATTCTCGAATTTGAATCGGTGTATCGGCAACACATTGTTGTAACATTTGTTTGGTTTGTGGCATGGCTTGCTCCTTATGTTGATCTTACTCACTGATGTTACGCAGTCAGGCTAAAACCCGTCATTCCCGCGTAAGTGGGAGCGACTAACACCCCAGGGTGCTTTCTCAGGCTTACGCCCTCACTTCCTTCAAATATGATCTTGGATAAAGGATGAAATAAAGTAGTAACTGTGGTCATAACCATCTTGATAACGAATCGTCACATCTTGCCCCGCCGCATCACATGCCTGCTGAAAATCATCGGTTAACAATTGCGTTTTAAAAAAGTCATCGGCTAAACCTTGGTCGATTAAAATGCTTGCCGAATGTTGATGCCCTGCTTTGATTAATTCGGTTGCATCCCATGCCTTCCACTGAGTTTTATCATCACCCAAATAACCCTTAAATGCCTTTTGACCCCAAGGGCATTGCGTGGGGTGAACAATGGGTGAAAATGCAGAAATACGCTTGTATTTATCGGCGTTTTTAGCCCAATCACCAAGGCACCATGCCCACCCATGGAATGCCCACAAATTGAAATTTGTTTGGCATCCACCGCAAAATCATTCAACACAATATGATAGATTTCTTCATTGATATAGTCATACATATTGTAGTGGTCGCGATAAGCTTCTGTTTGCGCCGTGAGGTAAAACCCTGCACCCGAACCAAAATCCCAATCATCATGCTCATGCGGTAAATCCAAACCGCGTGGTGACGTGTCGGGGCAAATCACCATGATATTTTTCTCAGCCAAATGCGGGATTGCACCCGCTTTGGTGATAAAATTTTCTTCATTACACGTTAAACCCGACAACCAAATCAGACAACCATCTGCGGGTTTGTCTTCATGCGGCAAAAAAACCGAGAATTTCATGGTTGTTTGGGTCACTTGTGAGTCATGCTCATAAAAATGAACAGACCCATCAAAACATTTGTGTGATTTTATGCGTTTTATCATCGACTTAACCTTAAAAATCAATCACGGTGCGAATGCTTTTGCCTTCGTGCATGTAGTCAAAGGCTTTGTTGATGTCTTCAAGCGGCATATTGAAAGTGACCAAATCGTCCAAATTGATGTCGCCCGACATATATTTATCCACATACCCTGGCAATTCCGTTCTACCTTTCACACCACCAAATGCGCTGCCGCGCCACACGCGACCTGTTACCAACTGGAATGGACGTGTCGAAATTTCAGCACCTGACGCAGCCACACCAATCACCACCGATTCGCCCCAACCTTTATGGCAACATTCAAGGGCAGTACGCATCAAATCTGTGTTACCCACGCATTCAAATGAATAATCCACGCCACCATTGGTTAAGTTTACAATATAATCTTGCAATGAACCTTCAACATCTTTGGGATTGATGAAATCTGTTGCGCCAAACTTCTTCGCCATATCAAATTTATCTTCGTTTAAATCAATGGCGATAATGCGCCCTGCATTTGCCATTTTTGCGCCTTGAATACATGACAATCCAATGCCGCCCAAACCAAACACGGCAACCGTTGCACCTTCTTCAACCTTCGCTGTATTCAGCACCGCACCAATGCCTGTGGTGACACCGCAGCCAAGCAAGCATACTTTGCCAAGGTCAGCTTCTGGGTTAATTTTTGCCAAGGAAATTTCAGCAATCACAGCATATTCAGCAAATGTTGATGTGCCCATATAATGAAAAATAGGTTTGCCATCTTTGGATAAGCGCGATGTGCCATCAGGCATCAAACCTTTGCCTTGGGTTTCTCGAACCCGTTGGCATAAGTTTGTTTTTCCAGATGTGCAATATTCGCATTCGCCACATTCAGGGATGTATAAAGGAATCACATGGTCGCCTTTTTTAGCGTGGTCACACCTTCACCAACTTCTTCAACAATACCGCCGCCTTCATGCCCCAACACCACGGGAAATATGCCTTCTGCATCTTCGCCAGAAAGTGTGAATGCATCCGTATGACAAACACCTGTTGCAATCATTTTGACCAACACTTCGCCTTTTTTAGGGGCTTCTAGGTCAATTTCTTCAATGGAAAGGGGTTGGTTGGCTGCCCAAGCTACTGCTGCTTTAATCTTCATGTTTACTCCTCAGTTTATGCTTATAAATTGTGCTTATATATCAATGGCTTATTTCTTGGCACAACGTAACTTCTACGCGCTTTTGTCGCAACACTTCATTGGTTGGCATACTTTGGGAAGTGCTAAACACAAAGGTCATGCAGTGCTTAACACACTGCATGACCTTCAACTGGTTTTGATGTTTTACTTAAAAGCGGTCTAAGTTCATCACTTTTGTCCATGCTTGGATAAAATCACGGACAAACTTTTCTTTGGAATCATCAAAGGCATAAACCTCAGCCACTGCTCTTAATTCAGAGTTGGAACCGAAAATCAAATCAACTGATGTGGCGCTCCACTTGAGTTGACCTGTTTTTCTATCATAACCTTCATAGATACCTTCCATGTTGTCTGATTTTTTCCATGTTGTTGCCATATCAAGCAAGTTGACAAAAAAGTCATTACTTAATGTGGCTGGTTTGTTGGTAAACACACCATACTTTGGAAGCATCCGCATTAGCATCAAGCACACGCATACCACCCAC
>JAUZSH010000020.1 GCA_030949605.1 Ghiorsea sp.
GCTTAGCATAGTGAACGCTTTCATCCCCACCTTCAATATAAGCAGCATAAGTTTTCACTGATAAAACGATAAAACAAAGTGCCCAATACATACTGCTTAAAATCCCAGCCATCAACTGAACTCTCGAACTGCATTGGCAATTTGCCAAATTTGGCTTTGTAATTGAGCGCGTTGTTCGGTGCTTGTCATCATTTATCTCCTGTATCGTGGCGCACTCATTTTAGAGTTTTCTCAAAAACCCTAAACGCGCGAAAGGAATATTTCTGACCACAAAAACGCCAAGAAACGCAAAAAGTAGTCAGTAAATACTGTTTCTCACCTTGGAAGTGAGGCTTTAGCCTCGCCTTCATTTGCGTAGGTGCAAGTTTTTGTCAGAAACTAGGTCAAACCCTTGCACTTGGGTTTTAGAGAGGCGAGGCTAAAGCCTCACTTCCAAGGGCTGAAAATAGTATAAAACCTAAATCCTGCAAGTGGCACTTTCAGTGCTAATCCCCAAGAATAACCCTGTTCAATGAAAGTGTACTATTGGTAGAATCGGCTCATATTTCTCGATTTTTTCAATGTGATACGTTCTTATGTTAGAATAGATGCACAATCAGGGCTGCTTCTTGAATTTAGCGCGTGCAAAACCATAACTGTCTATCATCAGCCGCTTCCATCTTCATCATGATAAGACGTATCTGAGTTTAAATTAGGTCATGCCAACCCTTAGCCAGCTTTGCCAAGGTTTGGGGTGCAGCAACGTTGTGGGTATTTTCAAAGTCATCTGCCTGCCTCCGCAAACAAGCTTTCCAGCCATACGCACCATAAAAGTACGAATACTAGCCATCTCCCATCGCATCAATTGTTTGTCGCCACTCACCAGTGCCATCCAGCGCACGGTGTTGTAAGCAAGCACCGCGCATTGGAATAATGCGGAGCTGGCTAGGAAATTTTTCGTTTTGATGTGTGCCATGCCCATCTGATTCTTGGCTTCATCAATCCACGTCTCACAGGTTGCACGTTCACCATACTTCTTGTGGGTTTGCCATGGTGTAAGGTTTTCCGTGGTGACATAGCAGAAATAATCATACGACCGCATATCCAGCAGCTTGCCTTGATTGCAGTCTTCATCCTTAAGCCTGCGTACAGCAACAAAGGTTCGTGTGTGCGCCCATGTGCCACAACGATGGGTAAAGCTAGCTTGTTCCCAGCCGTCATGACCAGCCACAGCTTGCCATTGCTGTATTTCAAGCAAACCAACCAGTCCTTTCAGTTTTACTTTGATCAGGTAGCCATCACCGCGTGCATCCAACCAGTCCAGCAGCGCGCCAACAAAATAACCCGAATCACCACGAAAGACCAAACGCATACGATTGGGTAGATGCGCCGCCAACTGTTTCATGAACGCAACGATACCGTTGGAAGTATAAGCGTCACCACAACGCAGCCATGCCTGAAGAATCTCCTTGGTCTCAGCGCAAAATGCCAACTGTGGATGGTAAGAAGGTGCGCCACGTTTGTGCGGGTTGTAACCAACTGCCGCGCCTTCCTGGTGTTTGCCATAAGTCGTTTTGACCGTGGAATCGACATCAATCCACATCGAACCCCGCATCAAGCTAGATGTCAATGCTCTAGCGCGTTTCCAGACGCGACCTCGCATGATGTGGTTAAAGGTTTCCATCTGGTAGATATGTTGTTCTGTGACCGTTTTAAGAATACGCCCCATGGTGGTCGCATTCATGATATTATCCCAGCCGCCAAGCTTTCGCAGCACATTATCTGCCCACACTCGAATACTTTCATCCACACTGCGAGCACCTGCAATCAGACTGAGAACATTTAATTCAACGGCATCAGATAGCTGATAACGGGCATTATGGGCGCGCCGATGCTCAACCGTACGATGGAAAGCCTTGCTAAACCCCAACTTACCAAGAAACCGCATAACTGGAACCAGACCCGCATGGATCGTCAGGTTTTTACCTGTGCTTTCAATAGTTACTTTTCGGGTAGACTTGCGGGTATGTTTTGCTTTAGAGTTTCTCACTGAAAAGGTGACTCCTTTTGTTTTTGATTGAGCTGCTAACTTATGAAGGAGTCTACCTTTTTTGGATTAAGCTGTCAGGGGATTGCAGGATTTAGGTAAAACGCTGTGTTTCCCTGCGCTTTTTGTGGCTCAATAAGCATATCGCGCCATATATTATACTTTTTTGAGTAAGCTCCATTTAGATTGCAATCGGTGCACGGATGGCATCGTGGCATTGGTAGTCTTGTAGCGTAAAATCTTCATATTTGAAATCAAAGATGTTTTTGATGTTTGGATTGAGCTGCATGGTGGGTAAATCGTATGGCTGGCGGGCAAGCTGGGTTTCGACTTGTTCGCTGTGATTGGAATACAAATGCGCATCACCAAAGGTATGCACGAAGTCGCCTACTTCTAAATCACACACTTGTGCCACCATCATGGTTAATAAGGCATAGGATGCGATATTGAAGGGTACGCCGAGAAAAATATCGGCGCTGCGTTGGTAAAGTTGGCAGGATAACTTGCCATCGGCGACGTAGAACTGGAAAAAGGCATGACATGGGGCGAGTGCCATTTTTCCTTGCGCTACATTGGCTTGTGGTGAGATGGATTCATCGGGTAAATCAGCGACATTCCATGCCGAGACAATCAGGCGGCGTGAGTTGGGTTTATCTTTGATTTGTTTGATGAGTTCTGCGATTTGGTCGATGGTGTTGCCATCAGGGGTTGGCCAATTGCGCCATTGGTAACCATAAACAGGACCTAAATCGCCACCTTTTGCCCATTCGTCCCAAATTTTTACGCCGTTTTCTTTTAAATATGCTGTTTTGGTGTCGCCTTGGAGAAACCATAATAATTCATGAATAATCGACTTCAAATGCACTTTTTTGGTGGTGACCAGCGGAAAACCTTGGCTTAAATCAAACCTAAGCTGCCTGCCAAACACGGAACGTGTGCCTGTGCCTGTTCTATCGCCTTTGATTGTGCCATTTTCATGTACATCACGCATAAAATCTAAATATTGTTGCATAATCCCCTCGTCAGCCGATAAAATCACGGCTATGATGCCGACTTTTACACAAGGGTAAACTACTTCGCTACCCTCAAGGAGTGACATGATGCGTTTCGCTTTGTTTTTATTGGTTTTTTCATGGCTTGCAATACCGCAAATCGCCAGCGCGAAAATCTTGTCTGCCACTGATAAAGTCGTTGAAAAATTTATGGCGCTTGATTTTGATGAATCCGAAGGCGTATCTTGGGATGAGTATGAATTGATGGTCATGGGTCGCATGGGTGACCGCTTCAATCTCATGGATGCCAATGAAGATGGTGAAATCAGTGAAGAAGAATACCGTACATTTTGGACAAAACAAAAATCGCAATATTATCGCCCACGTCGCGAATAATGAAAAGATAAACAACTTGCAATCTAAGGACAACTCACATGACTGTTAAAACTCGCTTTGCCCCATCTCCTACAGGTATGCTACATATCGGCGGCGCACGCACCGCCCTATTTTCTTGGCTGTATGCCCGCCACTTTGGTGGTGAATTTGTCTTACGCATTGAAGACACGGATAAAGAACGCAGCACCGATGAAGCCACGCAAGTCATCCTTGATGGTATGAAGTGGTTAGGGCTGGATTGGGATGGTGAGCCAATTTATCAAGGCGCGCGCCAAGACCAACATATTGCCGCTGTAAACAAGCTTTTGGATGAAGGCAAAGCCTACAAATGTTATTGCAGCAAAGATAAACTGGATAATATGCGCGAAAAGCAACGCATTGAAGGCAAAAAAGCCATGTATGATGGCACTTGCCGTAATTTAAGCGAACAGGATGCGCCCAAAGATGCACCATTCGTGGTGCGCTTCAAATCACCCGAGCAAGGTGAAACTTGGGTCAAAGACTTGGTCTTGGGTCATGTGTGTTTTCCCAATGAAGAAATTGATGATTTAATCATCAAACGCACCGATGGCACACCGACTTACAACCTCGCTGTGGTAGTGGATGATGCCGATATGAGCATTACGCATGTGGTGCGTGGCTCGGATCATTTGAACAATACACCGCGTCAAATTCAACTTTATCAAGCGCTGGGTTTGGACGTGCCTGAGTTTGCCCATATCCCGCTGATTCATGGTGCGGATGGGGCGAAGATGAGTAAACGTCACGGCTCTGTGGCGATTACAGAATACCGTGAAAAGGGTTATTTGCCTCATGCCATGAACAACTATTTGGCAAGGCTGGGTTGGTCGCATGGTGATGATGAAGTATTTAGCCGAGAAGACTTGATTCAACACTTTGATTTAGCGCATATTGGCAAATCGCCCTCCCGCTTTGACCAAGATAAGTTGGATTGGCTCAATGCACACTGGATGAAAGCATCCAAACCTGCCGACATGGTGGATGAAGTAGCACGTTTTCTTGATATGGACACGTCTAACGGTCCAAACTTGGTGGATGTTATCCCTGCTTTACAAGAGCGCAGCAAGAATTTGCTTGAAATGGCAGGTGGCGCACGATTGTTTTATGTTGCACCAAGCGAATACCAAGAAAAAGCCGTGAAGAAAAACTTTAAAGAAGGCACTTGGGCTTTATTGAATGCCTTTATCGCCAAAGCTGAATCGGAAGACTGGTCGGGTGAAGCTGCTCACCAATGGATTGCTGATATTTGCGAAGCAGAAGGTGTCAACATGGGTAAACTTGCCCAACCCATCCGTATCTTGATTGCTGGTGTGCCTGTATCCCCACCCATTGACATCACCCTAGAGCTGCTTGGCAAAGAAGAAACATTATCCCGCATTCAAGCGGGGGCAGCGATTCTTCAAGGTTAGAAGGTAGCTATGACAACCGCAGCAACATATTCGCTCAACCTTGATTGGCGATTGGATAAGCGCAAGCTTGGGTTTGCGCTGACTGCATCTTTATTCGTTCATGTATTGCTGATTCTGTTGATTCAATTTACGGATGATGGCAAGCCTATCATTGAAAAGAACCCACCGCGCATCATGGATGTCGTGTTACTTGATGAATCGGCAAACCTTAGTAAACATGAAAATAAAGATGCAAAAGTTATTGCCCAACAAAACAGTGAAGGGAAACAGCGCGAAGCCCAAGATAAAATCAATCGTGCAGCTCGCTCACCCGCTGCAGTCCAATCTCAACCCAACCAAAACAAACCCCAGCCACAGGCTCCGCAAATGCCGAGTACCCCGCCTATACCCACCCCACAAGAGAAAACAAACAGTCGCATCATTAGTCGTAAAAGTGATGATGACGCACAGTTATTACCTCAGGATAATGATTACAAAGAAGATAAAAAACCAACAAACAAACCTGTTCCCGTGATTCCTCTTGCTAATTTATTACCTTCTTCCTCTGCGCTCACCCAACTTTCACGCGACTTTGATCGAGAGCGGCGCATGGAGCAATTTTTATCCAAAGAGGCAGACATCGGCATCAATACCCGTGAAAGCAAGTATGCCCCCTATGCTCAAGGTTTGGTGCGCTCACTTGAAGAACAATGGCGACCCAAAGACCTTATTATCGCGGAGCTTTCCCCCAACGAACGCAAGGTTTTGATGCGTGTCTCTATCGGACTAAGCGGCGAACTCTTGGATATCAAAATTCTTCGCCCAAGCCCAAGCCCTGAGCTTAATGATAGTGCCGCACAAGCAGTGTACAAAGCTGCACCATTTAACCCCCTACCTAGCACTTGGGGGCTAGAGCGTGCAAACTTCTTTTTCATGTTTGAAGTGGTGGAAGATGGCGCAACCTTCCGAACCTTTCGGTGAGTAACACAACAAGTCTACTGCTGGATTGGTATCATACCAATGCCCGTGATTTACCTTGGCGGCACACAACTGACCCCTATCGCATTTGGATTTCTGAAATCATGTTGCAACAAACCCAAGTGAAAACAGTATTACCAAGGTATGCCGAATGGTTTGATGTTTTCCCAAGCATTCCAATGCTCGCCGATGCACATCTCGATGATGTACTCAAACAATGGGAAGGTTTGGGATATTATCGGCGTGCGCGTTTTATCCATGAAGCTGCACAGCAAATCATGTCAAACTTTAACGGCATCTTTCCCACGGATTTTAACGATATATTAAGCCTCAAAGGCATTGGGCAAAGCACCGCAGGTGCGATTTCATCCTTTTGTTTCCAAACATTCACTCCCGTATTGGATGGCAATGTCAAACGTGTTTTATCCTCTTGGGAGCATAAAACTTTAAGCGATAAAGAACTATGGAAGCTGGCTCAAAACTGGATAGAAACAAGCCAAACACCTGATATTTGGAACCAAGTTATGATGGAGCTGGGTGCAACCCATTGTGGGGCAAAAAAACGAACATGTGATCTTTGCCCTGTTGCTAAACATTGTGCATCAGCATTTACTGAGCCGCCTAAAAAGGCTTCAACCATCAAGGTTTTGCATGTGCATTGGCAAGTCCATGTTCACCAGCATCAGCAACAAGGTATTTGGCTTACCCAACGCCCCAAGCAAGGCATTTGGGCAGGGCTTTGGACACCACCTATTGTTGAACTTGAGGATAAACCCGAAGCAAAACCTGATTATATTCACCAACTTACCCATCGCCGTATTCATTTGTATTTGAAAGGGCAACAAGGGCAACCCGCAGGCAGTGGGCAATGGTTCAAGTCTTGGGAAGGTTTGGCAGTACCGACAGGCATTCATAAGTTATTTGAACAAAAGGTATAAATGTTAAGCGACGTTACACCCTTTCATTTTCAAGGTTTTGATTTCTTCGTCAAGCGCGATGAGCTTATCGACCCTCTGCTTAGTGGCAACAAATACCGCAAGCTTTATACGCTCATTCAAACACCTGCAAAATTTTACGACACCATTCTTTCCTACGGCGGTAGCCAGTCCAATGCGATGTTGTCCATTGCTGCATTATGCCATCAGAAAGGCTGGCGATTTGAATATTATTGCAAACCTCTTGCAACCAAACTCAAACAGTCACTCACAGGCAACCTTAAAGCAGCCCTTGATTTAGGCATGTTACTCATGGAAACAGCCGACTACGACACAACAGTTGCTCAACTCAAAAGCAAAGATAAAATTTTATGTCTTCCTCAAGGTGGCGCAGACCCACTAGCCGAACAGGGCATCCAAACATTAGCCCAAGAAATTGAGCAATGGCAAGCCGAACAAAACATCAGCAAACTAAGTATTGTCACTCCATCAGGCACAGGAACCACAGCCTATTACCTTGCCAAACATCTACCCAAACAAACGGTTTTCACCACAGCAAGCGTAGGTAACAATGCCTATTTAACACAACAAATGCAGCAACTTGGCAATATCCCCAGCAACCTCACTTTACTTGAGCCAAACAAAACACACCGCTTCGCCAAACCTTACCCTGAGTTTCTTAAAACTTATGAAAAACTCAAACACGCAGGCATTGAATTCGATTTGCTGTATGCTCCGTTGATGTGGCAAACCTTGTTGCTCAACATGCCTCATATCCAAGGCTCGATACTCTATGTTCATAGCGGTGGGCTGCTGGGCAACACAAGTATGCTGGCTCGCTATGCTGGTTTAGCCCTTTCAGATTAAGCCAGCTTGTCATCTGCAATATGATAATGGGGGTCTTCCTTGATATTAACCTCAACAAGACCGCCTGCCTTTTAAGCAAGCTTTTGCATTCACTGCTCAAGTGACGCAAATGTAATTTTTTACCTGCTTTAGTATATTTCTCTGCCAGACTATCGATAGCTTCAATAGCTGAATGATCAGCAACACGTGAATGTGCAAAATCAATAATCACTTCATCGGGGTCATGCTTGGGGTCAAATAATTCAGAAAATCGATGCACTGATGCAAAAAATAATGGGCCATGCATTTCATAAACACGCTCACCTGTTTTTAAATCTTGAGGAATAACATAAATATGTTTGGCACTTTTCCATGCAAAGACTAGAGCGGATGCAATCACACCCACCACCACAGCAATAGCAAGGTCGGTAAACACGGTTACGATTGTCACCAAGATCACCAAAAAAACATCTTCTTTAGGGATTTTGTTAAACATATTAAAGCTTCCCCACTCAAATGTTCCAATGACCACCATAAACATAATACCAACAAGCACAGCCACAGGAATCATTTCAATCAATTCATTGGCAAACAAGATAAACGAGAGCAAAAACAAAGCCGCCGCAATACCTGATAAGTTACGAAGACCACCCGAAGAAATATTAATCATGGACTGTCCAATCATGGCGCAGCCACCCATGCCACCGAAGAAACCAGTAACCACATTGGCAGCGCCTTGCCCAATGGATACGCGATTACCCTGCCCGCGAGTACCTGTCATTTCATCAATCACCGTCATGGTCAATAATGATTCAATCAAACCAATGGCAGCTAAAATCACAGCATACGGCAAAATGATATAAAGTGTTTCAAGGTTTAGAGGAATTTCAGGAATATGAAATGGTGGAAGTGAACCACCAATCGATGCAATATCACCTACGGTTTTGGTATCAAAACCTGCAAAAATAACAATGGCAGATAAACCAACAATCGCCACCAAACCCGCAGGTACGGCACGCGTAAACTTAGGTAGGAAAAACATGATTGCCATGGTAGCAAATACAAGACCAAGCATCATATATAAATCAGCACCCTGCATCCAATCGCCATTGGTTTGAAATTGAGGGATTTGCGCTAAGAAAATTACAATCGCCAAACCATTGACAAAACCAAGCATCACGGGATAAGGAACCATACGAATAAACTTGCCGAATTTGAGTAGTCCAAAGCCAATTTGTAGCACACCCATCAACACCACCGTGGCAAACAAATACTCCACACCATGCTGGGCAACCAGTGCCACCATCACCACAGCCAACGCACCTGTTGCGCCAGAAATCATACCTGGGCGACCACCGATTAAAGAGGTAATCAGACCCACCATGAATGCCGCATAAAGACCAACCAAAGGATGCACACCTGCCACAAAAGCAAAGGCAACGGCTTCAGGAACCAACGCAAGGGCAACGGTTAGACCCGACAAAATATCGTCTTTGGCACTCCAGACGTGTTTTTTATATAATGTGTAAAACATGGGATTCTCCGCAGACTCTAACAACAGTCAATGATGCTCAAAGGCGGCGCAGAGTGCCTAAATTATCTGCAAAATACCAGCAGTGATATGTTTAAATATGATGATTAATAAGTTGGAACAGTTCAAGGCGCGAAGATGGGTTGTTTAAAAATGCACCACTCAGTTTAGATGTTGTGGTCATGGCATCGGGTTTTTTAACACCCCGATAACACATACATGAATGTTTACACTGCAAAATCACTGCGATACCCGCAGGCTGCAACACCTCTTCCATTGCATTGTGAATTTGCATGGTTAACTTTTCCTGCACTTGTAACCTTTTCGCAAACCCATCCACCAAACGCCCTAATTTCGATAAACCCACAACACGTCCGTTGGGAATATATGCCACATGCGCTTTGCCAAAAAATGGTGCCATATGATGTTCACAGTGGCTATGTACATCAATGTCCGACACCATCACCAACTCATCATAACCTTCCACTTCTTCAAAAGTTTTACGCAAATGCTCAGAGGGGTCTTCTTTATAACCTGCAAAATATTCTTCAAATGCCTTGACTACACGCTTGGGGGTTTCTAACAACCCTTCACGTTCAGGGTCTTCACCAAAATGCTCCAGCAATGCTTTCACATGTGCCATGGCTTGCTTATTTTTAGGATCATTCATATCAAAATCATCAGGCATCGTATTTCTCCATCATCTATCACGGCAACCTTAACCCAATGATAAATAAATAAAAACCAACATTAATTTAAGGAAGATTTAGGGGGCATGTCAGACTGAAGCAACCAGATTTATTACATACATGAGACCTCTGTATCGTGCACTTTTTTGCCTTGGTTCGCTCAAAAAATGACTATGGTGCAGAGGTCTCTACATGGTAAGGTCATGATTGAGAAAGTGCGACTCTAGCCCGCATTATTCATAAATCGTCGTGATGATTGCGTAGAACCTTTGTTTGCAACGAATTTTAAAGGAATCGCTCGTAGCCGCGCTTACTAACGATTGATGAGAGATTTGTTGCGAATAAAGGGACAAGCAAGGGCGCGGCTGTATTTGTGAATAATGCGGGCTAGGTGAAGGCGTAAGCCTGAGGAAGTACCCTGGGGTATTAGTCGCGCGTGCATTATATAGATTCAACTCAAAAAGCCATAAGCTATTGATATGTTGAAATAATATCATGTTTCCAGCCGTATAAAGTGCAAAACTTTTACTAGGCTGACCACAAAAGTCTTGCACATAACTGGAAACTTATGCAGTTATTTTCATAGGAAGTGAGGCTTTAGCCTCGCCCAAAAAAAGCCAAGTGTTAGATTTTGTTCTATTTCTGGTGAAGTGATTGAATATCATTCATCAATGCGAGGCTAAAGCCTCACTTCCAACCTATACGCAACGCTTACGCCATACTTTCCCCTCGTTCCCATGCTCCAGCGTGGAAACCATAAGCCTTGGAAAAGTTAATACCTATTGTCTGGCGTATGCATTCCCACCGAGGACGGTGGGAACGAGGGATTATACGAATTCAGGTCAGTTAATTAGAGAACACCAAGGATGCAGAAAGAATTGTATCCGTTGCTTTTGTGCCAAAGGGTGCTTTTGAATTATTTTGCACATCATAAGACATCTTGCTTGAAAGGTTACCCGCAACTTGATTCGTTAATGCCGTAAGTGATTTTGTAATATAACCTTCTTGACCACCTTCAACTTTCAGCTCTTGGGTAAACTTGGCTGTTTCACTGATGTGCCAATTGAATACTGTTGATGCACGCAATACCGTATCTGAAATTTTGATGCCCGAAACCTCTTCTGATTGGCGCGTACCCACACCAACTTCTGCATTCCATTGTTTTTCGTCAGACTGTAAAATATCAAAACCATAACCCACTGTTTGACTGGTTCGGCTATTGTAACCACCAAACTTATCTTGTTCATAAGCCAATCGCCCAAACAAATAACCTGAATCTAAATCTTTCCAGTCAGCTTGCAGCGACAGATTGTATTTTTCAGATGTTGTTGTTCCTGTATCTTTGGATTGCAATGCTCCAGCCTCAAGCGTTGTCCGCCAATCATCACCATCATTCACACTTTTTCCTTTGACATTCAACGAACTGGTGTCGGTATTCCCACCTGTTTGTACAAAACCTAACTCTGCATTGCCTTTCCAGTCACCTGCTACTGCTGTACCAGAAAATGCAAGGGTTACTGCGGCAACGACTAAAGCTTTTTTCATATATCAACACCTTTGTTCAAACAAATAGGATATTACTTACCTATGGTCGAAATCATACGAACTTTATCATAATTTGACAATTTTTAGCCGTCATTTTCGCGTAGAGTCTATCCCCCCCTCCCCGCGAAAGCGTGAGACAGGAACCCATATTTACACATCCGTCACTTATTTTTGAGATTGAATACGCCCATCCAAGTCTTCGGTGGTGGGGAGTGAATATAACCTTTCAACCTTATGATCATCACTTCATACAGTCCATCATGAGGACTCATGGCATAGAGTTTGGTCATCAGCCTTAATGACTCTCTATAATTACCATGCAACATCAAACCCCATGCTTTCTCGTAAGCTCTAAATTCCTGCTGCTGTTCATCTGCTAAATCAATACGCAGTGCCATCGGTTGATACAAGTCCACAGGTTGACTTCGACCCACCACCCGAACACGATCCACAAATCGCGCTGCAACATGGTCGCGGACTTCGGCATATGTATCTTTACTCATCAAAATAGGCACACGGTATGCTTTGCACACACCTTCAAGCCTTGCTGCAAGATTAACATGGTCACCCATCATGGTGTAATTCATGCTGGTGTTTGTCCCCATATTACCCACCACCATCGGGCCAGAGTTGATACCAATCCGAATATGTACTTCGGGTAAACCTTCTGCCTTCCACTCTTCTCGCAGCTCTGCCAAGTGTTGTTGCTGGCGAAGGGCTGCAACAACACATCGAAGCGCATGGTCATTCATATCCATAGGCGCACCAAAGAAGGAAATAATGGCATCACCTTCATACTTATCAATCGTACCTTGTTCTTCCAAGATAATATCACTCATCGCAGTTAAATAGCGGTTAAGGAAAGTGACAAGCTCTGAAGGCGTTAATTTTTCAGAAAATGTGGAAAATGAAGCAATATCTGAGAAAAAAGCTGTGATATTTTTTTCTTCCCCACCCAATTTCAATGCATCTGGATTTCTTGCTAAATTTTCCACCACCGAAGGTGCAAGGTAATGCGAAAATGCATCATGAATAAAGGCTCGTTTTTTTGATTCTGCAATATAACCCAGCAATGCCGTAGGTATCGTGGTGAGCAGTACACCCACAATTAAAAATGTTTCTTCAATCCATAAATAATAAACCGTAAATAACCATTGTGATACCCCAACAATAATCATAGGCAAGCCAACAATAATTAAGCCTTGAGTCGTAGGTGATTTGCCATGCACCAAATAACCAGCAAATAAGCTAAGGAAAAACACCAGCAACAACTCAATGATTTCAACAGCGGGTGGGCGTTGTAATTCTTCACTATTTAATATATTTGAAATGGCAACAGCGTGAGCTTCAACCCCTGGAAATACAGGGTCAAAAGGTGTGGCGCGAATATCGAGAACCGCCACCGCAGTGACACCAAAAATAACAACTTTATCTTTCAGCTCGTCACCTTCAAGCCGATTATTTAATATATCCGCAGCCGAATAATGGGCAAAGGTTTGCCCTGGTCCGTAGTGATTGAGCAACATACTTCCTGAAGTGTCTGTTTGAATATTTAATGAACCTAAACGCACCTCTTCCACACCAACATCACCCACCACCACTGCCATATGTGGCCAGTCCAAAAAGGTTCGTAAAGTCTGCATTGCCATACTTGGGTACACATAACCATCCATTTCCACCATCAACGGAATGCGGCGAACTGTACCATCGAGATCAGGAAAAAATTAAAGAAACCAATCGCATCCACAGCTTTGGTCACCCTTGGGATATTGCCTTCAATGGCTGCAATATGCGGCAAGCTATGCAACGCTTCTTTAGAAAAGGATGAAGTCATCGCCAGTGAACGCATCAAAGCCGCTTCTTCTTCAAGCTGGTTTTTGACCAAATCAGGTGCGTTATTGCCAGCTTGTGGGTAAAAGAAATAACCTGGCACAAGTTTATCTTTATGTTGGCTCAAAGTGCGTTCAAGCACAGCATCCACATCACCAAACACACGCTGCTCTTCCAACCATTGCATATGTTCTATTGCGTTGCTGTCGCCATTAATATCCGCCATATTCTTATGCAACAAACGCAGTGCTTCATCCATTACATTGGTTTGATCTTCAGAGAACACCATATCAAAACCCAAGGCTTTTGCACCGTATTGACCCAAAACCTTATCAACAACTTCAGCAATTTTATCACGCGACCATGGCCAGCGACCTATTTCTGAAAGGGCATTGTCATCCACTGCAATAATAGCAACCCTAGGGTCAGGCTCTAACTCTCCACGCGCCAAAAAACGAAAATCCAATGATTTTAATTCAAATTGTGCAATCGCCGCTGGTTTGATAATAGCCAAGCTGAACCCAACCATTGCCATCACCACAACCAGTGGTATGCCCAACCATTTTGAATATTTTTCAATCCATTTTGTTATCAAATGCAACAAAATAAGCTCCCTCTACATGCAGGATAAAACCTACCCTGCAAGGTAACGTAATTGAAATATATCAATAATTCAAACTTAACTCGAATTATTCATGAATCGTTGTGATAATCACGTAGAACCTTTGTTTGCAACGGGTTTTTCTGAAAGAGTTCGTAGCCACTGCTTACGGGCTATTGAGGAAAGATTTGTTGCGAGTAAAGGGGCAAGCGAGGGCGCGGCAGCATTTATGAATTATTCGGGTTAAGTAGTGCTGCTATGAAAAAGGACGAACAATCACAAAGATAACCACTGCAATTAAACCAAACACTGGGATTTCATTAAAAAATCGGTAAAATACATGGTCGCGCGCATTGTTACCCTCGGCAAACACACGCACCAAACGCCCACAATAGAAATGATAAACAACCAACAAACCCACCACGCCAATCTTCAACCAAAACCAAAGCTCGGAGCCAAAATATGCCCACATATCATAAGCCATGACCGCACCAGACAACACGGTCAACCACATCATGGGGGTCACAAAACGATAAAGTTTTCTTTCCATGATACCCAATTGCTGATGTACTGCTTCACTATCCACCATCGCATGATTCACAAACAACCGTGGCAGATAAAACAATCCCGCAAACCAAGATGTAAACATCATTATATGAAAAACCTTAATCCATTCCATGCTTTAATAGACTCCTTTCGGGTAAACATAACTTTATTCCGCGACAACTGCAAAAAATGCAATTAGATTCTGCCGAACTGACTTACTCATAGGAGATTATATGAAATCTTTATTGCTTCTCGCAACATTACTGTTGCCTATATCTTGTGCCGCCAACGACCGTCATACCGTGCCTACTCAGGTCGACAAAGAGATTCGTCAGGCTCTTTCCAATGTGGGTGTGAAAAATATCAACACAACCCCTATTCAAGGTTTATACGAAGTTCAAGCAGGTGACCAAATTTATTACACCGATAAAACAGGGCAATATTTACTGAACGGACATATGTTCGATACCACAACAAAAACTGATTTAACGACAGCTCGTCTTGCCGACATTAATCGCATCAGTTGGGCTGATTTACCTCTTGAGAAGGCCATTGTTAGCGGCCCTGAAGATGGATTAAAAATGGCAGTATTTACCGACCCTGATTGCCCTTACTGCGTACGTCTTGAAAAAAACCTCAAAAATGAAACAGGCATTCGTGTTTACACTTTCTTATTTCCACTTGTTCAACTGCATCCCGATGCCTATGAAAAATCAAAGTCAATTTGGTGTGCTGAAGACCAACACCAAGCGATGCTTGATGTCATGCTTGAAGGTAAAACATTGCCCAAAGCCACCTGCCAAACCCCCATTGATGACAACATGAAACTGGCTGCTTCTTTGGGTGTTCGTGGTACACCTACTATTTTCTCTGAAGATGGTCGAAAATATACAGGCGGCGACATGAAAGCGTGGTTACAACAAAAATAAAGCACTGATATGACGCAGTTGGGATAAAATCCGTCATTCCCGCGAAGGCGGGAAGGAAGCAACGCATCAATATAGCAAGAGATAAAAAAGGAAAATATTATCAACCACTTGCCACATATACATTACCACGCAAAAGCGTGAGAATGAAAAAGTGTGGAAGTACGGCTCAAGGTGAAGGCGTAAGCCTGAGAAAGCACCCTGGGGTGTTAGCCGTGCATAATCTATGGAGCTTAAACCCCCTTACATTGAGCGGGTATATTTTATCGTTTTCTTGGTTATTTTATCCTTATAAATCAATGTGTTACAAGCACTAGGTTTTTTTCACCAATGTATTCTCTAAAACTGGCGAAGGTATTGGAAAATGCCGAACGTATTTTTATTAACGAACTGATTGATAAAATTTCAATGAAATTCATGGTTAATACGAGCTGAATGCGCGCTATTTTGGCGAAGGTATTGGTTACCGTAGTTTATTAAGCGATGATTTGCAGGCTGATGCGCAAATACTCATTCAACGCGCATTGGATGAAGCCAATGCCAATGATTATGTGTTGTTCTCAGGTGTAAGCAATTGAGAATAAATCGCATCCAAACCCTGCATCATGGTATCAATGGAATAATGCTCTGCTCTGGCGCGTGTAGCGCGGCTAATATCCCTAGGCCATTCGCTCATCAATGCTTGGGCAACCGCTTCTTTGTCATCCGCATCCACCACCTTGCCTACGCTATCATCCACCAATTCTTTTAAACCGCATACATCCGAGACCACGCAAGGTAACCCCGCTGCCATGGCTTCAACTACAGCTCTGCCCATGCCTTCATTGTGTGACAAGAGTGAAAATGATTTGGCTTTGGCTAGTTCTGGCAATGGGTCAGCCCAGCCCACAAACTCAACATTGGCAATGATATTCAAGCGTGAGGCAAGATTTTCAAGGCTACGTTTGTCTTCTCCATCACCCACCAAAGCAAGCTTGGCATCGGGTTTTGCCCGTACCACCACTTCCCAAGCTGCAATCAACCGCTCCATACCTTTGACGGGTACAAGCCGTCCCACCGATACGGTATCCCAAGTTTTATGTGTTTCTGATACTGGATGCTCCCACATCCATTCTGCAATGGCTTCTACATCCACACCACTTGGCACAATCTGCCATTGTTCTTTTGTGCCAATGTTTAATGCCAAATGATCATCACGTTCAGCTTGGGTTAAAGCAATCAACACATCCGTTTTTTTGGCTAAATACTGCTCCACTTTAAGGAAAATTTTGGTTTTAAGTTCACCAAAATAACCATGAAAAATATGCCCGTGCGGCGTGTGCACCACCTTCACACCTTGCCCACCCGCAGCATACCTACCCAATGCCCCTGCTTTGGATGTGTGTGTATGAATAATATCAAAATCACCCAAGCCCAACGCACGAATATCTTTAACCGCACGTCTATCATGTAGGCCCACTTCACGTTGCAAGCTGGTCAGTACTTGTACTTTTCCACCCAAATCTTCGAACACTTGCAAACCTTCATCCACCTTGGATTGTTCAATCGGCGACATTTTTGAATCTTGACTTGAACCAAATACCAGCAACACATCATGCCCTGCTTTAGCTTGCTCTTGGCTGGTTAATAAAGTGTTCACTGCTGAACCACCACCATCCATGCGTGTAATCAAATGAAGAATTTTCATGTTTTTCCTTCCGCCAATGCTTCCACAGCTTGCAAGAACATTTGGTCATGTTTTGTCCAATTGTATTGCCGAAAGGCATCATCATGGGTGCGTTGACGTTGCCCAGCACTCAGGGGATTGTCCAGCATCCACAATAGTTTTTCTGCCAAGGCTAGTGGCGAAGCATTATCTGCCAATTGATTATGAATAATCCTTGGAACAAGCTCTTTGTTGGCTGAAATGGGTGTGGCAAGCACGGGTGTTCCCCAAGCATTGGCTTCTAATGTTACCAAGCCAAAACCTTCCAGCCCTCGCGTGGGTAACGCAAATACATCCGCAGCCAAAAGCCGCCTTTGCACATCATCTTCAGGCAAATAACCTGTAAATTCAATCATGTCTGCCACATCCAAATCTTGCACCATTTTCTGCATCGATTCGCGCAAAGCACCATCACCCATGATGACAAATTTCACATCAGAACGTGTCACTTTAACCATCGCTGCAACTTGAATAAGTAAGTCCACCCCTGTGCGCGGCACAAGATTTCGTAATGTGACGACGACTGGCATATTCCAAGCCAAATCATTGCGAACTTGCTCACGTTGGTGAAGTGACAGTGCTGTATAAACATCTGCTGCTGCTGGATTAATAGCACAGTACGGTAGGTTAAAGAAATCAAGCATGCGCTGTTGTGTAAACTGGCTTAAACCCATCAAGGCACTGGCACTGCTATAAACATCCCCTTCAAGCTTACGCATAGCCGTAATGGCAAGCTTATGTTTCCATGTCATGTTCAGGGCATGGCGGGTTTCATATTCTTCAAAGGCAAATGAAAAACAGACTTGAAGCCGTGGCAACTTACAACCTGCTTTCATCAATGCCCACATCACAAAAGGCTGCTCAGAAATAACCATATCAAAGTCATCCTGATGATGCTTCCACCAATGACTAGCTGCGGATTTTAATTCCATTAAACCTTTGTAACCTTTATCACCTGAAAAAGGGAAACGAAATTCTTGAATGCCAAATTTTGGCAGCTCAATGCAGATCTCAGCATCGGGTGTGGGTTGCCGTGTCAACATGGTAACCTCATAACCTGCATTCACCAATGCTCGAAGGTGATGATAAAGCATACGCTCTGCACCACCGTGAACTGCTTCCGCCGACACGTCAGCAACCATCAACACCCTTTTAAAAGGGGTCAGAGCCCTTTTATTTCTCTTTATCACTTCGCCGCTCCCTCGTTGACTTTGCCCAACACTGCTTCAATTTCTTTCTTTGATAAAGCATGGGGTTGAAGCCAAGGGTCCTCTTTTCTTCACCCTGAATAAATGCAACCCAAGCACTCATCTTCAGATAAACAAGGCATACATGAGCCACTTGCAAAACTCATGAGCGGCGATTGACTTCCCCATTCTGGCGCGTTTTTAGGCTGGAATTTCGGTGTATGGAACCACCATGCCCCTCATTTCAGCCTAAAAATGCACTCAAAGTGGGATTGCCACTCATCCACCCAGAGTTTTGCAAGTGACTCACATGAAAGGCAACTTTCTCACCCATATCCTTTTTTTATTTATCTTTTGTTCATTTCCCTGCAATATCCACACCATGAATTTAATCGCCAATCAACTTCCCCCTTTTGATACATTAGACCCTAAAACCAATATCCAAACATTGGAAAGCACATTTGAGACTGCCAAAAAAAAACATTAATGCCTTGGCTTCGCAAGATGATGTGACATGGGGTAACTTGATGTTGCCTTTGGCAGAAATTGATGAGTCCATCTCTAGGCTTTGGAGCCCTGTTTCTCATCTGCATTCGGTGTGTGACAGCGAAGACATTCGCCCAGTGTATGAGCAAGGCATTCAAATCATGACCCAGTGGGGCACTTGGATTGCAGGGCATGATGGTTTATTCAAAGCCATTGAAAAACTAAGTCAAAGCGATGACTTCACCCATTTATCGGAAGCACAGCAAACCGCCATCGCCAACACCTTGCGAGACTTCAAGCTGGCAGGCTCTGCCTTAGATGGTAAAGATAAAGCACGCTTTGCTGAGATTAAAATGCGCCTTGCTGAACTGGGAAACACCTTTTCCCAACATGTTTTGGATGCCACCCAAGCTTTTGAGTTGTTGATTGAGGATAAAAACAAGCTTCAAGGTTTACCTGAGTCCATTATTGAAGGTGCAGCGCAACGCGCCCAAGATAATGATAAACAAGGTTACTTATTTACTCTAGACATCCCATCCTACTTACCCTTGATGCAATACTTGGATGATACAAATATCCGTGAAACCATGTATAAAGCTTATGTTGGTCGCGCATCCGAGGGCGAGTTGAATAATACACCTGTGATTGATGAAATACTCACGCTAAAACAAGAAATAGCGCAATTACTTGGTTTTGATTCATACTCTGATTATTCACTTGCTGATAAAATGGCTGAAAGCGTGGAGCAAGTGACAGCATTCCTCCGTGATTTGGCACAAAAATCGAAAGAAATGGCAAAAAGTGACCTCAAAGCATTAAAAAAATATGCAAAAAATGATTTAAACATCAAAAACCTCGAAGCTTGGGACATTCCTTATGTGTCTGAAAAACTTCGTCAGTCCAAATATGCGATTTCCCAAGATGATTTGAAACCATGGTTTCCTGAAGCATCCGTCAAACAAGGCATGTTCGCACTCGCTGAAAAGTTGTATGGCATTCAAATCAAACGTGGTGAAACACCTGTTTGGTTTGAAAACGTTGAATATTATGATGTATTTGATGCAAGCGGCAATAAAAAGGCAGGTTTTTATCTCGACCCTTATGCCCGCAAAGGTAAACGGGGTGGCGCATGGATGGATGAAGCTTTGGTGGCTTGGAAGTTTAGTGATGGCAGCTTGCAGCATCCTGTGGCGTATTTGGTGTGTAACTTCGATGCGCCAGTTGGCGATAAACCTGCGCTGTGGACACATGATGAAGTCATCACCCTATTCCATGAATTTGGACATGGTTTGCATCATATGATGACGGCAGTCGATGTGCGTGAAGTCTCTGGTATCAATGGTGTGCCTTGGGATGCTGTGGAATTGCCTAGCCAATTTATGGAAAACTTCTGTTGGGAACGCGAAGTGTTGGATTTGTTCGCCAAACATTATGAAACAGGTGAGCTTCTACCTCAAGCTATGTTTGAAAAAATGACGGCGGCGAAAAACTTCCAATCCGCCATGCAAATGCTAAGACAAATTGAGTTTTCATTGTTTGATTTATTGCTTCATGCCGACTTTGACCCGAGTGGCACACAGTCCGTCCAAGATTTATTGGATGAAGTCCGCGATGAAGTCGCCGTGCTCACACCACCAGCATTCAATAAATTTCAAAACAGCTTTTCACACATCTTTGCTGGTGGTTATGCCGCAGGTTATTTCAGCTACAAATGGGCGGAAGTGTTGTCCGCAGACGCATATGCTGCCTTTGAAGAAGCATCGCAAGGTGTCAGCATCATCAATCAAGATGTGGCGAAGCGGTTCTTGGACGAAGTGTTATCACGCGGTGGCAGCCGAGATATGATGCAAAGTTATCAAGCTTTTCGTGGCAAAGCCCCAACCGTGGACGCACTGTTAAAACATAATGGTATTGCGATAGCCTAAAGTGTATCCAAGGGGCTTATCACAGCCCCAAGGCGAACTTATGCGCACAAAAACAGATAAGTCTGATGCATCTTTAATTGCGCGTTTTTGTTTGGCAATGTCGCCAGCTTTTTTTTCCCGCTAAAATAATTGATAAATCGCCCTATGATGAACGCTAATGAGATTATCCTTTTTCAATCGACCAGCAACTTGTTCAGGAGTTCATAAAAAACAATTTATTCATTTTATGCTTGAAAATGCTACGATTGGGTGCAATGAATAATTGATGGTCACTACTGTCCGACGAAAGTTCGAGGCTTTATTTCCAACTCTTTATGCCATAAAGGTTTCCTTTGCGGCACGATGTTATGAGACAGGAAGTAATATTTTACGCTTTACGTCATTCCCGCGAAGGCGGGAATCTATTGTTTGCAAGGTTTTTTTGGATACCCAGTCAAGTCGGGCATGGCGATATGTGACTTTCGTCGGATAGTAGCGATTGATAGTTTAAAAATTAGGGGGCTATATGTTTGGTTTAGGAACAACAGAGTTAATTTTAATCTTGGTGATTGTAATGGTACTTTTTGGCGCGAAAAAACTTCCTGCATTGGGCGAAGGTTTGGCAAAAGGCATCAAAAGCTTCCGTTCAAACCTTTCAGATGAGAAGAAAGAGCAAAAAGAAGATAAAGCTGAAACCGATAAAGTTATGGACACTTCTAAAGCGGTAGATGCTGAGAAAGTTGAAATTACAGATAAAGAGAAGAGTAAAGTTGTTTGATGCTGTTTGCACCATATAAAGAGTTGATTTATGCCTGATATTGGAATGATTGAATTAATTTTAATTGGCCTTATCGGTTTTTTGGTGCTCGGTCCTGAGCGACTACCTGAGTTTCTTGGTCAAATTGCTAAGATTGTGAAGCAAGGTAGAGGTTGGGTCAATAGCTTGAAGAAGCAGTTAGAATATGAAAAACACACACTTTCTCAGCCTCTTCAAGACGCAACGCAAGATGTTAATATATCCTTGACCGACACGAAGAAGGATATTGAAGAGTCTTTGAAAGATATGACGGATGCTACGGTGGTTGAGAAAAAAGATAAGTGAGTACAGAAACCCCTGATTCCACCCCTTTAATGACGCATTTAAAAGAGTTAAAAAAACGACTTGGTATTGCGATTATCACCTATATTCTTGGCGTCTTGGTATTGATGAACTTTTCAGAAGTTGTCTTTGAATTTATTTCGGTACCCATTCGTGATGCTTTACCGCCCAATACACCACTGATATTTTTGAATGCACCAGATGTGTTTTTCACCTATTTGAAAATCGCCTTGGTCTTAAGCTTGTTTGCTACGGCTCCGATTACTTTTTATCAACTCTGGGCTTTTGTTGCACCTGGTTTATATAAAAACGAACGCCGTGCATTCTTGGGTTACTTTGTATCAAGTTTGCTACTTATGCTTTCAGGCGCTGCCTTTTCGTTCTATATTGTATTCCCCCTCATATTTGAGTTCTTCTTAGGATTTTCAACAGACATGATTCAGGCTATGCCTGCTATTAAGGAATACTTAACCTTAACACTCAAGCTGCTGTTTGCTTTTGGTATGAGCTTCCAAATTCCTATTATTATTATGCTGTTGGTACGCATGGATTTGGTGAATATTCAAGGGCTTAAAGACAAGCGGCGCTATGTGATTGTGTGGGCATTTATCTTTGCTGCGATTTTAACGCCACCTGATATTATTTCGCAAACACTGCTCGCTTTACCCATGCTATTGTTGTATGAAGTTGGCATTATAACGGCTCGTATGTCATTGCGAAAGAAAGATGATACAACAGAAAATAATGAGGAAAACATATGATTATTCGCTTGGTTATTGCTATTGTTATTGTGGTCATTGCGGTAAAAATGTACCGTCATTTTCTTAAAGAAAAAGCATGCGATACCTGCAATAAACGTATTGGTAAAGTGGCAGAGGTCTGCCACCATTGCAATACAATTCAGCAAAAAGGAGAGCGCTGAATGTTGACTAATGTAGTACGCAATGGTTCATTGATTTAATGGATAAGCTTCAAGTAGAACAAGCCGTGCAACAACGCTTGAATATGTTGACCAAGCATTTGAACACAGTGCGCCAAAATTATGAGCAAGTTATGGTAGAAAACAAACGACTGCGTGAAGTCGTGCGTCTGGCAGAAGCTGAACTTAGAAAACGCCGCGAGCAAATTGAAGCATTAAAACATGAACAACAGAACGCTGAGAATAAACGTTTGGATGCTAAAGCTAGAGTGGAAGATACGATTGAAAAACTGGATGTTTTAATCGCTGAGAATGAGGTGCAACAACCATGAGCTCATCCGTGGAAGTGTTACTTGGTGGCGTGAAAATGAATGTCAACACTGAGGATGAGCCTATTAAAGTTAGAGCCGCCGCAGCTTTGGTACAAGAGCAGTTTATCGCACTAAAGCAGTCAGGTACGATTATTGATAGTAGTAAAATTATGGCATTGATTGCATTGAACCTTGCCGATGAACTCTTGCAGCAACAAAATAAAATTGACCCTGAAGTGGTAGAAGAAATACTTTTAACACTTGACCAAGCCGTTGCACAGGCAGAGAGTTTAGCTAATGTGTCCCTGCGCTGATCGAGTCTCAATATAGTTGCCTGAGCCTATGTGTTTCGATTGGGAGATGGCTATTGTTGCTGTGTGCGTCATTCCTTGCGAAAGAACCTGATGCAACAATGCTTCGCCCCCCTCACTTTGAGGGTTCGACAACTTCCTGATGATACGACAGTGCGGGGATGCTTTTTATTTTATGCCTGATATTTCTTTACTTAAACACCGGCTTCGCCAACAAGTAGCGAACACTCGGAAGCAACTTAAACCTGAACAGCGTCAAACTTACTCTGCACAAATCATGCAATATGCGCGTAATCATTTGTTATCCAAGGGTGTTCAATGTTTGCTCATCTATAAGGCCTTGCCTGCTGAGGTAAACACCGATGTTTTATTGGTTGATGATTTTTTTAATGTGTATGTGCCACGCATGCTGGATGATTGTGGCATGGCATGGGTTGGTATTGATGCAGCTAGCCAATGGGAAAAGGCTGGCTTTGGTGTTTCCGAACCTGTTGGCAACACACTTTGGCAGCCATCATCTGTAAAAACAGCTTTATTATGTCCGCTGCTCGCCTTTGATCATCAAGGGCATAGATTGGGCATGGGCAAAGGTTACTTTGACCGCTGGCTTGCCAAGCATGGTGAAAATATAGAAGTGGTGGGTTTGGCGTATTCATGCCAAGAGCTTTCCAAAGTACCTATCGAACCACATGATGTACCGCTAGCAACAATTATTACAGAACACGGAGTGCTTTCATGCCCAACAGTTTAAATATTCTTATCATTGGTGATGTGCTTGGCAAAGCTGGGCGACGAGCATTGCGCGACCATTTACCCAGCTTGCTGGATGAACATCAAATTGATTTTTGTGTTGCCAATGGTGAAAACATTGCGGCAGGTTTTGGTACAACACTTAAACTGGCCGATGAATTATTTTCTGTGGGCGTGGATGTTATCACCAATGGTAACCATTGCTGGGACCAACGTAGTTTTTTGGAAGACATCGAAGAGGATGATAGGTTTGTTCGCCCTGCGAACTTCTCCAAATATGCACCAGGGCATGGCTGGACAGTACAAGAGACACGCGATGGTCATAAGATTGCGGTAATCAACCTTATCGGACAAGTATTTATGGGAACTTGGGACTGCCCCTTTGAAGCTGCCGATCGTGCGCTTGAAGAAATACCTGATGATGTCAATGCAGTGCTTGTTGATTTACATGCGGAAGTAACCAGTGAAAAGATGGGCATGGGCTGGTATCTCGATGGGCAAGTAAGCATGGTTTATGGTACGCATACGCATGTACCGACTTGTGATGAAATCATTCATCCTAGTGGCACTGCTTTTCAATCGGATATTGGTATGACAGGGTCTTACAACTCGATTATCGGTATGAAAAAAGAAGGTGCATTGCGTCGAATGGTCAAGCGTTTACCCCAACGTTTTGAAGCTGTGGAGCGTGGAGCGACTATTTTTGCGACCAAGATAACAGTGGATGGAGAGACCAAACAAACAACTGCGATTGAGAGGATTTGTGTTCGTCCTCGCGATTGATTAAAGAGAATTGGTACCTACTACTGTCCGACGAAAGTCGCATATCGTCATGCCCGATTTGATCGGGTATCCAGAAAAGCTTGCAAACAATGGATTCCCGCCCCACACCTTCGCGGGGGGGGGGGCAAGCTCTTAGCGGGAATGACATGAAGAGTTGGAAATAAAGCCTTGAACTTTCGTCGGACAGTAGTGAATTGTACCCTTAAAAAAGGCGGCTTATAGCCGCCTTTTTCATAAGATCCACTTGCAAAACTCATGAGCGGCGATTGACTTCCCCCACCCTGGCGCGTTTTCAGGCTGGAATTTCGGTGTATGGAACCACCATGCCCCTCATTTCAGCCTAAAAACCCACTCAAAGTGGGATTGCCACTCATCCACCCAGAGTTTTGCAAGTGGCTCATACTTATTGGTTTTTTTATTTGTTATTCATCAGTGAGGGTGAAATTTCAGGGCTATCAGCAAATGTTTTAAGCTTTTGCGCCCGTGATGGATGGCGAAGTTTACGCAATGCTTTGGCTTCAATTTGACGAATACGTTCACGTGTCACATTAAACTGTTTCCCAACTTCTTCCAAAGTGTGGTCGGTGTTCATGCCAATCCCAAAACGCATACGAAGAACCTTTTGCTCTCGATCCGTTAAATTCTCCAACACCTCATGGGTTGATTCACGCAAAGCTTCAATCACAGCTGTATCCAATGGATTTTCAGCTTTTACATCTTGCACAAAGTCACCCAAACTGGTGTCATCATCATCACCCACAGGTGTATCTAGTGACACAGGTTCTTTGGCAACTTCTAAAATTTGCTCAACTTTTTCAATCGGCATTTCTAATTTTTCAGCCAACTCTTCTGGGCTAGGTTCACGCCCTGTTTCTTGGGCAATCTGGCGAGAAATACGCATGATTTTATTAATGGTTTCAATCATATGCACAGGAATACGAATGGTGCGCGCCTGATCAGCAATTGAACGCGTAATAGCTTGGCGAATCCACCATGTTGCATAGGTTGAAAACTTATAACCCCTGCGCCATTCAAATTTATCCACCGCTTTCATCAAACCAATATTACCTTCTTGAATCAAATCCAAGAAACCAAGTCCACGATTGGTGTACTTTTTAGCAATCGAAATCACCAAGCGTAAGTTCGCCTCAATCATTTCTCGTTTGGCTTGACGCATTTTGGCTTCGCCCATGGTCAACTTGCGCGCCACATCTTTAAGCTCGTAAACATCCATTTCACTTTCTTGTTCTACACGTTTTAAACGGCGTTGATTCTCTTTGATTTTGGTTGATGAAAGTGTAAAGGCTTCATTCCAACGGGCTTCAGGGTTTTGTTTGAGCATATCAGCCCCCCACTTTTCATCCGTAAGACGAGTGGGAAAGGTTTCCAAGAATAATTTACGTGGCATTTTTGCTTTTAAAGCTTGATCACGAATAGCGCGTTCATATTTGCGAACTCTATCCACATTACTTTTAAAACGAGCCACAAGTTTAATCAATTGTTTATTGGAGAAAGGGATGGTAACCAACTCAAACAACATGGCATTAAGCACTTCATCAGCACGAGAAGCAAGCTTTTTGTCACGAGGTTTACGGGTACGTTCTTGGCGAATTTTGAGAAACTCTTGATGCAACTCTTTGGCTCGTTCAAAGTGTTCTAAAGCTGATTCAAGCTGCTCTTCTTTAGTGATAACAGTCTCTTCCATTGGTGTGCCATCGGGTGTTGCTGTGCGTGCTTTAATAGCTGCAGCCAAAGCTTCAGGGCTCATTTTAGGCTTGGCATCAATTAAGTCATCATCATCAGCTTCGCTTTTATCCATACGATTTTCATATTCAGCAATGGCGGCGGCGTTGACGACTTTATCATCAATATCAAGAATATCTTTGAAGTTTGGCTCTTCTTCAAGCTCCAAGGCTTCATCGCGGATTTCGATGACGCGTTCCCCTAAATACATAATTTCACGGAATGTCGCAGGGCAAAGGCAGATAGCCTCATGTACTTGCATACGACCTTCTTCAATGCGTCGGGCTATTTCAATTTCACCTTCACGGGTTAATAGCTCTACGGTTCCCATTTCACGCAAATACATGCGAACAGGGTCATCCACACGAATCACTGTGCCTAATGTGGTGGTGTCGGCGCGAAGCGCGGAATCTTCCTTGCGTAGGCGGTCTTTCCGCATCGCATATTCACCAGTTGGCGCACGTTGGGGGTCGACCACTTCTACACCCATTTCAGTGAATAGGTTGATAATAGCTTCTACTTGATTGGCATCGACCAAGCCTTTGGGTAAGTGGCTGTTTAATTCATCATAGGTGATGTATCCAGCTTCCTTACCTTTTGCCATCAATGTGCCAAGTTCTTTGACCTTAGCTTGTTCAAATTTACTCATGTTTACATGCCGCCATTACAGGGATTCTTTATCACTTAAATACTTCTTCAATTGTTTTTGTTGGGTTCGCAATGTTTTCAACTCTTCATTCATTTGTATCTTCACAGCCAAGCCATCCGAGCGACCAAGTAGATCGTTCAGATATGTGATATGCATATCCATTAAGAGTAATTGAAACTCATCATCTTCGACTGTTGGTAGGTTCACCCAGCGTGCTATATGCTGATTGTCGGGAAATTCCCGCATCAATTGTGCCGCTATATCTAATTCGGTGCTTTTATTATCGCCTACCAGCGAAAAGGCACGAGTGTATATAGGATGAATGGGATGAGTGTCAATAAAAAAATCAAAAGCATCTTCAGGTAGACTTTGAAATCGCATCGGTTTTTGCAATAAACCAGCCATAAAGTGGTCATGCTTCATAGGATTGACAGTTAGGTATTGGGCAGGTTTCCTTGCAATATATTGCCTAGACTTGGGCAAGTCTTGCGCTTGTTTTTGCATCGATAGCTTGACTTCGCTAACTTTCTCAATTTCACCTTGCCATGCTTGACGTAGGTAGTCATCACTCACTTGACTCAACATTTGATCAGCTTTCTTGGCCATGCGCGCTCGACCTTCAACCCCATCGCCAGCAATGTTTTTAAGCCCTTGAATCCAAGTTTCCAACATCGGCCGAGCATCGTTTTTCAAACGATTCTCAAAAGCTTTCTGACCTTCTTTTTGCAGCAAAGTATCAGGGTCTTCGCCATCAGGAAGGTATAAAAATTGAGGAGAGTATTCAGATTTAATGATGGGCAACATGCGTTCAATCGAACGCCATGCGGCTTTGCGCCCAGCGTTATCACCATCAAAGCAGAAGATGGGGGCATCATGCAGGCGCAAAATCATACGAAGTTGTGATTCGGTAATCGCTGTGCCGAGTGGTGCAACGGCATAATCTAAATCGTATGATGCCATAGCCAGCACATCCATATAACCTTCAACCACGACCAACATTTTATGTTTACGGACAGACTCTCTATGTTCGGAGTAACCGTAAAGAAGATGTGATTTATGGTAAAACTCAGTTTCGGGTGAGTTTAAATACTTGGGTTCACCATCATCCAAAATGCGTCCGCCAAAACCAACTACGCGCCCTTGTTTGTCGCGAATAGGGAATATAACACGCTCGCGAAATCTATCCGCATAACCACGTTCGTTTTTGATAAGTACACCAATAGCTTCAAGGCTTTTCAAGGTGTTATGATCTTCAGCGAAACATCGCTTCATAAAACCGTAACCCGCAGGTGCATACCCCAGTTGATACTTTTGAATAATGGCAGGTGAAAGTTTACGTTGGGCAAAATAGTTCAAAGCTTTTTTATTTTCTTCAGCATGTAAGCAGCGTGAGAAAATACCTGTCACCTTATCCAACAACGCTAAACCATGTTTTTTGCGTGCTGCTTCTCTAGGGTTCACAGGTTTACTATCAGGAATGGGCATGCCTATTTTTTGAGCTAAAAATTCAACAGCCTCAGGGAAAGGGTAACCATCATGTTCCATTAAAAAGCGAAAGGCATTGCCGCCTTTTCCGCAGCCAAAACAATAATACATTTGTTTATCTACGGATACGGAAAAAGAAGGGCTTTTTTCATTGTGAAAAGGGCATAAACCAACAAGGTTTGCCCCTGACTGTTTCAAATCGACATGCCGAGAAATGAGTTCAGCTAAGTCGCTTCGAGCAATCAGCTCGTCTAAAAAGGTGGAAGAAAACTGTGCCATAGATCTGTTTTATAGGGTATACGGTGTCAAAGTTCAACCTTGTCTTGTGTGTTGCTGATTCAAACCCCTGCCTCGTTCCCATGTTGTGCGTAATATCCGTTATTTACTGATGTTACGCACTTTGTTGAGAAAGAGTGACTACATTCTCATTTGTAGCGCGTAAACTGCAGTAATACCTTTATTCGTTAAAAATGAACGGTAATACTGCGATCTCAATATAGGAACTTACATTGAGCGGGTAACTTTTTTTAAAAAAATGATTTAAAATTGATGTCGGATGATGTTTGTTCTCATCATATTGAATAAAAATAGCCTTTTATGACCGAATCATTTAGCCATTTAATGAAAATTACGGTATCGATTTTCAACTTTTTGCTTAAGTTGGTTGTAGATTGAAATTCGTAGGATAATCAGAATCGTGATGTATATCCTTATCTCATTGATTTATAAGGATAAAATAACCAATAAAACGATAAAACATACCCGCTCAATGTAAGTAGGAAGTGGGGCTTTAGCCCCGCATGAGAAGCATCCGACATTCCGTACCCCTAAATCAATATTACTTTATTTAATTTATCTATATTTTTCAACAGGTTAGAAAAATGAGGCTGTTTTCGATAAGCTGTGCCACCTCTCATAAAAGGTGTATTTGAGGGTAAATGACTAAAATTATGAATAATCCTCTTGTCATGAGGGCTAAAGTCACAAGCAATGTATTACCATAATAAGCTTGTTTAGCGTTGAAAACATTATGTTTTCATGTCTTTTCATTAAATACCAAAAATCAAAATCAAGGGTGCGGAATGTCGGTCACTCGCTTGCTTTGCGCGAAACGCGCTGAATCTTGGCGAAGGTATTGTCTTACATACCACTATAAAATCACCCATGCCTATCCGTTGCTCACTGTCTTTGAAGTTTAATGTTGCCGGCACTCCACAAGTTGGTTGCCTGTGCAGGTATCTCAAACTGCGCGACATAGGATTGTCCCTTGTGACTTACACTGATAAGGTAGATACCTGTCTTTACCCCCTCCAAAAATATTGTACCGCTGCTACCACTAACAGAGTGCAACACTTTTTCATCCGGTCCATAAATCAACAGTGGTAGATATTTGGCAGGTTTCTCTGAAGGTAACAATAGTTTTCCCGTCATTGCAATTGCCTTGTGAATATCTGCTTGAAGGTGTATGCCGCCAGCTTTGGGCAAGCGAAATGTGGAAAACTCTGGCGTAAGCGACCAGCCCATAGGCAAATGACTGGTGTCAAACTGAACTGCAATATTACGTATGCTAGGCAAGGGACTAAGCAAAGCCTTATTTTGTAGCTTTTTGGAGTCACCTTGGATAAATGCGGTGATACCATCATCTGGTAACTCAGCAGAGGTAGTGCTGATAAGAAAAGCATCATGAACCGGTTTTCCCCAAGCCCAAGTATTGTCCGCCATTGCAAAGCCCGTCGATGTGTGAAGGCCAAGCCCTAAATGGTCGCTCCAGCTCATGCGCAAGCTACCCCAATCATCATGTTCATATTGAGCTTCCGCCACAGTTAGTGTTTGCTCTTTATTGTGTAAAATACTCGCCGAGCTGCTGAATTGGCTTTGCTCATATTGCTGTTGCCATGAAGCTGACACATCTGCGCCTTGCTCATGTAAGACCAGTGCATAATCTTGTCGTTCTTGAGGACTCCACAGAATATTTAAGGAAAGTGCCGTATCCTGCTGCCCGCTTATTTGCCGCTTGCGAACTTCGAATATACTCAGCCATGATTTATTAAAGCTATAATTGTAGCGGGAAAACACACTGCTTTCGTCTTCTCTTTGTTGCTCAAAACCCGCTGACATCCCTAAAACTGAAAGACTTAGTCCTGATGTATTGTTGCCCACCAAGCTTTTTAATTGATACGCTTGAACCATGCCCTTTGCGTAAAGGTAGCTGAAGGCTGCCTTGCCTACTATGCCTTGTGTGCCCAATCCAATATCTATACTAGACAATAAGGAGTCTTGCTTCCATCGTACCAAAAAAGCCAACCCTGCATCTTCCCCTTCCGCTGCCCCCCAAGCACCTAAGGTTAAATGCTCGCTCAACCCATAACGCACATCTCCTAGAGCAATGTAATCTTGATTGAGAGGTGCTTTCCCTACAGACATCGCCCAGCCCCATTCATGTTCTTTTTGCCATTCCCAGTTCATAAACCTTTGGTCGGTTAAGGTTTCATGGGTTCCATCATCATAGGCAATCTCTATCGTTACTTGGTTAAATTGCTCGACCAACTTAAAATTATTTAGGATGTAGCGCCCTGCTTGAAGATGGTAGGAGGCAAGCAGCCGTTTGTTTTTGTATACACGCACTGAAGCAGCAGCAGGCAAGGTTAATGTTTGCTCATAAAACTGAGCTTTTTGGTTTTGTGGAGAAAAGCCATTTGCATAAAATACGCCATAATTTTCCTTACTGGATATTTCAGGCAACCATGAGGTAGGCATTGAACCAATGCTCCACTGCTTCGCCTCACCTTCATGTTTCCATTGCAAATAAGGAAAGTCTACAAAGCCTTGCTCTGTCCAATATGGTCTTGCCAGTAGGCGTGATTGTTGGTGCTGGTAGGATAATTCACTACCGACTTTCCAACGCTTATCTTGCCAATAACTTGTATGCAGGTTCACATAAAAACTTGGCATATCCCACATAGGGCTAGGTTTTTCACCGACAATTAACGATTTTTCTTTGCGCCAAGCAATGGGGGTGGTGATATGCAACACAAACAAATCCCAATTCATTTCAAATTGAAAACCATGGGCAGAAAACCATGCTTGATCCAAGAATATATTTAACCCTTCTTGCTGTAAGCGATGAACGACTTCAGGTTGTAGCAGTGGTTTAAGCAGCCTCATTATATCTGCCTTGAGCAAAAGCAAGGCTTTGTTTTGCTCAATATTCACTGCCAGTTCAACAGTATCTTCCGTATCTAGACGAACATCAATAATGCTGCTTACGGCATAGGCCGTAGAAATAAAGCTAAGGTAAAGAAAGGTGTAAAGTGTGAGCGCTTGCCAAAGATATAACGACTTTTTGAATAAGCGTATCATGTTTAATGTGTTTTTTTACTCCCTCAGTAAAACTTAATAAACGTGTATGTTTGGCTAAAATCCTTGGGGCATGTTTGAGTGTTTCAGTGATATCAATGTCACCATGATTGGTAATCAGTTTTCCGCTGATTGGGCGTAGGTGTACATTACTTTGGTTGTGAATACGCAATCCATTTTCATGCCAACTGGCTGTCACATCTATCACCGCTTGTTTAGGCTGGAAAAACAACCAGCAACCAAGGCGAGAGAGCAACTCAACACCTTGCACAGGTGAAAACGATGGCAGCTCCCTAAAATATATGCGCAGAGCCACTTCTTCCTCCCTATGGGTAGTAAGCTTACTGATACGCACAGCACGTTTCTGTTCAGATTTTAGGCTAAATATAGCAGGGTAAATTACATAATCATTGCCACAAGCCTGCTGGAACTCTTTACCTGATTTATCCATGGTCACCACAAAACACTCTGCTTCAATGGTTCGTTCTTGTGTAGACCCTTGTATAGTAAAAGTGACACCACGGCTATCACCTTGGACAATTTTTACCATGCTATCCACAGACAAAGAAAATGCTGGCTTTGCCCAAGCCAGCATCATCAGTGTTATAAGAAAAAGCTTAAACATATCCCTTATGCGGGTAGCGGAACAGTAAAAGAGATTAGATTAATTTGCTGCTACCGTAATGGTAAGTGCTGTTGTATACGTACCTGAAGCGCTTGCAGCCGTTGCCGCAGATGTGAAGCCAAGCGTATGGGCATCCGTGCCACCATTGGTTGGAGCATTGTTGGTGAATGTGGATCCAGATGTAGCAATGGCTGTACCATCAATATCTACAGCTAAACCTACAGTGGTGCCACCAGTGTGGGTCAAAAGAAACGCCCCTGCAGTGCCATCGGAAACGGTGATAACGTAGTTTGCAGTATTGCTTGGGGTAATGTTAATGGTTGCCGACCCTGAGCCAGCATTAATTGCACCACTACCTACGATGGTAATACCTGCAGCTGGGGTGAGAACCTGACTTATATTTAATGTTGCTGCCAAGGCAGGCAAGCTAATGAATGAGACGATGAATACGAACAGTACTTTTTTCATGATGAATAATCTCCTATTGATGAATACTTGAAACAAGTTGCAGACTGTACAAAAAACTTACCATCAAACAACCCTTAAATGCCTAGGGTAATTGAAAAGTATATGGAATCTAAGGTTTGCAATTCTCTGGCAACTTACGGACTGCGCAAACAACGGAAGCCGATTTTGGAAGAGCGTTGTTGTTTGTTCACCGATAAAGCATGTACTGGGCGGGTGTCCAGCAACATATTTGCCCATGATCCACCCTTGATAGTCGCTTCATTCGAGCGCTCCAAGGCGGCTGTCCATTGCCAAACATTACCACCCATATCGTAAAGCTTCCATGGATTGGCAGGAAAGGATCCTACGGGTGAAGCTTTACTCCACAGGTCTTTACCCGTGATACCTAAAACATTGACCATGCCTTGTTTGCTTTCATTGCCCCACCAAAACGTAGTCTCAGTACCTGCTCTTGCTGCATATTCCCATTCCTGAGCTGTTGGCAAGCGATAAGCAAGGTCTGTTACATCCTCAAGCCAAGCGCAATAAGCTTTTGCACCATGGTGAGAGACGTAGGTCATAGGAAGATTTTCTGAATGATATTGGGCAGTCCATCGCCCATTTTGTAGGAATAACCCCGCCTTTTCAGTGTCGAAGTATTGATTTGGCACATTTTTATTAGCATTAAGAAACAAAGAAAACTGTGCTACAGATATGGGTTTATCAACCATATAAAAGGACTTGAGTTTGACGACCTTGGGGCAAAAAGAACAGTCTTGGCTGCTTTGGTATGCAGGTTTAGCTTTTACTTCAACCTTTGGCTTAACCTTCTTTTGTGCCAACAACAATGCTTTTTTATGCTCTTCTTGCTTTACTTTTTCTACAGCTGCCTGTGCTTGTGCTAGCATCAGCTGCATCCAAGGGCGTTGCCCCCAAGATGCCTGCACATTTACAATATACATGCTTAAAGCTTCATAACCGCGCTGCTTATAAATACCTTGAGCCTGCGCTTTTGCCTTTTGATCCAATGCCTGTATAAATAAGGGGTCACTTTTGCCTAAAGACTTAGCTTGTAAATATAAAACGTAGGCGCTGTCTTCAGCGTCAAACAACTTATCTTGCTTCAATGCTTGGTGGGCTTGTTGTAATAATTGGTTTGCCTGTGAGCTTTGTTGGAATGTTTGATATGTATGTTTATCTACCCATTGATCATTCACCAAGAACTCTTTATTCAAAGTGATATGCACAGCCTCCCCTTGATCAGGTATGTTTATTTTTCGATGTGCGCTTAAACGCTCTCTAGGTGAGATATTTTTGACAACAAAAATATCATGTTCACCCAAGCTTATATCAGCAAGTGTTACAGGGGTCTTGCCTACCTCTTGATTGTCGACAAAAACAGTGCTGCCCTGTTCTTGGCTAGTAATGGTCAATGGGTTAGGCTTAGGCATCAGAAAAAAGGCAGCAAGCATCAGTATAACGATAGCAAACGCATATAAGGGTGTGCGATTTTGTTGTTGAACTTCGACATTCGGACTTTTGTCATCTACTTCCCGTAAAACCTGGGTCATGATTGCTGTTTCTTTTTCTTTGGCTGTTTGCACTTGACGCTCAAGGGGGGGCAAGGCTTTAATTTCAGCCTTAGCCAGCAGGGTCTTGATAATCTTAACGGTACTGCTTGCCGAAGGTCTATCCCGAGAATCTTTACTGCACATAGCATCCAATAAAGGTTGTAATTTAGCATGGCTATCCGGTAATTTTGGAATGCTAGCTTTAACATGCTGGACAATGACCTCCATTATACTGCTCCCTTTATAAAGGGAGCTACCAGTAAGCAATTTAAAAAAAACTGCTCCCAGTGAATAAATATCAGATTTTTCAGTCATATGCTGCGTTGTGGCCTGCTCTGGTGATAAATAAGCAGGGCTGCCAAAGACATTCCCAGCACGTGTTAAGTCTTTTGAATCAAAAGCCTTTGCGACACCAAAATCAACAATCAATACGCGTTTACTATCTTTATCTATAATCAGATTTTGTGGCTTAATATCACGATGAATAATGCCTTGCTTATGCGCATGGGCTAGACCTGACGCTGTTTGTAAAACAATAGATAGTGCCTGTGCAGGGCGTAAAGTACCTTTGTGTTTTAGTAACTTATCAATCTCAATGCCGAGAATAAGCTGCATGACAATGTACAAGTTACCATCATCACAGGTTCCATTCGCATAGATTGTCACAATATTTGGGTCGTTGACTTTTTTGAGAAGCTGAACCTCTCTAAGAAACCGTTCTTTTGCATCGGGATCGGCCAAGTGCGAAAACATAACTTTAATTGCAACTTGCCGCTCATGCTTGATGTCAAAGGCTTGAAAAACCTGACCCATAGCACCTTTACCTAAAAGGCATATGATTTTATATCCTCGTATTTTAGGATCCTGCCCTTTAATTGTCGTCAATTCTGAAGCCTATTGCCTGTAGAGATCAAACTTTTTTTTGATAAAAACACATACTTTCTCCTTCGGTCAAATTTGCTTTGTTGGTGGTGACTTGTTAAATAAGTCACCTAAACCTACCTTGGGCAATTCTCTTTAATGATCCACCGCAGGATGCAAGACTTTATATAGGTGTCAACTCCCCCCCCCCCACCCCAAAAAAAATATTCTGTACCCAGACAAAGGCTAAGTTTGAAAATAAGGTCGCTTCTGTACAAGGTCTCAATGGGAACTCTTTGTTATAAGAGGTGATTACAAAACTCTTCATTCGTGCCGAACAATACCTTCGCCAAGATTCAGCGCGTTTCGCGCAAAGCACGTGCAACAATCAACATGCCGCACCCCTAAATCAATATTGATTTATTCAATTTATCTATATTTTTCAACAGGTTAGGAAAATGAGGCTGTTTTCGATAAACTGTGCCACCTCTCATGAAGGGTATATTTGAGGGTAAATGACTAAAATTATGAATAATCCTCTTGTCATGAGGGATAAAGTCACAAGCAATGTATTACCATAATAAGCTTGTTTAGCGTTGAAAACATTATGTTTTCATGTCTTTTCATTAAATAGCAAAAATCAAAATCAAGGGTGCGGAATGTCGGGAGTAAAACATCATGCATGCGCGACTGACACCCTAGGGTGCTTTCTCAGGCTTACGTCTTCACCTTGAGTCGCATTTCCTCAATCATGACTTTCTGCCATATATTTTCTCGTCCTGTGTTCTTACGTGGAAATGACGAATTTTAGCCCGACTACGTAATATCAGTTATTTAGTATGAATCAACTTTGATAGGAATAATACCTTCACGGTCTGCATAGCTATATTCCTTAAACCAAGCCTGAGCATACAACGCTTCAAAAGTAGCATAAACACGCCCATCTTCGTGTTGGAAGTGTTCACCATAATAGCTTTCAATATCACGCAACAAAGCTCTACCATACAGCCCCCCGCTACGCCCCTTGATGGCTTTGGATGATGCGCCCAAACCTTTGAGTTCACGCATAAGAGCCAAGGTGTTTGGATAGGTTAAAGTGAATGAATCTGTGTCTGTAACATGATCTTCTACAGCGCATTCACCAAGGCTATTGCCCAAACTCATGACATCGGCAAAAGGAAGCACTGAGCTGGCATGTTCAGGATTAACATGGGCAAGGGTTTGCTTGAGTTCGGTGAGTGTTCTGCGTCCAAATGTAGAAAATAATATAAGACCACCAGGTTTAAGCACGCGGCGCATTTCTTTCATCATCACTTGCGCTTCAGGTATCCATTGCATGGCTAGGTTGGAGGTGACCAAATCAAAAGATGCGTCTTTAAAAGGTAAGGCAGTAGCGTCACTGACGCTATGCTGATATTTACGTTGCCAAGGTAGCCTTTTGGGGTGTTGCGCTTTGGTGTGGCAAATCATATTTTCAGAAATATCTGTGGCATAGATATGTGATTTTTTATATTTTTCAGCAAGCAAGCGGGTCAAAAAACCAGTACCACAGCCAATATCCAAAATATTTGAGGGATTGATTTTGGTGAATTCAAGGTGAGCCAATAACCTGCGGCCAATTTCACGCTGCAACTCGGCATGTTCATCGTAGCTCTTTGTTGCGCCTGAAAAGGAGCGGCGCACCTTGTTTACATTGATAAGTTCTTCCACCATGCCTCCAACTGTTGATTGAAGGCGGCATGATGGGTGAGAAATGGCGCATGTCCACATTCTTCAAACACTTGTAACGTAGCATGGGGTATTGCATGGCTTAAATATTGCCCAGCCTCTTGGGGTACAATCACATCTTGCACGCCATGAACAATAAGACTTGGCACGGCAATATGAGCAAGGATTTTTCGTAAATCCAAGTTTGAAAGCAAGCTTAACCCTGCCTGCAAACTCTGCTGGGTTGGTGGCTGCTGCTTGTTGATGGCTTCTTTGGCAATCGTTTGCATGTCTTTGCGTGTAAGTTTATCGCCATGCAACATCATTTGAAAAAAGCGTTGCATAAGCTTGGGGTTTTGTGTTGTGGCAGCCTGGCTAAATCCTTGCCACACTTCATCATTGCATCCATATTGCCAGTCTTCCTGTTGGCGAAAGCAAGGGGTGGTGGATACCAAAACCAGCCCTGTAAGGTTATGGATGTGCTGTTGAATATGGAGGGCGATTTGCCCACCTAGCGACCAAGCCATCAGCAAGACAGGGCTACCCTGGCTAACATGATTGATTTCATCCGTGATGTGTTGCGCCCAATGCGCTTGTGAAATATTGGGCGCACCACCGTGACCAGGTAAATGAATGGTATAGGTCGAATAATGCGCTGAGAAATATTTAATTTGTTGATGCCAAATTTGTGCGGATTGCCCCCAACCATGCAGGAAAATTAATATTGGGAATTGATCAGCGTGCATTGACATCGGCAAAGCTTAACTGAGAAAGTTTTACTGAGCCACCGATGTTAAATCTAAGCGCTGTTAGGGAAGCTCTGAACAAGTCATGAACGCATATATTGTGTCCAGTGCATCCAAACTCTGCGTTGTGCGTTTGAGCAATAGCCTTGCTATTCCTTGCAACACACGCCTGAATTTTGAATGCCCTGAAATACAATCTGCTTCATTCAGACTTATTCAGAGCTTCCTTAGCAATGCTTTTTTCAACACTTCAAGGCTATGTTTGAAAGCGACGACAGCACGATAAGATCTACGTAAAAAATGATATATCACTTATACTTGGCGCATCACAGTGTCTTTTACAACAATAGGGGTGCAATAAACTTTGTAGTCTAAGAAAGCCCTGCTAAACTTGGGTCGTCACAGTCAACATCAGGAGTTCTGATTTATGCAGCCTTTGAAGACCCTTTCTCTCACCTTAGTCACACTATTTTTATACTTTCCAACAGCTCTTCAAGCTACCCCGACATTGGTCGATAGCATTGCAGCCACTCAACTTCAAGGTGTTAAGGTCAAAACCATCTCATCACTACACGCCAATCAGGGAACACTTTGGATTACAGATTCAAGTCATCAGGTGTTTCAATGGAAGGTTGGTGAAATCCCTACTGCTGTTATATCTGGCGGTGAAACGCAGAAGTTCTCATCTGTTTTACCCATCAACCACAACCTTACTATCGTAACTGACGCAAGTAATCATCAATTCCTTATTGGTATCAATAACAAATGGACAACCTTTGCTCAAGAAGGTGACCTTGAAGGTCAGCTTGATAAACCTATTGCCGCTGCATGGTCAAGTGCAGGTATGATTTATATCGCCGATGCAGGAAACAAACGCATTTCAGTATTTACAGACACAGGGTTGTTTCTCTTCACCTTTGGTGATGAGGCAATCGGAGAAGATGAAAGTGACAACCTCACGGGTATTCAAAGTATTGCTGTTGATCAACTTGGGCGAGTCTATGTCTTAGATAACTTTAAAGGTGGTCGCATTTCAATCTACACAGCATTAGGTGAGTTAGACCTCACACTAGGTAAAGATGAACTCAGCCTGCTTACACCTGATACGCGGCGCATTACAGCGATTACAGTTCGCCCTGATGGTGTTTTACTGATTGCTGATAAAAACAGTGGGCGTATCCATGAAATTGATTGGGAAAACATGGAGCTTCTTTCTTCCTTTGCAACCATTGGCAAAGGCCGTGGGCAATTGCAGCGCGTTGGCAGTTTAAGTCTTGATGATGATGGCAAGCTGTATATTGCTGATAATGGTAATGCCAAAATCGAAGTGTTTCAACTGGATTGGAAAAAAGAGCCTTGGCTAAACCTTCATGCCGATAAGCTGAGTATTCGCGCATCTTCTGTTTTAAAATCGGCTTGTGATACCTCCTACATTTATTCAGATGATGCTATATTATGCATACAAACCGAAGACCAAAGTGTCACCATCCGCAGCCATGATGGTAATATCTTAAAAACATTAAATGCATCATTTAAAGAACCTATTCGTGCAACCTTTGATCAACACGAAATTCTTATCCTTGAACCTGATCGCGTTCATGTTTTTGACAGTGCTGGTCAATTTAAATTCACCTTTGGTAGTAAGGGGCGGCGAGATGGCGAACTTTCACAAGCTTCATCCCTCACTGTATCGCCAACAGCGGTGTATATTGCAGACACAGGTAATGCACGTATTCAACTATTTAGTAGGAATGGTCTATTTAAGAAAACCGTCGGCAACGCAAAAAAAGCTAAAATAAGATTAAAAGAACCTGTTGCGATTGCAGTGGATAAACGCGGTACCATGTATGTTGCCGACATTGAATACAATCAGGTGTTTATTTATAATAATCAAGGCGAACTTACCCACACCTTAGGCGAAAAGGAAGATCACCCTCGCGCATTCACCAAGTTATATGATGTCATGGTGGGTGCAGATAACACACTCTTTGTGATGGCTTCCATGCAAAATAACCCAACAAGTATATGGATGTATCAAAATGACGCATTTATTTATCGTTTTTCTCCCACTCAAGAAGGTGCAAAAGCTGGTATAGATCAACAATGGAGCACACCGATCATCAACAAACCTAAAGACGTTCAATCTCTAAAAGATGAAATGCAACAAGCTTTACCCAACATCAAAGGGCTCATCATTGACCCAGAGAACCCTTTGTTTCAGGGGAAAAGCAGTCTGTTTGGTCGCGATGAGCAATGGATATTTGACCAAGTTCCCAGCAACGCTGAAACATTTTCGATTGTTGAACTGGAAGGGCATACTCGTCACACATTCAACCTTCTTCGCGCACCAAAAGTATAGAGGCTATTTCCATATCAGGTGATACAGATACGTTGGTCTTAAGATGGGAAAACCAACACCCTCTTTTTCTGGCTACTATCGCATTTATAGTCGCGCTAATATTTCAGAGCCTTTCGAGGGTAATCATGAAACTCTGAATACTGACTTTACCATAGCTAGAGACCTCATCCAATCAACAGAATACCGTATCTCTGCAATCAGCCCCATGGGCAAAGAAAGTCAAATTTCAGCCGTCTTTCAAGATGATTACTGGCTTGGTTATCAGCAGTTTCAAGCGCAACACTTCAAACAAGCTCTTCCTTTTTTCAAGCGTGCTACCCAAACCAGCCCCAATCAAGCCAGTGCTTGGTTATATTTAGGAAAAACACAAATTCAACTTGAAAAGTTTAGCCAAGCTGTCAACACGTTTCAACAGCTCACCACTTTCCCCCAATACAAGCAACGCGGATTACATTTACAAGTTGAAACATTGGGGTATCAGCAAGCATGGTTGGATATCAAATCATTGGTCGATCATAGTGAAGCTGAAGGCATGGCTGATGCAATCTTATATAGCCTTGCTGCCCATGCACTGATTCAGTTGGATGATATACCCAGCGCTATTTATTACCTCGGTCAAGCTGTTGCCTTAGAGCCAACTTCAGCATTTTGGCATTTAAAACTTGCCGATGCCAACTTTGAACTTGGCGCAAAAGACAGTGCAGAAACCGAGTTGCTTACCGCCAGTCAACTTGCCAATCAAGATATTCAAGCCTGGCTTGAGGTTGCCCACACTTATGACAAGCATCAATTCTTCAATCAAGCTATTGCAAGTTATGACAGTGCGTTGCTTGTTGCCCCGCAAAATAAGCAGGCATTATCCGAACTTGCAGTCTTACACTTGGAACAAGGCAACCTTGAACAAGCCAAAGGTTTGGCCACCCGAATGGCGAATATTCCAGAACTTAAAGGTACATCTTATTATATTTTGGGTCGCGTAGCACTCGCCGAAGATAAAGCACCACAAGCTCTAGCCATGCTTGCCAAAGCGGGGCAAACAGAGCCTAACAATGCTAATATTTGGGTCGCTATGGCAGACGCTTATGCCAAAATAGACAATGCTGCTCGCGAGCAGCAATATTTACAAAAGGCCGCTGCGCTTGATGATCATATTTTTAACGTACATATACGCTTAGGCAAAGCTTGCGCTGTGAAAAATGATAGACCTTGTATGCTCGCGCACTATAAGAAAGCAGTCATGCTTCAAGAGAAAAACATAGATGCCAAACTGGGTTATGCACAAGCCTTAATGCAATCTGGCAAGATGAATGAAGCAGATATGATGGCGCAGCAAGCACTCATGCTTGAGCCTAGCTCTATTCCTGCACACCTTATACGTGCAGACATTCAATATGCACGCGGTATGATTCGTGATCGCATTGCTACGCTGAAAAAAGCCATGGTACTTGATGGTACCAATATGGATGTACACCTCAGCCTTGCCAAGGCTTACATCAACAACCACATGTATGACGAAGCTATTATCCTCACGGAACAAGCCTCACTTTTGGATGTGCTTAATGCCGCACCCTTGGTTTTAACAGCCAGCATTTACTTGGCACGCCAGTCTTTTGACCAAGCGATACTTTCATTGGAAAAGGCGTTGGAGCTTGCGCCCAACAATGCCAAATACCGACAACAGCTTAACCTTGCATATTTGCAAAAGAAACGCTCCATAGGTGCAGATGGAAATTTACTCGGCCCTAAGCTTAAACATATTACATTTACCCGCGTATTTTCTGCTGCCTACAAGCAATACAGCGATGTCCCTATTGGTAAAATCATGTTAAAGAATGAAGCTGGCATTGATTATTCCAATGTTAAAATATCATTGCTTATTAAAGAATATATGGATTTCCCTACCACCTTGGTTGTCGAACGTATCGCGGCGGGTGCCGAAATAGAAATCCCATTACTTGCCGCATTTAATAATCGTATTCTTGATATTGATGAAGATACGGGTGTACAAACTGAAATACGCGCCGAATATTACATGGCAGGAAAACCCCATGTCGAAACGCTCAATACACCACTCACCATTTACGGTAAGAATGCTATTGTTTGGGATCAGTTGGACATGGTTGGTTCGTTTGCAACACCCAAAGACGATACTTTGGCTGTTTTCACACGCCAGCTTGTCAATGCTTACGCACCCAAAAAGGGTGCTGTTCATTCATCCGTTGCCAAAGCCATGACAGTTTTTAATGGTTTCTCTGCATATGGTATCAAATACTTACTCGACCCCAATACGCCTTACGACCAATTGGGTGCTGATCAGCTCGATACCGTTCAATTCCCTAGAGAAACCTTGCGCCAACGCAGCGGAGACTGTGATGACTTATCTATTCTTTTCGCTTCAGCTTTAGCCAACCTTGGTATTGAAACAGCTATCCTCGATGTACCTCAGCATCTACTCATGATGTTTAATACAGGGCTAGATGAAGCACAAAAAGACTTAATCAGTTCCAATGATGAAGCCTTGGCTATTATTGATGGTCAAGTGTGGGTTCCTATTGAGGCAACACTCATTGCCGCAAGCTTCACGGAAGCATGGGCGGAGGGTGCGCGTAAATATCACTTGTATGGTAAGCAAGCCACCATGAAAATCATGCCCTTAGCACAAGCTTGGAAAACTTACCCACCCGTCACATTACCACCTGCAGATTTTGTCGTTAATATTCCAAACCCTGAAGTTTTAGGGGTTAAAATTGAGAAAGAGTGGGAAATTTTATCGGTTAAAGCCTTGGAGCGACAAGTTCGTCCATACCGTTTGATGCTTGCCCTAGACCCAAACAATATCCAAGCCAAAATGCAAATTGCTATTGTGTATGCACAAAGCGGTTTATATGATCGCGCTATTCACGAGCTTCAAACCATGCTTGCAGCCGACTCAGGAAATCTTGCTGTCATCAACAATATTGGTAATATATATTACCTGCAACAAAGATATGCAGAGGCACTTTCCATGTATAACAATGCACTCAACATTGAGACCAATGCCGACATCATGGTCAACATTGCCATGACTCACTACAAGCTGGGCGATGCCCTTCAAGCCAAATCTGTGTTTGCACAAGCCACGGAGGCAGATGAACAAATTTCTACACGTTACCATGCTTTGGCTTTGTTACTAAAGCAGTAAAGGATATTTGAAATATGTGCCATATCACTGACATGACAGGTAAGAAACACACATTGACCCCATATAACAAGGAGAATAACGTGAAATATCTTATCATTTTAATTTTTAGTTTTATTATACTATCACAGCAAGGTATTGCAGCTGAACCCCAGCAAAAAAACAAAAATGCTTATCAAGTCGTCAAGTCTGAACGCTCTTTCTTTTCATCATTGTGGAGTCGTATTCAACGTATTGTACCGCGCAATCATACAGCGAAAAGTACAGCTGTACTTGGTGTTCGTGGTGCAGAAACCACCGAAAGCGCACTACAACCTTATTGGGCTGATGATTTAACAACAGATCCCTCCTTTCGTAACGACATCAAACAATTTGAAGATGGAACCAACCTTTGTGAATCAACTACACCAGAAAAAGGTGCAGAAGCTTTTGAGCAACTTCTTAAAACCTCTGAAAGTGATATGCTAAAAGCCAATACGATGATTGCATTGGCTTCGTGTTATGCGGAACATGGTGATGAAGTTAAAGGTCGGGCGCAGCTACAAATTTTTTTACAAAAGTATCCCAAACATCCCATGCATGATGAAATTGAATCTTGGTTATCTGCAAACCGCTAACATTTAGGAATCGACATGCCCATTCAACATATCAATGCTGACATTGCACTTCAAGCACGCGCACGCCAAGATAGCCTTACCAAACCTCGCGGTTCACTTGGCAAGTTGGAAGATATCGCTTGCTGGTTTGCCACGCGACAAGCTAAAATCATTCCTGATACATTAAAACCTCATATCTCTATTTTCGCTGCTGATCACGGTGTGACCATCGAAGGTATCTCAGCATTCCCCTCTGCTGTCACTGGGGAAATGGTCAAGAATTTTGCATCAGGTGGTGCTTCTATCAATGTTTTGGCCAAACAAGCTCATGCTTCACTGCACATTATTGATGTTGGTGTACGGGTTGACACATCAAGTATCGATGGTGTCCAACAGTGCAAAACAACCATAGGAACAGCCAATATTTTGCATCAACAAGCCATGACACAAGAAGCATGTCAGAAGGCAATGAATGCGGGAAAACATGAAGCGATGCAGGCTATTCAGCAACACAAAAATGTGCTGATTGCAGGCGACATGGGCATTGGCAACACAACCGCAAGTGCGGCACTCATTTGCCTATTCACCCATGAGAAACCCAAGCATATTGTAGGTAAAGGCACAGGTATTGATGACAAAACCTACGTCCATAAAATTCAAATTGTTCAAGACATCATCAATCGTGTCACCCATCAAAACACTTCACCCGCTGATTACCTCACCGAAGTGGGTGGCTTTGAAATTGCAGCAATGGCAGGATTCTACCTCGCCGCTGCGGAACAAGGTGTCCCCATGATTATCGATGGTTTTATATCTGCTGCTGCTGCACTCGTGGCACAAAATATCAAACCAGAGGTCACACAATGGATGCTGGCCAGTCATTTATCTGAGGAATCTGGTCACCAACAAGCACTTGACCACCTTAAGCTTCAACCCCTACTCAACTTTAATATGCGCCTGGGTGAAGGCTCTGGTGCAGCCCTTGTTGTCCCTCTACTGCAATCGGCTATTGCACTTCATCGTGATATGGCAACTTTTGTAAGTGCCGACATCAGTAGTAAAACATAAAACACCCCCCATACAAACGTCTGTTCTTTTGACATAAGCTTTGAAAATCATTACTTTTTGTAGATGAAAAACATCAATGGTCAAACGCAAATATTTGGTATTCTGGGGCAGCCTATCGCTCACTCCTTATCTCCCCTTTTTCAAAACATGTTTTTTGAAAAAGCAGCAATCAATGCTTGTTATGTACCTTACTTGGTTGCCCCTGAGCAACTGCAACAAGCTTTAAATGGCTTACACGCCGCCCACGTTCAAGGGTTAAACATTACCATTCCACACAAGGAAAATATTTTACCTTGGGTTCATCCCGATAAGGATGCACAAACCATCGGTGCTGTGAACACCCTCAAAAGAATTGCAGATGGTTGGGCTGCCATTAATACGGATTGGCAAGGTTTTGCTTCAGTCATTCAAGGTTTAGAAGTGGATATTTGCCAAACATCCGTTTTACTGTTTGGTGCAGGGGGAACATCTCGCGCCATTCTGCATGCCCTAAACCATCTTGGTGTGCAGGAGGTTTTCATCTGTAATCGCAATCAAGAACGCGCTCAGTCCCTTGCCGCCGAGCTTCAAGGGACTTATGAAGGTATGCGTATCACCCCCATTGAATGGCATGAACAGCACGTCACCATAGCATTAAAACAATGCCAACTTATCATCAACAGCACCAGTATTGGTTTGAATGAACAAGATATATTTCCTTTTCCTCTTTCGGGTAGCGGCTTTGCGATTGATGCAGTCTACAAACCGCATGGTAACACCGTATTTTGTCAATCGGCATCCAACTATGTTAGTGTGGATGGTCTGCCCATGCTTATTGCACAAGGTATCGCATCTTTTGCCTTCTGGCTTGAAGGTGAGCAACAAAACGCTGCTTTATGCTTGCCCAATAAAAAAAGTAGTCTGCAATGGGTTGAGCAAGCCTTGGAGCGACAAGCATTAAGTCTACCAGGCTGGGAGAAGTAAGATGAGAAAGTCCCGTTTGGGTGATATTCTGTTACGCAAAAAAGCCATCAGCAAAGAGCAGCTTGAAGAAGCTATAAAAAACATGAAGCTTAATGGTGAAACGCTGATCACAGCATTGGTTCAAATGAATCTTTTCACTGAAGATGCATTGGTTAAATTTATCAGCCAAACATTTGGTCGCCCTGCAATAGAACTTTTACCCATAGAAATCAACAAAGACCTTACTTGTATCACGATTGATATGATGCGCAAGCATCAGGTCATTCCCATCAAACGCAAAGGAAGCAACATCACACTTGCTATCGCCGACCCCTACGACATTAGTAGCTTGGATGAGCTATCCTTTATTTCTGGAGCCCAAGTTGAGGTTGTGATTGTTCGTGAAAGTGAACTGATGAGCAAACTTGATGATTTATCAGGTTCGGGGCAAGGGCTTGAAGATGTGATGGCAGAAATGGGAGCAACCGATGTGGAATTGGTTGATACCGAAGAGGCGCAAGCCAATGATGAATTTCTTGCCACTGCCAGTGAAGAAGCTCCTGTGGTTAAATTGGTTAACCTTATCCTGTTGGATGCCATCAAACG
>JAUZSH010000023.1 GCA_030949605.1 Ghiorsea sp.
AGCCGTTAAGCTAGCAAACAATGTTGGTAGTTTTTCAGGAAGTTTGTCTACATTATCAATAATTGTATAATTATTTTCACCAAAGATACGTTTGACATAAGCATCGGCATGAGGGTCTAAAGTCAGGCAATAGGTTAATACACCTGTGCTGTATAACTCTTCCACGGCCTTTTTGGTATCATGGCGTAAATGTTGCGGATCGCGTTCATCAATATCCGCGGGTTCACCATCGGTGACCAAAAGAATCAACTTACGTTTCTGTTGTTGTCTTAACAGATGATTTCCCGCATGGCGCAAAGCAGAACCCATACGTGTGGATAAACCACCCTTCATGCCTGCCAAACGTGACTTGGCATCATCATCAAAATGCTGAGAAAAGTCTTTGAAACGATAGTATTGCACATCGTGCCTACCGTCGGAGGCGAAACCATGAATGGCAAACGGGTCTCCAATACCTTCCATTGCTGTTGCAACCAAAGTAGAAGCTTCACGGGTCAGTTCTAACACAGTTTTATCCGAGCCGTTCATGGGCTCATTGGTAGACTCTGATAAATCAAGAAGCAAAACTACGGATAAGTCACGTGTATTTAACACGTTGCGCATGGTAATGCGCGGATTGGGTTGTTCTCCCATGCGAAGAGAAATCATAGCATCAATGGCTGCATTGATGTCTACTTCATCACCATCTTCTAGGTTACGCATACGTTGCACACCTGCAGGTGTTAACAAATCAATAATTTGTTTGATTCTATGCGCAATAGGACGATGGTCATCAAGGATAGCTTGAATGTCTTCGACATGCCCACGCGGTTGTCTACGTTCGTATACAGTTACCCAATCAGGGCGGTGTAATTGGATTTGATAATCCCACTCTTGATAATGGAAGGGGTCAGAAATCGACTCTTTGCCCCACATATCATTGAAACTAATCTGTTCATCCGTCAAATCATCTTCATAAGGGCGCAGGTTGGTGGAACATGTCCATATTTCTTGGGCATCATCACCAGCCAACTCACAATCAACTTCATGTGCCATTTCAATGGCACTGACTTCTTTGCGTACTTGGCGTTGACTAGCAGGTACATAATCAAATTCTGCATCCCAATTCGCTTCTTCAAACTCCCACACATAACGGTTGTCATCACGATAAGGAATGTCAATGCGCTCTAAAATACGCAGACTAGGCACGGCTTTGCGCGTTGAAAAGATGTTGAATAAGTCCAAGCCCATATGCCAACTGAATTGGTTGTCATCTTGTTTTTCTTCAATGTTAGCGTGGAAGCGCTGCACCAGTTCAGTAAGTTCTGCATCATTTGTAGTCACCGTGTCATCCAACAGCATTAGCGCCACATGTTCTAAAATTGGCATGGTTGGGTGTTCTGGTCCATCTTCATGTGGCACTTCAATCAATGATTTCCATAAACGTTGAAGACCAGGGAAGTCTTGTACGGCTTTGTACTCCACACGGGCATCTTCAATCAAACCAATGAAAAACATTTGTGCAGGGCTAAGTTGCTCTGCTGAAATCGGTGCGGTAGAATACATCATATGCGATGCCATATGTGCTGCAGTTGCGCGATAGACTTCTAAACCAGCAATGTCGGCAATATTATCCAAAGCATCAGGAAGGTGTAAAATACGATGTTCTATAAAAGGGCGGAAATCTGCAAAATCGGCACCTGTTGGGCGTAAGAAGAAGTCTCTTCCCCATAAAGCACGCAGGTAGAAATTGAGTTTGCGTTGTGTTTTGACCAATAATATGCCGCTACGTTCTTTTTGCAAAACAGCGCGGCTATCTGCGGATTCTAAGTTGAAATAAGCCGTTAAATTATTGAAATCACGGCGATATGCTTGCGCACCAAAGGTTGACCAACGACGCAAACCACTCAAGGTGAGTTTGGATAATAGTTCATCGATATGGTTAAGCATGGGTTTCACGCCACGCGATGCTGTGGATGCCAATTGGTGGATTAAGGTTAAATAACCTCGAAATAGTTCAGCGTCACCCAAGTTGCGTGCTGCTGTAGGCATGCTGGCAAATAACAATGAAACAACTGCGCCTGAGGTCATAGAGGAAAGTTTCATGGCCGCACTAAGGCAGTCATCAATCACATCTTCACCACACTCTTTCGCCACCAAAGGCATTTCTTGCAAATAAGAAATCACCACATCATTGCCGCGACCTAAGTTGATGAGCGTTTTTGCGCCATCCAAATAGGTTTGCAAACCGACAGGGGACATTACACGTGAAGCTTCTTGGAAAGTGCTTTGCAACACATCCTTAATTTCAGGCGCGACATCTTGAAGTGTATCTTGATAGTCTTCGAGCTTTATCATATTGCTTAACCTCTAAAGAAATACATCACAGCAAACAAATGGACTGCCCATCATGAGAGTAACGGGTCGGTTAGAACCAGCCAGTCAGAACCAATAGGGCAGAACCGAGTAGGTCATAAAGTCAGACGAGTGTTACCCGAAAAAGGTTTCAACCGCAGCATTTAAAGTATCACACATGTCTGGGTCGTCCGTCAATGGCGTTACCATAGTCATGGTGCAAGCTGCCATTGGCGCAACACCTTTGCTGATAAGTTGACCTGCATATACCAATAGACGGGTGGAAATACCTTCATCCAAGCCGTGACCTTTTAAGTTGCGAGCGCGGTGGGCAATGTGCACCAGCTTTTCAGCGGTTACTGCATCAACACCAGACTCTTTAGAAACAATGCTAATTTCGGTTTTCTCTTCAGGATAATCAAAGCTCATCGCACCGAAACGTTGTTTGGTGGATTGTTTCAAATCTTTCATCAATGACTGGTAACCAGGGTTATAAGAAATGACCAATTGAAAATCAGGGTGTGCTTCAACAAGTTCGCCTTTTTTATCCAGTGGTAAGCTGCGACGGTGATCAGTCAGCGGGTGAATAACGACAGTTGTATCCTGACGAGCTTCAACGATTTCATCAAGGTAACAAATTGCACCAATACGTGCGGCAGTTGTTAAAGGACCATCTTGCCATTTGGTGCCATCTTTATCTAAAAGGAAACGACCAACCAAATCAGAAGCAGTCATATCTTCATTACAAGCCACAGTAATCAATGGTTTGCCCAATTTCCAAGCCATGTGTTCCACAAAGCGTGATTTACCACAACCTGTAGGCCCTTTAATCATTAATGGCATACGAACACCATAAGCGGACTCATAAAGCGTCACTTCATCCGCAACGGGCTCATAATAAGGTTCTTTAACAATTTTGTATTGTTCAGGATCTACTTTATATTCACTTATTGGCATAAACCACCTCTTTTTTTTAGTATCTTTGTGTTAACAATTATGCTTCATCATCCGTTTCACGTTCACCATTCCAACCAACATCTTTGGCTTTGGCAAAAGCTTTATCATGTATACGCTGATGACGCTCAAACAACTCTGGCGGAAGATGGCTTACCATGCAGCCATACTTATCCCACTCAGCATTTACTTTTTGTAAAAGGACATCAATTCGGTTTCCATCCCAGCCTTCGCATGTTTCAGTTTCTTCCAATAAGCCGAAAACCCAAGCATCTCGGACAAGTTTTCCAAGCACTGTCATGCCGCCATTCAAATCGTTGTCTACACCAACATAAGTTTGTGGTTTTGCCATGGGGTTCATACTCCTGAAACGTGCTGGTTATGGTCTTGCTTTCTTACTTTATCTTTAAAAAATAAAACCCCCGACCAAAACAGGTCTGGACGAGGGCTTCTTTGGCTTACAAGTGTTACGAGTGCTGTTTAAAAATTAAACAGCAGTACCACGGTAGATTACCATAGATGCGCCCGCACATTGTGCGAAGTTATCCAAGCCCAAAAGGCGAACATGGTTATCTGGGTGTGCTTTGTGACAAGCTTCAAGCTCAGCCAAAATGACATCAACGTCAGTTTCACCGAACAATGGAAGTTTCCACATGTACCAAAAGTTGCTGATCGCATTTTCTGGCTCAGTATGTTCGATAGAAGGGTTCCAGCCTTTGTCGATAATGTACTGAATTTGTTGACGTGTAGACTCTTTGCTTAAAGCTGGCAAATAAGAAAATGTTTCAAATTTACGGCTTACAGCAGCATTGCCCAAGCTTGAGTTGTAATCTTGCATATCACTCATGTAATTTCTCCTAAGATTTTTTAAGTTAGCACAATAGTTGGGCTGACGAATCAGCCAACTACCATGCGATTAACGTATTGTTTATTTATGTGCCACGTCGATTTTATCAACAGTGTCAAATTCAAACTTAATTTCTTTCCATGTTTCCATAGCGATTTTAAGTTCTGGGCTGTGAGAAGCTGCAGCAGTAAGGATGTCCTTACCTTCTTTTTCAAGCTCACGTCCAGCATTACGTGCTTCAACACAAGCTTCAACCGCAACACGGTTTGCAGCAGCGCCAGCAGCATTACCCCAAGGATGTCCAAGAGTACCACCGCCAAATTGTAGGCAAGAGTCATCACCGAAGATGTTAACCAATGCAGGCATGTGCCATACGTGGATACCACCAGATGCAACTGGAATTACGCCAGCCATAGAACCCCAATCTTGGTCGAAGAAGATACCGCGTGAACGATCTTCTTTGATGAAAGAATCGCGCATAATGTCGATCCAACCCAAAGTAGCTTCACGATCGCCTTCCAATTTACCAACAACAGTACCCGAATGAAGGTGATCGCCACCAGACAAACGAAGAACTTTAGTTAATACGCGGAAGTGGATACCGTGGTGTGGGTTACGGTCAAGAACCGCATGCATAGCACGGTGAATGTGTAGCAACATACCATTGTCTTGACACCATTGTGCAAGACCAGTGTTTGCAGTCAAACCACCAGTTAGGTAATCATGCATAATAATCGGAGAACCGATTTCTTTTGCATATTCAGCACGTTTCATCATTTCATCAGAAGTAGGTGCAGTTACGTTCAAATAGTGACCTTTACGCTCACCAGTTTCAGCTTCAGCTTTTTCGATAGCTTCTTGTACGAAGTCAAACCTAGCTCTCCAACGCATAAATGGTTGTGAGTTTACGTTTTCATCATCTTTAGTGAAATCAAGACCGCCGCGAAGACCTTCATAGCAAGCACGACCGTAGTTTTTCGCAGATAGACCCAATTTAGGTTTGATTGTACAACCCAATAGAGGACGACCATATTTGTTAAGGATATCACGTTCTTGTTGGATACCTTGTGGTGGACCATTACAAGTCATGACGTATGCAATTGGGAAACGGATGTCTTCCAAACGCAATGCGCGCAATGCTTTAAAGCCGAACACGTTACCAACCAAAGAAGTAAGGATGTTTACAACAGAACCTTCTTCAAACAAATCAATTGGGTATGCAATGAATGCGTAGAAACAAGTGTCATCACCTGGAACATCTTCAATCGCATAACAACGACCTTTATAATAGTCCAAGTCGGTCAACAAGTCAGTCCACACAGTGGTCCAAGTACCTGTTGAAGACTCAGCGGCAACTGCTGCTGCTAATTCTTCACGAGGAACGCCCTCTTGAGGTGTAACTTTGAAACAAGCAAGAATGTCTGTTTCTTTAACGGAATAGTTAGGTTCCCAATACGTTTCGCGGTAGTCTTTAACGCCCGCATTATAGCTCTTAGCCATACTTTTCTCCTTTTTCTGTGTTAACATTTGCATGACGTTCGGAGAATGAGTAAAAACAGGCCTCATCCACCCTCCATCAGGAAAATGCATACTGAACTTGTTGTTTTGTAATATCAAGACATGGAAGTATTAATATTGCAGTTGCATTCATTCAGTAGGCGAATTATAGCGGCTATTTTGATAATGTATAATTAACAATAATTATTGAACCTATAAGTATTATTTATAGCATGTGTGAATCAACGCTTAAATAATTACCTGTTTGATGTTATGCGATAGGGCTAAAATTCGTTGTTTCCGAGTCACTCTAGGGTATTCTCCCTGTCTATGACCCACCTTAAGGTGGAATCTACCTTTACCACATGTTGTTTTTACTTGCACCATGCTTCTGTGTGGGAATACATATGTAACAAATGATTGATAAACATTCTTCCTTTTTCTATCTCTCGCTATTTGGATTTCCGCCCGCGCCTTCGTGGGGGCAATCTCTGCGCGGGAATGACGAATTTTAGCCCGACTGCGTAACATCAGCTATCTATTTAAGAATTCGTGAGTAAAGGGAGTATTGTTGCTCCATGCGGGGGTAAATGTTGGTTTCTATAGTGTTTATCAAATGCTATTAAGGCTTTATTAAAAGAACTTTGTAGACGTAGTTGCATGGAGATAGCTTTAGGGTGATAATAAATATATGTACATTCTAAGGCATCTGAAAGCGCAAACCGATCCCTACTTTTGGGAAATTGCCATGATGACATAATGATTTTCCCACCGTTACCATTGGCGTATTGGTAAGCAAGACTATCAACAAAAATGATTTCTTCATGGTCTAAAATTGCCATGTATTGCATATCTCGAATAGGTATAAAAACACAGTCTAAAGGGCTGCGAAAGAGCAGTGTGTGGCAGCAGTTGTAGGTATTAGAAGTAAGTATACCTGAAGTGCGCTTGACTTCAGATGGGCGAAAGAAAGTTTCTTCATGCATGGTTAGTATCTTGGGATTGTTTTGGTACTTGTCAATTGTCTAACATCGGTTACTAAAGTTATGCTTAGGTAGTCTTCTCTTTACCTTAGCCTAAAAGTTCTTTATCGTTATTGTGTAGATGATGAATTTTGGAAATAAAAGGAAGCCAATGAATATTTCTTTAAAGCAACTCATGATTCTAGAGTCTGTTATTGAGTATCGTAGTTATACAGCCGCGAGTAAAGCTTTGTTTATGACGCAGCCTGCTGTTTCTATGCAAATCAAGAAATTAGAAAATAATATAGGTTTACAGCTATTTGAAAAAAGAGGTAAACGCGTTGTGCCTACTGAAGCGGGACAAGAGCTTCTTTTTTATGCGCAAAATATTCGCCAGCAACTTGAAGAGGCTGCAGAAGTGATGGAAGAGCTTAAAGGCTTGAAGCGGGGCAGGCTTCACTTGACCATGGCTTCAACGGCCAACTATTTTGCACCGCAATTGATTGCAGCCTTTAAACATAAATTTCCACAAGCAGACATAACCTTGGATGTGACCAATCGATCAGGCTTGGTTGAAGCCGTAGAACATAATCACACGGATATGGCAATTATGGGTAAACCACCTTCGGGGCATCACCTTAAAGGTATTCCATTTATAGATAATCCTTTGGTGGTGATTGCAGCACCTTCACATCCTATGGTAGATAAGCAGCCCATATTATTGGCAGACTTAGCGGACGAGCCTTTTATTGTTCGTGAGTCAGCATCAGGAACGCGTATCGCAGTTGAGCGTTTTTTTGATCAACATGGTTTAGAATTGATTGCAGGCATGGAGATGAATCGTTCTGAAGCGATTAAACAGGCGGTCATGGCAGAGCTTGGTTTGGGCATTGTATCACTACATACCATTGAAATGGAATTAGCTTTGAAGAGGCTTGTTGTATTGGAGGTGGAAGATTTTCCGATTAAGCGGCAATGGCATATCGTTTATCGGGAAGGTAAACGTTTTGCAGCAATACCTGAAGCATTTAAAACATTTGTTTTGGAGCAGGCAGCTTCGCTATTGGAACTACCGAAGTATTGATTTCGAAGATGCTGATATGTTTTTTAGATCTTTTTCAAAGTTTATTGCTGCATGCGACTATGCCATTTTAGGCTTGGAAGTGAGGCTCACTTCCAATCTCTTCCAAGCTGCATTTTTTGTGTTCGCTATGGATTCAAACTGATATGTTGCATGTTGATCACCTCGACTGGCAAGTTGCACAATATAATTGTCAAAACATCAAATAATCCCTAAAAAGCCGACATTCCGCATCCCTAACTTACATTGAGCGGGTATCTTTTTTAAAAAAATGATTTAAAATTGATGTCGGATGATGTTTGTTCTCAAAATATTGAATAAAAACAGCCTTTTATGACCGAATCATTTAGTCATTTAATGAAAATTACGGTACCGATTTTCAACTTTTTGCTTAAGTTGGTTGTAGATTGAAATTCGTAGGATAATCAGAATCGTGATGTATATCCTTATCTCATTGATTTATAAGGATAAAATAACCAAGAAAATGATAAAACATACCCGCTCAATGTAAGGATTTTAGTCATTTACCTTCAAATATACCTTTCATGAGAGGTGGAACAGTTTAGCGAAACAGCCTTACTTTTCCTAACCTATTAAAAAATAAGGCTAAATTAAATACAGTGATATTGATTTAGGGCTTACATTGAGCGGGTATGTTTTATCATTTTCTTGGTTATTTTATCCTTATAAATCAATGAGATAAGGATATACATCACGATTCTGATTATCCTACGAATTTCAATCTACAACCAACTTAAGCAAAAAGTTGAAAATCGGTACCGTAATTTTCATTAAATGGCTAAATGATTCGGTCATCAATACCTTCGCCAAAATAGCGCCCATTCAGCTCGTATTAACCATGAATTTCATTGAAATTTTATCAATCAGTTCGTTAATAAAAATACGTTCGGCATTTTCCCCACATAATTTTAATGTTTCTTGTACCTGCTTGCGCGCCAGAAACCACACCTTTACATCGTGCATACTTCTGCCAACTTTTCCGTCATTCTGAGCGATTAATGCATATGCCATATTAACCATAAACATTGAAAAACATGCGCTATTTCGAACTTTGTCTTCTTTTACAACCATGAAATCTTCCAGTCCCCAATATTGTTTAGCATCACGGAAATTGAATTCAATCTGGAAGCGCAAACGATAATAATCAACGACTTTATCCCACCCCAATGCAAGATCAGAGCTAAACAAAATAACATGAGCTGTTTTCCCGCTACTCACTGACGTTTTTCTTATAATGACAACATTCAATGCATCTGGAAACTTTTTGTGCCGTGCCTCAATTTGAAAGTATTCTGTAAGTACACCATCCTCACACGTTTCATGCACGCGATATTCATTAGATATTTTTTGCGGCAGTAACCGTTCACCATAAATCCGTTTACGCCCACGTCCTGAATATTCACCCTGCCAAGGCAAATAAAGCTGAGAATTATAACGTAGTTTACAAATCAGGTGCAAATTGACCTGCCTCACCATCTGCAAGGCAAAATTATTGCCTAACTCGCCATCAAAAAGAAAGTACTTTGGCACACATGAATCAGAAATAAGTGATTTAACTTCCCTTATTTTCTCTTGTAAAACAGTCATATAGGGTGATAACTCAACATCACGGCGATTAAAGTTTTTTCTTCCTTTGGGGCGACCTCGTTTTTTCACTGTTTTTTCATCGCTTTTAGAAATTTCTTTTTCGGTGCTTATTTCGCGATACTTTGAGCAGCCAGTCAGCTCTTTTTTGATTAACTGGTGCATCTGCAATGGAAAAGATTTGCGGCGCTTTACACTAATCAGGCTAATGCATAGGAAGCACAGTCCTGGCACAACTTGCCCTTGAATGGAAGAAAAAAATAGTCCAGACCATGCGTTTTCTTGCCGCTTTTAGTAACGGTGACTTCATCACCCGCGAGTAAAATAACATCGTCTTTATCTTGCAGAAAAGAGCGGCATAAAAGCCAATTCATTTTCATCCATGCTATATTCAGTAGACCAAAAAAGCGTTGAACCGTTCGATAACTTCCACCATCACCTGACCAACGAGATAAACCCAGCATCGTCACTCGTCCCGTCATAGAGAGTGCTGCCTCGGTGATTACTTTAAGCTGTTTGAATGTTTTTGAATCCAAAGTATTGCTTATTGGCGATAGGATGCGCATTATTTCATTCATGGGTAGCTTCTTTTGTTTGGTTATTTGTTTTTTAGGAAAAAATCATGCTATGACAAAGTGGCTACCCTATCAATTTTGGCGAAGGTATTGGTCATAAAAGGCTATTTTTATTCAATATGATGAGAACAAACATCATCCGACATCAATTTTAAATCATTTTTTTAAAAAGAGATACCCGCTCAATGTAAGAAAATCATGAATAATCCCGACATTCCGCACCCCTAAAATCAATATTACTTTATTTAATTTATCTATATTTTTCAACAGGTTAGAAAAATGAGGCTGTTTCGCTAAACTGTGCCACCTCTCATGAAAGGTATATTTGAGGGTAAATGACTAAAATTATGAATAATCCTCTTGTCATGAGGGCTAAAGTCACAAGCAATGTATTACCATAATAAGCTTGTTTAGCGTTGAAAACATTATGTTTTCATGTCTTTTCATTAAATACCAAAAATCAAAATAAAGGGTGCGGAATGTCGGATAATCCTCTTGTCATGAGAGCAAAAGTCACAAGCAATGTATTACCATAATAAGCTTGTTTAGCGTTGAAAACATTATGTTTTCATGTCTTTTCATTAAATACCAAAAATCAAAATAAAGGGTGCGGAATGTCGGATAATCCTCTTGTCATGAGAGCAAAAGTCACAAGCAATGTATTACCATAATAAGCTTGTTTAGCGTTGAAAACATTATGTTTTCATGTCTTTTCATTAAATACCAAAAATCAAAATCAAGGGTGCGGAATGTCGGATAATCCTCTTGTCATGAGAGCAAAAGTCACAAGCAATGTATTACCATAATAAGCTTGTTTAGCGTTGAAAACATTATGTTTTCATGTCTTTTCATTAAATACCAAAAATCAAAATCAAGGGTGCGGAATGTCGGAAAAAGAGTAGCTTCTAAACCTTAAAAGGGCTCCTATCCCTTTGCCCAATATCTGCCGAAGATTTTATTTAACCTGTGTTTGGTAGCTTAAGAAATATTGCCCCAAGGCTGGCATGGTACCTGTCAGGGCTTGCCTAAAATGTGTAATCGTAGGATCAAAGGTGCAAATACCACCACCCAATGCTGGCGGATTATAAGCAAAGGTAGCACCGCCATTATTTGAGAATGTTAAAGCACCTAAAGTTAGCGCGGAAGTTGGTGCGCCGTCTGTAAAGGTAATGGTGTGCGGTGTGGGTTGTGCGACAGTGGCAGGCATACAATCAATACCCAATGCTGTGTACTTGCTCAACCTATCATCTTGACTTACAGCCGTTGCAGCACCTGTTCCTGTATTGTTAACTTGAACCGTATAATTAATCACATCACCAGGGTTTGCAGCGGCAGCACTTGCAGATTTAAGTACGGTTAGAATGGGCGGTGCAATAATGTTGGTTAAATCACTTGCAGTGTTGTTCAACACGAGGTTATCAGTGATAGAACCTGAAACTGTGGCTGTGTTGGTAACTGTGCCAACAGCGGGTGCAGTGACTGTTAAAGTAATGGGAGGTAGTGATGTGCCTTTGAGCAAAGGACCAGGGTGTGTGCAGCTCAGTGTACCCGCAAATGAGCAAGTCCAACCAGAGCCTGAGGCAGCAACATAATTCAAACCTGCAGGTAGTGTATCGACGACGGTGATAGGACCAGGCTCATCAAGTAAAGCCCCCGCCCCCACATTGCTTGCTGTAAGGGTATAACGATTTGGAATACCCACGCCAAAATCACCAAGGTGTGTTTTGGTAATGGCCAAATCTGGAAAAACATCATTATCAACAACAATGATTTCAGAGCTTAATAAAACCATATCAGCCCCAGAGCTATATAATGTTGTTAAGCTCGTTTGACCTGTTAATAATTGCGTAGAGATATCATAATGGTCAACATCGACCCCCCAAGGGGCTGGCGTACCATTTAAAATAGTAGGTAATGTTGGGTTGGTCGTATTCACTGTTCCATTGAATTGATTAGAGGCGGGGTTTAAAATACTTGTTACAGGGACATTGGGAATAAGAGAAGGTAAGACATTAATTTTTAGATCCTCGATGATGCCGAAGGTAGCACCAGGACCAGAGTTGGCTTCATCACCTTCCCATGTGGTGATGGTTATTTTACCTCTGGGTATGGCAGGTGTAGTGAAACCATTGGGTGTGATAGGAATTTCAGCATCTTGATAAACTTGAAGCCCATCATAAATTTTAACGACAGAAAATGGGCCTGCGGGGTCTTCGTATACGACATGTAACGCCCAGCCAGCGAGAGTTCCTGCCACAAAACAATGGTAACCTGTAGTGTTTACTGTTAAACCACCAAATGTGTAAAGCCCATTACCTGTGGCAGCAACTAAGGCTGTGACATCAGCATGTCCACCAAAAAATCATAGGGGTAGATACCTGTGGGGTAAAAAGCTGGATTATAAAAGGTTGGGCTACTGTGAAATAAAGTGTCTGTCATGTTTTTATCACTAATCAATGGAGTGCCGTTTAAAGTAACGGCATAATCAGGCAGTAGTGAGTTGGAAGCGGGGAGCGCTGCAGCTATGTAAGTAGGTGCTACACTGTAGAAAAGAGGAAAAGCTGAGGCTGCTCCGTATGTGGGTGGAATGGTATCTGGAGAATATGAGCCTGCCCAATACAAGTGCGCTGCTACGATGGTTGCTCCTACAGGTATACCTGTAATGCCGATTGTAACAGGGTCTCTAACTGCAGTAGATAAAGTAGATGATGAAGTTGGATTAACGATGCAGGGATCATTTTTATAAGGGTAAACACGGGGAAGTGGTTCATCCTTTAATGCTCGAAGAGAGCCACCAATCGAAAGCGTGTTGATGCGCCCTGAATATTCATAGCTAAGAGCTCCGATGGGATGAGAGGGAACTGACAGTGCTTGAATGGGCATAGTCAATAAACATGTGCTAATGGTGATAACTTGGCGAAGCTGCAAGGTATTTTGTAGAATAATAATGCAAGTTCTCCTGCTTATAAAGAGTTGGAAGGTAACTGAGCAGTATAGTGTGAACTATACTGCTCAGCATGCTCAGTTATTTTATCCTAAATAGAGTTGTAAAATAGGTTTAAAAAGTACCAAATCCAGGTGTTGATACAACACATCCATTGTCTGCGATACCATCACAATCGTTGTCGATACCATCACCACAAACTTCTGCTACTGGTGTAACTTCACCAATACACGCACCAAATGAACCCGCAGCGCTTGAGTAGATACGAACACCAGAGCGACAAGCACCGACGTTAAGTGTACTCAATCCAAATGGGCTGGTATAGCAAGCAATCATGTCACCATCAGTTTGACCACAGAAGCCGATTGGACCTTGAGGACCAGCAGGGCCAGTTGCACCAGTCAAGCCTGTAAGTCCCATTGCGCCGTCTACGCCAGCAGGACCTTGAGGACCAGTAGCACCTGTTAAGCCGATTGGACCTTGAGGGCCCATTGCGCCGTCTATGCCATTTGTTCCGTTGATTCCATCGATGCCATTTGCGCCAGCAGGACCTTGAGGACCAGTAGCACCTGTTAAGCCGATTGGACCTTGAGGACCCATTGCGCCGTCTACGCCATTTGTTCCGTTGATTCCGTTGATTCCGTTGATTCCATCGATGCCATTTGCGCCAGCAGGACCTTGAGGGCCAGTAGCACCTGTTAAGCCGATTGGACCTTGAGGACCAGTAGCACCTGTTAAGCCGATTGGACCTTGAGGGCCAGCAGCTCCTGTTAAGCCGATTGGACCTTGAGGACCAGTAGCACCTGTTAAGCCGATTGGACCTTGAGGACCAATAATAGTTGAGGCATCACTACTGCTACTATCGCTACTGCTACTATCTTCTTCGCTTGCATATGCAGCGCCGCTAGATGATATCAGTGCCAAGGCTAACACTGTAATTAATTTATTTTTCATAATAAAGTCCTCTCTCCTGAATATATTGTACCAATGATGCCCAAGTGGAAAACTATGAAACATTCAATGATAATACTCGAACACTAAGCTTTTTTCATTAAGGGTCGATTGTTCATAAGGATTAATCCTTGTTGGCTGCTTAAAACTGGTGCCTGAACACTTGCATCGCTTATCCACCTCACCGTAAAACCCCGCCCTGTGATGAATTGGCGTAGCCAAGAAGCCTGCTCCTTGCGGGGTATCAGGTCGGGGATATAAGGTGTAACGGCGATAGCCGTTAATGCGGCGTAGCTTGTTGTTCAATGTATTGCCTGACAATCTCAATCGGTGCGCCCCGCATGATGCTGCAAAGTACGATGGAGACCAGAGTACACCGTTCCAATAGATACGCCTTAGTCGTTCGTTTTTCTTACGCATCACCCTGCTTGATGCACCTTTGAGGCTGTTCACTAGCTTTGAAACAGCAACTTTGGGTGGGTAATGTATCAGCAAGTGTACATGGTCACGCTCACCATCCATTTCTACAAGTGCCGATTCAAAAGATTCACAAATGCCTGTAAAGATGCTGCGAAGCTCATCTACATCGCTTTTTGTGAACACAGCTTTTCGGTACTTGGTGATAAAGACCAAGTGTATATGCATATTAAACACACAATGTCTTCCTGTTCTGTAATCGCTTGATTTAGTCATAGACCAAACCATAATATGGGTATGTTAATTCACAAGGGATTAAAGTTTCGTCTTGATCCAAGTGCTATTCAACGTGCTGATATGGTCATGTTTGCATCCATGCTTGAGTATAAACAACCCTGGAAAGGCGGTATGGTTGAATATATGCCTGCGGCATATACATCGCAACGATGCAGTCAGTGCCAATACACCCATAAAGCCAATCGACTATCTCAATCGAAGCTCCAGTGCATTGAATGTGACCATCAAGCCAATGCAGACTTTAATGCAGCATTGAATATACTTGCGGCAGGACATGCCGTGTTAGGCTTGTGGAGTGGATGCAGTAGCAACTACGATGAAGCAAGAACCTCTTGCTGCTTAACAGCACAAGGAATCCTTGTCCTGTGATGAATTGGCGTAGCCAAGAGCCTGCCCCTTGCGGGTATTAGGGCGGGGAGGATGTCATTGATGCGTATTCACACCATTCAACATGTAGCGTTTGAAGGATTGGGTTGTATGCAGCTTTATCTTGAAAATCAAGGGCATGACTTAAGCTTTACCCATTTGCATGTAGGCGAAAGCTTGCCGAATGCTAACGATATTGATGTTTTGATTATCATGGGCGGGCCTATGGGGATTTACGACTACGATGAACTGCCTTGGCTCAAGGATGAGAAGGTGTTTATCAAGCAGGTGATTGATGCGGGCAAGAAGGTATTGGGCATTTGCCTTGGTGCGCAGTTGATTGCGGATGTGTTGGGTAGCACGGACACCAAAAGAAATGTGTATGCAGGTCAACATAAAGAGATTGGCTGGTTTGAGATTCAAAAGTCAGGCGAACTGCAAGGCACGATTTTGGATGATGTGTTTCCGCCTTGCTTAGATGTGTTTCACTGGCATGGGGATATGTTTGATGTGCCACAAGGTACGAAAGTATTGGCAGCAAGCCCGGCTTGCCCAAATCAAGGGTTTGTGTACCAAGATAGAGTGGTGGCGTTTCAGTTTCACCTTGAAACCACGCCTGAGTCGGCTGCGGCATTGATAGCGCATTGTGGTGATGAGCTGGATGCCAGTTTGTTGAATAAAGAGACTTATGTGCAATCGGCTGATGATATGTTGGGCGATAAGCAACGCTTTCAAACATTGAATCAAACCATGTTTAAGGTCTTGGATAGGATGGGGATGTAAATGAGCGAGCGGCTTGTATCAAGGCATATAGAGGTTAAGTGGTGATTGAATTTTCAGATGGTGAGAAAGAACTATTAGTGCAAAAAATCAAACGTTATTTTGATCAAGAACTGGATCGGGATTTGGGACAATTTGAAGCAGAGGAAGTGTTGGACTTTTTTTCTGAAGAAGTGGGAAGTTATTTTTATAATCGTGGTTTATTGGATGCCCAAGCAGTATTGGCTGAGCGCTTGGATGTGGTTCAAGATGCTATTTATGAACTTGAAAAACCAACAGCATTTATCAAAGAATGAGTGAACCTATGAGAATATGGGTGGATGCTGATGCTTGTCCTGTGCCAGTAAAAGACATTCTTTTTCGAGCGGCAGAACGCGCAAAAATAAACACGGTGCTTGTTGCAAATAGCATGATGCGAGTGCCGAAATCGGCTTATATCAGCGCAGTTCAAGTCGATGCAGGCGCAGATGTTGCCGACCAATATATTGTGGATGCATTGGATGTTGGCGATTTGGTGATTACTGCTGATGTACCATTGGCTGCAGATGTTATCGAGAAGGGCGGCTTAGCTTTGAATCCCAGAGGCAGTATGTTTACGCCTGATAGCATCAAAAGTCAGCTCAGTATGCGTAACTTTATGGATGACTTACGTGGAAGTGGTGTGATGACTGGTGGGCAAGCTGCATTTAATCACAGCGACAGACAAGCTTTTGCCAATGCCTTGGATAGAGAAATCACCAAATATAGCAAAAGAAGGGCGTAAGCGTTGCGTATAGGTTGGAAGTGAGGCTTTAGCCTCACCCTCATTTAAACAGGTGCAAGGTTTTTACCAGAAACCAGCCAAACCCTTGCACTTTACACTATAAGAACAACGTGTTTTCTGTTTTACATTCATATGTTGCGACTTTTTGAGTTTAACCCCGACATTCCGCACCCTTTATTTTGATTTTTGGTATTTAATGAAAAGACATGAAAACATAATGTTTTCAACGCTAAACAAGCTTATTATGGTAATACATTGCTTGTGACTTTAGCCCTCATGACAAGAGGATTATTCATAATTTTAGTCATTTACCCTCAAATATACCTTTCATGAGAGGTGGCACAGTTTAGCGAAATAGCCTCATTTTTCTAACCTGTTGAAAAATATAGATAAATTAAATAAAGTAATATTGATTTAGGGGTGCGAATTTTTGAGTTTAACCTATATAGTGATTCACTATAGTTCAGTGTTTTCATCGTGGTCACACATTCCCACGCAAGAATATGAGAGTGTGTGCGGTTCTTTTTAGGTTTGATGCAGCTTTTGGGAAATAAGCGTATTGAGCTCTTCAATTTTATATGGCTTTATCATCACATCATCACCATTTTGCAAGATATCTTGGGTGAAGCTACTGTCTCTATCATAACCTGTGGAGAAAATGACGGGGATATGAGGTCTGATACTTCGAATGCGCGTTATGGATTCTACACCACCAAGTTTAGGCATCACAATATCAGTAATGATTAAAGCAATGTCTTGTTGATTGGCTTTGAACACATCAATAGCCTCTAAGCCATCGGATGCTTGCAGCACACGGTAACCCAATGATTGAAGTACATCCGCCCCCATGTCTAGAATGAGCGGCTCATCATCAACCAATAAAATAAGTTCTTGTTTTCCTTTGCTGGCTGGGCTGATGATTTGTTTGGATTTACTGGCTTTCTGATGATGCTTTAACAAAGGCAGGTAAATGTGAAAGGTTGTGCCTTCACCTTCATGGCTTTCAACATCAATAAAACCGTTATGCCGTTTTACTGCCCCAAAGACCATAGATAAACCCAAGCCTGTACCTTGACCAACTTCTTTGGTGGTAAAGAAAGGTTCAAAAAGATGCTCAATATTCTTTTTTGGGATGCCAGATCCATTATCTTGAACACTTAAGTGTGCATAATTTTCACTTTTCATCGTTGGATGATTTTGCCTTAAGCGTGCATGGGCAAAGTCGGTGGAGAGTTGAATGGTGACTTTGGGTTCTTGAACATGAAGCAGCGCATCACGAGCATTGTTCACCAAATTCAATAAAACTTGATGAATTTGTGTTTTATCAGCTTCTACACATACCAAGCCTTGCTCAATGTCTCTTTTCAGGGTGATATTTTCAGGAAGGGAGGTGCGAAGTAAGGCGAAAATATCATTGGTCAGTTCGTTTAGATTTAACGCTGTCATAGAGACGGTGTCTTTGCGGGCAAAGGTAAGCATTTGTTGAACCAAGCTTGCAGCGCGGTCGGTTGATTGTTCGATATATTCAAGCCTTTGATTTGCCTCATACTGTTCTGGTATCTTGTTTTTTAATAAGAAAGTGTTGCCTGATATGCTTGTCAAGATATTGTTGAAATCATGGGCAATGCCACCTACAAGTGTACCGATGGCCTCCATTTTTTGTGCCTGTAAAAATTGATTTTCAAGATGTTTGTGTTCAGTGAGGTCGCGTTGAATCGCCACAAGAAAAATCGTTTTGCCATCGTCGTCAAACACGGGCGAAACGGTGCGTTCGATTTCGAGAAAAGAACCATCTTTACATTTGATAATCATTTCACCCTGCCAAGGCTTACCTGAGTTATCTTGTGCTTCCAATTGGCTATAAAAGCTTGGTGGGTGTTTGTCACTACGCAGAATTTTAAGAAACTGACCGATGGCTTCTTGGGCTGAATAACCTGTCATTCGTTCAAATGCGGGGTTCACATATTCCAGCCTGGCTTCCAAATCAGAGATGATGATAGCATCCTGGGCATGTTCAAAAGCACTATAAAATTTCTTCAATTGGTTTTCACGCTGATTTGATTGAATGCGTAGTGTGATGTTTTCAAGGTAAGTGTGGTAGCTTGTATTAATGTTTTTTAAGAGCAGCCATGTGAATGCTACACTTAATAATGCCAAAGATAGGGTTGCTTGGGTCATCTCCAGTGCCAAGTGTATTGTGATGGGGGTGATGGTTAAGAGGGTATAAATATAAGCCTGCGGACGCATTATCGATAAGGTCATGCCTGCTGTTGCGGTGACACCCAAAAGAATAATGATAAGCATAGCTTGGTGTTCAAGATTGTGTTCAGGGAACAAGAAAATACCTGCTGAACCCCAAGCCAAGCCAATAGCCGTAGACATAATGGTATGTATGGTTTCCCATTTCTCCATATGTTCTTGTGAGGGCTGTTCACGAAATAATGCAAAGTAGAAGTAAAGGCGCACGGCAATCATGGCACAAGTGATAAAAAACCAAATAAAAATGGTTTGATGATTGATATAGTTCCACGAAAGTAGGCTAAGAATAGCTGCGGCAAAGATGCCACCCAAGGCATTGGCTTTAAATAAATTGTATTGTAAATAAAGTTGCTCTTTGCGAACGAGAGAAGCTTCTTGATTAAATGTGTCCATGCCGCTCCTTAACTTTAGAATCGGAAGATTAGCGAAGGTAGATGAAAAAATCACGGATACTTTGAAAACATTGAAGACTTGATGTTAAAGTGGATGATGTCGGCATGAAATCAGCCATGGCAAAACATATTTTGGTCAAAACCAAGCCCGAAGCTTTATCCATCAAAGAAAAGCTGGATAAGGGGCAAGACTTTGCCAAGTTGGCACGTCAGTTTTCAACTTGCCCAACCCGTCAACGCGGTGGCGATTTGGGTGAAATATTTAAAGGGAAACTGGTGAAACCCGTGGAGCAAGTCATCTTTAATCAACCATTATCCAAAGTGCATGGTCCTATAAAATCCAAATTTGGTTATCACTTGATCATCGTTTATTTCAGAGGCTCCTGAATTCGTATCATAAGTGCAATCGTATGTAGAGCTTACTCAAAAAGTATGGCGTAAGCGTTGCGTATAGGTTGGAAGTGAGGCTTTAGCCTCGCATTGATGAATGATATTCAATCACTTCACCAGAAATAGAACAAAATCTAACACTTGGCTTTTTTGGGGCGAGGCTAAAGCCTCACTTCCTATGAAAATAACCGCATAAGTTTCCAGTTATGCGCAAGATTTTTGTGGTCAGCCTAGCAAAATATTTGCACTTTATGCGGCTGAAAACATGATATTATTTCAACATATCAATAGCTTATGACTTTTTGAGTTTAATCTAACCCGCATTATTCACAAATACAGCCGCGCCCTTGCTTGTCCCTTTATTCGCAACAAATCTCTCATCAATCGTTAGTAAGCGCGGCTACGAGCGGTTTCTTTAAAATTCGTTGCAAACAAAGGTTCTACGCAATTATCACGACGATTTATGAATAATGCGGGCTAAATAGCGGCAATTCAACTCGGATGAAAAGTTTTGCAATCACCTCCATGGTGAACCCATGCCTTGTTCAAGATTCTGCCACTTGTCAGTCGGTCGAATGTTTGCCGTCATCATAGGCATGATTATTTTGTTTCAAACTCGCCGTTTCTGAGTTTGGCGAGATAATCTTTGAGGGCAGTGCCGACTTTATCTTGTAGGATATACAAGCCGATAAAGTTGGGTAGTGCCATAGCGAGTAGGAGAAGGTCGCTGAAGTCTAAGATATTACCTGCGCTGCCTAGGGTGGCGAGGATAATGAAGGTGAGGAACATGATTTTGTAAATCATGGAGAACTTTTCGCCAAACAAATATGTCCAGCAGCGTTCACCATAATATGACCATGAAATCATGGTGCTGAAGGCAAATAACACCACGGATAAAGATAAAATACTGGAAAACCAAGGAACCACTGAGCCAAAAGCAACGGATGTGAGGGCTGCACCTTGCTTGGCTTCGACTAAGGCTGCATGTTCGGGGGCGTTGTATACACCTGTCACGACAATGACCAAGGCTGTCATGGTGCAAATGATGACGGTGTCGATAAAGGGTTCGTGTAGTGCGACAATACCCTGACGTACAGGGTACTTCACTGATGCGGTGGCGTGGGCAATTACCGCAGAACCAATACCTGCCTCACTGGAAAATGCAGCGCGTTTAAAGCCTTGGACAATCACACCAACCAATGCACCAAAACCTGCTTCCATTGAAAATGCACCATGCCAAATGGTGGCAAAAGCTTCGGGTATAGCGGAGATGTTGGCAAATATAATCCAAGTACATGTCGCGATATAAAGAATAACCATGGTTGGTACAATAGCTTCAGCAGCATGGGCAATGCGCTTGATGCCGCCAATAATGACAAAGCCAACCAGTGTTGCCATGATGATACCAAACATCCACGGATAATCCTTGAAAAAAGAGATTTCACCTTGCACCGCACCCATCGCTTGCGACACCTGGAAGGCGTTACCACCCCCCAATGAGGCAGCAATACAAAAGACTGTAAACATCACGGCAAGAGCTTTGCCCAGCCCTGCCATGCCTTGTTCTTTTAAACCTTCGGATAAGTAATACATCGCACCACCCATCAGCCGACCATCAGGTCTTGTTTGGCGATAAAGTTGCCCCAGTGTGACCTCGGTGAATTTTGCAGACATGCCAAAAATCCAGCGATAATCATCCAAATAATTGCCCCTGGCCCACCAATGATAATCGCAATGGCAACACCTGCGATATTGCCCAAGCCAACAGTGGCGGAAAGGGCGGTTGTTAAAGCTTGGAAAGGGGTAACTTCGCCTTTGTCTTCAGGGGTTTGGTATTTGCCACGGATAACTGCAAAGGCATGACCCATCATGCGTACGTTGATGAACCCAAAGCGAAAGGTCATGTAAATTGCGCCAATGCCTAACCATGCCACAATCAATGGAAATTCAGCTTCGCCAGGAAAACATCATAAAAGAAGAAGGCAGCAAGATATCCATTGATGATGCCAAAAACACATCGACAGCATGGGTTTCACTGGCAAATGCAGGACTTGCAGCGCATAAAAATAAACCCAAACATACCAACTTTAGTATCCCACTTGGTCGTGTAAACATAAGCCACCCCTC
>JAUZSH010000024.1 GCA_030949605.1 Ghiorsea sp.
GAAATTCATTTCGATCAGCACCACCTCACCTTAGAAGATGTTGCTTTAGATATTCGTAATATTGGGAAAAACAAAAATCCGCGCATTGAACTTCAAGCACACATTGGCAGTGGTCGCATTGATGCTCATGGCTACCTCAACCTTAAGCAAGGGAGATTTATAAAGGTTTTGGCAGAGTAAAGCTCTTCGACATCCCACTGTCTAACTGGAACCACGGCACCCACCTTGAAACGCTTCATGGCAGTGTGACCACTCACTTCAACCCAGATACTTCTTGGCAAATCTTTGGACACCTGACTTTGCAACAACAACACAAGGATGTGTTGGAGGTTCGCGCTAAAGTGGTGGGTGGTAAAGAAAAAGACTACCTAACCATTCAAAATTTTGTGATAAACCATAAAGCTATTGGTGCAATACAAGTCGTTGGAGGATGCGTCTCACAAGAGCAATGTGATATTAATATTCAAAGTCAACGCATTGCCCTACAACCTTTATTGAAACTGCTACAATCACCTGATACAGCCGATGGAAGCATTGAAGATATAAAAATAAATAGCCAATTGCATAATGGTCGCTGGGTCAACTATGCACAAGCAACGTGGCAGGATTTTTCCTATGTTAAAAAACAAGCAGCTGATTCAGCAACACGTATTCATATACCAGCATCAACCCTGCATGTTTCCGATTTTGATTGGCGCAATAAACAAGCATGGAATATTCATCAAGTTGTACTTCAATCTCCTCTCAAATCTGAAATTGAAATCAACAAAATAACATTTCATCAACATCAACTTTCACTACCCATCACATTCAATCATACAAGCTATTGGTTACCTGCCGCCCAATGGTTGTGGTCCCATGAACACATCACTGGACAGGGTCAAGTCAATGGTACGCTACAGCTTGAGCTACAACATCATGAGCTCACCAGCGCACATATTGCACTGGATGCCAGCGATGCTGAAATCAGTCACGCATCCTTTAAGAAGCCTCAAAATATACCATTAAACATCACATCCAAGCTGCTTTGGAACAAAGAAAAGTCACTCACCATTGCTGAACTTGCCCTCACACTCAATGCTTCCACCATTCAACTGCGCCAAGACAAGAAACATTGGTATTTCACAGATATTAATATTGATTTGGACCAACTTAAAGCAGAAGGCATACAGCCACCTGACTTATGGAAACCTTGGCATGGCTACATTCGCGGGCATACGACACTTTATAATCCTCATGAAAAGTTCATCATTGAAGAGGCTAATATTGATCTCATCCAATTTGGTAAAGGCCGTCATTTTGTTGATGGTCAAATCATTGTGAATGGCACACTTTGGGATGTGGAAAACCTGCACTGGATACATGAAAAAAATGAGGCTGAGTTTTTTGGTGGTCAAAATAATCAATTCGATATTGTTGCACAATCTCTCGATGCTCAGGCGCTTGTCTTGTTGCAGTCGCTACCTTTTTCACCCCATGGAAAACTGACAAGCAAAGCTTTGCGTCTACCCTTTGGCACATTGCGCGATGTCTCTGCAAGCTATAAAATCCTAGATAACTCACTGTCTTTACAGGACTTTACAAGTAAATTTTATGAAGGAACACTTCACGCGAAACAAGTCAATGTGTTCACACAAGGTGAGAATGTTGCCATGCGTAGCACAATTCAAGTGGGTGGTATTCATTTAAACAACTGGCTGTGGCTACATAAACAATTTGATACTCATCTTCAAGCCACTGTTTATGCCACATTAAATTTATATGCTGAATTTGATGAGAAGCAACGCTTGTCATCATGGAAAGGTGATGGTGATGTATCGATTTACAATGGTATTTGGTTGTTTCATAAGAAAAACATCAAAGCCGATAAACTCAGTTTAAAATTACGCAAACGCAAAGAATTTAATAGCACATTCACTGTTGAAGATGACGACGATCAAGGTTTTGGCACACTACGCATTGATGCAGAAAAAGACGTGTCGGGTCAATTCAAATGGTTGGATAAAACATATATATTTTCCAAAACATGGCCTAAGTTTCGCTTTCAAGAAGAAACCCTCAACACCCAAGAAACTCCTCAATAAATGATGTTAACCATGCGGGGTTAACATCCCAGGGTGCTTTCTCAGGCTTACGCCTTCACCTTGAGCCTCACTTCCAACCCGTACGCAGGTCTTGCGCAATATTTTTTAAGGAAACTCCACATAGATTAAACTCAAAAAGTCATAAGCTATTGATATGTCCGACATTCCGCACCCTTGATTTTGATTTTTGGTATTGAATGAAAAGACATGAAAACATAATGTTTTCAACGCTAAACAAGCTTATTATGGTAATACATTGCTTGTGACTTTAGCCCTCATGACAAGAGGATTATTCATAATTTTAGTCATTTACCCTCAAATATACCTTTCATGAGAGGTGGCACAGTTTAGCGAAATAGCCTCATTTTTCTAACCTGTTGAAAAATATAGATAAATTAAATAAAGTAATATTGATTTAGGGGTGCGGAATGTCGGATATGTTGAAATAATATCATGTTTTCAGCCACATAACTTACATTGAGCGGGTATCTTTTTTTTTAAAATGATTTAAAATTGATGTCGGATGATGTTTGTTCTCATCATATTGAATAAAAACAGCCTTTTATGACCGAATCATTTAGCCATTTAATGAAAATTACGGTATCGATTTTCAACTTTTTGCTTAAGTTGGTTGTAGATTGAAATTCATAGGATAATCAGAATCGTGATGTATATCCTTATCTCATTGATTTATAAGGATAAAATAACCAATAAAATGATAAAACATACCCGCTCAATGTAAGACATAAAGTGCAAAGCTTTGACTAGGCTGACCACAAAAGTCTTGCATATAACTGGAAACTTATGCGGTTATTTTCATAGGAAGTGAGGCTTTAGCCTCGCCCAAAAAAAGCCAAGTGTTAGGTTTTGTTCTATTTCTGGTGAAGTGATTGAATATCATTCATCAATGCGAGGCTAAAGCCTCACTTCCAACCTATGCGCAACGCTTACGCCATACTTTTGAGGAAACTCTACATAACACCAAGGTACGAGTAAGCCTTACCACTGGAAAAATATATAAAAGGTACGACTTAAGCCGTACCTTTACCAACGCTCAACCACTGTGGATTTAACGTGACTGCATATCCTCTTCAGGGTTAGCACTAATATGATGAATCGCCAAATCAGCACCCATATGCTCATCCTCTTGGCTCAAGCGAATGCCAATCGTGGCTTTAATCGCGCCATATACGATAAATCCACCTGCAACGGCAATGGCTACGCCTGATAATGTTCCAACAAGTTGTGCCATAAAGGTTACACCACCTGCACCGCCCAAAGCAGCAGAACCAAAAATACCCGCAGCAATACCGCCCCATGCACCACACACACCATGCAAAGGAATCACACCCAATACATCATCAATTTTAAGTTTATTTTGCATATAAGTGAACCCATATACAAACACAGCACCTGCAATCAAACCGATGGCCAGAGCACCGATCGGATGCACAATGTCTGAACCTGCACAAATCGCAACCAAACCTGCCAACGCACCATTATGTACAAAGCCAGGGTCATTTTTACCCACAACAAGTGCTGCAAGCAAACCGCCGACCATGGCAAGCAATGAGTTCATGGCTACCAAACCTGATGCACCATCAGCAGTGCCTGCGCTCATCACATTGAAACCAAACCAACCCACACACAATACCCAAGAACCCAATGCTAGAAAGGGAATATTGGAAGGGAGAATGGCATTCACTTGCCCCGTTTTGGAATAACGACCCAAACGAGGACCCAGCACCATCACTGCACCAAAAGCCAAGAAGCCACCCATACCATGAACAACAACTGAACCAGCAAAATCATGAAAGGGTGCGCCAAAAGATGCTTCTAACCAATCTTGAAAACCCAAGTTACCATTCCAAATCATACCCTCATAAAAAGGATAAATAAGCCCAACCAAAAGCACCGTTGCCAACACATTAGGCCAAAAGCGAATACGCTCAGCAATACCACCTGAAATAATGGCAGGGATAGCTGCCGCAAAAGTTAAAAGGAAGAAGAAATGCACCATCTTATAGCCATTTTCTCCACCTTCCATGATATTAAGCTCTGCAACAGGTGCAAAAAAGTTAATGCCATAAGCCACTGAAAAGCCAATAAAGAAATAAGCTACCGTTGAAAACCCAAAATCTGTAATCACACGAACCAAAGCATTCACTTGATTCTTTTTGCGCACCGTCCCCACTTCTAAAAAAGCAAAACCTGCGTGCATAGCCAGCACCATGGCCGCCCCCATAGTTAGGAAAAATACATCCATGATTATCTCCTTAGCTCAACGCATCAGCGTCTTCTTCACCCGTACGAATACGGACAACACGCTCAACGTTGGTCACAAAAATCTTACCATCACCAATCTTACCCGTGCCTGCTGCTTGAACAATCGCTTCAATCACCGCATCAACTTGGTCTTCCTTAACGACTGTGGACACACTGGTTTTCGGCACAAAATCCACGTTATATTCTGCACCACGGTAAAGTTCCGTATGCCCCTTCTGACGACCATGGCCTCTAATCTCTGTGACACTCATGCCAGAAATACCAATCTCTAAAAGTGCATCTTTCACATCATCAAGCTTAAAGGGTTTAATTACTGCCGTGACCTGTTTCATTATTTCCACCTCTTCGTATATTTTCGCATCATTGAATTGATATAAAGCACAGACTGTACCCATGAAAAATTGTAATGTAAAAATATGTCTTTGAGGCACAAAAAAAAGACAGATGATTTCTCACCTGTCTCAACATGCTGCTTATGATCCACTTGCAAAACTCATGAGCGGCGATTGACTTCACCACTCTGGCGCGTTTTTAGGCTGGAATTCGGTGTATGGAACCACCATGCCCCCCCTCATTTCAGCCTAAAAACGCACTCAAAGTGGGATTGCCACTCATCCACCCAGAGTTTTGTAAGTGGCTCATATGAATAGTTTGTAAGCGGCTCAATAAGCGAAGTTGATCGCAAAAACCAAAGCATCTGGTGTTGCCACCGTATTCAATGCCCCCATATGGTAGTTGTAAGTCAATGATGGAGACAACACAATATCTCGCATTTCAACTTCTTTACTCACACCAATGGCTAAATTGACCAGCTCACTTGTTCCGACATTGGGAGCAGAAAAAGACAACGTGCCGTCAATGGATAATTCTGCCAACTCAATACCTGATGACAAATCAAGCCAAATATTTTGTGAATTAATATCATAATACAGTTCTGCTGCACCAAGCTCATGCGTTACACCAGCATAAACTTCTGTTGCATTGCTAGCACCGTTATTGTGATAACGATACAGAATCATACCAGCAGAATAACCTATAAAACCCAAGTCCGCAGAATAGTCCAAAGTCACATCAAACTCTGTTGCATTATTGCCTGCACCCAATGTTGCAAACCAAACATTGGCACTCACCCCGCTATCATGCTCCCAACCAACATCACCTTGAACCGATAACGAACCTGCACTTTGTCTTTGTCCACGAAAGATATATTGGCTGTATAATCCAATATTTGAATCTGTCGTTTCAACATCAGACATCAATGACTCAATATCCGCTGCTTGTGCTGAAATGTTGCCAATTGTGATAGCACCCAACATCAGAGAAACACCCAATATATATTTTATTTGCTTAATCATCATTCACGCCCACCCATTATGCTTAATCTTGTCCACACAATATAAACTATTTTATTCTTTTCAAGTGATGAAAAACACCTTAAGGAGAGAGGTAATTGCAAAACTCTAGGCAAAACCGCAACCTTAACACGTATTTTTTATATGGTTAAATTGTTTTAGTTTTGAGCCTCAACTTTTCTCGGAACATATCATTTTCAGCATTTTCTGGTTTTTAACTGATGTTACGCAGTCGGACTAAAATTCGTCATTTCCACGCAAGAACACAGGAACGAGAAAATATATGGCAGAAAGTCATGATTGAGGAAGTGCGACTCAAGGTGAAGGCGTAAGCCTGAGAAAGCACCCTGGGGTGTCAGTCGCGCATGCATGATGATGCTTCTCATGCGGGGCTAAAGCCCCACTTCCTATATTGAGATCGCAGTATTACCGTTCATTTTTAACGAATGAAGGTAAAACTAAAATCTACGCGCTACAAATGAGAGTGGAGTCATTCTTTCTCAACAAAGTGCGTAACATCAGTTACCAGCAGGGAGTTTTTTTCAGGTTTTAAATAGCGGTAATTCAACTCGGATGAAGAGTTTTGCAATGACCAATAAAAAAAGGCGAGTGATTGCTCACCCGCCCTCCTCTTACCTAAGACTTTACCGATTCATGCAAATAGAATGGCAATAAAAATTAGTTCATCACTAATAAAGTCTTAAATATGAATACCGACTTATTTATTGCCAAACTCAGGGTATGCTTCCAACCCACATTCGCCAACATCTAAGCCTTCATATTCTTCTTCCTCAGATACGCGGATACCAAACAATGCTTTAATAGCTAGCCACACCACGAAACTTGAAGCGAATACGAATGCGAAAATAACACCAATACCCATCAATTGTGAGCCGAGTGATGCATCTGCATTGGTGATACAAACAGCCAAAAGACCCCAAATACCAACCACACCATGCACAGAAATAGCACCCACTGGGTCATCAATTTTGAACAAACGATCCATATAAACAATAGATACCACGACAATCAAACCACCAATTGCACCAATCAATGTTGCCATTTCAGGAGAAGGTGTAAGCGGCTCGGCGGTAATTGACACAAGACCTGCTAGCGCACCATTAAGTGCCATGGTCAAATCAGCTTTACCAAACCAAAGTCTAGCAAACACAAGTGCAGCAACAACACCACCTGCTGCAGCCATATTGGTATTTACAAACACCATCGCTGTTGCATTGGCTTCTGCCACATCAGACACTTTAAGCTCAGAGCCACCATTAAAGCCGAACCAGCCCAACCACAGAATGAATGTACCCAAGGTTGCCATCGGAAGGTTTGCACCTGGAATAGCGTTTACAGAACCATCTTTATTATATTTACCTTTACGAGCGCCAAGCAAGATAACACCAGCCAAAGCCGCTGCAGCACCTGCCATGTGAACCACACCAGAACCAGCGAAATCGCTGAAACCTGCTGCATCTAGGAAGCCACCACCCCATTTCCACATACCTTGAAGTGGGTAAATGAATCCAGTAAACACAATCGCAAAGGCAAAGAAAGCCCAAAGCTTCATGCGCTCAGCAACAGCACCAGACACGATAGACATGGCAGTTGCTACAAAAACCACTTGGAAGAAAAAGTCTGACAAGCTGGAGTAATAGGGTGCGCCTTCGCCGCCAGCCAAAACAGCCGCCGCATCGTTGTCAGCACCAAGTCCAAAGCTTAACGCTGTTGGCAAAATATCACCTGCATTGGTATACATAATATTGTAACCCACAATCATGTACATGATACAAGCCAATGAATACAACACAATATTTTTGGTTAAAATTTCAGCCGTGTTTTTTGAGCGAACAAGACCAGCTTCGAGCATGGAAAAGCCTGCCGCCATCCACATCACGAATGCGCCCATCACCAAGAAGTAGAAGGTGTCGAGTGCGTATTTAGTTTGCAGGATATCCCCTGCCAATTGTTGTACATTCGGTTCCATAATGTAATCTCCCTTAGTTCAACGCGTCAGCATCTTCTTCGCCAGTACGGATGCGCACAACACGCTCCACATTGGTCACAAAGATTTTACCATCGCCAATTTTTCCGCTGCTTGCAGATTTAATAATTGCTTCAACCACAGCATCTACTTGATCTGCTGTCACTACGGTTGAAATTTCAGTTTTTGGCACAAAGTCCACATTGTATTCTGCACCACGATAAAGTTCGGTGTGTCCTTTCTGGCGACCATGTCCGCGAATTTCGCTAACACTCATGCCTGAAACACCAATTTCTAATAGTGCATCTTTTACATCATCAAGCTTGAATGGTTTGATCACTGCTGTAATTTTCTTCATTTATTATCCTCCTGTTTTATTCTTTTGCTACAAATAAAAAAGGGAGCCACTTAGGCTCCCTCTTCAATTAAAATGATGCGTTTACGCCCATAGCAAACTCAGCACCCAAATCTCCCGCTTTGCCTGCGGTCATCGATGGTGAAAGTGTGTATGAACCCATATCAAAGTCTTTGCTTGCGCCAAGTGTGATATGCGTTGTGCTTGTTCCAACATCAGGAGAGAAAACACCTACAGCAACTGAAGCATCAAACATATCAGCAACGGTGTCCCCTGCACTCAACTCAATGTAGTTATACGTATCACTGATGTAAGCCGTTGCCGATGCAATATCATAGCTACCACCAATATAAAATTCATTCACATCCAATGTTGAGTCAGTATAAACATAAGCAATGTAACCCACTGAATAACCAATATCACCAGCTTCGCCAGAGTAATCAACTGTAAAGTCAAACTCAGTTTCTTTACCTGAACCAGCCGCGCCATTCACGCCTGTGGCAAACCATACATTTGCAGAAAGTCCACTTTCATGTTCAATACCAACATCACCTTGCAATGAAGCCGTCCCATTTCCTGAAGCATCAAGGCCTTGAGCAGCACCACGGAAAATATATTGTGAAAATGCACCAATATCCGCATATACTGACATATCATCAGCAGCTTGAGCTGGTGCAGCGATACCAACCAAGCCCATACCTAACATCAATGACATTGCATAATTCTTTAACTTATTATTCATTCGTCTTCTCCATTTTCAACCAATACTATTCAGTTGAATTAGCTTGTTTTATTTATACTCAAATATAAGCAATAGCAAAGCCAATCACAAAACGTTGCAAACAAAGGATTTTATAATTTACCATCAGAATTATGGCTATATTACATTCATATTGTGCCTATAATTTAATCATGCTGCTTTGATGAAAACAACAATCGACAGCCAAGCAACAACAACATAGGTTTGCCACCATCCAAAAATCATATTTTCGAGGTTCATCCATGAGTCATACAAACACCACCCCTACACCTGCATTCTTAGCACTGGCAGATGGGCGTGTTTTTCATGGGGTTAGCTTAGGGGCCTTGGGCAATACCATCGGCGAAGTTTGCTTTAATACTTCCATGACAGGTTACCAAGAAATCCTGACTGACCCATCTTATACCGACCAAATCATCACTTTTACTTATCCACATATCGGCAATGTGGGTGTGAATGAAGTGGATATGGAATCAGATAAAATTTCCGTGCGTGGTTTAATCGTGCGCGCTCCTGCTCGCCAAACCTCCAACTACCGCGCTGAACAAAGCCTAGAAGCTTGGCTTCAAACCAACAATGTGGTTGGCATTGCTGATATTGATACCCGCGCTTTAACACGCCACTTGCGTGACAATGGTTCACAAACAGGCGTAATTGTTTCTGACGGTCTAAGTGAAGAAGAAGCAGTGAAACAAGCACAAGCTTGGGAGGGTCTGGAAGGTAAAGACTTGGTTGGGCAAGTCAGTCGTAAAGCGAGTGATACATGGCGTCAAGGTACATACAATCTTGATAATGCAGTCTTTACCAGCCCAACATCTAGCAAACATGTGGTTGCTTTTGATTTTGGCTGCAAAAACAACATCTTTCGTAAACTTACCGACCGTGGCATCAAAGTGACCGTAGTCCCCGCCAACACATCAGCTCAAAAAGTATTGGACATGAACCCTGACGGCATCTTCTTATCCAATGGCCCTGGTGACCCTGCTGCTGTGGGTTATGCAGTGGATACCATCAAAACCTTGATTGAAAAAGACACACCCATCTTTGGTATTTGCATGGGGCATCAATTGTTATCCCAAGCTTTAGGCTTAAAAACATTCAAATTGAAATTTGGACATCGTGGTGGCAATCATCCTGTCAAAGATTTAACCACAGGCAAAGTAGAAATCACCAGTCAGAATCATGGTTTTGCCGTGGCTGATGATGATATCCCTAGCCATGTTGAAGTCACCCACCGTTCTCTGTTTGATAACACCGTCGAAGGTTTAGCTGTCAAAGGTAAACCTATATTTTCTGTCCAATATCACCCTGAAGCCAGCCCTGGTCCACAAGATGCGGATTATTTATTTGACCGTTTCTCAGACCTCATAAAGTAACACACTTTTGATAAACAACGATATTTTACGTCGCTTACGCTATACCCTTGATTTAAGCGACAACGATATGATTCGCCTGTTTGCATCTGCCAATAGGGCTGTGACACGCCAACAAATAAGTGCATGGCTCAAAAAAGAAGAGGCAACAGGTCACGAAGAGTGTACGGACAGAACACTTGCTACATTTCTTAATGGTTTGATTAATGATAAGCGCGGCAAACGTGAAGGCATTCAACCCAGCCCTGAAAACCACCTCAATAACAACCTTGTTTTTAAGAAGTTGCGCATTGCTTTCAACCTCAAAGATGATGATATACTCGCCATGTTGGAAAGCGCAGGCTTGCGCATCAGCAAACACGAGTTAAGTTCTTTTTTTCGCGCACCTGAACACAGGCAATCGCGGCAATGTAAAGACCAAATCTTGCGTAACTTCCTGCAAGGTTTACAAAACAAATACCGCATTGAGTCAGAAGCCAAAGAAAAATCTAAGCCGAAACCTGAGTACAAAAAAAGCATCAAAACCCAAGCAAAAAAAGCTGAACCACGCCAAACATTAAGTTTGAACAAACCCAAGTTTACTTGGAAAGAAAAGTAAACACTACACTAGGATACCCCTTGAACCCAACGTCATTTTCAACACTAAACTTAAAACCCGAATTACTTAACAATTTGGAATCATTGGGTTATACAGGCATGACCGCCATCCAAGAAAAAAGTTTGCCTATCATGTTAGGTAAACAAGATGTGATTGCCCAAGCTGAAACAGGTTCAGGAAAAACAGCCGCTTTTGCTTTAACATTGCTACAACACATGGACACCCAAAACCTTGGCGGCAAAGTGTTGCCCACCCAAGCATTGATTCTTTGCCCAACCCGTGAACTGGCTGACCAAGTCGCTAAAGAAATTCGCGTATTGGCGCGCGCACTCGGCAACATCAAAGTGTTAACCTTGTGCGGCGGCGTTCCCGTTCGCAGCCAAGTTTCATCCTTGGCATTTGGCGCAGATATTGTGGTGGGTACGCCTGGTCGCATCCAAGACCACCTCAAACGTGAAACTTTAAATCTAAAAACGGTAAATACATTGGTACTCGATGAAGCTGACCGCATGTTGGATATGGGTTTTCAGCAAGCCATTGCCGACATCAACCAACAAACACCTATCGATAAACAAACCCTACTTTTCAGCGCAACCTACTCAGGAAAAGTCAAAACCATTGCCAAAAAGATGATGCAAAACCCCAAAGTGATCAAAGTCGAGTCTCTGCATGATAGCAGCACCATTAGCCAACATTTTTATGAACTGCCATCGGACAAACAACGCTTGGATGCGCTCAAACGTATTCTTCTTGCATACGCTCCTGAATCTTCGGTGGTGTTTTGCAATACCAAACGTGATGCACAAGATGTGACCGACAGTTTGATTGATGATGGGTTTAGCGCATTAGATTTAACGGGTGATTTGGAACAACGCGACCGCGACCAAACATTGATTCAATTTGCCAATAAAAGCATCAGTGTATTGGTGGCAACCGATGTTGCAGCCCGTGGATTGGACATTGATAACCTTGATTTAGTCATCAACTATCATTTGGCGCACGATCCTGAATCACATATCCATCGCATTGGGCGTACAGGTCGTGCTGGCAGCAAAGGCATGGCGTGTAGCTTATTCACACCCAACGAAGGGCATCAAATCGCCTTGTTTGAAGATGTGTTAAAACAAAACATCCAAGCCGAACCTCTACCCGCTGCATCGGATGCAAAACCCCAACCTGCCAAGATGCAAACCTTACAAATTGGTGGTGGCAAAAAACAAAAACTTCGTGCAGGTGATATTTTAGGCGCACTCACCAGCGAAGGCGGCATTGCAGGCAAACAAGTGGGTAAAATTAATATTGGTGATAACTGGTCGTATGTCGCCGTGGAAAGCAGCGTTGTAAACATTGCCAAACAAAAAATGAGCGCGGGAAAACTTAAAGGTAAAACCTTCCGCATTCGTTTGTTAAAAAGTTTACAATCAGAGTAAACATAAAATTGATAGTGGAAATTGCACTTATCACTTGTGTTTAGAAACACACATAAGATGAAACCTACCCTTTATACATTCCGTCGCTGCCCTTATGCCATGCGTGCAAGGCTTGCGCTGACTTACACGGGTATAAATGTTGAATACCGTGAGGTTGAACTCAAAAACAAACCGCAAGCCATGTTGGAAATTTCGCCCAAAGGCACAGTGCCTGTTTTACAATTGGACAATGGACAAATTATTGATGAAAGCTTGGATATCATGCTTTGGGCGTTAAACCAACACGACTCCGAAGGTTGGTTAATACATCAAACTCAAGCGTTAGCACTGATTGATAAAAACGACACCACATTCAAAGTATGGTTGGATAAATACAAATATGCTGATCGTTTTCCTGAACACAGCCAAACTTATTACCGTGAACAAGGCGAAAACTTCCTACAAAAACTTGAATCACATTTGGATAAACACGCCTTTTTATTGGATACCCGCCCCAGCTTAACAGACTACGCCATATTTCCCTTTGTGCGCCAGTTTGCCTTTGTCGATAAAGCTTGGTTTGACCAATCACCCTACCCCAAACTACAAACTTGGCTCGATCACCACCTCGAAAGCCGTGCATTTGAAGAAACGATGATCAAACGACCCATTTGGGTGTCTCAATAAAAAAGTATAAAGTGCTACTTTCATCATACCCCGCGTTTCATTTGATCAATAACATCAGTCACCTTCACCGCTTTGAAAGTGCGAAAAATGTATCTGCCTGCTTTTGTGTGTCATCCATGACGCATTGAATGCGCTGCTTAAATGCCTCAATACTTTCACCATCTTGGGCATAAAGTGGCTCGCCAATCACAACCACACCCTTGCTAAAGGGTTTAGGCACATAAAATCTATCCCACGAAGATAGCCGCCAATGCCATTGGGTTGCATAACAAACAGGAAGGATGGGTACATGAGATTTGATGGCAATTTGAGCGACACCATTTTTAACCAACTGTGCAGGTCCCCGTGGACCATCAGGGGTGATGCCTGGTGATGCGCCATCTCTTGTGATACGAATTAACTTGAGAAGCGCCCTTGCCCCACCTTTGCTGGATGAACCTCGTGCAGCTGTAAACCCAAAGTTCATAAAAATGCGCGTAATCAATTCACCATCTTTATGATGAGACACAATACCTGGCCCCGTCCACTTGCCAACCAAAAGCGGGGTCATTAATAACCTTGCATGCCAAAAGCTGATAATACATTGCAGATTTTCTGGTCGTGCTTCGGAGCCGATATATTGCCAGCGAATACTGCGATGCAAAAAGCGAATAATCAGGGTGACCGCCCAAACAATAAGCCTATCCTTCATACGCATGAATATTTAATCACCAAATTGAAGCTTATACAACTCAGCATAGATTCCACCTTGTTTCAGCAAAGTATCATGTGAACCTGCTTGCACAATTTCACCAGCATCCAACACAACAATCTTATCCGCATTGCGAATCGTAGATAAGCGGTGTGCAATCACCAACACAGTCCGCCCATGCATTAATTTATCAATAGCCTGTTGAACAAGCCGCTCGGACTCGGTATCCAAACTACTGGTGGCTTCATCCAGCACCAAAATAGGCGCATCTTTCAGCAACGCTCTCGCCAGACTAAGGCGTTGCCTTTGCCCCCCAGAAAGAATCACACCGCGTTCGCCAACCAAGGTATCGTAACCGTGCTCTAACTTTTCGATAAAATCATGAGCATTGGCTACTTTAGCAATTTCAATGACTTTATCACGGTCAATATCTTCATGCCCATAAGCAATATTATTCAAGACAGAATCATTAAATAGAACGATTTCTTGGGTCACCAAAGAGATTTGTGAACGCAAGTCACTTTGCATCACATCCCTTAAATCACATCCATCGATTTGAATACTACCTTGACTCGGATCCATAAAGCGCAACACCATGTTTGCAAGTGTCGTTTTACCCGCACCACTGCGCCCAACAAGAGCAACCACTTCACCCGCTTGAATCGTCAAATTGATATGATTAAGTACAGCTTTGGGTGCATTGGGGTAAGTTAAGCTCATATCTTTAAACACAATACTTTGCCTAAAGGGTTGCATCGAGGTTGCATGTTCAGGGTCTTGAACAGCCACAGGAGAATCTAAAATATCAAAAATACGCTCTGCTGCTGCCAAACCTTGTTGAATTTCATTGTTAGCTCGTGATAGGCGGCGTACAGGGTCATATAACATTAATAAAGACACAATAAATGCCATCAACATGCCCGCAGTGGCTTCACCATCAGCAACCCTAAGTCCACCATAGAGAAGAATCCCTGCTATGCCTAAACCTGCCACCATTTCCATCACAGGAAAAGACAACGCTTGGACTTTCAAGGCTTTAATTTGGTGCGTCATGAAGTCTTTGGTGATGCTTTTAAAGCGTTGGCGTTCATACTTTTCCATACCAAATGCCTTAACCACACGAATACCACCGATAGTTTCTTCAACCAAGCTCGACATATGCCCCATCGAAACTTGACCATCATAACTGGCTTTGCGCATTTTTTGCCCAAAGCGGACAATAGGATAAACCATAATAGGGAAAACAATCAAAGCGAGTAAAGATAGCACCCAATCTTGATAAAAAATAACCCCCAACAGAAAGATAATGGTCATAATATCACGCATCAATGATGTCACTGTGGTGCTTACTGCACTCTGAAGCAGGGTGACATCATAAGTAATCCGACCAAGCATTTCCCCTGTTTTTCTATGGGTGAAAAAGCTTAACGATTGCCCTGTAAGGTGTGTATAAATTTGTTTGCGTATATCATAAATAATTCGCTGCCCAATAAAAGCCATAATGATTGCTTGAATATAAAATGCTGTCCCCTTAATCATATAAAGAATGATAATGCCAAGCGGTACCAAGTAGATATATACTTTATTTTTACCTGACAGAACTTCATCAAGCATCGGTTGCATTACCCAAGCCAAGCCAGCCGTACAGCCTGCAAGCACGACCATGGCAGCCATAGCAATAAAAAGTTTTCCCTTATAGGGTATAAGAAATTGTAATAAACGGCGGTACATAGAATCCTTTAAAGCTTATGACTGAGGCAAGCGCAAGCGTTGCCCAATCCTAAGAGCTTGTTGTTTTAAATTATTAAGTTTGAGAATGCTCGACATCGATACACCATACTTTTTAGCAATGCCCCATAAACTTTCACCACGATGCACTGTATGAATTTGAGGGACTGAGGTATCGAGCATACCAAGGCGGGTAAAGTAAGTTTTGGTCGATGTAAATATCGCCTTAGCAATGCCTTTTTGGTGAGATTTTCTTTTCAACAGGCGTTCACGTTCCGGATTTGAAATATAATCCACTTCCACCAAAACACTGGGAATTTCTAACGCTGTCAGCACTGCAAAACGAGCATGTTTGGGTTTGGCATATTTAATGGGGAAATCATGTTTAAGTTGCTTTAATATCAAATTGGCAAACATTTCTGAGCTGTCTAAACCATCGCGTTTTGCCATATCACCTAAAATATTGCGTATAAAAGGATCACTAACTTCTTCTTTAGGCATCACTCCACCCACCAAATCAGAAGCATTTTCTTTGGCCGCCAATGCTGCAGCAACACGGTCAGGCGTTGCCCCTGATTCCGACAACGTATAAACACTTGCACCTTTAACATGGCGCTGTGTTACGGCATCAGCATGAATACTAATCATCATCGATGCACCTTCAGCGCGAACCTTCTTCACCCTATCCCTTAACTTGACAAAATAATCACCCGTTCGAACAAGTACAGCCTTCATACCAGGCTGCTCATCAATAAGCTTTGCCAATGCTTTGGCGATTGCCAGCGTCACCGTTTTTTCATATACCTTGTTAGGTCCGATTGCCCCTGGATCTTCACCACCATGCCCCGCATCCACGGCAATAATAATATCACCGTGTTTGACTTGTTTATTACTCTTGAAAGGTTTGATGTTTTTTTTATTTTTAGGGGTGAGGTCAATCACGAGGCGATGCGGATTATCTTTTGTTTTTTTGAGCAAGAAAGAACGCGGAGACACACCTTTTTTGACATCAAGCACAAGTCGAGTCACACCACCCTTTTGCTTGCCATGGCGAATTGATAACAAGACGGGGTCAGGTAAATTCAACTTGGACACATCAGTCTTCATGCGGGTTTTCTTTAAGTCGATGACAATGCGTTCAGGGTTGTGTAAGCGAAATAAATTGTATTCGACTGCTTGTGATAAATCCAATACCAAGCGCGTATGGTCTGGTGCAGTCCACAAACGAATATCATGAATGGATGTAGCAGCTTGAGCTGGCTGAACCCATATCATCACGCATACAAGCAGAGACAAACAAGCTTGAAGAGCTTGCAAGCAGCTTGTTAACCCACTGTATGTTTTCATCAATAACATTGATCCGCCGAGTTCATTCGGCATAGCATAACTTAAATTGGTAGAAGTTCACTTTTTGATTGACAGTTGGCATCCGACTTATACATTTCGATATATGTCGAATAATAGAATTGAATCCACAATACCAATGGCTTTACAATTTAAAGCTCTTTCCAATCCTGTTCGCTTACGCCTTTTTGAAGAGCTGACGCGCTGCTGTGAAGTGGGGTCGTTATGCGATATACAACGGTGTGTGGGTGATCTGGCACAAATTGTTGATATTGCACCTTCAACACTTTCTCACCACCTCAAAACCTTGCAGCAAGCTGGGCTTATTGAGATGCAACGCAATGGGAAAAATATCATGTGTAGCGTGAAGGTGAGTGTATTAAATCATTTATCCGATTATTTCAAACCATGAACAACCAAGGAGCAACTATGAATGAGCAACAAAGTATGGATGAAGTGCGTCAAAATGTACGTGAAAGTTATGCCAAGGTGGCAGAAGCAAGCAATGAAGGTTCATGTTGTGGCGAAGTTTCAAGCTGCTGCGGTGTCTCTGATGACGATGCCATTAACACGCTTATTTCAACACGTTTGGGGTATTCAAAAGATGATTTGAATGTTGTTCCTGATGGTGCAGATATGGGCTTGGGTTGTGGCAATCCGCGCGCCATTGCTTCGCTTCAAGCAGGAGAAGTTGTGGTTGATTTGGGAAGCGGCGGCGGTTTTGATGCCTTTCTATCGGCACGAGAAGTGGGCGTTTCGGGTAAGGTCATTGGCGTGGACATGACCCCAACCATGATTTCAAAAGCACGAAAAAATGCCGAAAAAGGTGGTTTCAACCAAGTCGAATTCCGTTTGGGTGAAATTGAGCATCTTCCTATTGCTGATAATACGGCAGACATCATCATTTCCAATTGTGTCATCAACCTATCACCTCACAAACAACAGGTATTTCATGATGCCTTCCGCATTCTTAAATCTGGTGGTCGCTTGGCTATTTCTGATGTGGTCGCCAGCGCAGAAATGCCTGATGACATGAAAAATGACCCTGTGCTTCATGCCGGCTGCATGGCTGGTGCAGAGCTGATTGATGATATTGAAGCGATGTTGAAACATGCAGGTTTTATCAATATTTCAATTACACCTAAAGATGAATCGCGTGAATTTATTAAAGATTGGGCTCCCGATCGTGGCGTTGAAGATTATGTGTTGTCTGCATACATTGCGGCAACCAAACCTAGCAGCACAGATTGTGAATCGGGTGTATGTGCAACATGAAACACATGTGATTAACTGATTACGCAGTTGATTAAACAAGCATTCAAGTCTCATTCATCGCTCTCATGCGTGAGAACGAGGCATGTTTGGGTAAGCTCTAAGAATGTGAAGGAAAGGCTCATATCATTTGAGCCTTTCTTGCATGTTGGTGTTAAAGCTACTATACCAATAGCATGTTAATTTTAACACGTAAAAAAGGTGAAACTATCACCATTGGTCAAGATATTCAGGTTAAAGTATTGGATATACAAGGCGGACAGGTGCGCTTGGGCATTGAAGCACCACCTCATATCGCTGTAAACCGTGAAGAAATACTGCTTAAAATTGCAGAAAGCGATATGCCTGAAACCTGAACTTATCCAAAGTTATGACGAACAGGAATACCCTTATTGGCTAAATATGCTTTGGTTTCGGCAATGGTAAACTCACCAAAATGAAAGATAGAAGCCGCAAGTACGGCATCGGCTTTACCTTCTGTCAAACCTTGTGCCATGTGTTCCAAAGTACCCACACCACCTGATGCGACCACGTTGGCGGTGATTGCATCAGATACTGCGCGTGTTAATGGAATATCATAGCCCGCTTTGGTGCCATCGGCATCCATACTGGTCAATAATATCTCACCTGCACCATAATCAGACATACGTTTTGCCCATTCCACGGCATTGATGCCCGTGGGTTTGCGCCCACCGTGGGTGAAACATTCCCAATGGTCATCCACTTTTTTGGCATCAACGGCAACAACGATAGTCGAAGAGCCAAAGCGTTCGGCGGCTTCTTTAACCAATTCAGGGTTAAAAATTGCCGCAGTATTGATAGACACCTTATCTGCACCAGCATGAAGCAAACCTTCAATATCTTTGAGTGCTTTCACACCACCACCCACAGTCAGCGGCATAAACACATGTTCCGCCACTTCTGTAACCATGTGATAAAGCGTATCACGGCTCTCATGACTGGCGCGAATGTCTAAAAAGGTTAGCTCATCTGCTCCCTGTTCATCATATTTAATCGCAGCTTCCACAGGGTCGCCAGCATCAATAATATCGACAAACTGAACACCTTTGACCACGCGACCGTGTGCCACATCAAGACATGGAATAATGCGTTTGGACAACATCAGTTTAATTCCTTCATGGCTGCTGAAAAATCAATGGTATTTTCATAAATAGCACGCCCAGTAATGGCACCTGCGATACCATCATTCACATGCTTGGCACAGGCGCGTACATCATCCATAGAAGCAACACCGCCCGATACAATCACGGGAATGGATACAGCTTTGGCAAGGTTCACTGTTTCTTCAATGTTTGGGCCAGAGAGCATACCATCTCTGGCAATATCCGTATAAATAATGGCAGCCACACCATCATCTTCAAACTGAAGCGCTAAATCCACCGCTTTGACATCTGTGACATCATCCCAACCATGTACCGCAACCATGCCACCTTTAGCATCAATACCTACACACACCTGATTCGGAAATGCTGCACATGCTTCTTTGACAATTTTGGGGTCTGCAATGGCAATAGAGCCTAAAATCACCCTATCAATGCCAAGATTGAGCATACCTTCAATCATCTTCAAATCACGCAAACCACCGCCCAATTGCACAGGAATATCCATCACTTCACAAATCGCCTTAATGGCTTCTCGATTGGCAGGTTTACCTGCAAATGCACCATCTAAATCAACCACATGCAAACGTTTCGCACCCAAAGTTTGCCAGTGGGTAGCCATTTCACCTGCATTGCTGCCGTAAACAGTGGCATCTTCCATGCGCCCTTGTTTGAGGCGAACACACTGCCCTTCCTTCAAATCAATGGCTGGAATCAGCTCAAATGTTAGGTTATTACTTGAAGACATGATTATTTCCTTGTTGTTTTTATCATACAAAGCTGCAAAAGTGCGGTGGATTCAGTCATGCAAAAGCCTATTCGTCAATCGCCAAGCAACAACTCACCACACTGCCAGTATTTGGGTCGGTGCGAATACTCGCACTTCTTAATAAAAATGCAGCAATATGTTGCCGACTTTTCAGGTGAAGAGGTGGTTTGGTTTTGTGAACATGAACATGTGTTTACCACAGGTAGACGCGGCATTGATAACAGCAAAGTTGATTTGGGTGCACCTTTTGTGCAAACCGAGCGCGGTGGCGAAACCACCTACCATGGTTTAGGGCAACTGATGATGTATCCCATCATTGATTTAAAAAAGCATGGCTTAAACGTGCGTGAGTATGTGTATTTGCTGGAAGAATCAGCCATTCAGTTGCTGCAAAGCTATGCCATAGAAGCCAAGCGCGACTGTGGCTTGCCTGGAGTGTGGCTCAATAACGAAAAAATTGCAGCTTTAGGCATTCGTGTATCCCAAGGTATTGCATGGCATGGCATGGCACTGAATGTGTCCACGGATTTAAGCTGGTTTGATAAAATTAACCCTTGTGGTACTTCACGCAAAGCAACTTCTTTGCGGCAGTTAGGTGTTCAAGCGTTAAATTTAGAAAACATCAGTCAACAGTGGTTTCAAATATTTTCAGCTTTATTAAAATCGAAAAAGACTTCTCATTCTTCGTGATGGTTAGAGCATACTCAAAACACCCCGTGCAACCCTGATTCGAGTGGAAAGCGAGGCTAAAGCCGTGTTTCCTTAAAGCCTCTTGCACAATAGACATCTTTCCTAAATAAACCCATATCTCATATTGACTAAAGCCGCCACGACCCGCCAATTTAAGCCATAGTTTTTGTGTTTCCCCCGATATACCTCTTTGACTATTCTGAATATTTTACAAAATCGGTTAATGTTTTCAATGAGAATACGCTTCTTTGATAAGGATTTATTGAAGCTCTTATCTTCCTTTGAACGCTCAACTCCTTTCTGTTTTTTTATCGGTGTCATGGAGTTCTCATGATATTTTTTTAAGCCCTTGATAGCCTGAATCCTTACATTGAGCGGGTATCTTTTTTTTTTAAAAATGATTTAAAATTGATGTCGGATGATGTTTGTTCTCATCATATTGAATAAAAACAGCCTTTTATGACCGAATCATTTAGCCATTTAATGAAAATTACGGTATCGATTTTCAACTTTTTGCTTAAGTTGGTTGTAGATTGAAATTCATAGGATAATCAGAATCGTGATGTATATCCTTATCTCATTGATTTATAAGGATAAAATAACCAATAAAATGATAAAACATACCCGCTCAATGTAAGTGAATCAGCTAAGAGTTTAGAATTTGGGTGAATAGGAAGGCGACTTTCTTTAAATACGCTGAAGTCATGCTTTTTCCCTTTTGCACAAACAACCGATAAAACCTTTCCTGTTGTAGCGCAAGCTATGATCCTCACATAACGGCTATATACCTTGTGACAGTAGGACTCTTGTATTCCAAAAACATTGCCAAGAACTTGAAAGGTTGGATAGTGGCGAATATAGTAAAGTGCTAACAAGATACAATCTTGCAATGATACTCTAGAACTTTTCAGACCGCGCCTTTTCAGAGGGTTAAGCTTCTTTTCATTTTCAATATGTTGCTTTATTTTATCATATAAATCTGAAAAGTTTTTTTGCGTTATTCCTGTCATACGCAAAAATTTTTGAGGCTTACAGTGGATGATTTCTTTGTAGGGTTTCATGATGCATACATCATACACAGACCGTGTATCTGAGGTAGGGTTAATAACCAATAAGAGAATCACGTTATTTAGGAAAGATGTCTAATATATGCGTTCATGACTTGTTCAGAGCTTCCCTTTTACTAGGCTGACCACAAAAGTCTTGCACATAACTGGAAACTTATGCGGTTATTTTCATAGGAAGTGAGGCTTTACCGACATTCCGCACCCCTTATTCCTGATTCAGGAATAAATTTTTTGGTATGATTCTCCCATTAACTTCAAGAGTTTTTTATGCTGTTTATTGAGGTTTATAACGCAAGGTTTTGCCTGCTGAATATAGAGTATCTGAATGTTTTGAAAGTATTGGAAAACCCAGCGTATTGTTGGTTTTTCGACCATCTTTCCTATTTGATTTGGAAAGGTTTCATGGTTGTCATGCAAGCTTTTTCGCATGCGATATTCCAGAGCAGCATAGACGAGCAAACACACCGTCATAACCATGGTAAGCGCCATGATGCGTTTAGGTGATTTGAGAAACACAGACGATGCTAAAAACATGGGGTCTTTCAAGAAGCGGAAGCCTCGCTCAACTTTTTGTTGGTTTTTATAGCCCGCAAGAATTTCATCGGCATCAAATACATCCATATCGGTTTGGTTGGTGGCGATAATGAAGCAACTTTTGCGTTGTAAACGTTGTTGATATTGCTGATAGTTTGATGAGCTTACAACATGAACATGGTAGGTGTAAAAATCTGGTGCCGCCCCTTTGGCTGGACGACCACGACCGTTAAACCCTGCAATAGGCTCAATAACTTCATGATGCACATTGGTGACAGCCAGCTTTTTCTTTAGCAGCTCAAGCTCATGGCAAGCATCTTTTTCACAAGCAAAACTTCTGTTGCAAAACGCCTTCAAAAGCTTCTGATCATCTTGGCTTTTCTTGGAAAACTGCTTGCTCACATTACGCTTAGCACGCTCATGTGCTTGCGGTGAATACACAACCAGCCACTTCTGTTCAACACCTGCATAAGACTCATCAACACACTGATAATTAAGATTTAATCCATCATTGTCTGCCGCTAGTTGGCCTGCATATTTCTCAATATAACCGCGTGCCAAACCTATGGTTTCAGGCACGCGCGTTGTCCATGTGATATGGCTCATCAACTTGATGGTTTCAGCACTATAAAGCGCACTATCACCAACGATATGTTGCACTGAAAAGTCATCTTGAAGCTGACCAATGTGGTCTTTGATTGCCTGCTTAAAACGAGTCTTATCATTGTCATTGCCGCTCAATGCCGCCATCATCATAGGGATGCCAGCCTGAGCCTCCACAATCAGCTTCAAACCGAACTGATTGAGCTCTGGTCGGTGGTCGCGACTATAGCCCTTGGTAATCTTAATCACGCCAGCTTCTTCTGCCTGATTATACTTGCCATCGGTATGAAAGGTTGTCGTATCTATATGACTCATGTGGCAGGTAATATTTAATGTTTTTAATGCGTTAGATGCAATTACAGCATAAGTTTCACTCACGCCTGCCTCATAAATCGAGTCCAACATTCGCCCTGTGACATCATCATTAAAGTGGGCTGCCTCAACACCTTCGCCAAGCAGTTTCTCAACAGGTTTGCTCTCAAAAAAGTGCGGTATATTGTACAATCGCTGGTTCACGAAACCAAGTCCATTAAGCACCGTCGCTTTGAGAACCTGACCAATCGATACCTTGCGTTGCTGCATATCCTGTGGAATCAGGGCATCCATACTCGTGCCTATTTCCAGCTCATCATACATCCCTGCAACAAGACCAAGATGATTGAGCTCCTTACTTTCGCAGCCCGACATCATCGAACCAGTTGATACTTCCATAGCCATTTTCGCCTCCGTAGAAACAATAAATATACCATAAATATTAATAGGTTAGAAGAATTTAAATGGCTAATTAAGCCTATTTAACTTAAATCGAAAAACTGGAAATACAGGGTGCGGAATGTCGGGCTTTAGCCTCGCCCAAAAAAAGCCAAGTGTTAGATTTTGTTCTATTTCTGGTGAAGTGATTGAATATCATTCATCAATGCGAGGCTAAAGCCTCACTTCCAACCTATACGCAACGCTCACGACATACTTTTTGAGTAAGCTCTGCGTAAGAATGCATGACTGAAGCGACATCCCACACAATATCAAAAGTCCGTCATTCCCTTAAACTTGGATATTCATTTAAAATATCTTCAAACCTATCAAACACGGTACGCGCACCTTCAGCTTTCAACACATGCGCAGGCTCAACTCCAAAAGAAACACCATACGAACGCACGCCAGCTGAATTTGCCATTTGAATATCAAAGCGCGAATCACCAATCACCGAGGTATTGGCGGCAATCGCACCCATCACTGCCATACATTCATTCACCATGGCAGGGTGCGGCTTGGATGTGCAAATATCCGCTGTTCGCCAAACAGGAAAAAACTTGTGCAAATCAAACGCATCCATGACGCGCAATAATCCACCACTGGATTTGCCAGTGACCACGCCCATCACATAACCTCGGTTATCCAGCTCTTCCAAGGTTTCAGTCACCTTAGGGTACAAGGCAAGGCTAGACTCCATCGCCCGATAATGGCTGCTATACGACTGACCAATCTTTGTTTTAAGCGACGCATCCAAATCATCACCTGCCAATTGCTCCACGGCTGCCACCAACGACAAGCCAATAATGCCAAGCACATCTTGGTAATCAGGCTCGCCTAAGCCATTGTCTGTGAATGCTTTTTGCATAGCCACAGCAATCGAGCCATGCGAGTCGGTGAGCGTGCCATCGCAATCAAATAAAATAAGTTGTAGGGGATCGTTTTTCAAAAGCTTCTTTCCTTAGGGGCTTTCTCGAAAGCCTGAGTAAAATAAATTGTGATTTAGGATTCCCAAGAGCAAGGCGCGAATCATTTGTCATAGCAGCGCTATGGCTAATGTATGAGCAACACTGCTACTGGGAACTCTAGGCGCACTATATTCACTTATGGGTTTTGCGGAAGCTCCTTATTCAGCCACGCATCTTGGGTTCGCCTGACCTGCCATGTCAACACTTTGTCCACAGTTATCACCAGCTTTTCATCAGCCAAACGAATATAGGTACTGGTTAAATCCGTTGCAGGTTTACCGATAAACACATCAAGCAATACCTTACCCGCCTTATCTTGAAGCACGACTTCATGGTCAGCCACTGAAAAAAGTGAAAATTGTTCAGGGTTTGCACTGGCAACGCGCTTCACCTTCATGCTTTGCAAATCATGTAATAATTGGTCGATGGCTAAAGGGTTGAGGTATGTCGGCGTGCCGCTGTTTGCCAGCAACCATTTATCCCCGTCTCGTTTGGCTTCAAGGTCAGGTTTATCTTTGAGGCGCACGCTCAAACTCGCCACATCTTCCAAGGAAAATGAAGGTGATTTTGGCAACATTTGAGAAGTTTCTTGGGGTGTATTTTGAATGACGATGAGAGCAACCAAAAAGAATGTAATGATAACGGCAATCAATTCTTTCATGTGCTTGTTTCCCATGTTTGATGTCTGCGCTTGCGAAGAGCTAACCAGCGCCAACCTGCCAATACCAACAACAATACAGGCAAAGCCAATACCCATACCACCTTGAAAAATGTTCGCTCTTGTTTTGTGAGTGGCTCAAGTGGACGTTGCGTCACACCTTTAGAGCGCAGTTCAATCAAAGCTTCATCACCACTCAACCAGTCCAACATGTTCAAAATCAATACGGTGTTTACCCCATCAATAAATTCATCATCCAACAACGCGCTAGACCCCGACACAATCAATCGCCCGTCTGTTATGCTGTTGCTATGTTTTGCTTCTGTACTATCCGACTTGGTCGCATCAAATGCCGATGTCATCTGTCCTTCTTGCACCAACATCAAAGCTTGGGGAGCCTGTTGTACACCTTGGAAGCGTTCACGCATGGATAACAATGGATTCACATCAAATGGCGGGCCAGATTGCACTGCCGTCCACTCGGATGATGTGAGCAATGTTGCTCTTCCCTCGCCCTCATCTCGCCACAATAGTGGTGCTGAAAACGGCATACTTAATGCCTCCAAACCTTGACTGACCACATGTTGGTGGTTGATGTTCACCACATTGGGAATAAACGGGAAATCCACCACCGAGCGAAAAGCAAAGCCACCCTGCTGCTGATTGACCGTGATACGGCTGGCTTGTTGATCCATGACCAAACCTGGTTCAACAGACACACCCAAATCACTGAATAACCAATCATTGGCATAATTATCCACAGGCTGCATCACAAAACCTGCTTGCAACATCGGCTCTGCATTGGAAGCCAAAACTAACACACCGCCACCCGTCATACGAAATTGGTCGAGGTGATACCTAAAGCTTTGCGATGGCTTTTTATCCACGCCATCCACAATCAAAGCTTTGACATGCTTTGGCACGGATTGCGTCATCAAATCCACATCAATCACATCATAATCATCGTGTAGAAGCTGCTGCAATGTTTGCAGTTCATCCACGCCTTTCGCACCAAAACCTGTGGCAAGCGCAATGGTTTGTTTACCTTTTCCTGTGAGCTTCTTGATTTTTCGCGTCAATAAATATTCAAAACCTGCATCGGTTTGTACCACAGGAATGATTTCTTGTTTGTCCAAATATTCAATAACAATCGCAAGATAAGCTTGGCGCACTTGCGCCCTATCATCTTCAATCACCTGCACCTGAACTTTGGGAACTTGCAAAGCCTGCAATGACGCTTGTACATTCGCATCATCTTCAGGGTTAATCATTTCAAAGCCAAGATTACCCTTGGCTGCATCACGGTAGCTCATCAATTTGTCTTCAATAAACTGGCGGAGTTGCCCATAAGGTTGCGGCAATCCTGATGTGAAATAGGCTTTGATTTGAATCGGCTCATCCAAGGCAGCAAGCACTTGCTGGGTGGATGTGGACAAGCTTGATGTTTGGTTATCACTCCAATCGCTACGGATATGTGAGCCTTGTGCTACGGCAAACAGCAGCACACTGATGACCATGATAAACGATAATGTTATCCAAGCTTTGCGGCGGGTTTGATGACGCATATCAGCCATGACTTATCTCCACCGCCTGCGCTCAAGCGCAAACCAAGATAATGCCAAAAAGATGAATGTTGCACACACAAACAGCATGACATCTGCCAGCGAAACCACGCCGCGAAGCATGTGTTGGTAATGATTGATGGGACCAAGCATGGCTATCCAATCTTGCACCGCAATCGGTAAAGTTGGTGAAGCTTGGGTCATTAAAAACACGACCAATAACAATACAAGACCCACAATATAAGCAATCATGGCGTGTTGGGTTAATGCTGACGCATACAAACACATGGCAGAAAACAAAGCCGCGAGCAGCCATGCCGCCAAATAAGATGATAACACTATGCCCATATCTAAATGACCCAAGAGTAATAAAGTAAATGGGTACAACCATGTAAGCACCAACAAGAAGGTAATATGCCCCATCAAACTCAAATATTTTCCCAACACAATATCTATGGTGCGGGTTGGCATGGTGGCTAAGAGTTCATAAGTACCATCGTGCAACTCATCAGCAAGTAAACGCATGGACATGGCAGGGATAAAAAAGATATACAACAGCGGCAACACAGCAAACCAGTGGCGCATATCCGCTTGCCCATTGAGAAACAAACTGCTGCCAAAAAAGAAGCCTGATGCCAATAAAAAGGCAATCGACACCACATAACCTTGCGGTGTATCCAAGCTGATCCGCCATTCTTTCTGGCATAAAGCAAGCATGGCACTCATGATAATTGACCGCCTTGGGTAAGCTTATGAAACACATCTTCAAGGCTTGCCCGCTCATTGCGCATTTCAAGCAATACCGCACCACTGGCTACGGCAGCATAAAACACGGCTTGAGCAAGTTGACATTCAGGGTCGGGATGTTGGATTTCGATATGCGTTACACCATCTTCAACTGCCTTTTGCTGCAACACTTCAACATCGGGTAATGTACTCTGAAGCTGTGTGCTGAATCTATCTATTTCGCCCTGAATGCTTGCTGAAACCAATACACCACCTTGGGCTTGCTTGGACAATTCGGCAGATGTACCTAATGCCTGCAACTCACCCTTATCCATAATCATCATGCGGTCGCACACGGCTTCCACTTCGGGCAAGATATGTGAAGATAATAGCACGGTTTTTTGCTCACCCAAGCGGCGAATCAAATGACGAATTTCTACAATTTGGTTGGGGTCTAAGCCTGTGGTGGGTTCATCAAGAATCAAACATTCAGGGTCGTGCAACATGGAAGCCGCCAAACCCACGCGTTGGCGATAACCTTTGGATAATTCATCAATGCGGCGAAACATCACTGCATCCAAACCACATGCACTTGCCATTTCTTTAATTTTGTCTTGGCGTGTGCCTTGCGGAATGCCGTGCATTTTGCCTGTGAATTGCAAATAAGCTTCCACATCCAAATCATGATAAGACGGCGCATGTTCAGGCAAATAGCCCACCAAGCGTCGCACTTTCATCGAATCTGCCAAGCTCAATCCACCAATACTTGCATCACCTGAGGAAGGGGGAAGAAAACAGGTGAGCATTTTCATGGTGGTCGACTTTCCAGCGCCATTGGGGCCAAGTAACCCCATGACTTCGCCACGTTTCACCGTAAAGTTTAAATCTTTGACAGCAAACAAAGCGTCATATTTTCGACAAAGGTTTTTAACTTTAATCATGCACGAATTTTAAAAAATTATTTTTCATGATTCAAGCCTCTTTTCCTCGTTCTACCTAGCCCGCATTATTCATAAATCGTCGTGATGATTGCGCAGAAACTTTGTTTGCAACGCGTTTTGAAGAAGTTGATTCGTAGCTGTGCTTACGAACAATGGATTAAATACGCCAGGTGAATGAAGAGGTTGCGCTATGTATGTGTAAACACTTGCAGGGTCTAGCCCGCATTATTCATAAATCGTCGTGATGATTGCGTAGAACCTTTGTTTACAACGAATTTTAAAGAAATCGCTCGTAGCCGCGCTTACTAACGATTGATGAGAGATTTGTTGCGAATAAAGGGACAAGCAAGGGCGCGGCTGTATTTGTGAATAATGCGGGCTAGGTTCTAAAATGTATTCAGCTTTTAGTCCGCTTGGTGACGAATCCACGTCGGCACATCATATTTATCATCATATGCTGATGCTTCAGGTGCTGCTTGCGTTTGCGTATGACCTGAACCCATGGAATAACCCGGTGCAGGTACGCTATCCAGCACAGGGAGCTTGGTTGCACGCAAAGGTTGTACTTTCGCCAGTTTGGGCATGACTTGTTTTTGTAAACCTGTTGCCACTACCGTCACGCGCAATTCATCACCTGCATCTTCATCGTAAACCAAGCCACAGTTTACGTTCGCATCTTCATCCATCATATTTTGCATGATATTCATCACTTCTTCATATTCAGCCATCGACAAGGACTCTTCTGTTGCCGTCACATTGACCAGCAATCCTTGCGCGCCATGAATATCCACTTCTTCTAACAACGGTGAGGTAATAGCAGCTTCGGCTGCAACACATGCTCGGTCTTCACCCGATGCTGAACCCATACCCATCATGGAAGTGCCTTGATGCTCTGTCATCACAGCCGTCACATCAGCAAAATCCACATTGATATAACCAGGTTTGGTAATCAACTCTGAAATACCACGTACAGCTTGAAACAAAACATCATCCGCCATACGAAAAGTGTCTTTCATGGTGGTATTTTTCCCAGCCATGGCAACCAGCTTTTGATTGGGGATGGTAATGAGCGTATCCACTGCACGACTCAGCTCTTCAATCCCATCTTCAGCAAAACGCATTCTACGCTTTCCTTCAAAAGAAAAAGGTTTTGTCACCACGCCAACCGTTAGAATACCCATTTCACGCGCAACTTCGGCAATCACAGGTGCTGCTCCTGTGCCCGTGCCGCCACCCATACCTGCTGTGATAAACACCATTTCCGTGTCTGCCAATAATTCTTTAATATGCGCGCGGTCAGACTCTGCAGCTTCACGACCAATATCAGGCTTACCACCAGCCCCCAAACCTTTGGTACTGTGTGAACCCAACTGCAAACGTGTTTCAGCCAAGCTCCGTGCCAACACTTGTGCATCCGTATTGGCTGCAATAAAGTCAATACCCAACAGTTTTTGCTCAATCATATTGTTCAGTGCATTACCACCGCCACCACCAACACCAACCACTTTGATGCTTGCAACTTGCTTCTCTGTATCATCTAACATAAATTTTAATGGCATGTCATTCACCCCTTCTTCAATCTTTTATATTCTCTTTCTTCAGTATGGTCTGCGTGTCTCCTGAGCATTTCTACCCCCCAAACCATTGTCGGAAGCGACTAAAAACACTGGTATCACTTTTCTTTTTATGACCACCATACTGCTGCTCGCTGCGATAGCGATGACCATATTGAATCAGCCCAACACCTGTTGCATAAATCGGACTATTCACCACGTCCACCAAACCACCAATACCTTGTGGGTTACCAAGGCGAACAGGCAATTCAAACACTTCATCTGCAAGTTCTTGCGTGCCTTCTAACAAACTACTACCACCCGTCAATACCACACCTGCTGCGACCAATTCTTTATAACCCGAACGTTCCAACTCTTCACGCACCAATTCAAATAATTCCTGCATGCGCGGCTCTAACAATTGCGCCATCACTTGCCTTGGCATGGATTGCGGTGGGCGACCCCCAACACGAGGCACTTCCACCGTTTCCTCGGGTGAAATCAATGATGCCATACATGAACCATACTCTTTTTTCAAAAGGTCTGCTTCTCTGGCTGAGGTGCGTAAGCCCGCTACCAAATCATTGGTCATATGGTCTCCACCCACAGGTATCACTGCTGTATGGCGAATCGCACCATCAATAAACACGGCCAAATCCGTGGTGCCACCACCAATATCTACCAATAATACACCAATATCTTTTTCATCTTGACTCAACACCGATTCACTGGATGCAATCTGCTCCAAGACCATGTCTGCCACATCCAAATTACAACGATTACAACACTTGATAATATTTTGCGCCGAAGACACAGCTCCCGTCACCACATGCACCCTTGTTTCCAAGCGTACGCCACTCATACCCACAGGCTCACGAATACCATCTTGCCTATCAATAATGTAGCCTTGAGGAAGCACATGTAAAATTTGCTGGTCGGCTGGAATATTCATCGCTTTAGCCGCCTCGACCACACGCGCCACATCTTCTTCCGTGACTTCTCCATTTTTGGTCGCCACCACACCATGACTATTATAACCACGAATATGTGAGCCCGCGATACCCACATACACCTTTTTTATTTCCACATCCGCCATCAACTCTGCTTCTTCAATCGCACGACGAATCGACTCCACCGTACTTTCGATATTCACCACCACACCACGACGCAAACCTTTGGATACATGTTTACCAATACCAACAATATCAACCCGACCATCTGCCGCAATTTCAGCAACAATACATGCAATCTTGCTGGTTCCAATATCTAGACCTACAATGATTTGATTGTCTCTGCTCATTATATTAGCTCCTGCTTGGCTGGTCTGATAAACCATCGCTCTGCCATTCTTGCATCAATACGCCAATGCTTTTTCGCCCAACGCGGTTGCTTTAAAATATTGATCACCTGTACCACATTGTACTCAAGGTTGCCCATCTCAATAAGCCATTGCTCACCCTTGGTAAAGTTCAAACGCCAGCTCTCATCCATTGCAATCAACTCACTCAAACGAAGTAATTGACGCACATCATATTGATGCAACATCTTTAACACCTGACTTGCCGCTTGCAGTTGAGTCAATTCAACACGCAATATGGGTAAATCAATGCTTTCATTGCGTTGCAAAGCACGGTATGCAACACCCTTATCATCAACCAACATCACTTGCTGGTTTTTCTTATTTTTCCATAAAGCTATCGGCTGCCTTGCTTTGGCTTTGATATACAAATTCGCAGGCAACACGCGACTCACTTGAACTTGCTCAATATCAGGTATGTACTGCATCAATTCAACCTGTAATATAGAGGCTCGCATATGCCAATAATCTTTATCTCGCTGGCTTAAATAATCCTCAATTTGACGTTGAACATGAGCTTCAGCATCAATATCCCAGTACGATACTGATAGTTGTGTATTCAATTGCCACAAACCAACACCACATAATAACATCATTGAAGCCATCCATACACCCTTAAATAAAGGCTGCAACCAACGCTTACTTGCGACAGATTGAACTGAAACCTTGCGACGGCGGATATTATCACTGACTTTTCTTTGCTTTAAAAAAAACACCTCCTATATTCCTCGTTGCTGTCCCCATGCTGCTTCAAGCAGCATCACGCAAAGCTCTGTGAAACCAATGCCCGTTGCTGCTGCTGCTTTGGGTAATAAACTTGTCGCGGTCATTCCTGGAATAGTATTAACTTCCAAAACGACTGGCGCGCCAGTATAAGGTACAATAAGATCCACTCGCGGTGCGCTAGCACACGTTAATGCAACCACTGCTTGCTCGGCAATACGTTTACACTGCTCAATTTGGCTTGGTGAAATTCTCGCAGGGCAAAAATAATTTGTCGCACCTACGGTATACTTGGATGTGAAATCATACATGCCTGACTTGGGTGCAACCTCCACAGGTGGCAAAGCTTTGTCATTGAGCACCGATACCGCCACTTCAACGCCCATCACACAATGTTCTACCAACCAATCATCAAGGTTGCTTAAGTTCAGAGTATTCCAACCTTTTTCATCTTCAATATAATGCAGTCCAACACTTGAACCTTCGGCTATAGGCTTGACAAACACAGGGTATATTAGAGGTCGACCATCCTTCATATGAACATCTTCAGGCACACGAATACCCGCATCACTCAACACGCATTTGGTGAGTTTTTTATCCATACACAATGCTGATGCTGCCACATTAGAGCCAGTATAAGGTATTTGCATCAAGTCCAACAAAGCTTGAATACAGCCATCTTCACCGTATCTGCCATGCAAAGCGATAAAAGCAATATCTGCTTGGGTTTGTTGAATTTGTGCATACCATTGCGTGGTATCTTCTGATAAGTCCAGTGCGACCACATCCAAGCCTTGGTTTTGTAATGCTTCAAATACAGCTTGCCCAGAACGCAAGGAGATTTCACGCTCTGCCGATGCGCCACCCATCAGTACGACAATACGTTGGTCTTGAAGTTGACTCATAAGGCGCACCCCACAAGTTTAACTTCAGGTTCAAGTTCAACATTCATTTCTTGTTTAACCGTATCTTTTGCCAAACGAATCAGCCCAAGCACGTCCGCACAGCTTGCACCACCTTGATTGACAATAAAGTTGGCATGAACATCAGATATATTGGCTTTACCGATTTGTTTACCTTTAAGCCCAACACTTTCAATCAAACGCGCTGCAAAGTCACCTTCTGGATTTTTAAACACTGAACCACAGTTGGGCAGATTTAATGGCTGCGTTTGGCTGCGTTTGGCGCGCATCTCACGCATGACCTGTTTCACTTCTTCAGCACCTTTCTCACCAAGCTCAAATGTCGCCGATAAAACCACACTTCCTTGTGGCAACGCTGTGTAGCGGTATTGCATGTTCAAGTCTTGGCGGTTGATATGTTGCAGTTGACCATCACGGTTTAATAGTAAAATGGATACCAAAGTATCGGAAACTTGCTGCCCAAATGCACCTGCATTCATCGCCACACCACCTCCCAGATCTCCAGGCACGGTGGCCATAAACTCCAAACCGCTGAACCCTGATAATGCAGCACGCTGTGCAATTTTACTCATGCGCGCACCTGCACCTGCAAGTAGTGTATGATGGTTCACTTCCAAAGTGTTAAAGTCGCCCAAGTCTAAAACTAGAGCATCAATACCATCGTCTGCAATCAACAAGTTTGAACCACGACCCATAGGAAATATAGGCAGGTCTTGGGGTATCAAATGCAATGCTTGCATCAAATCGCTTTGACTTTTAGGGCGGAATAACCAAGCGGCAACGCCACCCACACCCAAAGTTGTGCGCTGAGCCAAAGGTACATCTTGTTCAATCTTCCCCAAAGAGGAAAGCATGGAGAAATCTGTCATGACTTGCCTCCAAGCTTTTGCCGAAGTTGACGAATGAATCCACCAATAGAACCTGCACCCATCATTAACACCACATGCCCTTGGTCAAGCTCATCCATCGCCCAAACCTCTGCATCTGCCATGGCTTCAATCACTGCCACATCTTTATGCCCGCGTTTCATCATTCCATCAGCCAACCACGCCGAATCCACACCGTGTATAGGGGATTCACTGGCAGCATAAATAGGCAGCAACCTTACTTTGTGCGCAGCATCATACGAGCCTAAAAAGTCATCATATAAGTCTTGGGTTCGGCTGAATCTATGCGGCTGGAACAACACTGAAATCGTTTGATTTGGCCAACAGGATGTGGCCGCCTGAAGTGCTGCCAAAATCTCTTTGGGATGATGTGCATAATCATCCACCAACACACCTTTACCCGTTTCAAAACAGTGAAAGCGGCGTTGAACACCTTCAAAGCTGGCAAACCCTTGGCGAATCACATCAAATTCAATACCCAAATCCAACAGCACAGCAACGGCTGCCAGTGCGTTCTCTGCATTGTGTAGACCAGGCATGGGTAAGGTCATGGTTTGCACATCACCATCGGCAAAACCAATGGTTAAGTGTTGTTTGTAACCATCCACCACCACCGCTTTCAAATACAAATCAGCTTGCAGGCTTGTGCCATAAGTGGTGACAGGTCGACACAGCTCATCACGCAACAGTGCCACATTCGGGTGTTCATGATGCAATACCACACGTCCATAAAATGGCGTAAGGCTAACAAACTGCTTAAAAGCTGCCATCAAGGCTTCAAAATCACCATAGTGATCAAGGTGTTCTGGATCAATATTACTCACCACCGAAATCATGGGTGATAAACGCAAGAATGAGCCATCACTCTCATCCGCTTCAGCAACCAACCACTTGCTTTCACCCAGTCGTGCATTGTGGCTGGTCGACATCAGCCGCCCACCGATGACGTAGGTTGGGTCTAGACCTGCCACCTCCATAGCATGGGCAATCATGGAGGTAATCGTTGTTTTACCATGGCTTCCTGCCACCGCAATACCTTGCTTCATACGCATCAGTTCAGCCAACATTTCAGCTCTGGGAATCACAGGGATACCAAGCTTCTTGGCTTCTAAGATTTCAGGGTTTTGTTGGTTAACAGCCGTGGTCACCACCACCACTTGGGCATCACCCAAATTCTCAGCCGCATGCCCCACCATGACTTTCAGACCAATACCCCTAAGTCTTTGCACATTCGGGCTTTCCGCTATATCTGAGCCTTGTACGTTAAACCCTTGATTAAACAGCACTTCAGCAATGCCACTCATACCAATGCCACCAATACCTGTAAAATGAATACATTGAACCCGTGTTTTCATGGGCTAGCCTCCAGCAGTGGCTCTAACACTCCCACCTGCCGCTTCCCTGCATCTCGAATAGTTTGATGTATACCTGCATGACTCATGGCTTGTAATGCTACGGGGTTAAACAACAAATGACTTAATTTATGCGTCAGTTTGGCAACATCACATGTTTTTTGCCGCACAATATCCGCAGCTCCCACCTCTTTCATGCTTAAAGCATTAAAATACTGATGATTATCTGCAGCCCACGGCAATGGCACAAACAAGGCAGGCATACCCACCGCTCCTGCTTCACAGACCGTCATCGCACCTGCTCTGGCAACCATGAGGCTGGCTTGCGCCAGTAGACTCGGCATATCATGGGAAAAAACTTGCACATCAGCCTCAATGTTCACCTTATCATACATGGCTTTCACAGCTTGCACCCGACCATCACCAGCACCCACCAAATGAATCACCCGAAAATCTTTACCTTGCCTAGCAAGGTTTTGACAAGCACACGGCACGGTATCATTCAAAAACATCGCACCTTGTGAACCGCCCACAATCAATAAACATGGTTTTTCATGTGTTGTATAAACAACTTTCAATATATCGTCGCGAATTACATTACCTGTCACCACAGATTGGCGACTTCGGTATTGCAAATGTTTCTCTGCTGAGGAGAATCCCAGCATCATCCGCGCACAAAAACGATACAACATGCGGTTGACCAACCCTGGAATAGCATTTTGTTCATACAGCACCACAGGAATACGCGATAATAATGCAGCCACCACACCCGCCACACTGGCATAACCGCCCACACCAACCAACACATCAGGTCTACTTATTTTCCATGCCTTACGAATCTGCATCACTGATTGAGGCAACTCCCACAATAAAACTTTCACCCGTTGCATAAATCCAGCACCTTGCACTGCATGCATATCCAACAGCAACACATCTTCACCGCGCTCAGGTAGCAATGTCGCTTCCAAGCCGCGTTTTGCTCCGATGAAGTTTACATTCACCTCGCTCATTTGACTGCGAACCGCATCAGCAAGCGCAAGCGCAGGCATCACATGACCGCCTGTGCCACCACCTGCAATACACAACAACTTACTCATGCCGACACTTCTTGGAAAGGGTGGCTGGTTGATGAATGGGTTCGTTTGTTCACTTTTTTTGCACCTTGATGACGTTGCACCGAGAAAATGAGCCCTGCCAACATACAACTACCCACCAAGGCACTACCACCATAAGAAATGAATGGCATAGGCATACCTTTGGTTGGGAAAATACCCATAGATGCACCAAAATTGATGATAAATGCAGCTGCCAACAGCAATGTACAACCCAAAGCCAATAAGCGTGTAAATGTGCTATCAGCACGTTTGGCAATGATAAAACCACGCGCCAACAAAATGATAAACACCAACATCAACGTTAAAATACCAATTAAACCCAGCTCTTCTCCAATCACAGCGGCGATAAAATCTGTAAAACTTTCAGGCAAATAAAACAACTTCTGCACACCTTGCCCAAGCCCTGCACCCGTAAGACCGCCAACACCAAATGCAATTTGTGATTGCACCAGTTGGTAACCTGCGCCAAACCTATCCGCCCAAGGATCCATAAATGATGTTAATCGAGACATTCGATAAGGTGCAGCCATCACCATCACCGCAATCATAGGAATCGCTGCAAGGAATAAACCTACCAAATGCCTCACAGGAACACCGCCAACAAACCACAAACAAAAGCTCATACCCATCAATAATGCAGCATTACCAAAATCTGGCTGACCCAGCAACAAGCCCATCATCAATACCAGCAGCAACAACATGGGCAATAAACCGTGAACAAACGATGGTAGCCGCTCTTGGAAGTTGGCAAGATAGTATGCGAGGTACAATACAAAGAAAGGTTTAATTAATTCAATGGGTTGAATGGTCATGCCAAACAACGAAAACCATCGGGTTGCACCATTAATATGGCTTCCCAAGAGCAACACAGCAATCAATAACACAATTCCAATCGCCAACAGTGGCAGTGCCATGGCTTGCCACCAAGATGGATGAACCCGTGAAACTGCCCACATCACAGCCAGCCCAATAGGGATGTAAAAACACCAGCGAATTAAAATATGCCATGGCGAGCCATAACGTGCATCCGCCACTTCTAAGCTGGCACTACCCACCATAATGACACTGAACAGCAACAGTGCCAAAATGCTTGTTAACATCCATATATCGAATGGGTTACGTGTGTACTGGGTCATGACTGTGTACCAAGGGTACGCATAGCTTGCACATAGTCAGCCCCGCGCTCTGCATAATGACGGTACTGATCTTGACTGGCTGCGGCTGGTGATAAAAGTACAGGATACTCGTTCTGTTGAGAAGCCACATCACCCACTGCTTTTTTCATGGTTTTAGATACAACAAATGCAACACCTGCTTGCTTCAATAAATCTTCATAAGCCGCAGTATTTTCACCAATCACACAAGCAAAACACACATGTTTTTTGACAACATCAACCAAATCATCCAGTGCCAAACCTTTGCGTAGACCACCACAAATCCAATTCACTTGCTCAAAAGAAGTCAGTGCAGCAATGGCTGCATTGGGGTTGGTCGCTTTGGAATCATTAAACCAATCTCTTTCAGCAACGTGACCAACAAACTCCAAGCGATGCTCTAAACCTTGAAAGCTCATCAATGCTTCTTCAATAATATTCGCGGAAACACCAAAATCCGCCGCAACTTGGGCAGCCACAGCAATGTTTTGTTGCTGATGCCTGCCACGAACCATGAGTGAAGCGCAAGCCAGTGTTTTACGCGTATCACCTTGATGCCAGAAAAGTGAATCACTGTCTTCTGCACACAACACACCCGCCACAATGCTTTCATCATATTGCTCGATAATACCGAACCGCTTCACAGCAACACCTCTAATTTGCAAGTCTTGCGCCAAAGCATCCCATTCTGAAGTGTTCAACAACAAAGCCGTGTCGCCCATAATCATATGCTGAAACATGCGTACTTTGGCAGCGCGATATGCTTCAGGTGATGCGTGCATATCAGCATGATCAGCCTGAACATTGAGTAATACGGCATAATGTGGGTGTAAATTTTTAGCACGTTCCAATTGAAAGCTGGATAACTCCAGAACCACGCGTTCGGGTTGCCCATTGGCCAACAAATCCAACATCGGCACACCGATATTACCGCCAGCATCGCAACCCTTAGGCAATGTTTCCAATAGCAACGCAATCATTTGCGTAGCTGTTGTTTTACCATTCGTGCCTGTGACTGCAATCAATACACCTGAATAATGAGCTAAGAATTCATCCAAATCACCATACACTTCCACACCACACTGACGCGCTTCCGCCAACGCAGGGTGTCGCCAATCAATACCAGGGCTCACAATCACTTTTTTAAAACCAAGCAACACTTCAGATTGTAATGCACCCGTATGCAACACGATATTTTGCAAATCATCGGGGAGCTGCACGGCTGCTTCATCAAAACATTCACAATCCACATGTACACGCTGCAAATGCCTCACCACCGACAAACCCGTTTTGCCCATGCCAATCACGGCGACTTTATCTCGAATATCAAGCATCAGCGTAACTTCAAGGTGGACAATGCCACCAAAGCGAGAATCAGGGTAACAATCCAAAAACGAACAATAATTTTTGGCTCTGCCCAACCTTTAAGTTCATAGTGATGATGAATGGGAGCCATGCGGAACACCCGTTTTCCCAGCATTTTAAACGATGCAACTTGTACCATCACCGACACAGCCTCCAAAACAAATAATCCTCCTGCAATGGCCAATAAAAATTGCTGATGCACGGCACAGGCAACAAATGCCAACGCTCCACCCAAAGAAAGTGAGCCAACATCACCCATGAACACCTGAGCTGGATAAGTATTGAACCACAAGAAACCAAGGCAAGCACCCACCAATGCACCGCAAAATATCGCCAATTCTCCAGCGCCTGGCACATACGGAATCAACAGATACTCCGCAAAACCACTGTGCCCAGCAACATAGACCACGATACCCAATGTCGCTGCTACCATGAATGTTGGAGCCACAGCCAAACCATCAAGCCCATCGGTCAAATTCACGGCGTTGGATGTGCCAACAAGCACAAAAATCACAAATAAAATATACCAATAACCCATATCCCACTGGTAATTTACAATGGGAATATCCACAATTGGTGAAGTCATATTCATTAAAGCAACAGCAGCAATACCACCAAAGAAAATCTGCAAAGCCAATTTCCACCGCCCTGCCAAACCCTTGCTGTTTTGGTGTTTGATTTTCAAATAATCATCCAGCCAACCAATCAAGCCGTAACCTAAAGTGACCATCAATGCCAACCAAATGAACATATTCGTGAGGTCTACCCAAAGCAATGTACTCAAGGTCAAGGTGGATAAAATCAACAACCCACCCATGGTTGGTGTACCCTGCTTGGCCAAGTGACTTTCAGGGCCATCATGGCGAATCGGTTGCCCCTTGCTTTGACTGGCCGTTAGCATCCGAATAAATAAAGGACCAAACAACCAGCTCAATACCAATGCCGTAATCAAAGCATATGCTGCGCGGAATGTGATGTATTGAAAAACATTGAGAAATGAATACTGATCCGCCAGCGGATACAATAAATTATATAACATGTTGGCCTCGTTGCTGCAACGTTTTCACCACATGCTGCAAGCCTGTGCCGCGCGATGCTTTGACCAATACGGTACTTTGTTGGCGAGGAAAACTTTGCCCTTTTAAGTATTGTACAATGTCATCCACATGACGAAAAACATGTATTTTCTTTTCGGGCCACTTGGTTTGTAAGCCGGCACTGAACGAACCCACCGTAAACACTTCATCAATGTCATGCAGGTTGAGTTTCTGGTGCAAGGCCGCTGCATCTTTTCCTAACTCCAACATATCACCAATGATGGCAATGCGATGCCCTTCAAGCGATGCAAGAGTATCCAAGGCTGCTTGCATGGATGCTGGATTCGCATTATAAGCATCATCAATGAGTGTAAATTGTGCCAAATTGTAAATCATCAAGCGACCATCGACGGGCTGCCAAGCTCGCAAAGCTTCGCCAATCTCAGCCAAAGACCAAGCCCGACCCATATCCTCTCCCAACTTCAGCACAACCGTGGCGACAAGTGCCATGTCTTCAGCCCAATGCTGAGCAGGAAGCAAGATATTCACCGCAACCTTTTGCCCTGCATAGGTTAATGTAACAACCTGACCATCCAACTGCCAAGCCACCGTATCTTCACCCATCGATACTATGGGCTGTTTGGGCATACAACCTGCATGTTCAAATTGCGCCAGCACACCTTGCCCCAACACTGCCCAACCTTTTTCGCGTAAGTATGTCATTAATTTGGACTTTTCTTGCACAACACCTTGAAAACCACCCAAACCTTCACTGTGCGCCTGGCTTAACCCTGTGACAATCACCATATCAGGCTGTACAATTTCAGATAAACGCAGCATTTCACCTTGTTCACTAATGCCACACTCAATCAACGCCACATCCGCTTGCATACCAACGCCCAATAATGTTTGAGGCACGCCAATAAGGTTATTATAGTTGGCTTGCGTTGCCGCCACATGCAAGTTCAAATATTTCAATACAATTTCCAACATGGAGCGCACTGTGGTTTTACCATAAGAGCCTGTAATGGCGACCACTTGTGTGTTGCACAAACGACTACGATGAAGAGCTGCCACATCACCCAAACATTGCAATGTATCTTGCACTTTCAATTGGGGTATTTCTAAATGCTTCCACTGCGCAAGACCTTGTTCATCACCAATCAAAGCCACCGCTTGATCAGCAATTTGGTACGCATGTTCATGACCATCAAAGCTTGGGCCACGCAGCGCTAAAAAAGCCTCTCCAGCTTGAAATTCGCGTGTATCTGAGCCAATGCCTTGCACATAATCAGGCATATCATGCAACCATTTTCCAGAGCTGGCGGCTGCTAAATCTTGACCTGTTAGACGCATCATTGCACCCCAGCCAAGGCTTGTTGCGCCACGCTTTTGTCTGACCATGGTAAACGCTCACCTGCAATATCCATATAACTCTCATGTCCTTTTCCTGCAATGACCAACACATCCCCAGGCAGCAATGCGGATACAGCCTGTTGAATGGCAAGCTTTCTATCCTCAATCACATAAACCTTTTCTTGGGCTGGAATGCCCTGCAACACATCGCGTGCAATATGATGCTGTTGTTCATCTCGCGGGTTATCCGAGGTTAACCAAATTTTATCGGCACATTGCGCTGCCACAGCACCCATTTCAGGGCGTTTACCTTTATCACGATCACCGCCGCAACCAAAAACCAATAGCAACTCACCTTGGGTCAATTGACGCGCACTTTGCAAACATCGCAGCAAACCTTCGGCAGTGTGTGCATAATCAATGTAAATTTGTTCAGCTACAGCTTCTAAGCGACCTATGGGTGTAGAAACCACGTTGCTCATATTGGAAAATTGAGATAAAGGGACGTTAAAAGCTTCTTTCATCAACAAGGCTACGGCTGCTAAATTTTCCGCATGAAAATCAACCATTGGCACTTGTTTTAATATTATTTCTTCGCTGTTATCCGTGAATATCACCTGTTGATTCTGCACCATCCATAACATGTCAGCCTCTTGCTGATGAGCATACCAAAACAAATGACCTGGTGTTTGCGCGAGTGATTGCTGAATATCGACATACTCTGCATTGGCAATCACCAACCCACCCGATTGCGCCACCTCCCGAACAAAACCAGCTTTACAGTCCAAGTACGCAGTATAACCACCGTGTGCTTCCAAATGATCACGTCCCATGGTTGTCCAAATCACTGCGGTGAAAGGCAAGCCTGCAATGCGTGCTTGGGCAATACCGTGTGAAGACACTTCCAAAATCAACGCACCAATATTTTGTGCTATCGCTTGCGCTAAAATACCATGCAATATTAAAAGCGAAGGTGTGGTATTACCCAAATCCTCTGCCTCACCTTGATTCATCATCAGACCTAATGTGCCTACTGACCATGCTGAACCCAAGTGTTGCGCCAAAACTTCACGTAACATCCATGCGGTGCTGGTTTTACCATCCGTGCCTGTGATACCAATACACGGTAATGCTGTGTTTTCAGTTTCAAACCAACGCCTAAGCAGCAACCCCAAGCTTGGCATATCAGGTAAACATGCCCATGGCAGATGTTCTTGTTTGCTAGGCTGACCAACAAAAATAATGGCATTGGCTTGTTGCTCAATCGCATCCTGCACGATGGCATCCATATCTTTCACCCGTGGCAGACATAAAAATGTATCGCCAGCTTTAAGTTTGCGCGTATCATCACACAAGCGTGTAACCTTAGCATCTGAGGAGCAAGTACCCAAATGAAGCACAAGGCCTGCAAGCTGTTTCGGTTGAATATTTAGTTCATTCATGAAGCCACACCTCCAACACACCCCCAGCTTGCAAATTCGCCACGGTCGCAGGTTCACTTCGACTTACCCATCCTGAGCCATGCAGCTTCAACTGCACACCTATTGTGGATGTCAGCTTTCTCACTTCACGCAAGGATAAACCATAAATGGCATGTATAGGCATGGCAATATCCTGTGTTGTACGAGCCTGCTGAAGTTGCCATTCCCCTTCTTGAAGAGTTTCAGGCTGTTGGGGGGCAACACCCAGCATGGGCAAGGCTGTTGCGGCAATTTGTTTGAAAATCGGTGCGGCAACCGTACCACCATAAATGCTAGTCTGTGGCTCATCTATCGCGACTACAATCACCAATTTAGGATTATCACTCGGTACAGCCCCTGCAAAAACAGCCGTAAACTTATCTTTGGAATAACCACCATATTCATCCGCTTTTTGTGCTGTGCCTGTTTTCCCTGCAACCGTATAACCTTGCGGTACAGCCTTGGTTCCTGTGCCACCAGCAAGGGTTGCATCGGCAAGCATTTGCAATACATCCTTCGCCACTTGTTCAGAAAGTACGCGGTGTCCCTCAGCTGGAAGTTCACCTTTCACCAATTGCGGCGGATAATAAACACCACCATTGGCAAAAACAGAAAATGCGGCTGCTAGCTGAATGGGCGTAACAGCAACGCCTTGTCCAAAGGCAATATTAGCTGTTTCCACAGGTCCCCACATCTCTAAAGGCGGCAATAACCCTGAAGATTCACCACCCAAACCAACCCCTGTTTTACGGTGAAATCCCACATCTTGCAAAATGCCATACAGGTCATCCTTGCCCACATCCAAAGCAAGTTTGGCCGCGCCAATATTGCTAGAAACCACCAATAATTTTCGTAAATCAATCCAGCCTTGGGGGTGGTCATCTTTAATACGTTTGCCCGCCACTTCAAAACTTCCATCCTCACAATAAATCAAGGAGTCTTTGGTCCAGCGACCTGTGGACAGTGCGGCGGCTACGGTGAACGGCTTCAGCACTGAGCCAGGCTCAAACACATCCGTCACCACACGATTACGCCAATCTTTGGGGCGATATTTGCCAAAAGCGTTAGGGTTAAAGGCTGGCCAACTGGTCATGGCCAACACTTCACCTGTTTGTGGGTTCATCACCACCACAGAGCCACCTTTTGCACCTGTTTTCTCCACGCCATTCGCCAATGCAGCATAGGCAATACTTTGTACACCAATATCAAGATTTAAAGTGAGTTCCTGCCCGTGTTGCGGTTTTTTAATCCAAGTATGCCCTGGTAATTTGATACCATTGGCGGCCTTGCGAAGCTGAATTTTCCCTGCTTCACCTGAAAGCTCTTGATCAAAAGCAAGCTCTAATCCCTCTAAACCATGGTTATCTATACCAACAAAGCCAAGCAAGTGTCCCGTCTCTGGACCATAAGGGAAATATCTTCGCCATTCTTGCTCAATGCGTATTCCAGTGATGCCTAAGGCTTGAACTTGCTTGGCTATTTGCGGCGAAGCTTGACGCGCTAGCCAAATAAAGCCTTGGCGTTTACCAATACGCTGCTTGAGTTTAGTCAACGGTATATTCAAAGCTTCTGCTAAAGCAGGCAAATCTTTTGGGTTGATGTCTGCGCCAACACCTGCAACCGATGGCACTTCAATACTCTCAGCAAGCACACGCCCACTTCTGTCTACAATTTGACCACGCGGTGCTGCGACTTCAAATTGACGAACACGCTGGTTATCGGCCATAGCACTCAATTCTTCATGTTGCACCCACTGCAAATCGACAGCACGAACCACCATCAACAACAAACCAAGCATGACCAAGCCTGCTACCGCTTCCAATCTGCGGGTTACTCCGATTTTATCATGGCTCATCATGGTGTAACAAGCTGCATAGCAGTCGGTGCCGACATACCCAGCTCTCGCGCCAACCGACGCAAAGTATCAGGGCGACCCATGCTGGCTAATTCAAGCTTAAGACTTTGTACATCTTGCATGAGTAACACTTTATCTTTTTGAAGCTGACTGACCACTTGCTCAGTATCAACACGGAGGTACGATACCCAAACCTTACTTCCAGCCAGTATTCCAATAGCTGCAACCAAGCTGAAAAACATCACTTTTCCCATCATGTTTCACTCAGCTTTTCTGCAACCCTAAGCATCGCGGAGCGACTGCGTGGATTGGCTTCAATTTCTGCGGCGGTGGCACGAATAGGTTTTTTTTGTACCCACTTCATGGTGGGCTTAAAACCACAAGCACACATCGGAAACTCACGCGGGCAAACGCAGCCATTCACCTGCTTTTCAATCAAATCACGAATTCTTCTGTCTTCACCTGAATGAAAAGAAATAATAACCAATCGTCCGCCGGTTTGTAAAAGTTTCATCGATGCTTGCACAGCTTGATCAATTTGATTCATTTCATCATTCACCCAAATTCGAAGTGCCTGAAAGGTTCGTGTTGCGGGATGCGCTCCCGTATGCCGCATTTTCTTTGGCGTAGCATGAAAGCATACGTTTTCGAGATCTTGGGTCGTGTTCATCCCACCTTGATGTAATGCATTTAAAATCGATCTGGCAATTCGCCCTGCAAAACGTTCGCCACCATGATTGCGAATCACTTGGGCAAGCTCTGATTCCGAAACTTTCTTTAACTTTTCAGACAAGGGTTGGCCCGATTCAAAATCCATACGCATATCCAATGGACCTTTCTTCATGAATGAAAAACCACGCTCTGCCTGGTCGAGTTGTGGTGAAGACACCCCCAAATCAAAACCAATGCCCGTTAAATTCGGCCATCCTTTATCTTCAACAGCATCCGTAATACCTGCAAAGTCTGTGTAGGTAATGGAAAACCTTGCATCTTCTTTTGCCAAAGCCTTGCCAACCGAAATCGCTTGAGGGTCGCGGTCTAAACCCAAAACCTCTGCTTCGTTTGAAAGTGCTTCCAACATAAGTTGTGTATGTCCACCACGCCCAAATGTTGCGTCCACATACCGACCTTTCTTGTCAGTACATAATGCTTCAATGTAGGGGAGGGCCAATACGGAAGTGTGCGCCCGGTCACGCATCAGAAATCCAAATCCTGATTCTGAAGCAGGGCTAAAGACGAAGCAAGTTGCGCTGCCCATGCGCTACCATCCCAAATTTCGAAGGTATCCACTGAACCTGCAAACACTGTACTTTTAACAATACCTGCGTAACCTCTAAGGGTTTGCGAAATCAATACTCGACCTTGCTTATCTGGGCAACATTCTTGCGCTGAACTGATCACCGTGCGTTTAAATGCTTGCACAATACGATCATTGCTTGGACGCGCACTGACCCTCGCTAACAAACGCTTCCACTCTTGTAACGGGTAGGCACGAAGACAAGGCGTTTGTGGATCACGCGCAATTGTGATTGAAGCTTGAGCATATGATTTTTGCAAAACATCACGAAACGATGCGGGAATGTTTACGCGTCCTTTACCATCCATATTATTGGTGTGCTCACCTTGAAACATATAATTTTAACCCGCCTCATTCTAAACTGCGCCACAGGGTACATTACCCACAATTAACCACATTGCGCTAATATCAACCACATCATACGCCTTGTCAACCAAGTTTAAACCCCTTCATTTTTCAATTCAGGTATTGTCAGTAAGCCTAATAAACCCTACATTACGTCTATGAAAATTCTAATTGTTGAAGATGAAGTTCAAGTTGCTGAAGTGTTACAAAAAGGTTTAAAGGAAGAGGGGCATGCTGTTGACCTCTCCCATGATGGTGAAGACGGCGGATTTCTTGCCGAAGTTAACGATTATGACCTCATTATCTTAGACCTTATGCTACCCAAGAAAAACGGTATTCAAGTCTGTCGTGAGATTCGAGATCGCGGCATCAATACTCCCGTCTTGATGTTGACAGCACGCGACAGTGTTGAAGATAAGGTTCGAGGGCTTGATGCTGGTGCCGACGACTACATGGCAAAACCTTTCTCATTCAAAGAGTTGCTTGCCCGCGTACGCGCCCTGCTGCGAAGAACTTCAGATAGCAAAACACCCACACTGACCATGGCCGACTTAGAGCTTGACCCCATGAGCCGCCAAGTTACCCGTGGTGAAAAAAACATTCGCCTAACCACCAAAGAGTATTCTTTGCTCGAATACCTGATGCGCAACCCCTATAAAGTATTGTCACGCACCTTGATTGGTGAACATGTATGGGATATGAATTTCGACCCTGAAAGTAATGTGATTGACGTGTATGTGAGCCACTTACGCGCCAAGGTAGACAGAGATTTTAACTTGCAACTCATTCATACCTTGCGTGGTCAGGGTTATATTTTAAGTGATAAATATCAAGACAACACATAAATAAATACTGTTGAAAAGCCTCCTGAAATCTAATGTATAACAGCCTATTTCGCACTTTCCGTGGCAGACTTGCCATGAGTTATGTTATCGTTGAATTTCTTATTTTGGCCTTTGCAGCAGTGCTTATTTATTGGTTTTTATCCAATCAAATATACCAAGAAGTCGATGATGCACTGTTTGAAGAAGCCAATGTTTTGGTGGAGAATTTAGAGCATGCACCCCAACAGGAATGGGGGAAACACCTGCAAGACTTTACCATATATTATCGTGGCGTGGTGCAACTTGTCAGCCCTAAAGGCACTATCTTATTTAGTGTCGGTGAGGAGCTTGTTGGGCATGACAAACAAGATGTCGCCCATGCTATTCGCGAAGCACTGGCAGGAAATGCAGCTGTCTTTGTTTCTACCCGTGGCTTACTGCGTAAAAATAATTTGCGCGTTGCTGTAATGCCTATCCATATACGAGGGCAGATTGTGGCCGTTGCGATTTTAGCACGCACCACCGATGATATTCAAAGGTTCTTCAAACTTTTATACACGATTGGCGGCATACTTGGCTTGTTATCCATGCTGATATCAGGGCTGATAGGCTACCGTATGGCAAGGCGATCTCTTCGACCCATCAATGAAATCACCCGTGCTGCTCAGGCCGTTGCCAATGGTGATTTAAGTAGGCGGCTAAAAACATCCGTACATGATGAAGAAATTCACACGCTGGTCGAATCCTTAAATAAAATGTTTGAAAGTTTAGAAGCCAACTTTAACAGTCACAAACGTTTTGTTTCTGACACATCCCACGAGCTTCGCCACCCCATTACTATACTTAAAGGTGAAATTGAAGTTGCGTTACTGCAGGAACGTTCCCCTGAAGAGTACAGAGCCTTGCTCAAAAAACTTTTCTCCATCAGTACCCGAATGCAACATATCGTTAACGATATGCTTACCCTTGCTCAAGCCGATGCAGGCACTTTAGAAATTCCACAAGAACCTGTTGATTTATCCCTACTCCTTCAAGAAGTAGGGCAAGATCACCTGATGCTGTTTTCCAAGCGAAAAATTCATTTGGAGATGAACATTCAAGAAGGCTTGGAAATGATTGGTGACCAACATCGCATTGAACGTGTCTTTTATAATTTGCTTAACAATGCTTTTCGTTATGCCCCTGAAAACTCAACCATCACACTATCCGCCACGGCTGTTGATGAATATGCCATCATTCAAGTTCTCGATGAAGGCGAGGGTGTTGCTCAAAAAGATATACCCCACCTCTTTGAACGCTTTTTCCGTGCAGATGATGCGCGCACGAACCAACAAGGTGAAGGCGCAGGTCTAGGGCTGGCGATTTGTAAACATATTGTATTAGCACATCAAGGTGAAATTCATGTGCTTATTGATGATAGGCAAGGCGCAACTTTTGAAGTTAAGCTACCCTTAGCATCTGTCAACCCCGATCATGCCAAACCTTTACAAGGCGTGCTGGTCAATCGGCTTTAGCATTCCTTCTCTTTCTCCCAACCTGAAGCTTTGTCTAACATCCGTTAACTTGGCTCATCATCCCATCAAAGGACTCAATTCATGCGCATATTTTTCTTAACTTTATTCTTCGCATTCAGCTTCACGACAATTTCTAACGCTGAACCCCTTCCCAAACAAAACATGGTCGCATCCGCTCATCCCCTTGCCACCCAAGCTGCCATTGATGTGTTTCAGCAAGGCGGCAATGCCTTTGATGCTGCGGCAGCTTTAGCGCTCACCATTGGCGTTACCGAACCCACAGGTTCAGGCATTGGTGGTGGTGGGTTTTTCCTTTTGTATATCGCCAAAGAAGATAAATATATCATGCTTGATGCACGTGAGATGTCGCCCACTTTGGCTGGCAATGGCGAAATTTATGCAACCAAGTCCAGCATTGATGGGGCGCAATCCGCAGGTGTTCCAGGACTTATTGCAGGCATTGACCAGCTCATTAATCAGTATGGTAAGTTAAGCCGAAAGCAAAACAGCAAAACAGCCATCAGTATTGCTGAACATGGATTTAAAGTATCCAAACATTATCAGCGTGTCGCCAAGTGGCGGCAAAAAGTGTTGCAAAGCAACAGCGCGCGAAACATCTATTTGCACAACGGTGATATTCCTCAAATCGGTAGCTTGGTTAAGCAACACGAACTTGCTGAAACGCTCAAACGCTTTGCAAAGTTTGGTGCAAATGATTTTTATCGGGGTGAAACTGCCAAACGATTGGTTGCTGATATGAAAAAAGATGGTGGCTTGATTCGCCTTGATGATTTAAAGGCGTATCAAGTGATAGAACGCCAACCTGCTTCATTCAACTACCAAGGGTACCAATGGATTTCCGCAGCCTTACCCTCATCAGGTGGCATTGTGCTTGCTGAAACCTTGGGTATCTTAAAAGATGATGATTTAAGCAAGCTGCCCGAAGCGGAACGCACCCATCTACTCATCGAAGCCATGAAACGAGCATACAAAGACCGTAATGAATCCTTGGGCGACAGTGATTTCGTGGACATTCCTGATTTACTCAATCCCAAACGCCTTGCCAAGCTTCGCCAAAGCATTGGCGAAAAAGCCACGCCCGCCACGGCATTTATCGCCGACCCTTCGGGTAATGGCGTAGACACCACCCACTTTTCCATCATCGATAAACAAGGAAATATGGTGGCGGCAACGCTCTCGATTAACTATGGGTTTGGTTCAGGTTATGTCAGCCCAAGCACAGGTATTTTGCTGAATGATGAAATGGATGATTTTGCAACACAAGTTGGTAAACCCAATGCTTACGGCTTGGTGCAAGGCAAAGCCAATGCCGTTGCTCCACATAAACGCATGTTGTCATCCATGTCGCCGACCTTTATTCTCGGCAAAGACCGCACATTTATCGTCGGCACACCCGGCGGTTCACGTATTATCAGCATGGTATTGTTAGCAGGCTTGGAGTTTATGCAAGGCGGCAATGATGCCTCGGCATGGATAAATAAACCCCGCTATCATCATCAATATTTGCCCGATGTGGTTCAATACGAAAAAGGTGCATTGACCCCTAAAATCATCAAAAAACTTCAAGCCAAAGGGCATCAACTCAAACCCATACGCAACTATGGCAATATGCACGCTATTCTTTGGGACAGAAAGACAGGCAAAGTCTTTGGTGCATCCGATAAACGGGGAGAAGGCATCACTGCCACCACCCCATGAACCTTACCTGAGCGGCAAATACATATCCATCACCATTTCATGTCAGGCGCATCTGGGGACTTGGTGATTTGACATCCCCCGCCCTAATACCCGCAAGGGGCAGGCTTCTTGGCTACGCCAATTCATCACAGGACGAGGATTCCTTGTGTCAACTTTTATTGGGCTGTTTCTTATCAAAGTTAGACAGGCTTAGGGGTTGCGTTTTGAGATTTTATGGTATCTTCTTCACAAGAAATTAGACAAACAAGGAGATATGTCATGAAATTAAAGAAACTATTATTATTGGGGTTAGCTGTATCACTACTTGCCTCATGCCAAAAACATTTTGAAGAAGAACACTTAAAATATGATGCAACAAAAAGTAAGGCGCTCAACATTGCCCTTCTTACAGGTTTAACCACTGTGGAACATGGCCCAATCGTGGATAGTGAACCTGTTGGTCACTCAAGCAATGGTGGTAAAGGTGCTGCAATGGCTGCGGGTGCATTTGATTTACTAACTGGTGGTGGCGGACTTGGGCTGATGACCTCATTTATGTTTAACATCTATCAGCCTGAATGGGAAAACCATGTGTTTGCATGGATGCCGCAAGATATGGCAAAAGATGAAGCGGAAGCTGCAAAGGTGATGTGCGAAATCATGTATAAAGCAACAAAGCAAATAGTTTCTGATGATGAAACAATTATAAAAATTGAAAAACCTTATAAATACAAAGTTTTTTCTGATGACTTGGAGTTTGGTATATATGTAAAAGATAAAGACGGCTACCCAAAAGGTTATGTATCACAAATTGCTACCCCACGAATTGTAAAAGGCAACGCTTTATTTAACAATTCACCATCATATTTTTGGTCATATCAAAAGACAAGCAATGACACCAGTCCTGTTCTTCGTTCTGGTGTATGGCTGTCTGACATTTTTATGATAAAAAATAAATTTCCTGATTACCCTACGGTAGAGACATCTAAAGAAAAGAAGGATGAAGAGTTAAATAAATTATACAATAAACTTAGCCCCCTTCTTCCATCTTGGGTTTACATTTATATTGCTCCAAACTTAAAAACTAAAGAGCCTGCTTATTTTCTTAATCAAGGTAAGAAATTGTACTTTATAAAACCTACATCATAGGTCTTATGTCAAAAAGTAGGGTAGTTTCTGACATAAGCAGCATCGTTATGTCAGAACCGACATTCCGCACCCTGTATTTCCAGTTTTTCGATTTAAGTTAAATAGGCTTAATTAGCCATTTAAATGATTCTAACCTATTAATATTTATGGTATATTTATTGTTTCTACGGAGGCGAAAATGGCTATGGAAGTATCAACTGGCTCGATGATGTCGAGCTGCGAAAGTAAGGAGCTCAATCATCTTGGTCTTGTTGCAGGGATGTATGATGAGCTGGGAATAGGCATGAGTATGGATGCCCTAATTCCACAGGATATGCAGCAACGCAAGGTATCGATGGGTAAGGTTCTCAAAGCGATGGTGCTTAATGGGCTTGGTTTCGTGAACCAGCGATTGTACAATATACCGCACTTTTTTGAGAGCAAACCTGTTGAGAAACTGCTTGGCGAAGGTGTTGAGGCAGCCCACTTTAATGATGATGTCACAGGGCGAATGTTGGACTCGATTTATGAGGCAGGCGTGAGTGAAACTTATGCTGTAATTGCATCTAACGCATTAAAAACATTAAATATTACCTGCCACATGAGTCATATAGATACGACAACCTTTCATACCGATGGCAAGTATAATCAGGCAGAAGAAGCTGGCGTGATTAAGATTACCAAGGGCTATAGTCGCGACCACCGACCAGAGCTTAATCAGTTCGGTTTGAAGTTGATTGTAGAGGGTCAGGCTGGCATCCCTATGATGATGGCGGCATTGAGCGGCAATGACAATGATAAGACTCGTTTTAAGCAGGCGATCAAAGACCACATTGGTCAGCTTCAAGATGACTTTTCAGTGCAACATATCGTTGGTGATAGTGCGCTTTATAGTGCTGAAACCATCAAGTTGATGAGCCATATCACATGGACAACGCGCGTGCCTGAAACCATAGGTTTGGCACGCGGTTATATTGAGAAATATGCAGACCAACTGGCGGCAGACAATGATGGATTAAATCTTAATTATCAGTGTGTTGATGAGTCTTATGCAGGTGTTGAACAGAAGTGGCTGGTTGTGTATTCACCGCAAGCACATGAGCGTGCTAAGCGTAATGTGAGCAAGCAGTTTTCCAAGAAAAGCCAAGATGACCAGAAGCTTTTGAAGGCGTTTTGCAACAGAAGTTTTGCTTGTGAAAAAGATGCTTGCCATGAGCTTGAGCTGCTAAAGAAAAAGCTGGCTGTCACCAATGTGCATGATGAAGTTATTGAGCCTATTGCAGGGTTTAACGGTCGTGGTCGTCCAGCCAAAGGGGCGGCACCAGATTTTTACACCTACCATGTTCATGTTGTAAGCTCATCAAACTATCAGCAATATCAACAACGTTTACAACGCAAAAGTTGCTTCATTATCGCCACCAACCAAACCGATATGGATGTATTTGATGCCGATGAAATTCTTGCGGGCTATAAAAACCAACAAAAAGTTGAGCGAGGCTTCCGCTTCTTGAAAGACCCCATGTTTTTAGCATCGTCTGTGTTTCTCAAATCACCTAAACGCATCATGGCGCTTACCATGGTTATGACGGTGTGTTTGCTCGTCTATGCTGCTCTGGAATATCGCATGCGAAAAAGCTTGCATGACAACCATGAAACCTTTCCAAATCAAATAGGAAAGATGGTCGAAAAACCAACAATACGCTGGGTTTTCCAATACTTTCAAAACATTCAGATACTCTATATTCAGCAGGCAAAACCTTGCGTTATAAACCTCAATAAGCAGCATAAAAAACTCTTGAAGTTAATGGGAGAATCATACCAAAAAATTTATTCCTGAATCAGGAATAAGGGGTGCGGAATGTCGGTCAGAAACTTTCCTTGTTCTTACCACTTACATTGAGCGGGTATGTTTTATCCGACATTCCGCACCCCTAAATCAATATCATTGTATTTAATTTGTCTATATTTTTCAACAGGTTAGAAAAATGAGGTTGTTTCGCTAAACTGTGCCACCTCTCATGAAAGGTATATTTGAGGGTAAATGACTAAAGTTATGAATAACTGATGTTACGCACTTTGTTGAGAAAGAATGACTCCATTCTCGTTTGTAGCGCGTAGATTTCAGCTTCACCTTTATTCGTTAAAATGAACGGTAATCCAGCAATCTCAATATAGGAAGTGGGGCTTTAGCCCCGCATGAGAAGCATCATCATGCATGCGCGACTGACACCCCAGGGTGCTTTCTCAGGCTTACGCCTTCACCTTGAGTCGCACTTCCTCAATCATGACTTTCTGCCATATGTTTTCTCGCTCCTGTGTTCTTGCGTGGAAATGACGAATTTTCGCCCGACTGAGTAACACCAGTGATACAATCGACATGCGATCATGGCTTAATATACACCGACTCTCCACACCACACATGATTAAATAAGTCGATAACATCATCGTTTTTCATGCGTATACAACCATGCGAAGCAGGTTGACCAATACTACCTTCCTCATTGGTGCCATGAATATAAATATATCGGCGTTGGCTATCCACCTTGCCGCGTTTATTCACACCCGTCTGCACACCTGTTAGCCAAATGATGCGGCTCAATATCCAATCTTTTTTGTTAAATTGCGTTTCCTGCGTAAAAAGACCCTTGGGTTTTCTGGCTTCAAAATACGTCTCTTTGGGACAACCCTCACCAATTTTTGCATAAATTTTATGTTTTCCAAGCGGCGTTTGGTAGCTTCCTTCTTGGTTACCCATGCCTTTGCTCGCTGTAGAAATGGGGTACACATCAATAACACCTGTCTTGCGCCTGTGGTATAAAATTTGCTTTTCAACACGAATACTAATCAATCGAATGACCTAAAATCTTTAAGGCTCGTGCGCCATTCATTTTTTTATTATGTTTTTTTGAATAGTCATCCAACTGGTCTATGGCATCCAACAGTGCTGATAACTCCCTCGGTACATATTGAAGCAATACTGGCAACACCGTATCTTTCATATCCCATTGCATATTTCTCAACACAGACTGCAACACCTTTTGCAAATCTTCATCATGCTGTGGTGCGGACATGTAAACACCGTCAAACATCAACAAGCGGCTACTCAACTCAGGTGGCTGCAAATCATCCACCTTACAGCGCCAAGAAATCAACAGTGATTTATTCATATTTTTTGCCCGTTCGATTAAATGAAAGACTGCATAACCCAACGCTGGACTTAACTTCCCTGCTGGCAAATCCAACACCCAATACACATGATGTTCGCACGAGCCCAGCCAGTCTTTAAGCTGCTGCACCGATGACAAAGGCTTTTCATCCACTTTTAAAAATTTAACCTGAGGGTACTCTCGAAACACAGCATTAATCAAATGACTTTTACCTGCAATTTCATCCGAAGATAACCACAACAAACCACCTCTTACCAACCAAAGTGCCAGCCTACTTGCTGCATTTTCGACCTGCACATGCTGCACCCAGCTTCCATAGTCTTGCTTAGACGGTAACGGCAAAGGTAACATTTGTTGTTCACTCATCCATAATCCTATTCAATCAACCATTGACTTGGGCTACTTGGTGGCTGCTTCACGGCTGTCATGCCATAGGATGCAAACCATGAACTCACCCAACTATCATCCGCCTCCCTCAAAACAACGCGGTATTGCCTGCTTTCTTGCTGTATCATCGTAGGAATCACAGACACCACTTCAGACTGTTGCTGCAACAGTTGCTCCAAAGAAATTTGAGCTGCAAGCGAGGCATCCGATATGATAGTTATATATAGACTTGAACCATCATTACCCCCATCCGCCAACCTTGCGTTCGATACATCACGAAGATCACGCAAAATACGATTCAACCATATTTGTAGCTGACCGCTAAGATCACCTTGAACAGGCTGTCTGGATTGGCAAGTCAAACAAGGTATTGAGAAAGGTGGTGATATATCTGCTTCAATTTGAACTGTACCATCAGTGCCAATCACTTGGGTAAACCTAAGCTCCAGCTTTCTTCCTTGGCTATCCAGCTGAATACCCAGTGCATCCGATATGGCATCACTGTAATCCATCAAGTCGGCTGCCAGAGCCGAACTTGCCCCCGTAAAACCATCAAGCACAACGTTCAAATTCCAATGCGCTCGCTCAACCATCATCGTGATGTGATATTGCCGCAAATAAGTTTGCACTTGCACGGGGTTAAAGACCAAATTCACACCTTTTCCATTGCGCTTCATCTGTAAGACCAATGATGTCCTTCCCCTTAAGCGTGAGGCTTTTTCAAGGCTCTGCGTAGGCACAACACGTTGCCATAATGTTGGCAAGGCCAACCTCATCGCTTTTTGAATCGTTAATCCACCCTCTTGTTGAGTATCAGGCACATAAACTTGAAAACGTGTATCTCCCTCAGCAATAGCAAGCTGAACATTCCACAGAAAACTTAAAAAAGACATCACGATAAAAAGGGGTTTATTCACTTCACAACCCTAAGGTGTCCAAACTTTTTACCTTCTTTCTTGGTTTTATCTTTGATGCTTACTTGCTCTTTGGGCGTGCCTTGCTCGGGTTTGACCAACTGTAATGGTGAAATCTCTTCACTGGAAGTCAGCTCACTCGCCATCTCAAAAACTAACTTCACGGTCTCTGGTACACAATCGTCCCACATCAAGCCCGAATCCAAGTCTTGATCTGGCACATAAGCTGCCCAAATGCGACTCAACGGAATCACACAATGATGCACCACACCTGAAAAAGAAAAGTTAGACTCCACAAAACCATCACGAATATGAATGGCTTGCGGCATACGCGTGTTCAGCACCAAACGAAGGGCAGGGTCGCCACGCAAAAAATCAGGTACATTCACATCTTGAGAGGTTGCATCAACAACGATATAAATGCGCCCTTGTTCATGAAAGTAGTTGCGTAGTTGTTTTGCTTTTAAAGCATCTTCAAATTGAATACTCATCCATTACCCCTGCGCATGAAACACCCAGTCGGTGATGGGTTTATTGTGTTTAAAGTGTGATTCAATGATTTTATCTACCTTAGATTCATTCAAATCAGCATACCAAATCCCTTCAGGGTAGACCACCATAATAGGTCCTTGCTTGCACACACCCAAGCAGCCTGCTCGATTGACCCGCACAACATCTTCACCTTCAGTCAAACCTGCCTTAGCAATCGCCGTTTTTATATATTTTAACAACGGTATATTTTCACCGCATGATTTCCCAGTACACATGATTGCATGGCGTTTATAAGGTGAAATCATCAATTCTTCACTTGTGTTTGACATCATTTCCTTACCTCTTATTTTGAATATGTTTCGCGTAGCGTAACGCTTTCCAAGCGGCATGTCATACAAATTTGTGAAAAATAAACTTGGTCAATCGCACCATTTGTGGTGAACTTCGGCTATGCAAATTCCACCACATATTGAAGATATCATTCGCCAACATGCTGAAAGTGGCAACACTTTCAATGCCTACATTTATGACACTGCGCGTTTAACCAAGCGTACCCTATGTTTAAACAACATGATGCCACAAGGCGTTGAAGTCTTTTATGCGATGAAAGCCAACCCGCATCCGACCTTTCTCGAAGCGGCGCGAAAAGCTGGGGTAACAGGTATTGAAATTGCCAGCTTGGGTGAAGCCAACAAGGCTGTGGATGCTGGTTTTTCGCCATCACAACTGATTTACACAGGACCAGGTAAAAGCTTGGAAGAGTTAGCATGGTGTGTGAACAACAGCATTCGTACCATCCATATCGAATCCTTGGCTGAAGCCCACCGCATTCAAAACTTATGTGTTGCGGCAGGAAAAAGCCAAGATGTATTGCTGCGTATCAATGCTAATTTTGATATCCACGATGCACAAACCACATTTTCTGGTGGCTCTAAAAAGTTTGGCATTGATGAAGAACAGTTGGATGTTGCTTTACCGCAAATCCTTGCCTTGGACAAACTCAACTTTCACGGGCTACATGTCTATGCAGCCAGTGGTGTACTCAATGTGGATGATTTATTACACAACTGCGAATTGGTGTTTGACTTGACCCAACGCATTGAAGCCGAATACCAAGGTGTACGCTGTGACATCATTGATTTTGGTGGTGGTTTTGGTGTGGATTATGAAGAAACAGGCAATGATTTTGACCCTCAAGCTTATGCTGATGGTCTGTCTACCATGATTGAAAAATATGGCTTCCAAGGTCGTCACTTTGTCTTGGAGTTGGGTCGCTGGCTGGCGGCAGAATGTGGTTGGTTTGCCACTGAAATTATCGACATCAAAACCAGTCGCGGCAAAAAACAAGTGGTCTGCGCGGGTGGTATCAATCATTTCCGTCGCCCTGCTGCTTTGTCTATCAATCACCCCATGGCTATTGTGAACTTGGGGCGAGGTAAACTCTTTGAAACCCAAGAGTCGATACACCAAGAAAAGGTGTATTTTGGTGGCCCGCTTTGCACCAGTGCCGACAAACTCGCCAATGATGTGTTGATTGAAGAAGCGCATATTGGGGATATTGCAGTGTTTGGTTTGGCAGGTGCTTATGGTCTAAGCATGTCCAACAATGGCTTCTTAAGCCACGCACTTCCCCAAGAAATTGTTGTTACCAGCCCTGAGTGACTTCACCCATGCTCACCATTGATGTGCTGCGTCATGGTGAAACAGCAACCGACGCAAGCAAGCTGTATGGGGCAACGGATGTTCCCTTAAGCCATTTGGGGAAGGAGCAGTTGCTTCAAGCCGCCCATATCATCAACCAAGAGCCTATTTCCCAAGTGGTTAGCTCTCCCCTTCAACGCTGTGCATGGTTAGCAAAACAACTCAAAGAAAATCTGCCTGTCTGTTATGAGTGCGGTTTTACAGAAATGGATTTTGGTGATTGGGAAGGGAAAAACACTCAAGATGTGTTGCAACAAGCTCCCCATTTTCGTTTGGATGTTAGCCAGCTTGAAGCACCCCATGGAGAAACATTTCAATATTTTCACCAGCGTGTTGAGCAAGCGTGGCAAGCTTATATTCAACAACATATCAACGTTGGTGGTCATCATTTATTGATAACACATGGTGGCGTGATTCGCGTTTTACTTGGACTGGCTTTACATATACCCCAATCAAAACTCGCCAGCCTTTATATTCCTCATGCCACATGGTCGCGCATCAGCTTTGTGCAGGGTCATCCACCTGTATTATGGTTTATGAATCATGAAGCTTGAGCCGCCAAAGCTATGGTATCATTATTTAGCCACGCTGCGTTTTTTAACCATCTTCCCTACACCCCAAGTGGATATTTGTATAACACCCAAGCTGGTTATGTTCCCTTGGGTGGGTTTAACGATTGGCTTCAAGCTTTATATTGTATTTCTTATATTTTCAGGTTTTTCACCCTTCACCACCGCCTTTGTGTTATTACTCGTTTGGCTCATCAGCACAGGTTTTATGCACCTTGATGGCGTAGCAGATTTGGCTGATGGTCTGGGTGCAGCGCACAGAGACCCTGAGCGATTATTGGCAGTCATGAAAGAACCCAATATTGGCGCATTTGGTGTCATTGCTTTGATTGTACTTATCCTTGGTAAACTTACCTTACTTACATCATTGGCTTTTGCCGAAGTATGGATTGTCTTGCTACTCATTCCTGCATGGGCGCGGCTGGGTGCGGCGTGGTGGGCAAACAGCTTAACCCCTTTAAGTGATGGGCTAGCGGCATGGTGCAAACAAGGTGACGATACCAATCTTGTGCCTTGGTTATTATTCTTACTTTTTTTATCTGCTATTTTTTCCCCTATTCTTTTGCTTGCCCCTTTGATGTTATGGGCATGGAAAGCATTCTTAGAAAGCAAAGTCGGCGGTATGAATGGTGACTGTTTGGGTGCTGGCATCGAAGCATGTGAAGTTGCATTGTTATTGCTTTGCTGTCTAGGGAAGTGATGATTAAATCATGAATACCATCCATGAGCCCAAAATCATCAACTCCTTCGTTAGCAAGCTTATCAATAGCGGTGCTATTGCTTACATTTTCAGCCTTGGATTTAGCGATTTTACATCTCATGACTGCCACCCAGATTCAACCCGCACTTCCCTTGCTTTATGAACCACTTACAAGACAAACATATACTGCTGACAAGAACAGAAGCGCAAAATAAAACAACGGCAAAACTGGTCTCTAAAGTAGGGGCAATGCCTGTGCTTTTTCCTTGTGCATCCATTCAAATCTTAACGGAAAATATCCAACATGCTTGGCAGATTTTATCGCAACTGCCAACGAAGAATACAGACATCATTTTTAGCAGTCGCAATGGTGTGGAAGCAGTAGCACAAACAGTGCCTAAACTTGCTGAAACACTAGCCAAGTATCGGGTGATTGCCGTTGGTGAAAAAACGGCACAGTCCCTTCAAGAGCGCGATATTCAACCCAATTGGCAACCCCAAATCGCGTCACAACAAGGTTTAATTCAAGATTATCCAAGCCACGAATTGCCGAAATATATCTTATTCTTTCGCGCCAAGGCTGGCAGCGATGACTTGTTAAACTTTTTAGAACAACATGGTGTTCACACCAAACTTTGCCTTGCTTACGACACACTTATCCAGACTGAAGCACAGCCACAAGTGCTACAACAACTTAAGCAGGGGCATATTGATGCTGTACTTTTGGGCAGTGCGCGCACTGCTGAATTTTATGCCAAAAAAATACAATCTACCCCCAACAAAGCGCGGCCAGTTGTGGCAGTTATGAGTCAGCAAGTGCGAAAAGCCGCTGACAAATTAGGCTTAAATGTGCAGGTTGTCGCCAGTGAGCCAAGTTTTCACGCCATGCTCCAAGGTTTGAATGATTATTTTGAACAACACGACAAAGGATAAACGCATATGCCATTTGATATAACACATCGCCCACGCCGCCTACGCCAATCAGCCAACTTACGCCGCATGGTTTCGGAAACCACGCTGTCTGTGAACGATTTGATTTATCCTCTGTTTGTGGATGAAGGTATTGATACCGCTGTTGAAGTCAAAAGTATGCCTGGTGTACACCGCATTCCTTTATCTGATGTGGCAGCTAGGGTCAAAACCGTAGAAAATGCGGGTATTCCTGCTGTGATTTTCTTTGGTATCCCGACTGAAAAAGATGCGATTGGTTCAGGTGGTTGGGATGATGAAGGCATTGTGCAAAAAGCGATTCGCGCAGCCAAACAAGCTTGCCCTGATATGCTCGTCATTGCCGATACATGCTTTTGTGAATACACCGACCACGGGCATTGCGGCGTATTACATGGCGAAGAAGTGGATAACGATAAAACATTAACCAACCTGCAAAAAGAAGCTGTATCTTATGCCAAAGCTGGTGTGGACATTGTTGCCCCATCAGGCATGATGGATGGTATGATTCAAGCCATTCGACAAGGTTTGGATCAAGCAGGTTTTCAAGATACGTCCATCATGTCGTATGCCGTCAAATATGCTTCGGGTTATTTTGGTCCATTTAGAGATGCTGCGGACTCCACACCAACATTTGGCGACAGAGCGCAATACCAAATGGATCCTGCCAACCGTCGCGAAGCCATCAAAGAAGCCTTGCTTGATGTGGAAGAAGGTGCGGATATGTTGATGGTCAAACCTGCACTGGCGTACATGGATATTATTCGTGAAGTCAAAGATGCCACGCAATTGCCCATGGCTGTTTACAATGTATCGGGCGAATATGCTATGGTGAAAGCTGCGGCTGCCAACGGCTGGATTGATGAAAAGCGGGTGGTGTTGGAAACCATGTTAAGCTTCAAGCGCGCAGGTGCGGATATGATTATCACTTACCATGCGCTTGATGTTGTCCAATGGTTAAACGAGTAGATGGTGGGTAATCAACAATCCCCCCGTCAAGAAGCTATCATTGATGCCGATAACATGGATGACATTAATCCTGCATCTTCACAACTTGATGAACCAAGCGATACAAAACCCAAGAAAAAAAGTCACCTTAAACGCTACATAACCTTCACCCTTATCTTAGGGGTTGCTGCTTGGGTATTCTGGACATTTTCACCCCAGCCTCAAAATAGTTCTCAGTCATGGAATCAACCAATAAACACACCTCCACAACAGATGCCTATCAAAACACCTGCTATCAACATTGAAGAATCTGCTATTCCAACGCTTAGCACTGCAAAGCCTGCCACCCCAGTTCTTGAAGAAAGTATACCTGCCAAACTTGAAACCCCAAAAGACGTTTCGCCTATGTTTGAAGCTGTCGAAGTCACGCCTACTTCAAGCTCTTCCGAAAGCATTCAGACACCTCATGTTGCACCCAATACAGCAGATACAGTAGGCGCAATAGATACAGTAGGCGCAGTAGATACAGTAGGCGCAGTAGGCGCAATAGATACAGTAGGCGCAGTAGGCGCAATAGATACAGTAAGCGCAGTAGATTCACTCGAACTCACCGCAACCTTGCAGGGTTTACAACAACAAGTCCGTGACTTAACGTTTATCATCACCACCATACAACAACAACAGCTTCAATGGTCGCAACAGCAAGTCCGCAGCCAAATGTTTTCCTTGTTGCAACAAGCTGCAAACCCTAATACCAAGCTTCAAGATGTTCTTATCGCATGGAAAAGCATCAGTTTTTTACCTTTACTCAGCCAAGATAAACGGGATACCGCGCAACAAGCCTTCAATAGCTTACAGAATGCTCAACAGCGCATTCTGCTTACCCAACAAAACATCACAGGTTTAATCAACGCATTAGCCAAAAGCCTGCACCCCAAAGCTTTGCAAGAAGTAACACAAGACATAGGCAATGTGGTTGAGCCTGGTCAACAAACACAGCAAACCGATGTCTTTTATTCATGGCTAGACTGGCTCAAGCAACAATTTGTTATTACCAAGGTTAATCAAGATACCCTTCAACGCTTCGATGATTCTTATGCCGACACCAAGCAACTCATGAGGCAGCTCAACCAGTTGAAAAATAACATCAACCAACAATCATGGGCAGAAATAGGCAGCCTAACAACCATCATATACCAGCTTGAACAGCATGGTTTAGACACAGCTTTGAACAACCAAGTCCTTGCCCAGTTGCAGCAAGATATTGAAGTCTGGCAACACGAGGCGCAAGCTTGGATGGTGCAATTATGATTCGTATTGTTGTTGTTTTACTGCTGGTAATCGCCGTTTTTATAAGCTTGGTTGTTTTCCCTGATATTGCCAACCAGCGGGTACGCATTGAAATGCTGGGCTGGTTGTTTGAAACACGAACAGCCATGTTTGTGTTGTTACTGACCACCGTGGTGACTGGATTATGGTTTATTCAAAAAACATTTGATTTGAGTGTCAACAGCCCGAAACAACTGTGGCAAAATATCCGTAGCGGTAGCCATAAACGTCGTGAGCTTCGCTTGCAAGAAGCTTTGGATACTTGGATTGATGAAGGGGAGGGAAAAAGTCAAAAATTGCTCAAGCGTAGCAAGGGTGTTGCACCACAATGGTTGCATGATGCGCTTATCATTTGGTGGGACAAGCCTGAAAATCATGCGCCAATCAACGATGAAAAAGATGCCTCACATATTATTGCGCTCAAAGCCAGGCTTGCAACCGAAAACCCGAAAGAATCATTAAGCCCAAGTGTGCAGCAACAGTATTTGGATGCTTGGTTGATGGTTCACCCCGCTGCCCCGCTTGCCTTGGCGCGTAAAGCCGAGTTGTTGGGCAAGCAGGGTGAATATCGAGAGCAAGTGGCACTGCTGGAAAGTTTATTTCAAAAGAAAAAAAGTATTGAAAGCATCAAACCCAAACTGGCACAAGCTCTACTGCATCTTGCCCAACATGATGAAGCCAACACTTTGGCACATTTGCGCAAAGCTTATCGATTGATGCCGCATGATGCAGCTATATGCCAACATTTAGCCCTGGCCTTGGCTGACAGTGGCGATCGCGCAAGTGGTGAGCGTTTACTGCTTGATTATTTACAACAACATAACAATATCAGCATCGCTCAGGAAGCACTCAAGTTGCTTTCTCTGGATGCCTTGAAAAATTTCAAGCGCGTGGATAAACCTGCTTTTCAAAACAGTAACGCAGGGCGTTGGTTGCGCATGATGCTGGCTTATGAGGCGGATTTAACAGGCATTGCCGATGATGCGATGCGTGCCATGTTAGCGCAGCAACCAAGCACGCTGTTGTGGCAAACTCAGGGTGACTGGTTGGCGGCTAAACATGAGTGGGAAAAAGCAGCGCAGTGCTATCAAAAGGCATTGTCTGCTTCAATGATAACATCACGCGTAATGTAGCCAACCTCTGCAATACATACCTCCAAAGCATGGCGTTCAAAGCAAATGACACAGTGACTTCTCTCTCTCCTTACTTTACGCTTCGTTGTTCACGCTGAGTAGCATTCAGTAATACCTAGATTCTGCAAGTGTTTGTACGTGCAGAGTGTAAGATATTCGTTTATATGGCGTATTTAAAAAACACGTGGTCACCTTATTGGTGATGAGTATTTTTTAAATATACCAGGTGAATTAAGAAGTTGCGCTATGTATGTGTAAACACTTGCAGGATCTAGGTAATATTAATTTGAGAGGGACGGGTATAAAAGCATGGGCTTTCAATGGGATGATAAATATTCAACAGGTAATGACATCATAGACCAACAGCATAAACAAATTTTCGCTTACCTTGATGAACTCGAAGATCATATCGAAAATGGTGCATCTCAAGAGTGGGTTGAAACGTTTATGAGTGCTATTGGACTCTTTACACGCAGTCATTTTTGCTTCGAAGAAATGTGCATGCGCAAAGCCAAATGTGATGTTGCGTCACAAAATAAAGTCCAACATACCAAATTGCTGGCTGCCTTCTCAGCCGCGCAACAACGCTTCAAAAATGAAGGTGTAACCGATGAGCTTTTGAGTCACCTTCAAAAATTTCTCACAAGCTGGCTGGTCAATCACATCATGAAAATTGATGTTCACCTCAATGATTGCCAAGAATAATCACTTCAACGAAAAATAGATTGCCCATCAAGATTGCCGAACTATACTGCGCCTCCTTTGACTGCAAACCGCGTGTGAAAAAGGAATCTGTCACGGGCATACCCGTCGGATATGAAATTGTAATTTGGAGCTCCATATGAGTGAATATATTTTAGAAGCAGAACTACGTGAAAACACAGGCAAAGCACATACTCGTCGCCTACGTCGCGCTGGTAAATTACCAGGCATTATTTATGGTGGTGACAAGCCCGATTTACCTATCATTTTGGACTACAATGCAACTGCAAAAATCATGTTGCGTGACGAAGCTTTTTATACATCTATGCTTGAAATTAATGTCAAAGGAAGTCGTGGAAAAAACACTGTTCTATTGAAAGATACGCAATGGGATCCTATTTATGATACCCCAACACATGTAGATTTCTTCCGTGTATCTGGTAGTGATTCAGTAACTGTGTCTGTACCTGTGCATACCATTAACGTGGAAGACTGCCCAGGCGTGAAAGCAGGCGGACAACTTTCTGTGATTCGCCATGAGTTGGAAGTTACTTGTCGCGCCGATGCTATTCCTGATAACATCGAAATTGATTGTGCAGCATTCGAACTTGACCAAATTGTACATATTGATGACATACAATTGCCTGACGGCATGGAAGTTATCCGTGATGTGAACTTCACTGTGCTTAGTATTGTAGAGCCAAAACGTGCGGCTGAAACTGAAACAACGGATGATGCAGTAGCCACCGACTCAAGCGAAGATAGTAAAGAAGCATAAATATGAAAATGCTTGTTGGGCTTGGTAACCCAGGCTCCAAGTATGAGAAAACACGCCACAATATTGGCTTTCGTTTTCTTGATTTACTCGCAAAATCCGAGGGGTTGAGCTTTGGCTCTGCCCCTCGTTTTCATGCGGAGACAGCAACACTCACCATGAATGGCGGAAAGGTTTTACTCGTCAAGCCACAAACATTCATGAACAACAGCGGTGAAGCTGTTGCCCCACTTGCCAAATATTATGATATTGAACCCTCAGACATCACCGTGGTCTATGATGATTTGGATTTACCATCAGGTAAATTGCGCATCAAATCAGGTGGTGGACATGGTGGGCATAATGGCTTGCGCTCACTGAACCAACACCTTCCCAACGCAGATTACACCCGCGTTAAAATTGGTATTGGCAGACCACCAAGTGGTGACATCACACCTTGGGTTTTGGGTGGTGCTGATGAAGGTGATAGAGCGGATGAGTTGCGTATTTTTGATGCACTCTTGCCACATATCCCTTTATTGCTACAAGGTGAGCGCGATAAAGCAGCGAATAAAGTTCACCAAATATTACAAAGCTAAATTAACAAACACAGGAATTATCATGGCATTAAGCATCGGTATTGTAGGTCTCCCCAACGTTGGAAAATCAACATTATTTAACGCACTCAATGGTGGTGGCGCAGAGGCTGCCAACTATCCATTCTGTACCATTGACCCCAATGTTGGGCTTGTTCCTGTGCCTGATGCACGCCTCAAACCTTTGATTGATATTGTAAAACCGCAAGCTGTACAACATGCCGTGGTTGAATTTGTTGATATTGCAGGTCTGGTGGCAGGTGCTGCCAGTGGTGAAGGTTTGGGTAATAAATTTTTGGGCAATATCCGCGAATGTTCTGCCATTGCTCATGTGGTGCGCTGCTTTGATGATGATAATGTGACTCATGTTCATGATGTCGTTAACCCACTTTCAGATATTGAAACCATTGATACCGAACTCATGTTGAAAGACATAGAAAGCCTAGAAAAAGCCATGGAACGTCAGCAAAAATTAGCACGCTCTGGTGGCAATAAAGATGCTGAAAACGCTATGACTGCCATGAAAGCTGTGCTTACAGGCTTAGAAGATGGGACAACCGTTCGCCGTCAGCAACATGCTAATTCAATATTGGAAATCATTGAGCCAATGAATCTTCTCACAGCAAAACCTGTATTGTATGTTGCCAATGTGGATGATGGATCATTGCCTGATGGTAATGCTTATGTGGAGCAAGTTCGTGAATTTGCCAAAGCTGAAGGGGCAGAGGTCGCTATTGTTTCTGCTCAAATCGAATCTGAATTGGTAGAAATGGATGAAGATGATAAGATGGAATTCTTATCGGATTTTGGTTTAACTGAACCAGGTTTAAACACTGTTATTCGCACCGCATTCAAATTACTGAAACTTGCCACTTATTTCACCGCAGGTGTCAAAGAAGTACGCGCTTGGACAATTCATGTCGGTGATACAGCACCACAAGCTTCGGGTGTGATTCACACTGACTTTGAAAAAGGGTTTATTCGCGCTGAAGTGATTGCCTATGAAGACTTCGTAAACCTTGGCGGCGAAGCCAAGTGTAAAGAAGCGGGTAAAATGCGTTTGGAAGGCAAAGAATATATTGTGAAAGATGGCGATATATTGCATTTCCGCTTTAACGTATAAAGCACCTACGGATTTATCTCATCCCCACTCATGAATGGGTGAGGTAGGGTGAGGCTGCACAAGGCTTCCTTAAATAGGGCTTATTCAAAAAGTCTTGCACCTCACTTTATGCTCACTTGAACCACAGAGAAGATAAGGTTTATACTCGTTGGAAGTGAGGCTTTAGCCTCACCTGCACTTGAGTAGGTGCAAGTTTTCTATCAGAAACTAGGTCAAACCCTTGCACTTGGGTTTTAGAGAGGCAAGGCTAAAGCCTCACTTCCAATTTTAAAAATAGCATAAATTTCTGTGTTCCTCTGCGCTCTCTGTGGTTCAAATAAACATATCAACACCTGCTAGACTTTTGAGGAAATTCTAAATACTCCTTGACACTGTCTACCCCCCCCCTATAATTCCACGTAACTTATTGATTCTAATAAGGAAATAAGACACTGGGGAAGTTCATCATATGAAAAAAATCATTGCAATTGCAGCCTTGTCTGCAGCGCTAACAACATCGGCATTCGCCGCTGACAACACGACTTACGTCACTGCTGGCTTAAGCTCAGCAACCTATACAAATACTGGCGGTTTCCCTAATCCAGGTAAAGTTGATTTGGGAGTTGGCTATAGCTTTACACCCACATTAGCAGCGGAGCTTAGCTACCATCAATTTGGTGACTCAACACTTGTAGTTGTTGGGGTCGGTGGTTCTGCTTCAGCAACCGCAAGCGTATCTTCGGTTACTGCGGCAGTGGTTGGCAGCTATCCTATCAGCGACCAAGTATCTTTAATCGGAAAAGTTGGGGTTGCTAGCAATAAAACAGACCTCACGACTAATGTAGGCACCAGTGATAGCTCCAGTAAAACATCTCTGTATTTCGCAGTAGGCGGTGAGTATAACATCAGCGATAAATATTCAATTCGCGCGCAATACGAAGATTTTGGTGATATCGAAAGTGCTACCGACCCCGCAAGTGCTACAGCTTTGGGCATCAGTGCAGTAATCAAGTTTTAATCTTTTGGTTGATGACTTCCTGTTAACGCAAGAAGAACCCATAAAAAGCCTAGGTTCTGCCCTAGGCTTTTTGTATTGCATTTTCGTTGTAACGTTTAACCCTCTGACATTTCAAGCAATTGAAGAAAAATACCATGCACATCTTGCATAGTGTTTTGTAATATTTTCGGCGAATCAATCGCTGCACGCTGCTGCAAACAACGCCATGTTTCATGCCCTGCATCGGCTGGCAACTGTCCAATAGATGCCCACAATTCAACCCGCACAATGTTTTCAAGCTGTCGGTATTGCAGATAAATCCCTGCCAATGTTAAACCATGTTCTTGCCAAATCTTTGGGGCATGACTAGGTATATTTTCTAAAATCACAACTGTACCTTGATGTTTACCACCAAATATTAAACGCGCAAACTGGGCAAGAAACTCAATATCAACCAAACCGCCTTTATCTTGTTTGAGGTTGATGATGTTGTTCTTTTTACTGCTCAAGTGTTCCAGCATTTTTTGCCGCATCTGCCACACATCGGTTGCCAAACTTTTAAACGCACGGGGCAAGCTGATAACTTCAAACACAACATCCATCACCTGTTGCCTTGCCATTTTTGAACCAGTCACCGCCCGCGCACGACAAAGCACCTGATGTTCCCAAGTTTGTGCCTCAGATAATTGGTAATCTTTAAATCCTTCTAATGTCGTCACCAATACACCACTGTTACCCGAAGGACGAAGTCTTGCATCAAACTCATAACCTGCGCCAAAAGGTGGCATGGCGGTAATCTGTCGAATCATACGTCGCCCTAGCCGTTGTGCCCATTCACGTGTGCTGCGACCATTAATCACTTGATTAGGCTCTTCAGCCAACACAAACACCATATCCAAATCAGACACCAAACCCATTTCACGGCTGCCATGTTTACCCATTGCCAAAGCGACCAAAGCAAAGGTTTCAGGAAGTTTGAGTTGCTGTAATGATGAGCGTAAACAAGCTTGGGTTACAGCATCAGCAACATCAGCCAACCAAGCGCCGATGATTAAGGGGTTTTCTTGGTCTGCATGGATATACAAAGCACATTGCAAGCGTGCTTGGTCAACCAGTCTGCCCAACTCCCGTAAAAATATTTCCTCATCAGAGCCATTTAGGTCGTTGATGGAAGCACACACACGTTGAATTTCAAGCTCACCCCGCTCACTTTCAAGCGGCCATTCCAACCACGCTGGGTTTTTAATCATTTGCGTGGATAAATATTTGCTCGCGGACAATATATCAATCAACCAGTCCCGCGTGCCTTGATGCGTTGCCAACAAATCCAACCATGTTGCTCGTCCTGAAATCGCGTGTAATAAGTCAGCAAAGGCTTGTACTGCATCCACAGCCTTGCCTTTATCCAACCAAAGCGGCATGGCAACTTGCAATATTTTTTCTACCTGATGATAGCTGCGTTCAGGCAATAAACCACGCCGCAGTTGTTTATCTATGTGTTGTAAGGTGTGGATTATCGCTGTTTTATCAGTATCACTGACCCCATCAACTACCGATAAGCCTTCATCATGCAACCAGTTATACTGCTTACTCTCATCCTCAACCGTTAACGGCAATACCCGTGTTTCAAACACGGAAGAAACCCACTGACTATTCGCCAACATCTGTTGTTGAATATCAACTATATCTAAAACCTGCTGCAAGTAATCTATATAATCATCAGGTAAGCGTTGGGTTTGCTCACCATTTCTCGCTTGGATGGCATGTTCAATTTTCCGCAAGAAAATATATGCATCAAAAAAATTAACTGCTTCATCCGCAGATAAATGACCATATTGCACCAAAGCAGTCAAAGCCTGTTGCCCCTCAAACGCTCTTAAACTTTGATTACGACCGCCATGCATCAATTGCAAAGATTGAATCATAAATTCAATCTCACGAATACCACCTTTGCCTTTTTTTACATCGTAACCTGCTTGAATAGTTCGCGAACCCGCTTGCGCATCAATGCGCCGCTTCATGTCGGCAAGGGCAGTCACACTGGAATAATCCAAATATTTGCGGTACACAAAAGGCGCGACACCATCGATAAAAGCTTGCCCCAAAGCCATGTCACCTGCCACAGCTCGCGCTTTAATCAACATGGCACGTTCCCATGTTTGACCGTATTCCAAATAGTGCGACAACGTTGCATCAAGGTTTAAAGCAATGGCTGCACCATCACCACCAGGCCTTAAGCGCATATCCACAGGCCAAACCAAACCATTGGTTGTAATTTCACCAATAAGACGAATCAACATGCGTGAAAAATGTGCATAATATTCTTTAGCGGGAACGGATTTCCGACCACCTTGGGTGTTTCCCTCACCTTGCCAAACAAAAAGGAGGTCTATATCAGAGCCAAGATTAAGCTCGCGCCCCCCCAGCTTTCCCAAGCCAATCACACAAAATGAGAAATCGCCCAATTTGCCAAACCTTGGTGAAATCAAACACTCTGCCATCACCACAGCTTGGGATAACAATGCCGCTGCTGTATCAGAAATACTGTGATAAGAATCTTGCATATCACCATGTAAACCCAGCTCCCACCAAATGATATGACGCATGGCATGTTGCTTGAGCTGACGTAAATGCTGCATACAAACATCAATATTATCTGATGTGGTGTGTGGAAACCAAACTTCATTCAATTCCGGTAATATCGCTTCGCCTTTAGGTTTTAGTAGCTGGAGGTAATCTTCCTCAGAAATATCCCGCATCAGTGATGTGAACAATGGAGAGTGTGCGAGCAGATGTTCTACACGAACACGCAAGTCCTTGGGTAAATCATCAGCATAATGAATACTCATAGCCATAGCTTACGCCACATTTAAGCACAAAAAAAGCCGCCACTTTCGTGACGACTTTTTATAGTTATACAATCTACTTAAAACAGACTTATACTGAGTAGTACATTTCCATTTCGATAGGATGCGGACGCATACGAAGTTGGGTTACATCATCCATTTTCATATTGATGTAAGCATCAATCATATCATCATCCATCACGCCGCCAACTTTCAAGAAGTCACGGTCTGCATCCAATGCTTCCAATGCTTGTTCTAAGCTAGAGCAAACAGTTGGAATTTTAAGTGCTTCTTCAGCTGGAAGATCGTACAAGTTTTTATCCGCTGCTTCACCTGGATCCATCTTGTTGGCAATACCATCAAGACCTGCCATCAACATGGCAGTGAATGCCAAGTATGGGTTTGCAGAACAATCAGGGAAACGCACTTCAATCCGACGCGCTGGGTCAGAGTTGACCACTGGAATACGGATAGATGCAGAACGGTTACGGTTTGAATAGGCAAGCATCACTGGCGCTTCAAAACCTGGAACCAAACGTTTGTATGAGTTGGTTGATGCATTGGTGAACGCATTTAAGGCGCGAGCATGTTTAATGATACCGCCGATATACCACAATGCTTCTTGTGAAAGATTTGCGTATTTATCGCCTGCGAAAAGGTTTACACCATCTTTCCAGATAGATTGGTGAACATGCATCGCTGTGCCATTATCATTGTAGATAGGTTTAGGCATAAAAGTAGCTGTTTTACCATGTGCATCAGCAACATTATGCACAATATATTTGTACCATTGTGATTTATCAGCTTGCTCAACCAATTCGCCAAAACGCATCGCCAATTCACATTGACCCGCAGTGGCAACTTCATGGTGATGACATTCCACATGGATGCCAACATCAGCCATCACCAATGACATATCATTGCGCATTTCGTGAAGTGTATCGACTGGCGGAACTGGAAAATAACCACCTTTCACTTTAGGGCGGTGACCAGTGTTACCACCTTCATAATTTGTATTAGAGCTCCAAGCTGCTTCCTCAGAATCAATGGTATAACCACAAGAACCCATTTCGTTGCTGTAACGCATACCGTCAAAAACGAAAAATTCCAATTCTGGACCGAAATAAACGGTGTCTGCAATACCTGCGGACTTGATGTATTTAAGCGCGCGCTGAGCCACTTGACGTGGGCAACGGTTGTAGTCTTGACCACTGATGGGGTCAACCACTTGAGATACCAATACCAATGTTGATGCTTCAAAAAATGGGTCGACACGAGCACTTTCTGGGTCTGGAATCAATGCCATATCAGAGTTATTAATTTCACACCAGCCTTCGATTGAAGAGCCATCAAAAGCAAAACCATCTTCAAAACTGTCGTCGCTTAATTCATGGATTGGAAATGTTACATGCTGCCATTTGCCTTTAGTGTCTGTAAAACGAACGTCCAACAAATTCACAGTCATTTTCATTGATAAGGTCAAAGACCTTCTTAATTGCTTCACTCACATTTTTCTCCTTATTTACCTTTTGTTTTTAACAAAAAAAGGTCATTATCCAATATATTTGCATGATTGCTAATCTTTTTACACAAAGCATTTGCCTGCGCAATCAGAAATGACTGACTAAAATTTTTGATTGAGCAACAAGCCTTCCAGAGTCCCATCAACAACGGTAATTCTTTCAAATTCCCCAATATTCAAATAAAGCTATCAACAATGGCTAATCCCGCGATGAATCACATCTTCTCGCCCTTTCTCCAGCGCAGGAATAGCTAACCTTTGCGCTTGGCTCATGTGCAACAGTTTATCCTTCAATGCAAAAAAGATTGCCTTGTCCATGCGGTAATTATTAATTTGACTGGCATCATAGAGCTGCATACCCAAGGCGATGGCTGCCAATGTTGTCACTGAACCTGCTGTGCCAACCAAACAGGATGGCATAGTTTTATGATGAGACCCATAACTTTTCAACGTGTTGCAAGTGTTCAAGCTATGCACTTTCATGGCATGGTATTCAGCCTGACTTGGTGGATCTTGTCGTAAATATAACTCAG